>CAWDZT010000001.1:0-20642 GCA_963807025.1 uncultured Candidatus Saccharibacteria bacterium
ATGCTTACCCAGTGGGTCTTTCTGCCGGTCACCAGCGTGGCCTACGGCTGTCTGGCCGCCTTTAACTCCCAGACCCGTCTGATGACCCGCCGCTATCTGAGCAAGTTCGACGTTACTGAGCATGCCACGGTAAGCGCCGCCGGCCGGGCAGGGCCGATCAAGCGCCTGCGCCGCCGCCTGGCCCGCTCCTAGACGCCGGTCAGCCCTTGTGGCGGGCTTCGTAATGAACGCTGGCGGCCCTGTCGAAGCGGTTCAACGCTACCTGTACGACCCCCGTTATGTCACTTTTATCGACCGTACCGCCTTTGACGTGGGCCGCCAGCTTGCGTATGGCGGTCTCCGTGAGGCCCTCAGCGTCGCTCAGAGCGGTCTTACGGTGCTGACAGCTGTCATATACGCTGATGAAGAGCTTGTCCCGCGAGAAGGCCGTTAAATGCCTCTCGGAGTCTGATACCTGCCAGGCCGCTTCCAGCCGGGCGGCCTCCTCGGTGCTGAACACGGCGTTGCACGCCAGGCAGCGCCGCCGGCGCCACACCCGGTTGCTCCGGCGCTGGGGGCGGGAGTTTGCCACCCGCGTGTAGCCGCCGCAATATACACAAACCATGTCAACATATTGACATAGCGCTATTAAAACCACAAGCAAAATAAAAACCCGGGCCGCCCTTCAGGCTCCCGGGTGGCTTTACCCCGGACCGCTACTTACTTACTGGAGGTAGCGCGGATCCGGCGTACGCGGTTGTTGCTGGCGTCCGAGGAAATCAATTCCTCGTAAAAAAGTTGAAATGCGTCCAAAGCGCTAGGCTTACGAATACGCTGTCCCTTTGTTTAATTCGGACAAGTATATATAAGAGCAGGCTCCGGGTCAAGCCCCTATGGGCTGAACAAAGTATTTATAACAGGGGTAGGTAAGGCTTGGTGGGCGATATAGGATTCGAACCTATCACCTCCGCAACGTCAATGCGGCGCTCTAGCCAAATGAGCTAATCGCCCGTCTTAGCAGGGATAACATTACAGGAAACCGGTTATACACGCAAGATGGTTACCGGATATACCATCCATGGTATCAATCAGAAATAGTTATCCCCATGTGTAAATGTGAGAATTACAGCATAAATAGGCTAGCCACATAGTACTAGCCCTGCTATACTCTGTCGTTACAGGTGAAGTTTTGCCGAGACTGTTTTGTCCCGACAAAGCTTGTCGCAGGAGGGTTGAATGATATGCGAGGTCATTCAACCCTCTTTGTTTTTATAGGGTGTTATACTTAAAAACAATGAGCGGCCACAAGGGAAAATCCGGCGATATGGAGGCTATGCGGCATAGCTTGGCGCATATCATGGCCGCGGCGGTGCAACAGATGTGGCCGAAGGCCAGGTTCGGCGTCGGTCCGGCGGTGGAAGACGGCTTTTATTACGACATAGACCTGGGCAGGGCGACAAGTTTCCGAAGAGGACTTCGACAAGATAGAGGCCGCCATGCGCAAGGTCATAAAGGCCGACCAGCCGTTCGAACGGTCCGAAATGCCTATAGACGAGGCCATAGCGTGGTCCAAGAAGACCGATCAGCCGTATAAAGACGGAGCTGTTGAACGACCTGAAGCGGGCCGGCACTACCGCGGCCAAGGACCTGGACACCGAACGAGCTGGGCACCATCACCGAAGGCGGAATCCAAGGTGGACAAGGTGTCGTTCTACACCAACGGCGATTTTACCGACCTGTGCAGGGGGCCGCACGTGGCTTCCACGGGGAAGGCGGGCGCTTTCAAGCTGATGCGTGTGGCCGGAGCCTACTGGCGCGGCGACGAGAAACGGCCCCAGATGCAGAGGCTTTACGGCGTGGCTTTCGCCACCGAAGAGGAGCTTAAGAAACACCTTAAGCATGCTGGAAGAGGCCAAGCCCGCGATCACCGCAAGCTGGGGCAGGAGCTGGACCTGTTCGTGTTCTCGGATATGGTCGGCTCGGGGTTGCCGCTATTCACGCCCAGGGGCGCCGTGCTCAGGGAGGAGCTGGCAGAGCTTCTCGGAGGGCCTGCGCCAGAGGTACGGCTTCCATAAGGTGTGGATTCCGCATATGACCAAGCGGGAACTGTACAAGGCCTCCGGCCACTGGGACAAATTCGGCGAGGAGCTGTTCCTGGTGAAGAGCCAGGAGACCAAGGACGAACTGGTGCTCAAACCCATGAACTGCCCGCACCATACGCGGATATATGCCGCGCGCCCGCGGAGTTACCGCGACCTGCCGGTCCGCTATCTGGAAACGACCACCGTGTACAGGGACGAGAAATCTGGCGAACTGGGCGGGCTGAACCGCGTACGGTCCATCACCCAGGACGACAGCCACGTGTTCTGCCGCGAGGACCAGATAGAGGCCGAAATCAACAACCTGTTGGAAGCGGCCGACGAACTGTATAAGACGGTGGGAATGGATCTGAGGGTACGCTTGAGCTATCGCGACGACACGGACGCTTACCTGGGGTCGAAGAAACTCTGGGAGAACGCCCAGAAACAACTCAAGGCCGCCGTGGCCGCCAACAAGCTGGATTACTTCGAAGAAACGGGCGAAGCGGCCTTCTACGGCCCCAAGAGTTGATTTCATGGCCACCGACGCCATCGGCCGCGAGCACCAGGTGGCCACCGTCCAGCTGGACTTTGTCATGCCGGAACGTTTCGAACTGGCCTATACCGGCCAGGACGACAGCGAACAACGCCCGGTGATGATACACTGCGCCCTCCTGGGGTCCCTGGAGCGTTTCCTGGCCGTATACATAGAGCATACCGCCGGGCGGTTCCCGGTCTGGCTGGCGCCTGAACAGATACGGCTGATAACCGTCAACCAAGAGAAAGCGACCGTAGATTTCGCCGCCGAGGTGCTTAAGAAGGCCGGTAAGCTGGGCGTGCGGGCCGGTACGGACGATTCCAACGAGTCGGTCGGCAAGAAGATACGGGCCGCCGAGCTGGCCAAAGTGCCGTATACGGTGGTCATAGGTGAGAAAGAAATCGCTTCCGGCGAGGTGGTGCCGCGGATACGTAAAGACATAGCGGTGCAGGGTAACGGCCGCGCCCATGGGGTGGACGAATTCTTGAAGACGGTGGCGCACGAGGCCAAGACCCGGGTTACCAAGACGTCTGTATAAGTATGGACGGGACGGATCCGGGCTTCCGGGAGCAGGTAGAAGCGTTGGTAGCGCGGATTCCGCGCGGCCGGGTGATGACATATGGACAGCTGGCGGCCTTGTGCGGCCGGCCGCGCGCCGCCCGTATCGTAGGCGGCATCGCCCACTTCGGCGATCCGTCGCTACCTTGGCAGCGCGTGGTAAACAAACAGGGCGGTCTGGCCCGCGGCTACCCTGGCGGGCGGCGCGGCCACAAGCAGGTCCTGGAGGCCGAAGGCGTGGCCATTTCGGACGACTTCCGAGTAGATGTCGACAAACTTCTGTGGCGGCCGTCGCTAAAATAAAAAAAACAGCCCTGCGTAAGAGCTGTTTTTTGGTCCGGCTTGCCCGCGAAGTCCGTAGAGGCCTAATGACCGCAAGCCCAACCTATACTTTTGATTTTAACAGATTCTTTACAGGGGTCAACCAGCAAAATCCCCAAACTTAACCTTTTCTTAATCTCTAGTCGCTAACATTAATACCACCTGGTGGCTTGGCAGCCCTCACGGGGGCACAGACTGGTGTCGCGGCTGGCCCGCGAAGCCGGACGGCCGGGTTCGATTCCCGGTGTCTCCACCAGGTTGGCCAAGTTGATATTTTTGAATAACGGTGTATAATAACTATTATCTAAATAGAGGTAGGATATGGCAGGCGAAGAAAAGCTGAAAGCACAACCTTTGACTTACGAAGAGGCACGAGCTAAGTACATGGATGAAGCCGACCGGGAGTACGATGGCAAACCGCCCTACGGCGGCGAACGCGAAAGACGGTTCCATGAAGCATTAAGTGGTGTCCAGACGGTATTTGACGTCTTGGCAATACAAGTCAAGGTACACGAGCTTAGCGGTGGCAAGTCCGGTATTTTGTCAGACGAACAGGTGGTCGCCATAGGCAAGTGGCACGGAACTAACAGGGGAGTTATATCGTTGAGCCGGGCTGTTAATGAAGTAATGGAGGAAGGTACGGCGTTCGGTTTCGTCGAGGGCCAGGTAGCAGACCTGGAAGCCGTGGCCGCCGAAGGCCTGGCGCTGTTCGAACGGCCGGAACAGCCAGAGCTGCCCGACCCATCGCAATAATCTTGCCTTTGGCGTTACAATTTAAGGGATGACTCATGAAATAGCTGTTGGTCATAGTCGGCGAGACGGCGTCGGGAAAGACGGCGCTGGGGGTGGAGCTGGTCAAAAGGTTCGACGGCGAAGTGATATGCGCCGATTCGTGGACGGTAAGGCGCGGCGTGGACATCGGTACGGCCAAACCTACGGCCAAGGAGCGTCAGAAGGTGCCGCATCATCTGCTGGACGTGGTGGAGCCGTGCGGCGAGTTTACGGCCGCGGTGTTCAAAAGGCTGGCGAACCAGGCGGTAGAAGACATCTCCGACAGGGGTAAACTGCCGATCATGGTGGGAGGCACCGGCCTTTATATAGACGGCGTGATATATGACTTCGACTTCCTGCCGGCAGGCGACAGGAAAGAAAGGGAAGAGCTGAACCGGCTCAACATCGCCCAGCTGTTGGATAAGATCAAAAGCCTCAAGCTGGACTCAAAGGCATCGATGTACGCAACAAGCGGCGGCTCATACGGCTCATAGAGACCGAAGGACAGAAGCCTACCCGGAAACCCCTGCGCGGCAACACGCTGATCGTAGGCCTGAAGACGCCGCGCGAGGAGATCGAGCGGCGCATGATCAAAGCGGCTGGACGACATGCTGGAAGCCGGCCTGGAGGACGAGGTCAAAGGCCTGGCGGACAAATATGGCTGGGACTGCGAGGCGCTCAAAGGCATCGGCTACGCGCAGTGGAAGGACTATTTCGAGGGCGTCGCCAGAAGCCTGCCGGAAACCCGCTCAAAAATCATCAAGGCAACTTTTGAGTACGCCAAGCGCCAGCGCACCTGGTTCAAGCGCAACAAAAGTATTCACTGGTTTGAAGTCTGCAACGCCCCTGTTAATATGGCAAAATCGTAGACGACAGTGACAACGTTTTTGAGTGGCGAAGTTCCGTCCTGAACCATATTTTGCTACAATGATTCCATGATTGAGCAACTCTTCGGGTCCAAGACGCGGGTAAAGCTATTGCAGCTGTTCTATAGCAATCCCAACCGGTCTTTCTTCGTGCGCGAAATCACCCGCAAGATTGACGAGCAGATCAATTCCGTCCGCCGCGAACTCAGCAATTTGCTCAACGTCGGCATCATCACGTCGGAAACGAACAATAATAAGCTCTACTACGAGGTCAACCAGAAATTCGAATATTACTCGACCCTCTGAAGGAGATTTTCGGCGGCGGAGTCAAGCCGTATGGCCAAGAAGGGGCCGAGGCGCCGAACGGCGACGTCCGAAGACGGCCTGGGCAGCGTCGGCCACGTGGAACTGGCGCTTTACACCGGCCAGTTCACGCGCGACGAAACGCCTGGCGTAGACTTCCTGGTGGTAGGCAGTCAACCCCAACGCCCTCAAGCGCTACGTAGCCGAAGTGGAGAAGCAGGAAGGCAAAGATATCCGCTACACTTTCATGACCTTGAACGACTTCAATTACCGCCGGCAGATAAACGACCGCTTCCTAAGGGGCGTGCTGAACGCCAAAAACCAGGTGCTGGTAGATACGCACGGCCTGTTATCCAAGAAAGAAAAAACCCAAAACCGAAGAGGAGTAATACATGGACCTGCAATTTTACGGCGCCAACTGTTTTAGCGTGACCCACAAGGGCGCGCGCACTGATCATCGACGATAATCTGGCCCAGCTGGGGGCCAAAAGCGTTGCCAAGCCTGATGACGTGGCCCTGTTCACCGGTCCGCACGAGGCCGGCGTGGCCGCGCGCTGGCCTTCGACGGCCCCGGCGAATACGAGGTATCGGACATCTCCGTCATCGGCATCGCCGCCCGCGCCCATGTGGACGAAGAAGGCGGCGCGCAAAGCCACCATGTTCAAGCTGGTAGCCGGCGATCTGAGCATGCTGGTGACCGGCCATATATATCCGGAACTGAGCGAGACCAGCTGGAAGAGATCGGCATGGTCGACCTGCTGATCGTGCCCGTAGGCGGCAACGGTTACACCGTGGATCCGGTCGGCGCCATGAAGCTCATAAAGGCCATCGAGCCCAAGCTGGTGGTGCCGTCGCACTATGCCGACAAGGCCTTGAAATACCCTGTGCCCAGCAGTCCCTGCAGGACGCTTTGAAGGAACTTGACCTTCGAGACCAAGGAGACCGTCCCCAAGCTCAAGCTCAAGAAGAGCGACCTGGGCGAGACCACCCAGCTGGTTATTCTCAAAAATCCTAGATTATTTCTTGGTGGTAGGCTTGGCCTGGGGCTTGTTCCGGAGGATTCAAGAGACCCTTTTTCTTGAGGGTGCGGATGGCCTGGGTGCTGAGCTTCATCTTGACCTTCTTGCCGTCGACCACGACGGTCTTGGCCTGGAGGTTGGGCTTCCAGACCTTCTTGGTGTGGCGCTGGGAAAAACTGACGTTGTGGCCGTACTGCTTGCCTTTACCGGTGAGATCACACTTCTGCATAAGGTGTTATTCTAGCGGTTTTCCCGTTTATAGTCAATCGCTTAGCCACGGGCCGGTCCTCCGTTCAAGCATACCGTCGGGCATCACGGACCTCGGTACCCCATAAAAAATATAATCACCTTTTTAACATATACGAAAAAGGACATGTTTTCAAAATTTTGATACAAATCCAGTAATGCCTGGCCATGGCCATGAGGGCTTTGCCCCGATTCCTCGGAAATAGATGTGCGGGTCGGTCAGGCCGGGCCTGGTTATACGGCAGGCGGGCGTCGGTGATGGAGCGGTCCGGGGTAGCGATGGAATCAATAATTGGGAGACGGTGCGGCCGGAAACGGGGTCGGCAAGGTCCGGATCAAGGTCGCGAAGGGGTCGGAGAACGAAGTCGCGGTCGCGGAAAGCCGGGTGCGGAACGGTGGCGCCGGGCGTTTCCAGCCGGAGGTCGTCATAGAAGATAATGTCGATGTCGATCTCGCGCGGGCCGTAGCGGAAAGTAGGGGTGCGGCCGACCTTGGCCTCGACATCTTTAATGAAAGCCAGCAGGTCCGTCGGCGACAGGTCGGTGCTGGCCGCGGACGGCAGTGTTCAGAAAGTCGGGCTGGTCGGTGTGGCCGACGGGTTTGGAGCGATAGACAGGGGCTTGTCTGATGTCGCGAACCGAAGCGCCTAGCAGTTCCATGGCGCGCCTGATATGGGCCCGGGAATCGCCGACGTTCGAGCCCAGGGCCAGATAAACGGTGGTCATCACCTCATCCTAACATGCGATGGTGTCATTAAAATATGGTTCAACTCGTAGGCATATTGAATGTCACGCCGGACAGCTTCAGCGACGGGGGACAGTTTTTTGACTCAGAATCCGCACTGGCTCAGGCTAATAAATTGTTCCGCGAGGGGCCGATTTGGTGGACGTGGGGGCCGAAAGTACAAGGCCCGGAGCCACGCCGCTAAGCGCGGAGGAGGAGTGGTCCAGGCTGGAGAAAATCCTACAACGGCTGATCAAGAAATATCCCGGAAAAATCTCTCTGGACACTTATCACCCCAGTACCGCGGCCAAAGCGCTCAAGCTCGGCGATGTAATAATTAATGATATCACGGGCTTGAGCGACCCGAAAATGGTTGAGCTTATTACTACGCATAAGGCGCGCTGCGTGGTCAGCCACCTGCCGGCCGCCACCCCCCAGGCGGCCCACTCGGGCAAGCTGGTGGACGACGTGCGCCAGGTGGCCGATGACCTGCTGAACAAAGCCGCGGAACTGGAAGAAAAGGGCCTGCCCAAAGCGAACATAATCCTGGACCCCGGCATCGGTTTCGGCAAGACGCCGGAGCTCAACCGGCAAGCTGTTGGAGTTCGCCAAAGAAGTGCCGGATTACCAGGTGATGATAGGCTATTCGCGCAAACGTTTCCTGGGCGAACAACGCATGGAGCTGGAAACCAACCTGGAAGCCGGCCGCATAGCTATAAGGGCCGGGCGCTGCCTACCTGCGCGTCCACGACGTCGCCGGCCATCGCCAGCTCGTTTAGCGGCTGTTATACTAGTACCCATGTTAAGCGACCTGGCCACGCCAAACCTGTTATACGTATCTGGTGTCGATAGTGCTCGCGCTGTCCATACACGAGGCCATGCACGCTTTCACTGCCCATTGGCTGGGCGATACCACGGCCCAGGAAGAGGGCCGTCTGAGCCTGAACCCGCTCCGGCACATCGACCCGTTCACCACCGTATTGTTGCCGATAATCACGCTTATACTGTTCAAAGTACCCATACTGGCCGCCAAGCCGGTACCGTTCAACCCCGAAAGGGTCAAGTACGAGGAATTCGGCAGCGCCATGATAGCCGCCGCCGGGCCGCTGACCAATCTGGCGCTGGCCATAATCTGCGCGCCTCTCCTACATATAGTGGCGCTAGGTCCGTTGGCGAGTTTCCTGGTCATCTTCATAGAGCTGAACGTGGTGCTGTTCATCTTCAATATCATCCCCATACCGCCCCTGGACGGCTCCCGCGTGCTGTATGCTTTCGCGCCGGAGCCCCTGCAGGAATTCATGGATCGGATCGAGCCTTACGGGCTGTTCATAGTCTTTGCTCTGGTGCTGACCGGCGTGCTCATACCCTTGCTGACGAACCTGGATAATTTCGTACTCCAGTTATTGCCATAGCGTATAATCTAAAGTAGTCGGGTAGAGCTAAAAACTCCTCGCCGGGTGAAAATATATCTGATACCAAAACAATGGGAGCCTAAGATTTGCATGGGCCGTGGCCGATGCGTGCGACACCCACCTGGGATTAGCTCAGGTAATTCAAGCCCGGTACCCGACCTCTTGGTTCGAAATAACCTTAGCCGGTCTGTGGGATCGGTGCGGCAGGCGGTCTGCGGCCGTGACTCCGGCCCCGGACGAAATTCTTCTGATTATTGTGTCGTTTGGGGTTTGCCAGCCGCCCTCTTTCGGCTCTAAGCCGCTGGAAATCAGGGTTAAGGTGCATGTCCTTTATCAACCGTATAAGTTGTCCGGGCGTCAGTGCCCGGGCGGGCTTGGGTTTTTCGGGCGGTTCGGGAACTTCGGCTAATCCGCTTTCCAGGAAGCCTTCAGTCTGCGGAGTGAACTTGGCGTCGGGCTTAAAGACGAAACTGCCGTCTTCCAAAGGATCTACGTTGGGGTGTGTCGCCACCAGGCCTAGCAGGTCATGCGCCTCTTTGCCGCGTAGGATGCCGGCCACGTCCTTGACCTTGCCAAGTATCTGGTCGACGGTCAATTCCGTCTCCGGTCTCACGGATAAGCATAGCGCTACGTGATCGGCGAGCAAGGGAACGCGGTTATCGCCGGCCAATGATTCAGCTGCGATTCCGGCCGCCGGAGCGGAAACTTCATGATCTGTCTCTGTCACGGGTGTATTATTACAGAATTATTAGGATAAAACAAACAGCGGCGCCAGCCACGAAGAAATGCTATGATGGCTAGGTGAAGATTGCCGCAAGGCAGGTTTAAATTCCGGGGTGTGGCGCAGTTGGTAGCGCGTACGGCTGGGGGCCGTGAGGTCGCAGGTTCAAGTCCTGTCACCCCGACCATTGTTGCTTTATTTAATTAGTTTGGGCCTCTTACGCCGGGACCGACCAGCCACCTTGCCATTACGAATGGCATCCTACGTCCATTTACACTGATTTTTCCGTCAACGTTGGCGATTACCTTTTCTTTCCTCTCTACTGGCCTTGGGTAATTGGCCCATGGAGACCTAAGGCCGAACAGGGGGGCTTCAAAGTTCTCATGAACTCCCCGTCATGTAAAATTGTCATCCGTGCGGCGTCTGGGAGAGCATATTTTGCAACTCCTAGCAGGAAAGGCTTGCCACTGTCGCCTTCATGTTCGTAAACGGCGAAGCTGTCTTCGTCGGGAAGTGGATTGCCTTCCTCAAGACCAGCAAGCTCTGCGTCTGTAGCGGGATGTACCAGTTTTAAACCGTCTATGTCTATGTTTGCCATACATGCTTAATAGTAGCACGATTATGCGTATATGTCAACCCAGAGAGGTACCCAGCTACGATCTTCAGGAAGGGGTCGCGCGGTTGGCTACAATCGGCCGCCGGAAAGCCGGCTAAACGTCCATACATGCTAAGATAGGGTGGATGTGGAAAGAAACCAAACACGGACTGTATAAGCAGTTCAATTTCGCGGATTTCAAACAGGCTTGGGCCTTCATGGAGAAGGTTGCCGAGCTGGCCGAGGAATTCCAGCACCACCCCCGTTGGGAGAACGAATGGAGCGTGGTCCAGATATGGCTTATAACCCACGAGGGCGGTAAGAAGGTTACCGAAAAGGACCATGAGCTGGCGGAGGCTATAGATGAGGTCGCTGAGGGTATGTCGCCGGCCGAAGCCGCCGCCGGCGAGCCGGAGGCGCATCCGGACGAGGTCAAGATATTCACCGACGGCGGCTCGCGCGGCAACCCCGGCCCCAGCGCTAGCGGCTATGTGATAATGGACACGGAAGACAACATGCTGGCCGAGAAGGGCGTTTACCTGGGCGTCACCACCAACAACGTGGCCGAATATACGGCTTTGAAGCTGGCGCTAGAGGAGTGCCGCAAGATGGGCGTTAAGAAGGTCGACGCCTATCTGGACAGCCTGCTGGTGGTCAATCAGATGAAAGGCATCTTCAAGATCAAGAACCGCGACCTGTGGCCCATACACGACGCCATCAAGAAGCTGGCGGCCGAATTCGACAAGATGGAGTTCAGCCATGTGCCGCGCGAGTTCAACAAGCTGGCCGACGCCGAGGTCAACGAAGCCCTGGACGACCACCTGGATCTAACGGTACTGGCGCTTAGATCAACAGAGGTGATATAATTCTTATGCGGCCAGGTAATCGGCTGATCGCGTGCACCAAGGGTCGCACGAGGAAAGTCCGGGCAGCAAAGGGAAATGGCAGTCGCTAACGGCGACCGAGGGTAACCTTAGGGAAAGTGCCACAGAAACGAAACCGCCCCTTAAGGGGTAAGGGTGAAACGAGCGGGGTAAGAGCCCGCAGTTGGCGTCGGTGACGGCGCGAAGAGGTAAACCCTGCCTGCTGCAAGGAGATGGACCCTTTAGAGCCTAAAGCTCGAAGTGTCCCGCTAAGGATCCACCGCAAGAACCGCTTGAGCATGCCGGCAACGGCATGCCTAGATAGATGATCAGCCCCCAGCACCTTTCTTTGCATGATGCACAACGCTGTAATTCGTGACCGGAAAGGTGCTGGGGACAGAACCCGGCTTACAGATTACCTGGCCGCATAAGTCTTATGAAACTGACAGGGAGGGCGCCCGTGCCTTTAAGAGTATTCATCAAGGATCTCGTCATTGCCGGCAAGCACGGCGTGCACGAACACGAGAAAGAATCACCCCAGCGGTTCAACGTATCCGTGGAGTTGAAACTAGCCGCCACCAAGGCCACCATTCGGATAATCTGGCGGACACCGCCGACTGGTCGCGCCTGAGGCGCCAGATAATCGCCATCGTGGAAGGCAAGTCTTATAACCTGATAGAGCGGCTGGCCATGGAGATCGCGGCCAAGATGCTTGAAGACAAGCGTATCGCCAAGGCGATCGTGACGATAGACAAGATGGACGCCTTCGAATCAGGCGTTCCGGGCGTGCGCCTGGAAGTGGACCAGAGGCGGATGGGTAGCTACTTCTTAGCGGCTTTGACGACGGCGGTGAAGGCCTTGGGCTCGTTTACGGCCAGTTCGGCCAGGACCTTGCGGTCCAGTTCGACGTCGGCCTTCTTGAGGCCGGCTATCAGCTTGGCTGTAGGTGGTGCCGTTCTGGCGGGCGGCGGCGTTGATGCGCGCGTTCCAGAGCTGGCGGAAGGTGCGCTTGCGGGTCTTGCGGTCGCGGGTGGCGTACTGCAGGGAGCGGGTCAACGCCTGCCGCCCGCGCCTTACGCTGACGCGGTTGGCGTGGCTGAAGCCCTTGGTGGCCTTGCGGATCTTCTTGTGCCTGGCGTGGCTGGTGACGCCTCGTTTTACCCTCATGCGGCCCCCAGGTTCTTCTTGATGTTCTTGGCCATCTTGCCTTTGCGGGTAGTCAGACCGGTGTTGGCGCGCTTGCGCCCGCCGCTCTTCTTGCTCAGGAAGTGGTTCATGTTGCCATGGCCCACGCGGACCTTGCCGTTCTTGGTGAGCTTTACGCGGTCCTTGGTACCGCTATGTGTCTTGAGTTTTGGCATTTGTACTCCTTGGATTATGTCTGACTACGAAGCTGAGTTGTCTGCCCGCCAGCTGTGGCGGCTGGTCGACTATTATTGTATCACCGAAATCTTCGATTACCTTCTGGGCCTTCTGAAAACCGATTTCCTTGTGGGCCTGCTCGCGGCCCCTGTAGAAGACGGTGATCTTGACCTTGTGGCCTGCTTCCAGGAACTTCGTGACCTTGTTCATCTTGATGCCCAGGTCGTGGTCGCTGATCTTGAGCCCGAAACGCATCTGCTTCATATCGAGCGTCTTGGCGGATTTGCGGTTCTTCTGCTGCTGCTTGGTGCGCTGGTAGTTATACTTGCCCCAATCGATGATCTTGCAGACAGGCGGATCGGCGTCCGGAGAAATCTCTACCAGATCAAGGCCGCGTTCGCGGGCCGTTTCCAGCGCTTCCTGCCGGCTTAGGATGCCCAGCTGTTTGCCATCCTCGTCGATGACACGAAGCTGGTTTGCCCGAATCTGATCATTCAGGCGGGTGTATTTGGCGATATGTCCTTCTCCTTTTCTGCTGAATTAATTGCGCCCAAAGTACCAAGCATTTTAACAGATGACTTATCAGAGGTCAAACACTTGGTCCCGTCTTGAGAAGTTCCAGTATGTCATCCTGGCCGGGGTTAGGCACTATGTGCTCGTCGTTGAGCCGCAGGATGACGGCCTGCCTGATGTAACCGCTCCGGTTGGTCAGATTGGCTCTGGGCCGCCTCATCGATGGTCGCCAATAGCGTAGGCGATATCTTATATGTAGGACGTTTACTGCCATGCCGCTTCTTCATTGTTACGTTGCCCTTGTTATCCCGGGGTGTCATTACAATGTACTGACAATGTAATGACAGGTGAAACCCAGGGTGTAGACCACGACCACGGCCACATGACAGGGGTAGAAATAGGGACGCAGTCATGGCTTTCGTCGTCGACTGGAGCCAGCATTATGTTTGGCGGCGGCGAAGCCGGGGCGGTATTTGAGGGCTTCGGCGAGGTGGGCGCCGGTGATCGGCAGATGAGGCTTCAAGGTCGGCGATGGTGCGGGCGACTTTGAGGGTGCGCATATAGGCGCGGGCCGACAGGTTATAGTTTCTGGCGGCGTGATTAAGGATGGATAGAGGCTTCCGGTTCTATAAAGGGCAGATTCTTAACGTCGTCGTCGGTCATGTCGGCGTTCAACTTGGTGCGGTATTGAAACGGGCATTTCTGCCGGTCGCGGGCCCGCCGGACCCGCGACGGCGGGCCTCGGTGTCGGTTTCCTGCACTCGGCCTGGCCAGAAGTTCGTCATATTCGACATCGTGGACGTCGCTGTAGAGGTCGATGCGGTCGAATATGGGGCCGGACAGGCGGTTGCGGTATAACATTCTTTGCCACTCGGGGCATTGGCAGGTCTTTCTACTGTCGAAGTAGCCGCAAGGGCAGGGGTTGGCGGTGGCGACGAAGATGAAGTTGGCCGGATATTCGGCGGTGCCGTGGGCCCGGGTGACGTTTATCAGGCGGTTTTCAAGCGGTTGGCGCAGGGTTTCGATGATTTCGCGGCTGAATTCGGGCAGTTCGTCAAAGAAGAGTACGCCGCGGTGGGCCAGGCTGATCTCGCCGGGCCGCAAAGGCGATCCGCCCCCTGTGATAGATATAAGGCTGGCGCCGTGGTGCGGGGCGCGGAACGGGCGTTCGGCAACTATGCGTTCGTAATCGTTTCCAGCCAGGCTGTGCAGGTGCGTTACCTCTAGCATTTCTTCGCGGTCAAGGGGTGGCAGAAGACCGGGCAGGGCTCTGGCAAGCATGCTTTTACCGGTGCCAGGCGGACCGTCCAAGAAGCAGATTGTGTCCGCCGGCCGCGGCGATCTCCAGGGCGCGCTTGGCCTGATGCTGGCCGGCAATCTCGCTTAAGCGTACGGCCGCTTTTGCTGGTGCAGGTACCGGTCCATCCCGGCCGCCGCTTTCTATCGGGTCCAAGGTATAGATGCCCGATAGGTAGCGGTGTAGCTGGGACAGGTTGGATATGGGTATCAGGCGTACGCCAGGTACCAGCCGCGCCTGATCCAGGTTAGCGGCGGGTATGAAGAAAGTGGTGATGCCTTTGGCGCGGCCGGACATGATCTTGCCGATGATGCCGCGCACGGCCCGGACGCCGCCGTCCAGGCCCAATTCGCCTATGAACACCTGGCGGCCGCGGCCGGCGATTCGGCGATTCGGATCCAGCTGGCCGCCGGCTAGCATTATGGCCACGGCTACGCCCAAGTCAAAGCCGCTGTCGGTCTTGGGGATGTCGGCAGGCGCCAGGTTAACAGTGATGCGTTTGCGAGGTAGCAGTATATGGCTAGAGGCAAAAGCACCCCTGATACGTTCCTTTGATTCGCCCACGGCGCGGTTGGCGAAGCCCACTATTACTATGGTGGGCAGATTATTGGACAGCCGGCACTCTATATCTACCAGGGTACCGGCGGTGCCGTTCACTATGATGCTCTGCACGGTCTCGGCCATGGCAGAAAAGTAAAACACCTCGCCCGTTTCCAGGCAAGGTGTTTTAACAATAATTTAAGGTTTTTGGTTTGGTTTTACTTTTAAGGTTTTGGTTCTTTTCTTAGTGGAACAACGACTTGCGAGAAATCGTTGTTCCATTTTTGCGTTTTTTGTTTTTGAGCACTTAATTTGTTCAAGTGCTATACGTATCTTATAGAATACTGTTTAGCCCGTCAATAACAATTATGCTTAAAGTTCTAATAAAACTGTGTATAACTTACGGACCGGGTCGTCAAGCGGATTGACATAAGCGGCTTGGCGTGCTAGTGTAAGTGCTGGTAAGTCAAAAACAAAAACATTCTTCCTCACACAAAAACGAAGAAAGCCCTCGCGGGGGCGGACTTACGACAAAATTATCCGGGCGTTATTGTTAACGCCCGCACGGAGGTATCCGTATAGCGCTCTATTTATGGCCCTAAAGGCCGGTAGAGCGGTCAGTCTTAGCCGGTGGGCGGCAAGCGCTTCAATAGTCTAAATACAACAAGTGCATTTGCCGCCCCGGCACCATTTTAATTTTTGATTATCATGAGATTCCTCACGAAACTCATAAGACGGTTGCATTTCTGGCGCATAAGCGGCCTGCTGGCGGCCGATATCCTGCTATTCGGCACCACCGACCCCAAGAATACGCTATCTTTCATGCTCATAGTGGGCTTCTTGCTGTTGTCGGCCACCATTTATTATCTGCTGGACGGCCTGTTGGCCGTACTCCGGCTTTACGGCCTGGCCCCCAGGAACAGGAAACGAGTACTTAGGACCGTTGCCATGGTCGTATGCGGCGTGCTGGCACTGCAGTCCATGGGCCAGCTTAGCTTGCGCGATCTGCTTATACTGGGGCCGCTGACGCTCCTGGCCTATTTTTACCTGGCGTATTCGAAAGATTACCGGCAAAGCGCCGCGCCCGCGCCCGACGCCCCCTAGGCGTAAGCCTGTCATCGACCGGTGCCAAGTTGTATAATAATGGTTATGGATTCCGCTGATAAGGCTAATAACGGAGGTAGGCAGGCCGGCGCCACTCCGGCGCCGCCTGCGCCCTTGCCTCCTATGAACCTGCCGCCGCCGCCCAAGTCGGCGCGGGCGTCAGGCGAGTGCAGGAGCGTGCCGGATGCTGCCAGGCATGGCTGATCTGGGTTCGGCCATCGTGGACGATGGCGACCTTATAGAGAAGGAATGGGTCAACCGGGTCAGGCAGATAATCGCCGGTACCCGTAATGACCCCTATAAACAGAGCGAGCAATTAGCGGCGCTCAGGGCTGAGTACATGAAGAAGCGCTATGGCAAGGACATAAAGCTGGACAAATAGCATGGCCGTCATATTAACCGTACTTATTATCATTTTCGTCATGGGGCTGATAGCCGGGCCTATCATCTATCTGCAGGCGCGCAGTTCTTTCCGCGAACAGAAGAACTACGAACGCGGGCTGAAGATGGTGCCCCTGTTCATACACCTGCCGCCGCCCAGTGACGACACGGACGTAGGAGCCCGCGACACGCGCGACGTCATCGACGAGACCATTTCCAAGGCCCAGATAATCTATAACATCATCGCCGGTACGCTCCAGAAGGGCTTCAAGCCCTCATTCTACGGCCAGCGGCACTTCGCCTTCGAGATAATCGGCTCCCAGGGCCTGGTCTACTTCTATGCCGCCGTACCGCTGTCCCTGCTGGAAGTAGTGAAGCAGGCCATCGTCAGCGCTTATCCCACAGCCAGGCTCGAAGAAGCGGCCGAACATAACGTATTCAGCGCCGTAGGCAAGGTCAGCGGCACCCTGGGCGGCGAACTGAGCCTTAAGGAGCCGTTCGCTTACCCTATAGCCACGTATCAGGACCTGAAGCGTGACGCCATGCAGTCCCTACTCAATGCGCTATCCACTCTTGATAAGGAGGACGGCGTCGCTATACAGATACTCCTGCGTCCAGCCGACCCCAAATGGCGCAAGACGGCTTCCAACCTTGCGGCCAACAAGCGCAAGGGAGAGGAGGGGCTTAACTTCGGCGGCTTCGCCAAGGATGTGGCTGGAGCCTTCGTTAAGCCGCCGGATCACGATGACAAGGGCGAATCCAAGAAGTCGGAACTCTCCAATATAGAGCAGGCGACCCTGGACGCCATCGACGAAAAGACACGCTACCCCGGTTACGAGACAGCCATCCGGCTGGTGGTGTCCTCCAATGTCAGCCAGCGAGCCGACGCCATACTGAAGAACATAGTCTCCAGCTTCCAGCTGTACGATGCTCCGGGTAAGAACGGTTTCGAATATACGCCGGCCAAGGATATAGACGAGCTGATAACCTCTTATATCATGCGTTTCTTCCCCCAGCACCAGAACAAGGACATCCTGAACTCCGTGGAGCTGGCTACGCTGTTCCATTTCCCGGACCAACGCGACATACCTACTTCCCAGCTGGGCCGCCAGGAATCCAAACAGGTGGACGGCCCTCGGAACATACCAGAGAAGGGGCTTCTGCTGGGCTACAACCAGTTCCGCGGCGCCCGCAAGCCCATAAGACTGGCTCTGGGCGACCGCCAGCGGCACATGTACGTGGTAGGGCAGACCGGCGTCGGTAAATCGACCTTCCTCGAGAACCTGGCCCTGCAGGATATGCTAAGCGGCAACGGCTTCGCGTTCGTCGACCCCCACGGCGACACGGCGGAGAAGCTACTGTCCATGGTTCCCAAGGAGCGGACGGAGGATGTCATCTACTTCTCGCCGGCCGAGATGGAATACCCCATGGGCCTAAATTTGTTCGAATATAAGACGGCCGATCAGAAAGATTTCCTGATCCAAGAGGCCCTAAACATGCTTTATAAGTTGTACGACCCACAACATCAGGGCATCATGGGGCCGCGTTACGAGCACCTTTTCCGCAACGCCGCGCTGACCATCATGGCCGACCCTAACGGAGGTACTTTCGTCGATATACCTAAATTATTCCGCGATCCGGCCTTTGTAAAGCAGAAATTACAACACGTCAAGGACATGAATGTGCTGGAATTCTGGCAGAAAGAGATGCCGGCCTCCCAGCGCTCCAACGAATTCGGCGAGGTGACTAGCTGGTTTGTATCAAAGTTCGGCGCTTTTTTGAGCAACGAAATGATGCGCAACATCATCGGGCAGACCAAGAGCGCCTTCGACCTGCGCGACATAATGGACAACAAGAAGATTCTGCTGGTGAATCTGAGCAAGGGCCGCACCGGAGAGCTGAACTCCAAGCTGCTCGGCATGGTGTTCGTGATGAAGTTCCAGGCCGCGGCCATGAGCCGGTCCGATGTACCGGAGGACCAGCGGGTGGACTTCAGCCTGTACGTGGACGAGTTCCAGAACTTCTCTACGGACAGCTTCGCCACGATAATGTCGGAGGCTCGCAAGTACCACCTGAACCTGATAGTGGCCAACCAGTTCACCACACAGCTGACCCAGGAGATCCGCGATGCCGTCTTCGGCAATATGGGTACGATAGTGGCCTTCCGCATCGGCCAGAACGACGTGGAATCGCTCAGCCAGTACTTCCAGCCCACTTTCGACGGCGACGATCTTCTGCGCGTACCCAACTACAACACCATCGTGCGTACGCTTATCGGCGGCGTGCCGACCAAGCCGTTCAGCATGGTGACCCTGCCGCCGCTGGGAACGCCTAACCCGCGCCTGTATCCAGGCGCTCAAACAGCTTTCAGCGGCCAAATACGGCCGGCCCAAGGCCGAGATCGAGAAAGAGATAAACGAACGTATGAAGACCATCGGCGGCGCGGTCGCTGGGCGCGCCGGTTTGTCGCCGGGCCCCGCGGGTATGCCGGCTAGCGGCGGTCGTGCGCCTGCCCGTGCGCCCGGCGGCCCGCCGGCACGGCCGGGCCAGGGGTCATTCCTGGACGAATGGCTCGATAAGCGTAGCCGGACCCGCCGCCCCGCGCCGACTTCTCGGTATCCCCAGGCCGCGCCGCCCCAGCAGGCCCAGCCGTCTCAGCAGGTACCCCCCGCTATTAACCCGGATCCGACTCGCACCCAGCTTACTGAGCCCCCGGCTTATCAGAGAAGCACCAGCGGCCAGGCCGCGCCGCCGTCCTCTACTCAGGCTTTCCCCCAAGCCCGACCAAAAAGCCCAAAACATCTCCAGCAATGAGCTGGAAGAGGGCGAGGTGCATAAGATAGCGGCCGAATTGAAACAACAGCTGGACACGCCCGAACCAGACAAACCGCTCCAGAAAGCCCAGCCCAAGCTAAAGAAGAGGCCTAAGCCCAAGACGGAAGACACCATGAGCCTGGAGACGGGCAAGGACGACACCATATTCATCGACCGCGACGGTACTTTCCACGAGAAGGCCAAAAACGATTCACCGGCCAAAAAGCCGGATTAGCTAGTCGCGGGCCTTGGCGCCACGCCGGGAACGGGCGGCCATATGTATCAACAGTTCCAGGATTAATCCCAGTAGGAAACCGCCTGCGAACAGGCCGATGAACACGAAGTAACTGTAATTCATGCCAGCAGTCTTCGCCAGGTACAGGTAGCCGCCGGTGCCCAGGAACGCCACCAGGCCGCCGCCCAGCAGGCCGGAGGGGCGGCTGACCGTCTTGGCGGCCGGTTCGCTAACCGCGCGTACCACGGGTTGGTGTATGACCTTGCTGAATGTACGACCGGGTGCGCCCAGGGAACGCCGTATGGAGCCTAGCTGGCGGTTCAGAGTCGTCTTTTTAAGCTCGGGGCTTATGTAGTTCGGCGTTGCCAGTTTGGAGGCGTCTTCGGCCTCCTGGAACCTTTCCACGGGGTTGGTATGCTCCAGCTGTTGCTCGGCTTCCTGGATCTCGTCGCGGGCTTCCTCCAGACTCTTGGCGGGGTCCTGCTCGCCTTTCCTAAGCGGCTCGGCCTGTTCGGCGGTGGGCAGAAGGTGTTCGGAACTGGTTTCCGGCGTTCGGTCGCGGTTCTCGTGGTCTTCCTGGGTGTCTTTCAACTTCTCCGACATATATCCCTCCCTAGTACCTTAACCTGCGTGGTTTTCCTGCAGGGCTAGTTCGCTTTCCTTGGCCAGCAGACGCGAGCGTCCGTAGAAGTATCCGGCTATCATGACCACGGCGCCGCCTACGAGCAGACTGGTCCCGGGGCCGGTGTTCGGCAGGGTGGCGGCCGCTGTTTCGACTCTCTTCTGGGCGCTGGCAGGCACGTGGATGTTCACGGTATTGCCATAGACGTTTGTCATTATGAGATCGAAGTAGTTGGGGTCGTCCTTGCCCTTCGGGTTCTGAGGCACCGGATTCTTGACCTTGACAGTAACTTGTACGGTTACGGTCTTGCCTACGCTTATATCGACCGCCGGCCAGGTAACGGTATGGTCGCTGTCGATCGTGCCGCCATGCAGATTGGTAAAGTCAGCATATACCAATACGTCGTCGAGATTCTCCTGGAAGATATAGCCGGGCACGTCGGCTTTGCCGTTGTTCTTGGCGTATAGCGTATAAGTTATGATGTCGCCCGGATTCGCAGTGGTGCCGTTGGCGTCCGCCCGTCCCGCGGTCACGTTGCTGGCCGTCTTGTGCACCGTTACGCAGGCTGCTGCGTCAGTGTTGTTGGCGCTTTCGTCACAGGGCTTGCAGGACGTATTGTCAGCCGTTATGGAACTGTCGTATTCGCAGGGAGTAGGCGTTGGAGCAGCAGGTGTGGCCGCAGGCGTTGGAGTCGGTGTGGGGGTCGGAGTCGGTGTGGTGGGCGTAGGCTTGGGTTGCGGCTTGGGTGTCGGCTTGGACACTGGCTTAGCAGGGCTCAGAC
>CAWDZT010000002.1:0-76799 GCA_963807025.1 uncultured Candidatus Saccharibacteria bacterium
GCTCGCCACTTCGGCGTCAGTATTGACCTTATGCGCTTTCGGCTGCGAATGAGCGGCGCACTCCGCATAACAGGACGTCACTACGTCTGAATTGTTCGCAGAATCCCATGGTCGAGACAGCCTCTTGCATTATTAGAGGTCAGTCTTGCGGGTCCCTCCTAAGAACGGCTACGCCTTTCCTTTCCTAGTAAGCACCTCCGAGAATTTACCAAAAACTTTCTTCGCCGTTGCTGCTCCTTCGGCAAATGCCCGAGCTTCTTCGTCGCCCGGCACCGAAATATCCTTCTTGTCGTCCGCAATTCCTTTCGCCCCTTATTAGTCACCTGCGATCTCCGATGATCCGTCACACGTCCTCCTTGCGAGAGGGATATCGATAATTGGCAGCGAAATGGGGATTAAGTTCTGCCTTGAAATACTGTTTGCGCTTAATCCATACAAAACCATCCCCCTTTGAAATAACCGCAACGTCTATAGGCCCTCCCACGGTTTCCCTTTCGGCTGATACACGACGTTTAATTGAAGTCAGGTTTACAAATGCTTCCGCCAAATTGGCGAGTTCCTCTTTCGGCAAACTCACAACTACGTCAAGAATCGGATCAACGTATTTTTCGCGTCGGTATGCTACCGCCCGAGTCGCAAAATCCTTTAGCTGTTTAGGTAGCGCTTTGCTTATTTCCGCGTTGATTTTCTTTTTACCTCATCGCTTCCCGGGGACATGCACCTCAACGATCCCTTTCGCCAACTCTTCGAGGGCCAGATACATAGCCCCGCCAATGTAGTTTTGATACATTCGATCGACGCCCTGCATGAATCTACCTACCATGTCGGACTGTGCGAAGGGCAGAATCATCGAATGAGATCCGTCATGCTTGATGCCGTCTCTGTCTTCGACAACAAATTTGTGGACGTCTGCAACTATTCCGCTAGTCCTAGTATGCGTGTAGTGAGGAAACACCTCACTTTCACCAAATCCAGCGATCACAATTCCCGAACCCCAAGGATAGCGATGCCGCTTGGTGACCGCAAATCCAGCGATCTTCCTCAACGCAGCATCGGTCGATTTGTTCGGCGCCGCGCCCACATGTGCGTTTCTCGCGCGCTCGAATTCCTTCGAATATTGAGAACACGAATTTGACTCGGATTCTTTTTCTCGGTCCTGGCGGCGTCGGCGGAAGATAGAGTATCAAGAGGTGAGTCGCCGATACTTCGCCAACGATTTGCTTCTGCCTCTTGGTTGTGCAGTCACCCTTAGCCCGGAACTCCCTCTCTACCGCTCGCCTTATGTCGTCCGCCATATCAGCAAAGACGGTCTCCCAAGTGTGCCGTACATTAAGTCCTTGCTGGTGGGAGGACGCAAAGATGCTGGAGCCCAGATGCTTCGTAAATTTGCTCGCGTAGTCTTCGATCCTTGCCTCGGCTCTACGTCCAAGGCCTTCGCGATAAGTCTTAATGATCGTCTCGAACGGGATCCCCATGTAGTCGGCATTTCCGTACACCATTACGCCGACCGGGCGGTGCTTGCTGAGCGTGAACAGTTTGTTGACAGTGTTGTATATCTTCCCAGTGTCGCCGCCGACTGAAGCCGCGCTGTCTGCTGCCAGCGCGATGGCTGACTTATTTAAGATTGCGATTTCCGCGGTCATGCCTAGCCTTAGTCTCCGATCCTTGTCCTCGTTTGACCACCGAGCAAGGGCCGCCCGTTTCGCTATATCGGACCGGGCTTTGAGGACAGCTTAGCTGCTCGTGTGGCTTTATCCTGGTTAATCTGCCGCACAGTACTAATTTGGTCAAACTTCTGCAACGTATCCGTGACGAATCGCATCGTTTCGCCGTAAGTTACCACAGCATACTTAAAGGCAAGCGTCAGACTGCCAGCGTCCTTGACGACATACCGGGCATCGGTCCGGCGACCCGTAAGAAGCTGATAAGGTCTTTCGGCTCTATGCGCGGTGTAGCACGGGCTTCAGAAGATGAATTGGGTGAAATAGTAGGATCCGCCAAAGCCAAGCTCATCAAGTCCGCCGCAGGAACACAAGTTTGACTTCGACCACAGTTTAAGTTATAGTTTTCTGCAATGAGCAGCGGAGAACTTAGCGGATCGAAAAATCCCTGGGCGGAATTGGAGTTGGACCCTACTACGCTCATGGGAGCCGTAGCGCGTGAGGCGTTAGCTGTCGAATTCGCGTCAGGGGACGTCAAGGCCGCTAACGAGCGCCTGATAGATGAAGTCAGCGCGGCCCAAAGGGCCGTAGCATTGAAAAGGCAGGGCCTCGCCAGGAGCCAGCAGGAGCTAAGAGAACACCTAAATGGCATAAGCCTTGAGGGCAGGCCTATTGACTTTGACTCTGGCCAAACCCTGGGCGCCGCAGATTATTCTGACGGGGAAGAGAAGCCGCAAGCAGACCTTAAGACAGTGGGCGAAGATCTTGCTGGAAGCACTGGTGTTATCGTAGGTTTCGAAGTGGGGGCGCATCTTGGCAAACCCCTGGATTCTCCGGAAGCTGTAGTATTCCTGGTAGAAATGGACGAATCGAGCGAAATGCTGTGCGCAGGGGTAGAGGGCTACAGGTACGGTGTTATCGCGAACAGAGCCGACTACACTATCGGCGAACTTCCCCAACCCGAAGAATAAAACTCACCTTTGCTATACTGACAACTGATAATGAAGTCTTTTTTCTCCAGTAGTTTCTTCGCCGGTAACCGGCGCCGTCTTAGGGAATCGGTAGGCGACGGACCGATAGTGGTCACGGCCGGCGGACTCTTGCAGAGGAGCAGTATCGACGGCGCGTATCTATTCCACCAGGACGCGGATTTCTGGTATCTGACCGGTATAGACGAGCCCGACATAGTGCTTGTAATGGATGGCGCCAAAGAATATCTGATGGTTCCGGATCGTCCGGCTATCCGTGAGGCATTCGACGGTTCAGTGGATTACGGGCCATTATCCAGGCGTTCTGGAATCAAGACGGTCCTGGATAGCAAGGCCGGTTGGGAGCGTCTTGGTAAACGGCTTAAGAAAACGGGCAGCGTATACACGCCGGCAGGCCATAAGTATACGGAACGCCACGGCATATATCCGAACCCGGCTCGAGGCGTACTGGCCGCGAGGATGAGGGCAGTCGGCGATCGGCCGAAGTTCAACGATATATCTTCCGAACTGGCCCGGCTACGCATGATCAAACAGCCGGCGGAGCTTAAGAGCCATGCAGGCCGCCATAGACATAACGGTTGAATCCATAAAAGAGACGTTGAAAACCGCAAAAAAGAAAAAATACGGTCATGAATACGAGATAGAGGCTGGCATCACGGCCGGGTTCCGCAGCCGGGGAGCCGCGGGACACAGCTTCGAACCCATAGTGGCCGGCGGCAAGCGGGCCTGCACCCTGCACAATGTGGCGAACGACAGTGCTTTGAAGCGCGGGGAGTTGGTGGTGGTGGACGTAGGCGCGGAAGTAGAGCACTACGCCGCCGATATCACCCGCACCGTCAGCCTGGGCACGCCTACCAAGCGGCAGAAGGAAGTCCATGCCGCAGTATTGGATGTGCAACGTTTCGCCTTGAGACCTGCTGAAGCCCGGCATCAAACTCCAGGATTATGAAAAGCAGGTCCGGAACTACATGGGCGAAAAACTTTGTGAACTCGGCCTGATCAAATCGAATACACCCAAAGACGTCGCCAAGTATCTACCCGCACGGTACGTCACACTTCATAGGGCTGTATGTGCATGATGCCGGCGATCACGACCGTCCGCTCGAGCCCGGCGTGGTCGTATCGTGCGAGCCTGGCATATATATACCTAAAGAGGGTATAGGCGTTCGGATCGAAGACGACGTCTTAATCACAAAAACTGGCAACGAGGTCCTGACCGGCAAACTCACCAGGTCGCTGGACTGATGTACAATATTAAATGATGAAGAAACAGCGGCCTATCTATAGTTTTCTGACGCGTTGGTTCGTATGCAGCCTGGGGTTATGGATAGCCGCCGGTTTCCTAAGCAGCAGTATCAGTTACGATAGCCGCCTCAGGGTGATTATCATCGCCGGGCTGGTGCTGGCCGTCATCAATATCGTCATCAAGCCCATACTGATAGTCTTCACCTTGCCGGCCATACTGCTGACGCTGGGCCTGTTCACCATCATCATCAACGGTCTGACGGTCTTCATAGCCAGCAGACTGTACACGCCGCTGCACATAACCAATTTCTGGGCCGCCGTGTTTGCGGGCATGGTCATAGGGCTGGTAAACTATCTGGTAACCGCCATTTTGGAAGATACCGGAGGAACAACAGAGCATGAGCATTTATAATTACCTGACAATCGGTTCCATGGTCCTGATGACCATACTTATCCTGATCCAGACGCGCGGCGCCAGCCTGGGCGCCGGTCTGGGCGGTGCGGGCGAAGTCAATACCACGCGCCGCGGCACCGACAAGACCATATTTCAGATAACCATCATTTGCGCGTTGGTATTCAGCTTGTCGCTGATATTCGGCGCCATCGCAGGGTAGGGCCGCCTGTGCGGAAATTGCCCAAGCTACACGTCCAGCCCCGCATTCTGCGCCGGTTCCGCAGTAGCCAGCGCCAGGTCGAAGACCTGGGCACGCAGGCTGGGGAGCACATCGAACAGCACCTTGTGAAGCGCTTCGGCAGTCTTGCCGGCGTCCGGCGTTTCATGGTGGGCTGGATCGGCCTGGTGCATGTTGCTGATAGGGGTCGCTGGTGGCCCAGAACATGGCGCTTGAACGGCTACTACCAGACGCGTCAAAGCCGTGCCGGGCGGTATATATAACGAAGGCGTGCTCGGGCGGTTCACCAATGCCAACCCGCTGTACGCTACAAGCGATGCCGATACGACGGTGTCGCGGCTGGTATTCGCCGGCCTGCTGACCACCGGCGAGCACGGCCGTCTGACGGGCGACCTGGCCAGCGGCTATGACGTAAGCGACGATGGCGCTACCTATACGGTGCATCTCAGGCCGGACCTTAAGTGGCAGGATGGCCGGCCGCTGACCAGCCGCGACGTACTGTTCACCTTCAGGACGATACAGAATCCTGATGCCCAGTCGCCGCTGTTGAACAGCTGGCGCGGCGTGAAGATAACGGCCCCGGACGACCGTACGGTGGTCTTCAAACTGCCGGACGCCCTGGCTTCGTTCCCCTACAACCTGACCACCGGCATAGTGCCGGAGCATCTGTTGGCCAAGACCCCCGCGTCCGATTTGCGCTCGGCCGGCTTCAATACCGTCAATCCCGTAGGCGCCGGGCCGTTCGCCTGGCAGGCCGTGCAGGTAAGCAACGGCAACGATCCCGATAACGTGCGCGAGCAGATAGCGCTTACACCGTTTGCCGGGTACCATGCCGGCAAACCCAAACTGCAGAAATTCGTGGTACAGGCTTTCGCGTCCAAGGCTCAGCTGTCGATGCCTTCAAATCCAACCAGCTGACGGCGGTGGAAGGACTCGACCGATTCCCGCCGCAGCTCAAGGGCGACAAAGAAGTGGTACGGAACAGCCTTCCCGTAAGGGCGGCCAACATGGTCTTCTTCAAGACCGGCGAGGGCGTGCTGGCAGACAAGTCGGTGCGCCAGGCTCTGGTACGCGGCACCGACACCCAGGCAATAGTCGAACGCCTGGACTACACCACGCGCCAGGTGAAGGAGCCTTTGCTGATAGGCCAGCTTGGCTATGATCCTTCCCTTACGCAGTTACCGCTCAATCTCAAAGTCGCCAAGCAGGAGCTGGAAAAGGACGGCTGGCACGCCGGGAAAGACGGCGTACGCACCAAAGACAAGCAAAAACTGGCTTTCACGCTGAGTGCGGCCAATAACTCCGAGAACAGGATGGTGGTGTGGCAGTTGCAGAAGCAGTGGCGCGAACTGGGCGTGAAGCTCGGCGTAAGACTGCAGAACGGCAACGATTTTCGCAGCACCCTGACCAATCACGATTACGAAGCCGTGTTGAACGGCATAGCCATCGGCACGGATCCCGACGTGTTCGTCTATTGGGACAGCTCGCAGGCCGACATCCGGTCAAATAACCGGCTCAACCTGTCTGAATACAAGAATAAGACGGCCGATACCGCGCTGGAATCCGGCCGTACCAGGCTGGATCCCGCTCTGAGGGTCATCAAATACAGGCCTTTCCTGAAAGCTTGGCGCGAAGACGCCCCGGCTGTCGGCCTGTACCAGCCCCGCCTGCTGTATCTGACGAACGGCGCCGTTGCGGGTCTGAGCAACTATGCCATCAACGTACCGGCCGACCGTTTTGTGAATGTCCAGAACTGGGAAATCCGCCAGGCCAAGGTCACGGACTGAGCCTTGAGTTTTGCGGGCAAAACAGATAACATATTATGGTCTTTAGCGCACTTAGGTACGGGCGAGTGGCGGAATTGGTAGACGCGCTAGCTTCAGGAGCTAGTGAACTTCGGTTCGTGGAGGTTCAAGTCCTCTCTCGCCCACCAAAGCATAAGCGACCGATGTGCTATTATAAGCTTTAAGAATGGGAATGGGGACTACCGTATGAGCAAGGTGGCGCACTATCTGCAGGAACATCTGCAGGGCGAGGTCATGACGGGAACGGACGCCCGCCGCTACTTTGCGACGGACGGCAGTATATTACAGCTGGCGCCCGCTTTGGTAGCCTATCCCCGCATAGAGAACGATGTGCGCAAGGCGGCCCGGTTCAGCTGGCAGTTGGCGGAGCGCGGACGCATCATACCCATCACGTCCCGCGGTTCGGGTACGGATAAGACCGGCGCGGCGCTGGGCAGCGGCATAATACTGGTTTTCCCGGCCCACATGAACCGCGTATCTGGAGATAGACACCAAGAACGACACCGTTACCGTGGAACCCGGCATCAACTATGCCAAGCTCCAGCAGACCCTGCACACGCACGGCAGTTTCCTGCCTCCTTACCCGTCCTCCGTGGAGTATTCAACGGTCGGCGGAGCCATAGCCAACAACCTTTCTGGCGAGAAATCCGTCAAATATGGCGACACCCTGGCCTACGTGAAAAGTCTGCGCGTGGTGCTGGCTAACGGCGAGGTCATAGAGACCGGCCGTGTAAGCAAGAAGGAACTTAGCAAGAAGATGGGCCTGGCCACCTTCGAGGGCGAGGTATACCGTTCCGTAGACACCCTGCTGGAGGAACAGCATGAACTACTGTCCCAGCTGGAAAGGGGTGTCACCAAGAATAACGCCGGCTACAACCTGCTGGACATCAAGCAGAAGGACGGCTCATTCGATCTTACGCCGCTTATCGTCGGCAGTCAGGGTACTCTGGGAATCATCACCGAGGCGGTACTGAAGACCGAATCGCACAACCCCCAGACCACGCTCATGCTGGCGCAATTCGACAGCTTGGAGCAGGTCCAGAACGCCGTGCTGGAGCTTAAGGAGCTGAACGACCCCCCGAGCGCCATCGAATTCATCAACGACCGGGCGCTCAAGGAGGTCCACAAACTCAACCCTAACCAGATAAAAGGCATCATAGACCAGCCGTTCCCGGCCGTAAGCCTGATAGTTGAGTTCGACGATTCCGAACGCAAGGTCAAAAAAGCCGTCAAGCGGGCCTCCAAGATCTTCGAAAAATATGCCGTAGCCCTGTCAACGGCACAAGACCCCGAACGCCAACAGCAGTTCTGGAAACTGCGCCAATCGGTCAGCTCGCTCATAAGCCACAACCAGGGCCAGCAGATGGCCGTCCCGGTCATAGACGATGCCGCCGTGCCGGTTGAGCGTCTGCGCGAATACATGGAAGGCATCTACGGCATACTGGAATCCAACAACCTGCCGCCGGTGGTCTGGGGCCATGCCGGCGACGGCAACCTTCACATGCGGCCGCACCTTAACGTCGGCCAGGTCGGCGACCGGCAGAAGGCTTTCCGCCTGCTCGACGAATACACCAAACTGGTCCTCAGGCTCGGCGGCACCATAAGCTCCGAAGCAGGGGACGGCCGCCTGAAGGCGCCATACCTGGAGTCCATGTACGGCTCCGAGGTATATGAACTTTTCAAGAAAGATCAAGACCATATTCGACCCGTACGGCATGCTTAACCCTGGCGTCAAGTTCGGCACGTCGGTGGACGACCTGAAGGCCATGGTCCGCTCGGAATACAGCCACGACCACCTGTACGACCACATGCCGCGCAGCTAGAATTCGCAAAACCGCAAGCGAAAGTATAATTTCTTCGGCAGGCATTTAAGCGTATATTCGAAGTCGTGCGCTATAAGAAAAAAAGAAAATGCATGGACTGCTGATATTGCTTATGATCGTAGGATCTGATTGCTTCAGACGGTTGTATAGTTAATGACGGCCGGCACATTAATATTACGATCTAAGGTTCTGCGAAATTATAGATTTATGCCAAAAGATTCTCAATATGAACGTTAAGGTAGGCACTGAACAATAGGCTGATGGCTTATAGTGGCAGCTAGCAGCTTTAAGAGTGGCCGCACTTGCGATTCAGCAATGTGGCGGCTCTATGATTTTCTTTTAGCCCGCGTGCTTTTACTCCTGCCACGAAAAGCAAAACCATCAGGGCTTTGCGCGTGCTGCCATCAGGTACTACGCTGATTTTTTGCGGCGGCGATTTTGATGAGCAATGAATAATCCACATTGAATGGCTATTGGGATTAAGTGATGGAGAAGCAGTCAAATGTACTAGCGACGCAGGAAATAATCTGGCGTCGCAGTAGCGACCATGCGACCAATTTTGATAATGGTTACAAGGATCGGAACGTACTTATGTAGAACCCCGATCATCAGGAAAGTGAAACGCATTAAGCTCGCAAAGCAGATTCCAGAAAACTTTTTCCTACAGTGTACTACAAGCCGGCATACTGATACTCGTCTAGAGAAACATGCGTAAATTGGATTGAGTTTTTGAGGGCAGATCCGTATGCTGGTTATAGGAGTTATAAGGGGAGTGCTGGAATTGGTAGACAGCGCCACGTTGAGGTCGTGGTGTCCGCAAGGCCGTGGAGGTTCAAGTCCTCTCGTCGCCCACCAGTGCTATAATCATAAGCGACCTAAGGGTGATTAGCTCAGTTGGCTAGAGCATCTCGTTTACACCGAGAGGGTCGGGGGTTCGAGTCCCTCATCACCCACCAAAGAACATGTTAACCATTTGATTAAATGTTTCTTTTTAGATAGCTTCTAGACCGTGGCCGTTATTTACAAATCTGCTCCTATATATTATAATAATGCGCTGGGTGTAATTACGGAAAACTCAATCGGAGGCGATAAACAATCCGAAACCGGTAATATCGTACCGAAATTCCGTTGTAAGTTCACAGTTGAAACGACTACCAAAGGAGCGACCATGTCCAAGAAAGGACTTGGAATTCTCGCAGTACTGGCGGTCATCGTCATCGGCGTGATCGTCCTCACCAGCATGGCTCGTCCGACCACTCGTCCGAATGGACCTCGGCACAGGACGACTCAGCTCAGAATGAACTGGCTGAAAAGGCGCCGGAGTTCACAGTAGAGGGATTGACTGCATTGTAAAGGGCGTAAAGCCTGCCGTTCTCGCCTAACCTCAGGAAGGGTTCGGCGACTCGGACAAAGAAAAGGTGGAAGATGTAGCTAAGAAGCGTGTCTGAAGACGCCATCAAACGTACAGGGCATCCTGAGCCAGGCTTGCCAGGACGAAGGAATACTGAGCACCACCTGTTTGGACGAAGTTACCGCTCCGGCTATTGAACGGGAGGAAGAATCGCTCAACGAATACGAGGAAGAACAGAGGTATCGAACCGTTACTCTTGCAGGAGACGAATGACGAAACCGAAAACGAAGGTCTGAACGAAATGGACCAAGGTCTGAGGGAAGAATACGAAAGGGAAGAAGAAGAAACCGGAGAACCACACCCGTACCCTTCCGAATAGAAGCTCAGCCGCAGATCGGTTCGATCTAGTCTGTAGTTTTACACCCATCAAAAGGCAGTTTGAAGCCTCTAAGATGAATAAAATCCTCTTGCGAGGGGTCGGCGTAGAGCGTTATTCGAGCTTACCAGCTCATGCTCCGCCGTGAAAGGACCGGTTTGATTCGTAGAAGACCCATTCCAGGGACTCCGAACCATAAAACTGTCTTTCCTAGGTAAAGGATTTTTTTAGTCTTACGACTTAAAATATTCCTTACCTTAGCTGTCTACGGATGCGCGCCCGTACTGATGAGTCCTAAAGGACGAAACGGCTAATTTCTAATTGAATGGGTGGAGCAGGCGCCAGCTTAACGGCGGCGCGTATGGAGCGCCCTGGAGTTTCACCGGTACGGATTTTTGGTCGGTAAGAGCGGAGTTATTGACGGTTACGGCGCCTACGGTGCTGCTCGGCCTTGGCGCCGGCCGATATCGGTTTAAGTTTGACGGTAAAAGGTACGTTACTGCCGGCCCAGCCGTTCGTGCGTCCAGTGTCTGGTCCGCGGCGGCGAAAATACTGCCGCCCCACGGCATGTCGTAGCGGCCTACGATGGTGCCGGCCTTGATAACCGTGGTCGTTTTGAAGTTGGTCTTGGGCGCTTTTTATCAGCGCGAGGCTGGTCTTCAGGGCCGAGAAGATGTCGTGGGAGCCCATGACAGCGGTGACTATCAGGGCCTGCTTGCCGTTGACCTTCTTTTTGGCCGCGCCTACGAAGACGCCGCCGGCCTGGTCGGTGTTGCCGGTCTTTATGCCGACTATGCCGGAAGTGCCCAGCAGGAAGTTGACGTTCCTGATCCTATTGGCTACGGGGATGCCGTTGGCGGTGGGTTTGCCCGACTATCTTTGAGAGCACCGGGTTCTGCATGACCAGTTCCCCGATCATTACCAGGTCGCGCGCCGAGCTGACGGTGCCGGGGATCGAAGCCGCTGGCGTCGGGACCTACGTGCGTGGCGGTGAGGCCCAGGTCCTTCACGTATTCGTTGGCGAATTTTGAATAATTCTTAAGCGAACCGAAGGCCCAGATGGCCAGACTGTCGGCCATGTTGTTGGCGGAGGGCAGGAGGATGGTCTCGAGCGCCTGGTATTCCGTTATCTTCTCGCCGGCCTTGACCGGTACGAGCGAACCGTTCTTGGCGAAGTATTCGTTATAATGTTCACGTCGTTCTGGGTCAGCGTAATGGTCGGGCCTTGCTCGCCGGGCGCCAGCGGTTTCTTCTGCAATACGCACAGGACCGTGATGAGCTTGGCGGTGCTGGCCGTCGGCACGCCGGTCTGCTTGCCGTGGGTTTCCATGATTCTGGTGCCGGCGATGCCGACGGCCGCCTGTCCGCCGGCCGGCCAGGCCAGGTCTTTGCCGTCAGGCACGGCGGCCCGCGTGACGGCGGACGACTGGGTGGCCTCTATGGGCGGCAGGGGCCGGCGGACGGCCCATACGCAGTACGTGGCGGCCAGAAGCAGGACCAACGATACCGCCAGCCACTTCTCTCCCACCTTGTCGCCGGTAGTTCTCCATCACTTTTATCATACACCGGCAGCCGCCGGTTGTTGTATAATTATGGATACAACTAAACGGAGGGCTCTAACTATGGTGCTTATCATCGTGGCTGTGGTTGTCGTACTGTTGGCGCTATATCTTATCGCCATGTTCAACGGCCTGGTCAGACTTAACCAGCAAGCTAACGAGGCGTGGAGCGACATCACCGTACAGCTCAAACGCCGCTACGATCTTATACCGAACCTGGTAAAGACCGTAAAAGGTTACGCCAAACACGAAAAGAGCGTGTTCGAAGACGTTACCAAGGCCCGCGCCAACTCCTTGAACGCCCAGGGTCCGGCCGATACGGCCAAGGCCGAGGGCGACTTCCAGAAGACCATGAAGAGCCTGTTCGCGGTAGCCGAGAACTACCCGGACCTTAAGGCTTCGCAGAACTTCCAGCAGCTCCAGTCGGACCTGACCGACACCGAAGACAAGATCCAGGCTTCGCGCCGCTTCTATAACGGTGTCGTCCGCGACTTCAACACCAAGCGCAAGATCTTCCCGACCAACATCTTCGCCAACATGCTCGGCTTCAAGCAGGACAAGGAATTCTTCGAAGTAGGCGGCGCCGAAGCGGCCGCCGTACAGAAACCGGTCGACGTCAACTTCTAAATGTATTCGGATATTGCCGGTAACAAGCGCAAGACCGTCTTTATAATGGCGGTCTTCATCGCGTTCGTGGCGCTCATAGTCTGGATATTCGACCAATACCTGGGCGGCAGTACCGGCGTGTTCTACGGCGGGCTCATCGGCGCCGCCGCATACGCGCTGATAACCTACTACAGCGGGCTCCAAGATGGCGCTGGCCGTCAACCGCGCCCACGAGATACAGAAGCGCGACAACATAAGGCTGTGGCGTACCGTTGAGAACCTGGCCATAACCGACGGCCTGCCCATGCCGCGCGTGTACATAATGGACGACCCGGCGCCAAACGCGTTCGCCACCGGCCGCGATCCTAAGCATTCCGCCGTCTGCGTCACGTCCGGCCTGCTGGACATCATGAACGACCAGGAACTGCAGGGCGTGCTGGCGCACGAGATGGGGCACGTCAAGAACTACGACATCCGCGTTAGCATGGTGGCGTTCGCGCTTACCGCGGTCATATCGCTGATAGCGGACATCATACTTGCGCCTGGTCTGGTTCGGCGACAACCGCCGCGAGAACAACCAGGTCTTCCTGATACTGGGAATCGTAGCCGCCATACTCGCGCCCATAGTGGCCGCCATGATCCAGATGGCCATATCGCGCCAGCGCGAATACCTGGCTGATGCTACCGGCGCGCTTACCACCCGCTATCCGGAAGGCCTGGCCTCAGCTCTGGCAGAAGATCAAGAATACCGGCAAGACGGCCCGGCACCAGAACACCGCTACCGCCCACCTGTTCTTCGCCAACCCGCTCAAGAAGGGCAGCCTGATGAGCCTGTTCAGCACCCACCCGCCCATAGACGACCGCATCAAGCGCCTGCGCGAAATGGGAACCCACGCCTAACGGTTATAATAGACGTATGCCTAAGAAGTCAGGGAAATCCACCTCACCGCCGAAGAGAGGTCAGACTGCCAAAACGGTAAAACCCGCCGCATCAAACTTGGCAAGTATGATAGCTTCCGCCTACAGAAGCGCATCAAGCATCCCGTAAGCTTGCCAAACATCTGGAAGATTACCAGGCAGGCTTTCCGCACCCTGTGGCAGAACAAAGAGCTGTTCATCGGCATCACGCTAATATACGGCTTATTGAACCTGATTCTGGCCCAGGGTCTGGGGGGGCACCGACGTTTCGTCGCTCAAAGACTCCTTCAATCAGGTGTTCACGGGCCACTTTGGGTTCGTGCCTGCCAGCCTAAGTATTTTCGCGGTGCTGGTAAGCTCGGCCGGCAATTCCGGCGACCAGACGGCCGGTACCTATCAGATTTTATTAGCCGTCATAGCCAGCCTGGCGATCATATGGGCTTTGCGGCAGTCGTTACCGGACCGCGGCCCAGAGTGCGCGACGCCTTCTATAGCGGCATGTATCCGCTGATACCGTTCATACTGGTGTTACTGGTCATAGGCTGCAATTCATACCACTTATTTCGGGGTCCACCATATATTCAACCGTCATCAACAACGGTATAGCCGTATACGCGGTCGAAAAACTGCTCTGGGCCATGATATTTTTCCTGCTCGCCATGCTGACGCTTATATATGTTAAGTCGTCGCTATTCGCGCTCTACATAGTAACCTTGCCGGATATGACCCCCATGAAGGCTCTGCGCTCAGCCCGTGAACTGGCGCGTTACCGGCGCTGGACGGTGCTGAGGAAGATACTCGGTCCTGCCACTCATACTATTGGTAGTGGCGCTCGTGATAATGGTGCCTGTCATAGTCGTGGCCGCGCCATTGGCGCGATGGATATTCTTCCTGCTGACCATGTCGGCGACTGACAGCGACACACGCCTATATGTACACCTTGTACAGGGAATTCTCAATGAGTAAGCAGGCTGACGCGCCCGGATTGGGAAGCTCAGACAGCTTATAAACGAATACCGCTACCACTACCACGTGCTGGACGAATCGATCATGAGCGAGGCGGCGGCCGACAGCCTGAAGCACGAACTCGCACAGCTGGAAGAACAGCACCCGGACCTGGTAACGCCCGACTCGCCCACCCAGCGGGTGGCGGGTGCGCCTTTGGAGGGATTCACCCAGCGCGAGCACAGTACGCGGATGCTCAGCCTGAACGATGTGTTCGACGAGGCCGAGGTAAAGGCCTGGCAGGACCGCATCACCAAGCTGTTGCCGGCATCGGCCAAGCCGGAATATTTCGCCGACGTAAAGATGGACGGTCTGGCCTGCGCCCTGGTTTACGAGGACGGCATGCTCAAGCTGGGCATAACCCGCGGCGACGGTTTCATGGGCGAGGATGTCACGGCAAACGTGCGCACCATAGAATCGGTGCCGCTGCGCCTGCGCCGCGCCAAGAAATACGAGGAGCTTCCTAAAGGGCAGGACGGAAATCCGCGGCGAGATAGTCATGTATAAGGACGATTTCGCCAAGCTTAACGAGCGCCGCGCCAAGGAGGGCAAGCCGCTGTTCGCCAACCCGCGCAACACCGCCGCCGGCACCATACGCCAGCTCGATCCCAAGCTGGTCGCTGGCGCGGCCTCTGCATTTCCGTGCCTACGACCTTCTGCGCTACGCGCGAACCCGACGTCCCGACCTATGAATATGCGTACAAGGCCATGCATGCCCTGGGCTTCCTGGTGAATGACCAGGCCAAGGTATTCAGGTCGATAGACAGACTGATGAAGTACGCCAAAGAATGGGAGACCAAGCGCCAGGACTTGCCGTTCAACACGGACGGTCTGGTAGTGAAGGTAAACGACCGCCAGCTCTACCGCCGCCTGGGAGTGGTCGGCAAGGCACCACGCGGCGCTGTCGCCATAAAGTACGCCGCCGAACAGGCCGCCACCAAGGTTAAGGACATCTTCATATCCATTGGCCGCACCGGCACCGCCACGCCGGTAGCGATGTTGGAACCCGTGGTCATCGCCGGCTCTACCGTGCAGATGGCAACCCTGCATAACGAAGGCGAGGTAGCGCGCAAGGGTATCCGCGTAGGCGACACGGTCATAGTCCACAAGGCCGGCGACATTATCCCCGAGGTCATCGAACCGCTGGTAAAACTGCGCGCTGGCTCGGAAAAGCCCTTCAAGATGCCGGCAAACTGCCCGGAGTGCGGCACCAAGCTGGTAAAACTGAAGGCCGAAGACGCGGCCTGGCGCTGTCCGAACGAATCATGCCCGTCCCGCTCCTGGAAGCGAATAGAACATTTTGCCAGCAAGGCGGCGCTCGACATAGAAGGCCTGGGCGAGAAGAACGTCATCGCCCTGCTTGGATGCCGGACTTATAAACGACCAGGCCGACATCTACACTCTGCGCGAAGACGACGTGCGCAAGCTGGACCGCTTCGCGGAAGTATCTTCGTCCAAGCTGGTGGCCGCCATCCAGGCCAAGAAGAACCCGCCGTTCAGCCGCTTCCTTTACGGTCTGGGAATACGACACATCGGCACCCAGACGGCCATCGACCTGGCCAACCATTTCCGTTCCATCGAAGCTCTGGGCGAAGCGACCATAGATGAGTTGTCGGCGGTGGAGGGTATCGGCGAAGTCGTTGCCGAATCCGTAGCCGAGTGGTTCAGCGAACCGCAGGGCCAGGAACTTGCTTGAAAAGTTCAAGAAGAACGGCGTCTGGCCGGAGCCGGTCAAGCGCGTGGGCGGCAAACTCAGCGGCAAGAGCTTCGTGGTAACCGGGACGCTGGAAAGCATGGGCCGCGAACAGGCCGCGGAACGCATACGCGCCCTGGGCGGCACCTTCCAAAGCTCCGTCGGCAAAGACACGGATTATCTGGTGGTCGGCGGCAACGTAGGCGCGTCCAAGCTGGCCAAGGCCGCCAAGCTCGGTACCAAACAGCTAAATGAGCAAGAGTTCCTGAAACTGATATGAGCAAACAGAAATCAACCACACTCAACTGCTTCTCGCCGCCGGTGATGATAGCCACCATGATTGTAGAGGTCGGCCTGGCTCTTTATACCCTGTGGCGCTACAAGATGAGCATCATTACCAGGCTGGCGCTCATCACGCTGATTTGTCTGGCAGCCTTCCAGCTGGCTGAGTACTACGTCTGCACCGGCATAGGCTCGATGGCGGTGCCGTGGTCGCGCGTGGGCTTCGTGGTCATAACGGCCCTGCCGCCGCTGGCCTTACACATGATGCATGTGCTGGCCGGCAAACGGAACCGCCATCTTGTATATAGCGCATATGCGGTGATGGTGCTGTTCATGGGGTCTTTCCTGTTTTCGCCGGGCATATTCACGGGGCACGTCTGCACCGGCAATTACGTGATTTTCCAGTTCACGGCCAATATCACGGGCGTTTACAGCGTCTATTACTTCGGTTGGCTGGCGGCAGGTATAGGCCTGGGCGCCAAGTGGGCTAACGAGCTTAAAGCCAAGGGCAAGAAAGCGACAAGGACAGCTCCAGACGGTCCAAGCGCTTATCCTGGGCTACCTGGTCTTCATGGTGCCTTCGGCGCTGGCCATGGCGGTCAAGCCGGAAGTCCGCCGCGGCATACCCAGCGTGCTCTGCGGTTTCGCCGTCTTTTACGCGTTGATCCTGGCGCTCTACATCATGCCCAGGGCCGCGCAGACCAAGCCCCAGACCTTGACAAAGTAGGCTCATCGGTTATGCTTATAGCAGATCGTGCGCTACAGCGGCGCGTTCAAACAAAAAGGTAAAAACAGACACCTCACAGCACCCGCCGCCGGGTGGGCGCGCACGAAAAAAGGCGGCCGGAGTCAAAAGCTCCGGCCTCCTGTATAATGAATAGTCAAGGAAAGCCGTCATGATCAAGTATTACTACAAGAGCGTTCGCTCTACGGCCGTAAAAGAGCTCGATGAGCCCCAGCCGGGCACATGGATACATGCCGAGGCGCCCACGGAAAAGGAAATAGAAGAGCTGGCCAAACAGCTCAACCTGGAGCTCGGCCACCTGGAAGATGCTATCGACGAAGACGAAATGCCGCGCCTGGAAAGGGAAGGCGACCAGAGCTACATATTCGTGCGCTTTCCCTATAAGAACTCCGACGGCGATATGGACACGGCGCCTTTGCTAATCGTATTCGACGCGGAACACGTGCTCACAGTCTCACCCATCCACTTGCCGGCGGTCGGACGCACTTATCAAGGCCAGGGGCGGTTTCGCTACTACACAGCGCGCCAAGCTCATCCTTCTTATCCTCAGCCACATCAGCGACAACTACGACGTATTCATCAGCCAGACCAGCCGTTCAGTCAAGGCCATCCGTTCGCGCCTGCGCGGCACCGGCATAACCGACCAGGACCTCATAGACTTCGTGACCATAGAGGACGAGCTGAACGAGTTCCACAGCTCGCTACAGCCCACTAACGCCACCCTCCGGCGCCTGCTGGCCGGCCGTCAGCTCCAGCTGTTCGAAGAAGACCAGAACATAGTGGAAGACCTGCTGCTCAACAACGAGCAGTCCATAGAGGCCATCCGCTCCAACCTGAAGTCCATCGCCAACATCCGCGAGGCCTACTCGGCTATCAGCGCCAACAACTTAACCGCACCTTGACCATCCTGACAGTCGCCACGATACTTATCGCCTTGCCGAACGTGATCTTCGGCATGTACGGCATGAACGTCCGCCTGCCCTTCGAGAGCGCCCGCTGGGCCTTCGAGGCCATAGTGGGGCTTAACCTGTTCATTCATCGCGCTGGCGATCTTCATCGCCCGCAAAAAACGCGTAATCTAGACTTTTCACCTCTGTTTTGCTAGAATTACCAAAGTCGCGCACGGGGATATAGCTCAGTTGGCTAGAGCGCTTGCATGGCATACAAGAGGTCCGGGGTTCGAGTCCCCGTATCTCCACCAATCTTGCTAAACCGTCGGCGCCGTACAATGAAGGCGTAATCAGGGAGTATCACATGGGGGGATTCATCGCTTTTCTTATAATAATAGGCCTGTTTATAGTCTTGGCCGGCGTGCGTATCATCAATCAGTATCGAACGGGGCGTGGTCTTTCGCTAGGCAAAGTCCGCCCGATGCGTAAGGAACCGGGCCAGGCCTTAATAATCCCCTAGTAGACCAGATGAAGAAGGTCAATCTGCGCATCGTCACTCTGCCCATAGAATCGCAGAAGATCATCACCAAAGACAATGTTTCCATAGACGTGTCGGCCGTGGCCTACTACAAGGTCACGGATCCCGATAAAGTCAATAGTAGAGATCGAAAACGTCATTTCGGCCACCTACCAGATCGCCCAGACCACGGTGCGCAACATAGTCGGCCAGACCAGCATGGACGACATCCTAAGCAAACGGCCGCCATCAACGAGAAGATCAAGACATATTGGAGACCTCGACCGAGAAGTGGGGCATTTACGTCAGCACGGTAGAAGTCAAAGAATCCAGCTGCCCGAGAAAGCATGCAGAGGGCCATGGCCAAGCAGGCCGAGGCCGAGAGGGAAAAGCGCGCCAAGATAATCGCCGCCGAAGGCGAAGCCCTGAGCGCCCAAAAACTGGGCGAGGCGGCAGACGTCATCGCCGAGCACCCGATAGCTACTCCAACTAAGGAACCTGCAGGTATTGAACGACATCGCGGTAGAGAAGAACAGCACCATAGTCTTCCCGGCGCAGTTCATGGACACCGTCAAGAGCGTCAAGGACTTCATGACCAAAGAACACAGCTAGACTCGACAGCTTGTGCCAATCTGTTATCTAGCCTAAAATAAAGGGCTACAGCGGCTCTGTAGCTCAGTTGGTAGAGCAGAGGCTTGAAGAGCCTTGTGTCCACAGTTCGAGTCTGTGCGGAGCCACCATTAAAACCACGCGGGTGTAGCTCAGTTGTTTAGAGCGCGTCCTTGCCAAGGACGAGGCCACGGGTTAGAGTCCCGTCACCCGCACCAAGTCGACACCCAGAAAAGCTCCCTTGTCCGGGAGCTCTTCGATCAATCAATCCGCCGATGGTCGCAATGCTAACAGTTTTGAAGAAAACTGATAGAGAGAGTATACTGAACCCGAAAGGAGGGAAACTATTATTCCAGATCACTTAACTAGCACAAGGCTTTCTTCATAGCTGTTATTCGTGCCCCAAATATCAGGCACGCTGTGCAGCCCTTCGCAGGTTATTGGAAGTCACATGTTCTTCGCAGAAAAACTCTGAGCCGGCTGAAGCTTATAAGGTTGCATCAGATTGCGTCGAGGCTGATTCAGACTGGATAAGAAGATGTACTCCAAAAAAGCACGTACTTCCTCAAAATGAAATCGTGGAATAAAATCAACTGGACTACGTCCAACGTCAAACCGAATATTATAAGGGACTACTATCTATCTAGGCTAAGCGGTTTGGAAATGTTATAGTGACTTCGTTTCTGCTATTACTAAAGCTACCGGGCCGTTGCTGAAAGAGGCTTGGGAGGATTCGCCTTCTGGCCCAGGTGGCGATCTTAGCGAAATTGTTCACCCCAAAGCTCTCACTGAAGTACGCCAAGCTGAAGATAAATTTCTAAAAGATGCCGAGAGCATTTTTTGAATATTTTTGGCGCACATGGCGGCGCATTACTTACTCTAGGAGGAAGAAAAAATGAGTCACTTGTTGAGTAATGAGTTTGAAGATTTTTTTCAAAAAATCCAGCTTGGTAATTCTCAGCGTGCGCGAATTGAAAGTGCCGTAGACGCTTTGTCCTCTTACTTAATTAAGCAATATGACCTTAGTGCTGAAGATGTTTTCGTACAAGGTTCTTTTAGGACTGATACAGTTGTTAAACCCGCACCTTCCCTTGAGGTGAGGTGAATATGATGTAGACATAGTTGTGTTTTGCGCGGCTATTGATGATAGTCCCGATGACGCCCTAGAAGCCTTAGAAGATACGATTGAAGCTAACGGCAACTATAAGGATAAGATTGAAAAAGACGATCCAAATACTCTGTGTGCGCTTGCGATATGCTGATGAAGACAAAGCCAGGTTCCATGTAGACATTGTTCCCGCTTTAAGAAATGATGACGATACGATAGAGGTGCCGCGTCGTGGTGATGGATGGGAAACCTCTAATCCGGTTGAGTACATTACCTGGATAGCAGACCAAGGTAATAGATATAGACGCACCCTAATGATGTTAAACTCATGGCGACGAAAAAGAAAGCACCCATTCAGTCCATAGCCTTACAAGTTATTACTGCGGAGTGTTTGAGTAATTCAACTGATGATTCAGTAAGTCTAGCAGAAACACTTCAAGGGATTAATGACTTGGGGCGGATACTTAGAGAAAACAGCTCCAGAACTTCATAATCCTGCGTATTATGATGAAATACTTACGGCCCGCTGGAAAGATAAAGATTTTCTTCAGTTTAAGAAACTGATAGACGAAGGTGCGGACATTGCTATGAGTGCGCTAGAAGAAGATGAGCATGACGAGGCGGCATCACTTTGGCAAAAGATTTTAGGAGAAGACTTTATATTTCAGACTGACAAAACAGGTTTCTCTGGGCCAGGTGGCGGCAAAGTTGGCATACTAGTCATGCAAAGCCCCTGAATTTCCCATACAGGCCTATTCAGGGTGTAAGTGTTGTTATCAGGGGCTACTTCGCTAAGCCGCGGTTCAAAACAGTTTTTAAGCTCGCGGGGCTATATAAAGATTGAGGCCTTCAAACCCCGTTATGAAATTAAATCTGGCCAGACAGTACCCAGTAAAGGCCAGTTAGATTACTTCGCACACATATATGGCTTGAATGGTAAACAATATGAAATTCATTGGCAGGTAGTAAATACAGGTGACGAAAGCTACGCGAGATGATGGCCTAAAGGGGCACATTCTTTACCTCAAATAATGCTCGACAAACCTAGATACAACTATGAAGAAACAAAATATGAAGGCACGCATTGGATCGAGTGCTTTCTGGTAACGGAATATATGTGTAGCGCGTAGTGGCAGGTTCTACCTTACCATTAGACATTAGCCGAAAGCAGAGATTAGTTTTGCTATGATTAATCTATGCACTTGTTGGACGTGGTTTATAGGCTATCGTTAATTGCTACATTAGGCGTATTGATTTGGTATGCCAATGAAACAACAAAGATACGTAAAATCAGCAAAGAGCAATTAGATTTACAGTTGCTACCCGCAATGATGCTTTACATACGGCGAAATGACGGCTCAGTTGATGCTGACCCTGAGCACTATAGTTTAACTATTAGAAACGTAGGCAATGGAACTGCTACAACAATAAAAGTTGTTTCACCGATTTTTAAAGTTCAGGGCAAAAAAATTGAGTTTAGGTTTAAACTGTCTAGCCAAAACAACACCCTTATAGCTGATGAAGAGAGGGGGTTAGAAATTGATTCGTATATAGACGGGCAGTCTAACTATCAAAATCGATATAGAGACTTCCATGCATATTTTAGTCCGACCAATTTAGAAGACGTCCAGGTGTTGAAGAAAGACAAGCTGGTTAAAGAAGACACCCCAACCAAAAACGAGATAACTATAAAGTTCAAAGATATTCACGGACAGGCTTATAGCACCGTGATAGGTTTCGACCCAAGCGGCATCTCAATTTTGAAACCGCCCCTCAGAATAGATAAGTTTTAAAAACAAACCCAACAGCCTTGTAACTTAATGATACAATTCAATTTATAAGGAAATTCATGACAATGAAGTGGACAGATAAGCAGAAGAAGGAAATAGACAAGGCTAAACACATTCTTGCTGAGGGTGAAACCATTCTTGATGTTACTACGGGTATGGGCAAGGTGCGTCGTATGGGGAATGATACGAAAAGAAATGGAGCCCTGATAGTTACTGATCGTCGAGTTATCTTCTTTACTAAAAAGTTAGGTGGATATGAAATGAACGATCACGTATACGGTATGTTAACATCTGTTGATTATAAAAAAGGATTAGCCACCGGTAACATTAATCTAAGTGCTTCCGGCGATCACTCTCACATATCCTTCGTACCCAAGCAAGATATTGAACGAGTTGCACAATGCATACGCTCTCAAATGGGGGCAGTAAAAGCGCATCCGACACAACACACAGCTGATGCCATCCCAGAGCAAATAAAAAAACTAGCAACTTTGCACGAGCAAGGTGTTTTGACTGACGATGAGTTTGCTTCCAAAAAGGCCGAACTGCTATCTAGAATGTGAGCCACTCGAGTATGCCGATAATCCTCGAAACCAAAGACTTCACGGTTAAGGCTCATGACGAGCCGCATCATTCGCGGAAACGGTGGGCACATAGTCATCGCGCCCAAGCAGCGTTTTCATCATCGCCATGAAATGCCTTTGGATTTGGCCGCCAGCCTGATGCACTTGACCATGGTCGTCGGCGAGGCGTTCATGAGCGTCATGAAGCAGGAGGGAATGGACGCGGTCCGAATCAATTATCAGGATAATGGCAACTGGGCTTACAAAGAGCCCAAGCAGGAGCCGCAATTGCATATTCATCTTTATATGCGAACGACGCACGAAAAACACCCCGCGGGCGGTCCCTGTTCCAAGCCTTCCCAGACACGTTGGTGTTCCCCGACAGGAAGACAGGCTATTACAAAGACTTCGTGCCTTTGACGCCGGAAGATTGCGTTAAGGTTAAGTCTGCGGTGATGCGTCTGGTCGCCACCGATAAATATAAAGAACTTGGCGAGTATACCCTTAAAGCAAGTAAATAGAATTATGTATAATGCTATGTATGGCTATCGCTCTCATTATCATCGGGGTTATACTGGTTGCCGCTTCGGATAAAATGCAACCTGATTCACATAGGAAGCCTAAGTTAAACGTCTATCTCGGCTCTTTAGGCGGTATTGTTTGGCATTAGCTGGGGTTATTCTAGCTTTCATAAACTACAGGCTATTACACGCCATTCTATTATTGATAGCTTCGTTTGTACTAGCGGCTATTCTCGGCGTTCGCAACAAATAAGATTTGCGATTATCCACTCATAGCAAGTAAATGATATAATCACCGGTAATGAAGTTCCTCAAAAAGGTTTGGTCGTGGTTTGCTGGCGAAAAAGATAACTTTGCGCTCATACATAAAGTCTATCTTGCAGTTTTTCTCGTAGCGTTACCCTTTGCAAGAGCCACCGACCCGCCTAACTTACCTGCTAAGATTGCAGTAGTAGCAATCGGGGCTTTCTTTCTAAACTCAATAGTGCTAGCGGTCTCTAAAGTTATCCTGAAGCGAGACTAGCTTATGCTATAATTTAGGCGCACGGTTTCGTAACCGTGCTGAGACGGCAACCGTTATAGCCGGAATGAGATTAAATTCTTGTTCCGGCTTTTTTTATAGCGGTAGCCAAATCGCCTTAGCGGGTGAGCGATAGTATCAACCAAAAAGATATTAGAATCGCCCGCTTGGCCATAAAAAATAGGCCTCTCCAAAACTGAGGCCTATTACTACTATCTATTTTAACACATGAATAAAAGTACAAAAGTAACACTAGTAATAATGCCCTTGACAGCAAGTATTCTGTTTGCTAGAATTAAAGGTATGAGATACACGCTTAAGCAATTCAAAACCGAATACCCAGACGATAACGCTTGTTTAAAAGCAGTCTTAGAAAACCGTTATGGTACGACCTGTCCTAAGTGCGGAGTAGTCGGTACTAAGTTCTATAAAATCACAGGACGCAAGGCGTTCGCTTGCCTGAATTGCCGTAAACACATTTATCCCCTAGCCGAAACTATCTTCCGCAAGTCCGAAACTAGCCTGTGGAACTGGTTTTACGTTATCTTCCAATTCTCTAGTAGCAAGAACGGCGTATCAGCTAAAAAGATAGAGCGTGACTTAGGCGTAACGTACAAGACCGCATGGCGAATGTGTAAGCAGATTAGGTTACTTAATGGAGCAGGACGGCGAGATAGTTAGTGGCGAGGTTGAAATAGACGAGACTTACATAGGCGGTAGGCGCAAGCTATCCAAGAAGTTCGATAACAAAAGCATCGTATTCGGTGCTGTTGAGCGTAACGGACGGGTTAAATCAGCCATGTCAAGAGTGCTGGCACTCATATCTTATTACCTGAAAATACAAGCGGGCGTGGCAGAAGACGCTCAGATCTACAGTGACGAGTGGGCGCATATAAAACACTTACAAGCGTGGCTACTCGCATACGACAGTAAACCACTCACACCTTGAGTACGTGCGTGGTAAAGCTCATACGAACACCATAGAGGGCTTCTGGTCTCAGCTAAAGCGAAGTATAGACGGAACGTACCACGCCGTAAGCCCTAAATACCTACAAAGTTATCTAAATGAGTTTACGTTCCGCTACAACCTAAGAGACTACCTATTTACCCTGTTCTTTTGGAACAGGCTGTGAAGCTTTCTTAATCAGTCGTTTGAATAGTTTCTTGCTCATAATTACTTACACTGTTGAAAGCCAACGCTCTCATTGAACTTGATATTGAATTGGCATATATTATTCTTCTTCATAATAAGCGGGGCTACAAATATTACCAGTAGAATAGCTATCGTTATTATGAGCCATTTATGGTTATTCAATCGTGATTTTTTCTGAGATTTTATTTCAGCAGTTGCGGATTTTAATGTTTCAATATGCTCTGAATACTTCGTTAAAAACTTGGCATCAGCGGCGCGTTCAGTTTCTTAATCTGGTCGAGGATTTCCTTTAAGTCCTCAAAATCACTCATCTTAAACTTCCGAAAATAACTGTTTCTGTACTTTGCTGAATAGCTCCACGGTATCTTTTAAATAAGTTGTAACAGCTTCAACTGCCTGCTGATGGGGGGAAGACTCAACAATACGTACAGGCGATTCGGCTTGATACTCGTAAGGAATTTGAATGCTCGCCGTCGGTTTTTCTATGATTCTAAATTCTGTCACGTCTTCTTCTCATTTTCTGTGTCTGTGCCTATTTTTTCAAGCAATGCGATAGAGGATTTCCTGAGTTTATCGTCTAATACAATACGTTCAATAACATGGGATTGTCCGCTTACTTGATAAATAAAAGTTAAGATAAAGCTTCCGTTCTCTAGCCGTTCTCCTAGAACCTTACTACAGAGCTTGGGAACAATCCTGTAGAATCTGCCGATAATTCGACGACCTGTTTCTTAGTAAGTTCTTTAGCCACAACACCAGTATACCAAACTATTATCCCGTTATCAGCCCACGACCCGTTACTTGCTGTCATGGTATAGTCGCCAAGAACTTGAACTGATTTAACATTTTTACATGTTATAGTAAGCCTGCAACATAGGAGAATGTTATGAGCACTCCAGACATAGCAGACAGGTTTGACGCCGACATTTTTAATTCTGATGATTTTGGTCCTGAAACCTTGCCGCCCGTTAAGTCACCCAAGAAATCATAGCTGAATTGAGAGAGCCCGTCCCTGAAGAAGAACGGGACTACGATGATACGGATTCGGTTGCAGAAGTTACTGAGTTGCCGCCGGGTGCACGGTGGCTTGCGGATTTGGTGCCACCGGATCATGAAATTGATATTCCGGGTGTTGACCCAGACGACCCCAGGCTTTCGTTAGGCGAGATGGCTGTCTTTCGTGCGGAAGCGGACAAGCTTATGGAAGCCGACCGTGCTTTTGACGAAGAGATTGCCGGCGAGCTTATCTTTGACTAGGAGTTATTTGGTATGCGCAAAATAGTTGTCTTTACGATGGTCAGTCTGGATGGGGTTATGCAGGCGCCGGGCGGGCCGGAAGAGGATCCTTCGGAAAATTTTAAGTATGGGGGCTGGACCGTCCCGTACGCGGATGAGTCTTTCGGTCCTATTTTCAAAAAAGAGTTAAGCGTGCCGTTCGATCTGCTGCTCGGCAGGAAGACGTATGAAATATTTGCCGCCTATTGGCCCAAGCAAAAGGGCATGGTAGCCGACCCGTTCAATAAAGCTAAAAAATACGTAGTATCGGGCAAGGGCGTGGACCTTACATGGAAAGAGTCGGTTCTTATAGATGATGACGCCGCGGCCAAGCTCAAGGCTTTGAAAAAAGAGGACGGTCCGGCGTTTCACGTATGGGGCAGCAGCGTGCTTATCCAGACACTGCTGAAGAACGACCTGGTCGATGAACTGCGGCTCAGGATATATCCCGTTACGCTCGGGTCCGGAAAGCGCCTGTTCGCGGAGGGAACGATCCCGGCCGCTTTTAAATTGATGGACACCCAGGCTCTGCCCAGCGGCATCATCCTAGCCAACTATAAAAGAGCCGGCAAGGTTAAGACCGGTTCGGTCGACTAAATTTCGGTCCTTGCCTTATAGGCGGCAATCGCCTATATTTAAGCATGAGCGTAAATATTACATCATGCAAGAAGATCCAGCACCAGATAACCCGACCGTTATGTCATCCGTGCCGCCAGCCGCCTTCGCGAAAACGGATTACTCTGCCGAACCTTTGGCAAACCGTCACGATCTTACTCCTTATAGCCGTAGCCGTCATGGTATTCATGTGGAAGCCGTGGGAGCCGAATATCAAAGCCTCGGAGAGGGTTATAACTGTAACCGGTACAGCGACGGTTAGCGCCACCCCCGACCAGTATCAATTCTCGCCTAGCTACAGATTTACTGGCGCCGACAAGCAGGCAGCCTTAAAAGAACTGACTGCTAAAAGCAACGAAATCGTCAGTTATCTTAAGTCTATGGGCGTGCCCAGCAAAGACATAAAGACTAACTCGGGCGGCTACAATGACTACTACTATTATTCATCGGGCTCGAGCGGCAAGGTCACGTATACGTTGAGCCTCACCGTAACGGCCGACAACTCCAAGCTGGCCCAAAAAGTTCAGGATTATTTGTTGACCACGAATCCTACGGGAACAGTAAGCCCCTACGCGTCGTTCAGCAAGGCTAAAGAACAGCAACTTCAAAACCAGGCCCGGGACAAAGCCGAAAAGAATGCCCGGACCCAGGCCGACCAATCCGCCAAGAACCTGGGATTCAAAGTCGATACGGTCAAATCGGTAACGGACGGCAACCTGGGCGGAATCAATCCATTATTGTATGGCGGCGGCATAGCCCAAGGCGCCAATTCCGCTACTGACCAAAGCTCTACGCCGCACCTAGATCTTCAGCCCGGCCAGAACGACCTTTCCTACTCGGTCAGGGTCGCATACTACATTCACTAGCCAGATTCTTAAAGCCCGAGTAGCGTTGAAAAATCCGGGCTAGAATGTTATAATAAACATAGTTATTAAGATGTGAGTTAGTCGTGAGGAATTTTACTGCCGACGGTTATAAACAACGGGTCGCCGATGATGATGCGACCATGCAAAGGTTCATGCGCGACGAGGAATACTACGTCGAAAGCGTACCGGACGGCGAATCCAAGACCTTCGTGGATCTGGGCGCGGGTTATGGCCGGACAGTGCCCCTGCTTGCCCGGGTTGCCCGCGATGCAATAGCCGTAGAGGTCAATCCTGACATGTATGAGGGTTTGGAGGAAGAGGCCGCCAAGCATAGCAACGTAACTGCGGTGCAGGGCGATTTCTTAAGACTGCCCGACATATTGCCGCCTGAGCTTAGGAATCCGGTCTTCCTGATTCTGCGGAACTCGCTGGGCACCATAGAGGGCGGCGACCCGCAGGGCGCGCTTGATGTTGTAACCGGCGAAGCCCGCGAGCGGCAGGGCGAGCTGGTACTGGGACTGTTCCGGCAACAGGCATTGCCGGGATGGGGCCTTGATATGTACGGTGCGCAGGAGAGTAGGATTGGCCGCGTCGATCTTGAAAGGACCGATTTTGAGAACGGGCTGTTCGTGACCGATACCGGCTATACGTCCAAGTGGTGGACGGACGAGGACCTTGACCGCATGCGCGGACTCGGACATGTCTTCCGCGGAGCTATGACCGAAGAATATGCCTTACTGCATCTGACCTTCCCGGAAGAATAGCTTGGCTTGCCAGAGAGTTGTTAAATGTAAGGGTTTATGGTAAAAACAAGTAATGTCGAATAATGGTGCAGAGAGTGTTTTAGCAGTACAGAACCCGGTTTGTTCGCGGGTCGAAAAGGCTGATGAGGTCATTGGCTGGCTGATGGATTCGCGGTGGGGCGGTAACCTTGAAGTGGTGCGGACCATTCCGCCCAGCGAGGGCAGTAACATTGAACTTATAAGGGAAGCTCTGGAGCCTGGCGTGACCGTGCTGGGCCTGGGCGGCGACGGCCTGGGGCACGATGTGTTTAATGGCATAAGGAAGGCCATAGAGGCCGGTGAGGTAGGCGCGGATGAGGTCGCCATGGTACCGGTCCCTACCGGTAGTGGCAACGATTTTTCCCGTTCACTGTACGGGGGGAACATCCTGCGTGGCGGTGGCAGAGGCTTGCGGGATATCCTGGAGCACGGTAAAACGACCTGGATGGATGGCATCAAGCTTGATGACGGCGACCGGCTGGACAGGTTCGCCCATAGTTACGTGGGTTTCGGTTTTACCGCGCAAATAGCGGATGCCATAAATGAGACGGAATATCGCAGGCGGCGCGCGGGCCACGATCCCTGGTCGGCTCGGGCGCTCGACGGCATAGAGGTTTTGAAAGCCCTATGGAGCCGCGAACCTTTTGAATACGAGAATGGTCGTGGATCCCGGGAAGCCCAAGAGGTACTATATGCTCTGGCCCCACGTATCGGCGCCGGGGTCATCAGGCTTGATACGCATATTCTTGACGGTGAACTGGTCCATCTGGAAGTCGGCAGTAAGGCGTTCCTGCCCAAGGCCGCCGCCAAACTCACTGCGGGTCAGCTGGGCGGCGCCAAGGCCGAATACATAGACGACGGCGAGCAACAACTGACCTTTCGCACGTCCACAGCTTTCCATTACGATGGCGAACCCGACGAACTGCCTGCCGGCAGTGCCGTCGATATATCGCACCGCCGCGAAGTCGTCCAAGCTATAATTGGTATATGATCTCACCTTACTTACGTGAACTGCGCAAGAAGATAGGGCACGACATGGTGCTGATGCCGTCGGCGGTGGTGCTGATTTGGGATGATGAAGGGCGCCTATTGCTGGTCCTCGACAAGGACACCGGGCTTTGGCAGACCGTGGGCGGCGGCCTGGATCCGGACGAAGCACCGGAGGACGCGGCCAGGCGCGAAGCCAAGGAAGAGGTCAACATAGACGTGGAGCTGACCGGCCTGCGGGGAGTCGTGGGCGGCGAGGGTTTCCGCATAGTTTATCCAAACAAGGACGAGGTTGCCTACGTGGCAATCGTTTACGATGCCAAGATTGTAGGCGGCGAAGTCAAGCCTGATGACGAAGAAGCGTCTGACGCCAAGTGGTATGCCAAGTCCGAGCTGGCTGCCCTGGAGCTGGACGACTACACACGCAAACTGTTCCGCAAACTCGGAATATCTTAGTCTGCCAGGAATAGCGCTTATGCCAGGGCCGTGATATCATTGCAATACGTAACCAGCAAGATATGCCGCCAGAAAACAGCTTACCTAAACCTTCCAACGGCCCTTCCGGTGTCGTACCGCAAGGTACGCCCCAGCAGAACCCCAACGTAGTAAAACCCCCCGTGGCGCCCGCGGCCCAGGGTATGCCCCAGCAGCCTACTACTCATATGGAACAACCGCTCGCCAGCAAGAGCAAGCGCTTGACGATAGCGCTGGCCAGTCTTATCGCCTTCTTAATGGCCGCGGTTGTCCTATCCCTCTTCCTACTTTAGCGAGCTATTAAGCAAGCAATTTTGACTAAGACGCCTGAATATATTATTGTATAATTAAGAGATGGTAGACATATTAGAAGTACCCACCTGGGTCAGCGGCGGGGCTATGCCCGACGTACCCAAGCCGTTCGAGCATTTTGATCGTCTTGCTCTGCGCGACGAACTTTTTGAGTTCTGCGAGGTCACCACGGATTATGTGGCAGAGAACGAAGTCGGTGCCGTAGTCCTGATAGACACAGGCGCCCGCCCGTTCGGGATCGCATTGCATGAGTATTGGGAGAGAAAGCTTGAAGAAGGTAAGCCCAAGCCGTCCATATTATTCGTGAATCCGGAGGGATTCAAGGAACAGGATGTTACTCCCGAACGACTGGAATCGGAGCATGCACTGCTCGCAGGCCATAAGGATGATACGGTATTGGTCATCGATACCTGTATACATAGCGGCAGTACGATGAGGTCGGTTGTTAATGGTTTAGAGGGCTGTGATTTCCGGGATTTGCGCACAGGCGTGGCCAGCAAAAAACTTAAATTTACCAGACTGAAGCCGGATCTTGTGATGCAGAAGCGGCGCCCCGCCGGCAAATGCTATCCGTTCCGGTGGGATGAATCGGTCTACAAAGGGGATTTACTGCACTCCGAAGCAGACCTGAGACCAAGTGCGAAACGCGAAACCGCCGAACTTAGACGCGAGATCAAACGCATAATCAACAGCCGTATTGAAGGTATGCCGGATCAGGGTCATGCCAGTGAAGGATCGGACTTCCAAAGGATGATCCGCATAGAAAATGTAACCACGGCGCTAGGAGCATTGGGCGGTGCCGCCATAGCTGAATATTTCAGCCTGAAAGGACACCCTGGCCTATTTAAAAACATAGGCAGTGTAAGCATGGGCGCCGCCGGGGGCGGAATCATCGGCGAAGTTATAAATGCTTTATCGGCCTTGAGGAACCGCTCTGATATATAAATAAGCGTAAGAAGGTATAATATTTAGGTATGAACCTTAATCGGAATGACAGTCCGACCGGTCTGAGCAAACAGGAACAGCACAGACTCGACGAAGACATGGTAATGCTTCTGCTCCAGGTGCCGCGCACCAACGATAAAAAGGAGCTGGCCGCCGAACAGATGTTCGCGTCCCTTGCACGGTTTGCTGACCCTGCCGCCACGGAAGGTTTTCCGGAGCGCGCACCGCGTACGCATCAGTTTCGAGATAGCGGTACTGGCCAAGCGCATAGGCTTCTACCTTTGCGTACCCAAATATCTGAAGGACTACGTAGAGGAGCAGATGTATGCGCAGTACCCGAACGTGCAGATTTCGGAGGTCTCTGATTTCTCCCGTGAGGGCGGTGAGGGCACGCAAGAGGTCCTGAGCGCGGAACTAAGGCTCAGCAACAACCAGGCTCTGCCCATAAAGACTTTCCAGAGTTTCGAGGTGGACCCGCTGGCAGCCATAACTGCCACGCTGGCCAAGTTCGAGGAAGGCGAAGAGGCTTGGATCCAGCTGGTCATGCAGCCCGGCTCCAAGAACTGGCACAAGAAGAGTGAACGCTATATCGGCAATCTGCGCGAAGGTACCGGCAGGTTCCGCTCCGGGGGCCATATTAAGGGCCATGGCAGGTCCCTCCGACCAAGGCAAGTCCCAATCGCCCAAACTCACCGAATACGATCAAGCCCGAGCCAAGGGCGCCGAAGACAAAAGCCACAAGCTGGCCTTCGAAACTTCTTTGCGTATCGTCTACAGGGGAAATGTGTCGGCCCACCAGGCCACCTTGCGCATACAATCCATAATCGCCAGCTACAAGCAATTCAACACTACCTACCTGAACGGTTTTGAGCAGGCCCGCGTTACGAAGGACTCCTCCTTGCTCAGACAATACCGCGCGCGCAAGTTAAATAGCCGCACGTCATTGCTCAACATAGAAGAGGTCGCTACGCTCTGCCACCTGCCGCACACCAACGTCGAGACGCCTTACATACTGTGGGCGCCGGCCCAGGTCGCCGAACCGCCGGCTAATCTGCCCATATCTACCGCTGATAACAGGGAAGATGTCAGCCCCATAGCCGCCACCAACTTCCGCGGCCAGCACCTGGCCTTCGGGCTCAAAAGCGCCGACCGCGGACGTCATATGTACATCCTGGGACAGACCGGGGTAGGTAAATCGGCGCTGTTGGAACTTATGACCATATCCGATATTCATAGCCCGTATGGCTTCGCTGTCATTGATCCGCACGGCGACTATGCCATAAGCGTATTGCGCCGCATACCGGCCGAACGGGCCAACGATGTCATCTACTTCAACCCGGCGGACGTGGATTTCCCTATAGCCTTCAACCCCATGGAGGTCCCGGATCCTAAGCTGCGCACCCATACCGCCTCCGAGATTATAGGCGTGCTCCGGCGCATGTTCGAGTCATGGGGGCCGCGCCTGGAATACATCCTGCGCTACAGTCTGCTGGCTTTGCTGGAGTATCCGGATTCCACCATGCTCGATATCACGCGAATCCTGACAGACAAAGGCTTCCGCAAGGAAGTCCTGACCCACGTGACCGACCCGGTAGTGCGTAACTTCTGGGAGGTGGAATTCGCCACCTGGAACGATAAGTTCGCAGCCGAAGCCGTGGCTCCGGTACTCAACAAAGTCGGCGCCTTCACGGCCAACCCGCTGGTACGCAACATCATCGGCCAGCCGCGCAGCAGTTTCAACATCCGGCAGATAATGGACGAACGCAAGATCCTGATAGTCAACCTGAGCCGCGGCCAGGTAGGGGAAGACAACGCCGCTTTGCTAGGCGCCCTGCTGGTCACCAAGATCCAGCTGGGCGCTATGAGCCGGGCCAACATCACGCCGGAAGAACGCATACCGTTCTATCTGTACGTCGACGAATTCCAGAACTTCGCCACCGACAGCTTCGCCACTATTCTGAGCGAGGCTCGCAAGTACGCCCTGAACCTGACGGTGGCTAACCAGTACATCGCCCAGATGTCGATTGACGTCAAAGACGCCGTATTCGGTAACGTCGGCTCCATGATAGCCTTCCGTATGGGCGCCGACGACGCCCGCACCATGCAGAAGTACTTCGAGCCCAAGTTTGAGGAATACGATCTGGTCCACATGAACAACCGCAACTTCGTCATCAACATGACCATAGACGGCGAGAAGACCCAGGCCTTCTCCGGCACCACACTGGATCTTCCGGAACACAGTGCGGACCAAAGCGCCGACATCGTGGAACGCTCCCGCAAACAATTTGCGGTATCGCGCGCCGCCGCCGAAGAATACATACACGGCCGCTACGAGTTCGGCCCCAAACCCGCGCAGGAACATAAACCCGCCGCCAAGCATCGCAAGCCGGCCCAGCATCAACCCGCCCAAGAAACCGGAAACCGAATCCAAGAAAGACAAGCCGGACAAATCCGGGGCCGCCAGCGGCATGGGCCGCACCGCCGTGGGGCCGATCGTAGAAAGGGTCAAACTCAAACGCCGCCGCCAGCCGCAACCGCAAAAAGAACAAGCCCAGCCTGGCCGAGACCGACAAGCCTGTCGACCGGACCATATTCGAGCGCTAAAAAACTTCGCCAAATCACTATTGGGCGACATTTGCAAGTTATCATATGTACCGCTTTCGTCCTTTCGGACTCGTCAGTACGGACACTCATCCGTAGAGCGGGTTAAGGGGTAAGGAATGGGTTCGGAGTCAATAAAGACTGCGACGAATTTTCCTTTACCCTGGAAGACGGCTTGTTCGGAATCCAATAACGGATTCGACAAATCAAGACCCTTCTTCCGGCGGAAACCTTCTTGAGCTATCGCCCAATAGTGATTTTCCGCCGACCTGTTCCCAGGAACAGGATTTTGCCATGAATTTAAGGCTCAGACTGCCTTTGTTATTTCACTGGTTGTGCACTCCGCTGAGCGAAGTACTAGGAGACTCTCCTTTATTTCTTGAATTCGTCGATCGTGGTGAATCCGAGCGGTTCGACGTTCTGCCGAGGCAACGGCCTGTCGTAGAGCAGGACGTTCTGGCTGCCGCCGACGGTGTACTCCATGTATGCGTCGGTCGTGGCATCACGTCCGTAGTACGAATCGCACTGACCGCCGCTGTAGTAGACCCCGTCCACGCTTGGTGCTGGCACCTGGAAATCGGTGGTCGCTGTCGTCGTTCTTCGGGTTTCGAAGTTCGTAAGTTAGGCGTCAGTGCGGCGCAGTAGGTGACAGGAAGGCCCTTGAAGATGTAGTAGCCCACCAGCTGACCGTTTGCGGCCTGCAGATAGACGTACGACAGCTTGTCAGGGTCGTGTCCCCACGTGTCGATCCAGAAGTTGATGGTCTTCCGGGTCGGGCTGACGTCCATGGTGTGGGCAGGTTCCTGGCTTACCAGACGGTCGTAGTTGCGACTGCTGGGTCTTTGACTCGTCGTGCTGGGCCTTGCCTTCGTTCACCGCAAGCGGCAACGCCGATCGAAATCGCCAGAACAGCCAGAAGAGCCAGGATCGGCCCTGAACGAGATGCTGCTTCCCTAGTACTTGCATTGGGTTTCCTCCGCGTTGACGTTGAGTTCATAAGGCAAATTGGATGCCTTGAACTGTCCGATCGTGGCTGTCCTTTTCGGCGTCCACGTTGTACTGGTTGATGGTTTCTGCTCGAACGGCTTCGTTGGCCGTGATTGCGCCGTAAATCTGTTCCGTCCTTGCTTCGGATGGTCCTAGGTTTCCTGTGCAGCTCTTTTTCAAGAGCTTTGATCGTGGTCTCCTTGCTCTGGACTGATGCGCAGAGATTGAAGAAATGGTCGTAGGCAGCTATGCGGTAATCCCATTCGCCTTCGTCTTCTCGATCTGTTCGGTTTCGCCGCGGAAATTGGCCGTGCTTCGCTGAAAGAGGCCCCAACCGAAAATCCACATTGATCCGATGACGATTGCGAGAACCAAGACCCCTAGGGAGCCAAGCACCGCGAGACCTCCGAACTTCGCACCTTCCTTAACCACTGGAGTGCTCCTTAGGTTGTGAAACAACTATGCGAATCGTTCGCATTACCGGATATATCGGCGATTATCAATAGGCGTGAAACACCTGCCGCGAGTGGAAAATTCCTCTCGTCTGCATACTCCACCCATGTAGTAGAAGTATCCTAACCAAAGGAACTATGTAACGGGCTATTATAGCTCATTATTGAAATATTGTCAATAAGTCATAAGCCTTTTCTATACTGGGGTGATGGGTGAAATCTAACACCATGGCCATCCGTTCTGTTAAGATTTAATAGATGAGTGATGACAACCGTCCGCCCACCCCGAGGAACCCCATAAGTCGCACCGCTCCAACTGGCTTAGGGCCGGTGTGCTCGGGGCGGATGACGGCATAGTTTCGACTGCCAGCCTGATGCTGGGCGTACTGGCGGCGTCTTCCAGCCGCTCGGCCATCCTGACCGCCGGTATAGCCGGGCTGGCGGCAGGCGCGCTGTCGATGGCCGTAGGCGAATACGTGTCCGTAAGCTCCCAGAGGGACTCCGAAAGGGCCGACCTGGACATGGAAAAGCGCTCGCTCAAAGAGAACCCAAAGGAGGAACTGGCCGAACTGACCGCGATTTACGAAAGCCGCGGGCTGGATAAGAAGCTGGCCAGGCAGGTAGCCGAACAGATGCACGAACACGACGCTCTGGACGCCCATGCCCGCGATGAGCTTAATCTTGACCAGGAGGCGCTGGTGAGCCCTTTGCAGGCCTCGCTGGCGTCAGCGGTGGCGTTTTCTGTAGGGGCTCTGGTGCCCATACTGGCGGCTTACTTTTCCAAAGGTCATGCCGACGGCCTGATACTGGTGATCGCTTCTTTGACATCGCTGGCTATAACAGGGGTGATAGGTGCTTATATAGGTGGCGGGCGCAGAGTGGTGGCGGCCAGCCGGGTCTTCTTCGGCGGCGGTGCGGCCATGGCCATAACGGCTTTCATCGGCCATCTGGTAGGCCATGCGCTTTAATTATTAAATCATTAAATCTAATGGTTCTACCGGGCACCCCGGCACTTTATAGGGTAGAATATACAGGATGTCACAGCTCCCGTTATGTCAGAGACCAATCCATAGCCCTGTCACTTACCGTAGCGACCTTCCTGGTGCTGGTGGCCGCCTGTGGCTGGAAGTGCACATCATCAATAACTGGATCGGCGAGAAGATAGCCATCCAGATCCGGCCTGGCGGACGTGCTGATAGGCGCTACGGTCTACCTGAAGACCGCCATAGACTTCGTGATTTTCATCGGCCAGCTCATGGGAAAGAACCAGGGGCTCAAGGGGCGCATAGGCATAGAGATCGGCACTGCGTTCGGCAACGGCATCGGTACCATGCTCATACTGCTCATCTGGGCCTTCTTCAAAGAGGTGGACTGGCTGTTGGCAATCATGATAATCGTCGCGGCGCTGGTGTTACTGCGCCTGGCGCAGGATACCCTGGTGCATGCCAGGAACCACCGCCGGCGCATGAACGTTGTGGCCGACTGGCTGGAGAGCCTGCTTAAGGTCTGGAACAGGATGACGGACCCTGTGCTGTCCAGGATAGTGCCGTCGCAGAGCATACGCGTGGAGCACAAGAAGACTCTTTTGGCTTTGCTGGCCATGTCTTTCACAGTGCCTTTCATACTGGGCCTGGATGATTTCGCCGGCTACGTGCCGCTGTTCAGCATAGTCAACGTCTTCGGCTTCTCGGTAGGGGCCATGCTGGCGCACATGATCCTTAACATATCGCTTTATATATCGCCGGGCCGCACCATCGCCGCCGTCAAGAACCCCGTGCTGTCGCTAGTTGGTAGCATTGCTTTCGTAGGTCTGGCCGCTTGGGGCTTCATAGAGGCGTTCGGCCTGCTGTTCCTGCACCATTCAGTTTAGACCTAGGCTTCTCAGTAAGTCTTCAGGCATACGCTTATAATAGAAGTTATGAAGAAGATAGCACTTTCGGCGTTCGTAGTAATATCCTTCCTCCTGTATAGCCTAGGTATAAGAAACAGCGACTCGCCGTTATTGGTTTCGCCGAAGAGCGTTTCGGCCGGGCAGGGCGGATCGTCCGGCTCCGGTTCCGGAAGCTCTCTACAGGTAAGTTCCGGCGTTCGGGCTCCGGCGGCAGTAACTCCGCATCCAAGGCATACAAGGACGGCACGTATACCGGTTCCGTAGCCGATGCCTTCTACGGCAACATACAGGTCCAGGCCGTCATACAGAGCGGCAAGATAACCGACGTGAAATTCCTACAGTACCCTAACGACCAGGCGAACTCCATAGCCATCAACCAGCAGGCCATGCCCTATCTTAAGCAGGAAGCCATACAGGCCCAGAGCGCGCAGGTCGACGGAGTGTCGGGCGCTACTGACACTAGCCAGGCGTTCGTCCAGTCGCTGTCATCGGCGCTTCAGCAGGCTATGTAAATCATGAAGCGGACCGAAATAATAATGGGAATGCCGGTAACCGTAGATATAGTCGGCGGCAACGACGCGGACGGCGCCATCAAGGACACGTTCGATTATTTCAGAAAAGTAGATGCGCGCTACAGCACCTACAAGCCGGACAGCGAGATTTCGCGCATCAATGACGGACTGCCCCAAAGCAGGTGGAGCGCCGAGATGAAGCGCGTACTGGAGATGTGCGAGCAGACCAAGCGCCAAACCGGCGGCTATTTCGACATAATGCGCGGCGGAAAGCGGGATCCGTCAGGTTTGGTGAAGGGCTGGGCTATCAACCAGGCGGCCAAGCGCCTGCGCCGCCGGGGCATACGGGATTTCTGCCTGGAGGCCGGCGGCGATTTCCAGCCAGGCGGCCGGCCGGCCCGGGGCGGCCCGTGGAGAATCGGTATACGCAGCCCTTTCAAACGGGAAGAGATAATAAAGGTAGTAGCTGTGACCGACGAGGGGGTGGCTACCTCCGGCACGGCCGTGCGCGGCCAGCACATCTACGATCCGCATGATCCCGGAAGCGCACCTGGATGACGTTAAAAGCCTGACCGTCATAGGGCCCGACATCTACGAGGCGGACCGCTTTGCCACGGCCGCGTTCGCCATGGGTCGCGGCGGCATAGACTTCATAGAATCGCTCGAAGGTTTTGAAGGGTACATGATAGACGCTAGCAAGACAGCGACCTTCACCAGCGGCTTTGGAAGGTACGCCGCATGATATTCAAGTACATCGATTGGGTGCACGACCGGGTGACCATGTACCGCCTGATGCTGTACTACCTTATATTCCTGATAGGCGCCGCCGCGGGTCTTGCCGCGCTTGGTTATCTGCACTATAGCCCGTATGCCATCATACTGTCTTCCGTCTATCTGGTGTCGATCTGCTGGATAAGCAACGAAGTATTCGCCTACGCGTTCGATGCGCCGACCAATAAGGAATCCAGCCTGATAACCGCGTTGATTCTGGCGCTTATAATCCCGCCTGCCAGCACACTGTCGGGCGCTTTGTTCCTGACGGCCGCCGGCGGTCTGGCTATCGCTTCTAAGTACATGCTGGCGATCGGCAGGAAGCATATCTTCAATCCGGCGGCCATAGCCGTGGCGCTCACCAGCCTAGGGGCAGGGCAGGCTGCCAACTGGTGGGTAGGCAGCGCGTCGATGCTACCGTTCGTGGTCATAGGCGGTCTTTCCATGACGCGAAAGATCCGCCGCTGGCAGATGATATCCAGCTTCTTGGCCGCGGCCTACGCCGGCACCGCCTTCTATACCTTGCTGTCGCACGGTAATGTGATTGCCAACCTGAGCCACGTTACGCTCCATTCGTCGCTCTTCTTCCTGACGTTCGTGATGCTGACCGAGCCGGCGACTTCTCCGGCCGCGGCCGGTAAACAGCGCTGGTATGGCGCGCTGGTGGGCCTGCTGTTCCCGCCGCAGGTGCATGTAGCAACGCTGTACTCCACGCCGGAACTGGCGCTGTTGGCAGGCAACGTCTTCACACGGGTAATCGAACCCAAGGTCAAGCTATTCCCGTCGCTTGCACGTAAGACCAAGCTGGCGCCCGATATCGCGGAGTTCGTATTCACGCCCGAAGAGGATTTTAACTATAAGCCGGGCCAGTACATGGAGTGGACCCTGCCGCACAGTCACTCGGATTCGCGGGGCGACCGGCGCTATCTTACACTGGCTTCCTCGCCCACTGAGCCCGAGATTCGTTTAGGGATTAGGTTCTATCCTGACGGCAGTAGTTACAAAAAAGCCATGCTCAAGCTGGATGCCGATTCGGAGATAGTCGCCTCACAGCTGGCCGGTGATTTCGTACTGCCGGACGACAAAGATCGCAAGCTGGCGTTCATTACCGGCGGCATCGGCATAACCCCGTATCGCAGTATGATCAAGTACCTGCTGGATTCAGACGAACGGCGCAACATCGTCATGCTCTACTCGGCCGCCACTGCGGACCGTATTGTTTACCGGGACGTCTTCGAAGAAGCGCGCCGGCGCTTAGGTGTGCATATAGTCTACTGCCTGACGGGCAAGGGCCGGGCTCTCCCTGAAGACGATAACTACAGGAGCGGCTACATAACATCCGATATGATAAAACGCGAAATGCCGGATTATAAGGACAGGTTGTTCTATGTATCCGGTTCGCAGTCCATGGTCAACGGTATCAAGAAAAATCTTCGTGAATTAGGCGTACACCACTCACATATAAAAACCGACTTCTTTCCCGGCTACGCCTAGTGGCCGCGCTCCAGAGAGTTATCGAAAGCTTTCATAAGTTGACGTATGGCGGTCGCGGGAGGGCCGAATTCCAGGTTGTCCACGGACCGGACCGGCATAATCTTTACGGAAGTGCCGGTCAGGAAAAGCCCGTCGTAACGTCCCAGGTCTTCCAGTTTCAGATTTTTTTCTTCGATACTGAAGCCGTCTTGTTCGGCTACCTTCAGGACCTTGCCGCGGGTGACGCCTAGCAATATATCGGATTCCGGCGGACTGAAGATGGTGTGGTCTTTGAGGGCAAAGAAATTAGTGCTGGTACCTTCGGTCACACAGCCATGCCGGTTCACCAGCAAAGCATCGTAAGCACCGGCGTCTCTGGCTCCACGGTGTGCCAGGTAGCTTGGCAGCATGTTCAGGGTCTTGGCGTGGGGGAACGGCCGCTCCATCCACTCGGTGATGGTGTGGACGCCTTGTTTGTACAGCTTGCGGTCAGGGAATAACGGGTTGAGGCACAGGATGTTCAGATTCGCTTCACCGCCTGCCGGACCGCCTATCAGTAGCAGCTTGATGTTGCAGTTCACGGCCTGGTTCTTGTCGACGAGCTGCTTGACGGCCTGGGCGGCCGTTTCCTTGGAGAAGTGGTGTTTAAGGCCTATGATGCGCGCTGATCCGATCAGCCGTTCACAATGCTCGCCCAGGAATAGTAACCGACCTTTGGATAGGCGCACAGTCTCGTATACGCCGAAACCGTAGGAGTATTCGATGTCGGCCAGAGGTACCATGGCCTGCTCGACGGGCAGGATTTTGCCATTGCGTGAGAAGTGCGTATAAGCCATGTATGTCTATAGTACGATATAATACCGCTGGCCGTATGGCACCTTGGCGGAGTAGTTACGCAGCGGTCTGCAAAACCGTTTACACGGGTGCAAATCCCGTAGGTGCCTCCATTTCTATGTGGTAAAACTAAAGGGGTCGAGTTGGCGGAACTGGTATACGCGGCGGACTTAAAATCCGCTGGCCTCAAAAGCCTTGTGGGTTCAAGTCCCACCTCGCCCACCACATGCATACATGGCTTTGGGCAAAACATATCGCTTATGTATAATCAATCACATGGAACCTAACAAGGAGCCATCTTCCGGGTCTAATGACCCTGGCATACCTCAGACATTCCCCTCCAAGGATGATGGCGTGGGTTCTGCTCCGCCTCCGTTCACGCCTGCCGCCGCCCGTACCCCTGCAGAACCGCTCCGCCCCAGCCCCGGCCGACATCACAACCTCAGCCTCCACCGCCGCAATCACCTGCGCCACAACCGTCCGCGCAGCCCGTAGTCGGTGACGGGGGCATGGCGCCGCCTTCCTCCGGACAAGTGTTTACCCCGTCAAACCCCGCGCCAGGCGGGCCGGGTCGTAAATTATCCAAAAAACTTCTTATACCTGGCGCCGCGTTAGCTGTATTAGTCGTAGGCTTTCTGGCGTTCTATTTCGGATACTGGATGAACCCCTCGGTCATATATTCACAGTCGCTGTCGAACGTCGGTACAGGCTATGACCGTCTGGTGAATTATGCCGACGAACAGCTTGGCAAGGATATCAAAGGTTACTCGGGCTCCGGCTCCTACAAGATTAAATCCTCAGGCTTTTCCACTGACGGCAATATAGCGTACAAAAGCGACGGCAAGAATTCGGACGTGACGTTCGACATAGGGGTTGCCACCACCCGCATCAATGCCGATGTGAGGACTATAAAAAGCAGCGGCAGTACGCCCGATATATACGTAAAGGCTGACGGCATCAAAGGTCTTGGCGCCATGATTGGCACGCCCGGCCTGAACCCGGGTCTGGCCAAGCTGAATGGCCGGTGGATAGTCATCGACCATACTTTCGTTGACAACCTTGCTGCGGCCGCGCAGAACGGGTCGGATTCCGGCTCGACTTCGCCCACACGCGCGCAGGTGCTGGATGAAGCCCGCGCCTTCGGCGAGGTGAACCGGCAGTATCTGTTCTCTACCGCGAAGGATAAGGCCGCTACCAAGGTAGTCAAAAAAATAGGCAAGGAAACCGTTGATGGCCACAGTACATACCACTACCAGGTGGCGCTCCGGAAAGACAACGTCAAGAAGTACATAGAGGCCCAGAAAGAGGCGCTTAAGAACAGTAAATTGAACGATTGGCTCAAGAAGAATCATTATGACAAGAACGTGTACGCCAGTTTCGACGACATGGCCAAATCAACGAAAGACATAAAGGACAGTGATACTTACGATGTTTGGATGGACACTTCCCAGCGGATCTTATACAAGGTGCGGTTCAAATATAAGGACAATCCGGCCGCTAATTACGTCGATATAGGGCTTGGCTATAAGGGCGGCAGTGATTACCCCTTCTTCATAAAGGGCAAGTCCGAGGATAACGGCAATACTTCAACCTACTCGTACAAGCTGGATGTGAACACCGATACCGGCGTCGTAGGCTTCAGAGCTGATGACAAGGCTGACGGTTCCAGCAAGAGTGAATTTACTGCCAGCCTAGATTTCAAACCCAGCGACAAGCCCCCGGAAATTAAAAAACCTGCGAATGCCATATCAGTCAATGAGGTGCTGAGCATCCTGGGGCTGGGCGGCAGCTCGGGCGCGCCGCCATCTGGCGGCGGCAACGCGGCCTTCACTATCGACAATCGGCTACAAAGCACCAGCGCGGACACGTCTGTGAACAATGTTGTTAACTCTTACATGCGCCAGCTTACGGGCCAATAGCATAAGCTTGCTATAATTTGAGCAGTGAACGCAGTCGTAAACAATCTGTTGACCAGCTATGAATTGTCCGGAAAGGGCAGATTGGTGCTGATACTGCACGGCTGGGGCGATAGCTCCAAGGGACTGTCCGGACTGCGGAAGGCGCTTGGCGGTTACCGGGTATTGGCAGTGGATCTGCCCGGTTTCGGCGGTACCCAGGAGCCTTCGGAAGCCTGGGATCTGGATGAATACGCCCGTTTCGTCAGCGCCGCGCTGAAGAAACTGGGGCTGGAACAGCCTTATGCCGTTATCGGGCATAGCAACGGCGGAGCCTTAGCCGTCCGGGCCGTAAGCATGGGGCTTTTAAAACCGGACAAGCTGGTATTGCTGGCTGCTTCCGGCGTACGTACCAACAACGCAGGCAAACGGCTGTTCCTGAAGATATTGGCTAAGACAGGTAACATAGCCACCTTATGGATGCCGGAACGCTACCGAATGGCCTTGCGCAAAGGGCTTTACGGTGCCGCCGGTTCCGATATGCTGGTCAAGCCTGGGCTGGAGGATACTTTCAAAAAGACCGTAAGACAGGACGTGCAGGGCGATGCCGCCGTGCTGGCTGTGCCGGCCTTGCTGGTATACGCGGCCGACGATAACCAGGTACCGGTAGCTGACGGTAAGCAGTACCACGACCTTATAAAGGGTTCGCGTTTGGAAATCGTGAAAGACGCGGGACACTTCGTCCACCGCGACCAGCCGGACAAGGTTAATCAGTTGATAGAGGAGTTCCTTAAATGATACGTGAACTGCTCAGCACTTACCGCCCGGGCTACCCCAGAGTGCTCATATACATGTTGCAGAGCAGTGAATACCAGATAGGTCCGTATCTGGACTGGCTAAGGCGTACCAAGGATTTCGGCCTGATCATGAAGCGTCGGACCCTGGAACCGACCAGGCCTGCGCGTCTACTGCTGGCGGTGCTGAGGCTCGGCATGGTACTGCAGGTAGCAGCCGGTCTGCTCATAGCAGGGCTGGGAATCTGGCGCGATATGCCCGGCGGCCCGATGTTTGGCGCCATCGTGGCAATAACTTATCCGTTCGTGTGGGCCTATCTTATAGTTGTGCCGCTGGCACTGGGCCGCGAGTTGTCCGCCAAGCCTAAGGAGCGGCGGGCCATCGCCAAGTCCGAGGCGGCCTTCGCCAAGCACCCGGGCGCAAGGATAGCCGTGGCCGGCAGTTACGGCAAGACTACTATGAAGGAACTGCTGGCCACGGTTCTTGGCGAAGGCCTGAAGGCGGCCGCCACGCCGGCCAACAAGAATGTCAGTACAAGCCATGCCCGGTTCGCCGCCGGACTGGAAGGTGACGAAGACGTGCTGATAATAGAATACGGCGAAGGCGGACCGGGCGACGTGGCGCGCTTCGCGCGCAACACTCATCCCACGCATGCTATAATTACCGGCGTGGCGGCCGCCCACCTGGACCGCTACAAGACGACGCAGGCGGCCGGCGAAGACATATTCAGTCTTGCCGATCACCTTAAAGGCAGGAACGTATTCGTGAACGGCGAGTCGCCATATGCCAAGCCTTTCATCAAAAAAGCTTACGAGGTGTTCGACGGGCAGGGTGCGCTGGGCTGGAAGGCTACCGATGTCAAAGTCGGGCTTGACGGCACATCGTTCACGCTCAAGAAAGGCGCCAAGATCCTGAAGCTCAAGACCGGCTTGGTCGGGCGCCACCAGCTGGGCTTCGTTGCGCTGGCCGCCGCTCTGGCACTTCAGCTAGGCCTGAGCGAACAACAGGTCCAAGACGGTATAGCAAGACTGAACCGTTCGAGCACAGGATGCGCCCGTACCAGTTGGCCGGCGCCTGGATAGTGGATGACACCTACAACGGCAACTTGGAAGGCATCCGCGCCGGCACCCGCTTGCTCAAGTGAACTCAAGGCCAGGCGCAAGATTTACGTTACCCCGGGCCTGGTCGACCAGGGCGAGGAGACCGGCTCCATCCACCGCGAGGTCGGCAAGCTCATCAGCGGAAGCCTAACCCGATCTGGTGGTGCTAATGAAAAATTCAGTGACGGATTACATAAGACAAGGCCTTGGACAAGGCCGGCTTCAAGGGCGAACTGCGCATCGAATCCGACCCGTTGGATTTTTACTCCAATCTCAAACACTTCGTAGCCGACGGCGATCTGGTAGTCATGCAGAACGACTGGACCGACAACTACGCCTGAAGCATTCCCCAACAGTAACCGCTTTCGTCCTTTAGGACTCGTCAGTACGGACACGCATCCGTAGAGCGGGTAAGGGGTAAGGAATAGATTCGGAGTCAGTAAAGACTGCGACGAATTTTCCTATACCCAGTAAGACGGCTTTGTTCGGAACCCCGTAACGGACTCGACGAAATGTCCATCTCCCGGGCGGGGGACTTACGAAGCCTAAGCTCCGTAAGTAATCCCTCGCCCACCTCCGATTGGAGGATTTCCTTCATCGTCCTAACCCTGGAACAAACTATCGATCAGACCGGATCTAGGTCGAGTGGTGAGCAAGCTTTGCTTCCCATTTCTCTCGCTCTGGATACTTCACATCCCAAACCCAACCGAGACTGCTCCATCAACCTGATGGTCCAGCCGGAAGGATCCAACCACGTTCCCAAGGCCGTATGCCGTGATAGGCGGATGACGGGAAAACGTGATGGTTGTGGTGAAATGACTCACCCAAGCGTAAGCAATGCTAGCCACCATAAATTCGTACTGTAGATCGGTTATCCACGCCGTTCAAAAGGACGTGTGCCGATCATATGGCAGACGGAGTTGATACTCCAGGTCACATGGTGGGTGAAAGCCATGCGCATGAAGCCCGCCCAGAACATGACGCCAATGGCTTCATGCAGGTTTCCGTTTACGGTCCAGCCGATTGCGAAGGGTATCGCATAAGCCGCTACCACGAAGACCGGAAACAGGCGATCAACCCAGACGATTGCCTTGTTTTCCAACATTTTCGGTACGTACTTCTCAGGGTCGGCCTTGGAAACTCCCGGCAACCATCCCATATGGGCGTGGTAAAGACCGTGGAGCATGCCCAGGGCAAGACCGTCGGGATTTACATGCGGACTGTGCGGATCACCCTTTACATCAGTGTGCTTGTGGTGCTGCCTGTGGTCTGCCACCCAGGTGATTATCTTCCCCTCGATAGCCAGACTGCCCATGCACGCCAATGCGGTTTCCACGAGCTTGCCGCTTTTGAAGCTGCCATGCGTCTGGTGTCGGTGGAACCCAACAGTGATGCCTAGTCCGCAGACAGTGTGCATGACGACAGCTACCCCTGCGGCCAGCCAGGTGAACTTGAAGGGTACGCCCCACCAAGCCATAGCCAATGCCACGACCACGGGCGCTATCGACACGAACAGGGTAATGCCTTGCTTCAGTCGAAACGTGAACCCTTCTTCGACCGGATTGAAAGTTGCCGCTGAAGACTCCATCTTTCACTACCTTTCCTATCGGATCGTATAGTTTGTGTTCTAGTTGTTAGAACGGTTTGAAGGTACTCTCATAGAGCCCACATATTATAGAAAGAATCAAGGCATGTATCAATTAACGCGACTGGCTTGTAATTGTAGTCCTTAATTGCATATACTAATTGCATGGAAACTGTAGCCGTAATCTTTGGCGGACGCTCAGCGGAACATGACGTATCGATAGTCACGGCGCTTGCCAGCATCATCAAGCCCCTGGAACTTACTAAGAAATACCGGGTAGAGGCCATATACGTGGCCAAGGACGGAGCCTGGTACTGGGACGACAAATTAAAGGACATAGAGTTGTACAGGTCCGGCGGCATACAGGAGTTCCTGCATCGCACCCGCCCGGCCAGCGTACAGTTCGACGGCGGCATGACCCTGGTGAAGGCCAGCGGCGTAGCCGGCCGCAAACAGACGCGCAAGATAGACCTAGCATTCCCGGCTATGCACGGTACCTACGGTGAGGACGGCGCGCTCATGGGCCTGCTCGACATGGCCAACATTCCCTACGTCGGCTGCGGAGTCAGCGCTTCGGCGGTGGCCATGGACAAGGTATTGGCCAAGCAATTGGCAAAGGCTAATGACATACCCGTCTCCAAATTCCTGGCGTTTACAAAGGCCGAACTTGAGCGCCATCCCGGCGAGGCCGTGAAGGAAATTAAGAGATCTCTCAAATATCCGTTGTTTATCAAGCCGGCGCATCTGGGTTCCAGTATCGGCATCAGCCGGGCGGCCGATGCCACTGAACTTGGCAATGCCCTGGAGGTCGCCGCTCACTACGACGACCGGATCATAGTAGAAGAAGAAGTACCCAACGTAGTAGAGGTTACCCTGCCGATTATCGGCAACGACCAGCCGCGCCCCGCTTTGCTTGAACAGCCTATGACCAAGCCGGAAGATTTCTTCGACTTCGATACCAAATATCTACAGGGCGGCAAAAAAGGTAAGGGCAGTGCCAAAGGCACCAAGGGCGCTCAAGGCTACAGTCAGATCCCAGCCCGAGTACCGGAGGAAGTCTACGTACGGGCCGAGGCCACGGGCGCGGCTATCTACAAGGCTATGGGCTGCAGCGGCATAGCCCGCGTGGACCTCCTCATAGATTCCAAGACCAAGAAAGTCTATTTCAATGAAGTCAATCCTATGCCTGGCGGTCTGTACGCGCATAACTGGAACCGCGCCGGCGTCAGCAACATGGAGCTTGTCCAACAGCTTGTCCGTTTCGCCAAGGAGCGGCATACCCGGCGGCAGGCGCTTACTACCACTTTCAACACTAACTATCTGCAACAGTTCTAGGAGCCGGGATGAGACTGAACATAGTACATCCTGGGGCAGGCGAGCTCCATTATGAGATACGAGGCATAGTAGAGTTCGCCGAGGCATTGCAGGACACTGGCATAGAAATAACCTGGGAGAACATCGGCGATCCGATAGCCAAAGGCGAACAGGTTCCGAAATGGATACGCGAGCTTATCGTCAAAGAGGTCAAGAAGAATGAATCCTACGGCTATTCGCCGACCAAAGGCCTGCAGGACGCCCGGCAGTTCCTTTCCGACCAGCGGGCCCGGCAGGGCAAGGCCAATTTGGATCCGGAGAACGTCCTGTTCTTCAACGGCCTGGGCGACGGGATTAATAAACTCTACACTTGGCTTAATCCTGATGCGCGGGTGATGGGGCCGACGCCTGCCTATCCTACGCATGCCGCCATCGAGGCCGCCCACAGTCATTCGCCTTATATTACGTATAGCCTTCACTCCGGACAGGGGTTGGTTGCCGGATATGGAAGAAGTACGCCGCAAGGTCGCGGAAAATCCGCAGATCGCCGGATTGCTCATCATCAACCCGGATAATCCCACGGGCGCCGTCTATCCGCAGGAAATACTCAAGGAGTTCGTGGCTATCGCCAAGGAATACGAGCTGTTCCTGATAGCCGATGAGATATATTCCAACCTGTCCTATGTGAAAGGCGACTTCACGCCGATGGCCGAGCTGGCGGACGGCGTGCCCACCATCGTAATGCGCGGCCTTTCCAAGGAGGTGCCATGGCCCGGAAGCCGCTGCGGCTGGGCGGAATTCTACAACGTAGACAAAGACAAAGACTTCGCTGAGTACATAGAGTCCATAGTGGAGGCCAAGATGGCCGAGGTATGTTCCACCACTTTGCCGCAGACCGTCTTCCCGGCTATCTTCGGGGATAAGCGCTACCGCGACCATCTGTATGAACGCCGCGCTATTTACAAGGCCAGGGCCGAGAAGGCCGCGGGCATACTTAACGAAAGCCCTAACCTTACGGTCGTACAGCCCAAAGGGGCGTTCTACCTGGTGGCTACATTCACAGAGGACTTCATAGGCAGAGGGATCGATAAGCCGGCGGCCAATCCGGCGGCCCAGAAACTGCTTGATCAGGCTTTGGCGGACATCCCTGAAGATAGCTTCGACAAGCGCTTCTGCCATCATCTGCTGGCTACTACCGGGATCTGCACGGTACCTCTTTCTACCGGGTTCAATGGCGATGTCCACGGGTTCCGAATGACCCTGCTGGAATCCGACCCAGCCGTCTTTACGCGCACCCTTAAGGCCATCAAGGATTTTTGCGAATAAATTGGTATAATCTAAGTAATGCAAAGTCGCGTTGCAATCCTCGATGCCGGCGGCCAATATGTGGACCTGGTACGCAAGGCGGCTATAAGACAAGGATTCCCGGCCGACGTCCTGCCGCTGGATACGCCGCGCGAACAGTATAGAAGGCAAGTACGGCGCCATCATCATCTCGGGCAGTCCGGCTTCTTCGCACGAGGAGGCCGCGCCCCAGCCGGACCGGGATGTCTGGCAAAGCTCTTTGCCTATCCTGGGTATCTGCTACGGCATGCAGGCTATGGTCACGGCGCACGGCGGGCAGGTAGCCAAGAACGCCATCCGCGAAGACGGCCGTGTGACCACGCAGGTAGATACTTCCCATCCTCTGTTCAAGGGCATCAAGAAGGACTTTACCGGCCTGTTCACGCATGGCGACTTCGTTACCAAGGTGCCGCTGGATTTCGAGACTCTGGGCTCGCATACCTTGAGCGACGGCTCTATAGCCTATTCATCAATCGCCCAGGGCAACAAGCTTGGCGTACAGTTCCATCCCGAGGTCTTTGACGACACGCCTGAGGGTTACCAGCTCTTCAGGAACTTCCTTGAAGGCATAGCCGGCCTACAGCCGGATGAAGGCTTCTTAGAAAGCCAGCTCAAGACACTCATCAAGAATAAGCAGAAGCAGATCAAGGAGCAGGCGTCCGGGCGGCATGTCATAGCTTTCGTGAGCGGCGGCGTGGATTCCGGCGTGGCCGCGACCCTGGCGGCCGCCATCATTCCCAAAGAACGTTTACACGCCTTTTACATAGACAGCGGCTTCATGCGCGACGAGGACGACATGGTCATCGAGGCCCTGAAGGCCGCCGGCCTGCCCGTCAAAAAGATAGACGCCGTCAAGGATTTCGAGCAGGCTGCCATATACATAGATGGCGAAAAGATCGGTCCGCTCACCAAGATCACGGATCCGGAAGAGAAGCGTAAGATAATAGGCAAGACTTTCATCGACATCCAGAACCGCCTTGTCACGGAACTTAAACTCAAAGAAGCCTTGCTTCTTCAAGGCACCAACGCCGCCGACCGCATAGAAAGCGGCCACAGCACCGGCGACAGCCACACCATGACCATCAAGACCCACCACAACCAGGTCAAGGAAGTCCAGGAGCTCAAGGCCGCCGGCATGCTCATCGAACCCATAGACGACCTGTTCAAGGACGAGGTGCGCGAACTGGGCCGCCAGCTGGGCCTGCCCGAAGAGCTGGTAGAGCGCCAGCCTTATCCGGGTCCCGGACTGGCCATACGCATCATTTGCTCTGACGAATCCAAAGATCTGGTCGAACCGCACAAGGAGCAGAAAGAAGTCCAGAAGTTCCTGGATACCCACCCAGACAAGACTCAAAGGCCACCTTCTACCTATCCGCAGTGTCGGCGTAGGCGGAGACGAACGCTCGCACTTATCGGTCATAGCCCTCGAGAACGCAGACCTGAAGGGCGACGACCTGGCCAAGCTGGCCCACGATCTGCCGGCACACTTCCGCGGCACCATCAACCGCGTCATTTATGCCCTTACGCCCGGTTCGCTCGACAAACACACTGTCACTAAGACCTTGCTAACAGCCGACGTCCGTGAACAGCTCCGCCACGCCGACCGCATTGTGTTCGAAGCCATGCGCTCCGCCGACCTGCTCGGCGACATCAAACAGTTCCCGGTAGTCCTCCTGCCGCTATCGTTCGGCAAGTCCGGCGAACGCGCTATCGTGCTAAGACCAGTCACCACCAGCACCTTCATGACCGTCCAGGCCATGTTGCCTGACCGCGACCTGCCCGAAGGCTTCCTGAACGACACCGCCAAGCGCATCCTCAAAGAAGTCCCAGGCATCACCCAGGTCTTCCTGGACGCCACCAACAAACCCCCCGCCACCACCGAGTGGGAGTAACTAGCCATGAGTCTCGTTTTTATCTATGGGACGCTTCAGCAAGAGGATGTCCAGATATCAGTTTTGGGCCAGCGCCTCAAAACAATCCCCGACAGGCTCGATGGCTATGAAAAGAAAGAAAACGGCGTTACTATCAATGGCAACGAGTACCCGATTGCCGTATGGTCAGGCCAGTCTTCTATAACAGGAAACACCATCGAAGTAACGGACGAAGAGCTTCAAAAACTTGACGAATACGAAACGTCAGCCTATGACCGAATCAAAGTAGTTTTGGATAGCGGCCGCCATGCATGGCTATATTGCAAACCCCGCTCAGCCTAAACCGATTCTCGTATAACAGATATAATTTGCTACAATGTAACCTGTTATGAAGCGTTACGACCCCAAGGAGCTTGAGCCCAAGTGGCAGAAGAAGTGGGAGGCCGATAAGATTTATCAGGCTAGCGAAGACCGTGCCAAGCCCAAGAAGTATGTGCTGGAATACTTTCCGTACCCGAGCGGAGCGGCCATGCATGTGGGACATGTTCGCAACTACACCATCGGCGACGCCATAGCCCGTCACGGGCGCATGAGCGGTTATAACGTCCTGCATCCCATGGGCTGGGACGCTTTCGGTCTGCCCGCCGAGAACTATGCCATCAAAAATAAGATCAGCCCGCGCCAGGCGATAGACGAAAACACGGACCGCTTCCGCAAACAGCTGATGCAGATGGGTTTCAGCTACGACTGGTCGCGCGAAATCGACAGCACCGACCCCAAGTATTACAAATGGACTCAGTGGTTCTTCCTATTGCTGATGGAACGAGGCCTAGCTTACCAGCAGGAAAGCCTGCAGTGGTGGTGCCCGCACGATAAGACCGTGCTGGCCAATGAACAGGTCGAGAATGGCAAGTGCTGGCGCTGTGGCAACGAGGTCGAAAAGAAATCCCTAAAACAGTGGTTCTTTAAAATAACCGAATACGCCGACCGACTGCTTGAAGATTTAGACGACTTGGACTGGTCCGAATCGATTAAGACCATGCAGAGGAACTGGATCGGCCGCTCACGCGGCGCCGAAATTAATTTTGACATAGCCGCCGAAGATAGCCGGCAAAAACCTAACTTTGTTATTCTTCACGGTTTTACCGGCAAAGCAGACCAAAATTTCATACCCTGGCTGAAGAAAAGTCTTGAAAAGAAAGGCTTTAAGGTGCAGGCTCCACAGTTGCCCAACACCGACAATCCGAAAGAGGACGAACAAGTAGAGTATGTGTTAAATAACTGCACGCTCGATAAAAACACGGTCCTAGTCGGACATAGTCTAGGCGGTACGGTCGCCATGAAGGTTCTTGAAAAGCTTGATACGAGCATAAGCGAACTGTTATTGGTGGCACCCGCAGTAGAGCCGAAGTTCAGCAACAAAAAAAGGATATTCTGGGACAATTTTAACTTCACTTATGACTACAAAAAAATAATGCGAAATTCTGAGAAGATTTCCATTCTGTCTGATAACTCCGAAGCGAAATACCGCGAAAAATATCTGATTCAGCTCTCTAAGGAATTAAACTGCGCGCTTCATAAGTTAGACGCGTCTGAGCGACATTTCATAGCTAAGGTTGAGCCCACAATCTTAAAATGTCTACAGCCCACCTTGAAGGTCTTTACGACCAGACACGATACCCAGTACGGAGTCACGTTCCTGGTGTTGGCACCCGAGCATCCGCTGGTCAAGACTGTGACTACCAAGGACCAGAGCAAGGCGGTCAATGACTATATAAGACAGGCGGCGCGCAAGAGCGACATAGAACGCCAGTCCGAAGACGACAAAGAAAAGACCGGCGTGTTCACAGGCGGCTATGCCGTCAACCCGGCCAACGACGAGAAGGTTCCCATATGGATCGCAGATTATGTGTTAATGGGTTATGGTACCGGCGCCGTGATGGGCGTGCCCGCACACGATGACCGCGACTACGAGTTCGCCAAGAAATATGGGTTGGAAATCAGGCAGGTCCTGAAGACCGACAAGGATTCGGATTTCCACTCGGAAGGGGTCGTCATCAATTCGGACAAGTACGATGGCATGCGCTCCGAAGTCATGCGCGAAAAAATCCTGGCTGATTTCGTGGAAGCCGGCGCCGCCGAGGAAGTCATCAATTACAAAATCCGCGACTGGCTCATAAGCCGGCAACGCTATTGGGGGGCGCCGATTCCGGTTATCCATTGCCCTAAGGATGGTGCCGTTCCTGTGCCGGAGAAAGATCTGCCCGTCGTATTGCCGGAAGTGAAGTCATACGAACCGAGCGGCGACGGACGCAGCCCGCTGGCCAAGGTTCCGGAATTCGTGAACACCATGTGCCCCAAGTGCGGCGGCAAGGCTGAACGCGAGACTGACACCATGGACGGCTTCGCCTGTTCCAGCTGGTACTTCCTGCGCTTTGCCGACCCGCATAACGACAAAGAAGCGTTCGCCAAAGACAAGGCCAAGTTCTGGCTGCCGGTCGATGACTACATAGGTGGAGCGGAGCACGCCGTGATGCATCTGCTTTACGCGCGGTTCTGGACCAAAGTCATGCACGATGAGGGCCTTATAGATTTCAAAGAGCCGTTCAGCACCTTGCGCAACCAGGGCATGATCCTGGCGCCGGACGGGCAGAAGATGAGCAAGAGCAAAGGCAACACCATAGAGCCGGATGAGATAATAGACCAAGGCTACGGCGCTGACTCCATCCGGCTGATGGAGCTGTTCATCGGACCGTGGAATCAGGCCGCCAACTGGAGCGTGTCCGGCGTGGCCGGCACCAACCGGTTCCTTCAGCGCGTGTGGGTGCTGGCGCAGGAGTTCATGGATTCCGAAGGTGGGAGCAAGGGCGAATCGGAAGACATACGGCGTGCTGCCCACAAGGCCATCAAGAAAGTCAGCGAAGACCTGCAGGACCTGAGCTTCAACACCGCCATCGCCGCGCAGATGGAGCTGGTGAACGAACTGTACCGCATCAAGGCCGCTGATGATTATGGCTCCAAGGACTGGCCATGGGCACTGGAAATTTTGTTGTTAGCTGTTGGCGCCGTTCGCGCCGCACATCGCCGAGGAACTCTGGCAACAGCTGGGGCATAAGGGCTCCGTTCATACTGCCGAATGGCCGCGGCACGACGATAAGTACCTTGCAGAAGACACCGTCACGATTGCTGTCCAGGTCAACGGCAAACTGCGCGGCGAAGTACAGATGCCTGCTGGATGAGGACGAGAGTGCGGTGGTTGATGCAGCCAAAGCCGACAGCAAAGTCGCTGCACATCTTAAAAGCAAGAAAGTTCGAAAGACGATTTACGTGCCGGCAGGCTTGTTAACTTCGTAGTGTAATGTCCGAGCAAGCAGTAGTCCCTCCGGAAATCCAGGACGCCTACTATCCGAATGGCCCCGTTAGCTATTCCGTGATTCCGGGCGGAGAAATCAATCTGACGTTTGCGGTTACCGATCATGCAGGCACGAAGACGATCCTGCAAAGACTAAGTCGTATCTATGATCCTACCGTAGGCGAAGATTATGATGTAGTAGCAGACCATTTAAGTCATAGAGGCTGGGAAATGGCCGTGCCGATTGCGACGGCCGACGGCCGGACCTACTTATCCGACGATGCGGGCCGTCTCTGGCGAGGGTTTAACTACATAGAGTCTACGCCTGGCAGTGAGATGGAGGGCGACCTAGAGGCGGGTGCCGCACTGGCCGCTCTTCTAGGGAAGCTTCATGGGTCATTGTCCGATTTGGACTATCAACCGAAGTTCGCGCAGGTCAACATCAGGGATATAGCTAGCAAAGCTAAGCGCTTGACACAGCTTCTATCGCAGATTACCGGTCCAGAGAACCGTAAATTAGCGGCGGATATGGTCGCTTTATCCGACAAGGAAAGCATAAGCCACGACCCCTTGCAGATCATACATGCCGACCCAAGGATAGGTAACTCGTTGTTCAGGGACGGAAAGCCGTTCACTTTCATAGACTGGGACGGCTATAAACGGGCTAATCCGCTGATTGATGTAGGTGATTTTCTGCAGTCCACGGTCGGCGAGGTATTGACCAAGGGTCCGGGCGATTGCACCGTAGAACAGCTTCATCCTTTGCTTGAGGCGTACCACGACGCGGCAGGCGTTAGCGCCAGCAAAGGAAGCTTCATAAAACAAGCGTTGGTTGCGGCCCGTGTCGTAACACTGGACCTAGGAATAAGGCATCTGATTGACAGCGTGGAAGATAGTTACTTTGTCTGGGATAGCCGGTATTTTAGTTCGCGCTTTGAGTTCAACCAGCATTGCGCCCGAAGACAAAGCCAGGTCTACGCAGTATTAAGTCGGTAGCCTGGTTTATCTGTTGAGAAGAAGAAGCGAATTTGTTACTGTATAGGTAAGATTTGAAAGTAATGTAAAGGAAATTTCCATATGGCAGGTGGCCAACCACCCAAAAAACGAACCAGTCCGCGCAGAACCGGCGCCCGTCGGAGTCATCTCGCGCTCAAGCTAGCCCGCAAGGTCAATGCGACCTCGCCGGTGAAGGTCCGCACTACCAAGCGCGAGTCCGCCAAGAAAATCGCCCGCTAAAGGCAAAAGGAACTTAACAACATGGCATCGAACAGGCACCTTGGCCGCATCATCGCCCTACAGACGCTCTACGAAGAAGAGCTCAGGCAGGACGCGGGCGATAAATCTTTTAAGCTCAGACAAGGTGCTGGATCGCAACATCGACCGCTACAAGGATATGCTCGACGACGTGGCTTTCATCAAGCAGCTGGTGGAGGGCGTTAGCAAGCAGTCCTCCAAGCTGGACGCCACCCTCCAGCCCGTCGCTCCCGAATGGCCCATAGACCAGATAGCGCGCATGGACCGCTTGGTGCTTCGCATAGGACTTTATGAATTACAGAACGAGGCCGATGTTCCGCCCAAGGTGGTCATCAATGAAGCCGTGGAGCTGGCCAAGGCGTTCGGCGGCGACAACTCTTCCAAGTTCGTGAACGGTGTGCTCGGTACGCTCCTGCGCCAGCGCGAGGAGAAAAAATGAAGAAGCCCAACCCGATGAAAGGCATCAAGAAGCTCAGCCTGAAGCGCCGTCCGATGATAGACGAGGTGGTCCGCGAAACCACTTCCGGCGGCGTGGTCTTCCGCCACCACGGCAAGAAAGGCCTGCAGATCCTGCTGATGCAGGACGCCAAGAACCGCTGGACCATCCCGAAGGGCCACGTCGAGCCGGGCGAGGAGCCCAAACAGACCGCCGAGCGCGAGATCCGCGAAGAGACAGGCCTGCAGAAGATGAAGGTCCATAGTTGGCTGGGCAAGGTCAACTTCCGCTACCGCCGCGGCCATACGCTGGTACTTATGACCATGCACATATATCTGGTAGAAGCCATGGGTGACACCGACAAGCTGCATCCCGAGGACTGGCTGAACGACATCAAATGGCTGGTCGCCACCGACGCGGTCGACAAGATCGCCTACGACGACATCGGCAAACTGATACTGCTGGGCATGAAGCGGGTAAGGGAAGGGAAGCTGTAGGCCGTGGATGCCTCAGCTTACCAGGCTTTCGCCAAAGACACCCTGGGTGCCGCTTTTGACGATGTTTCCCTGCTGGTAACCGCTTTCACGCACCGCTCATACCTGAATGAGCACCGCAAGACCGTCAAGGAGCACAACGAACGGCTGGAATTCCTGGGCGACGCCGTGCTGGAGCTGGTGGTCACCGAACATCTGTATACCAACTACCAGGAACCGGAAGGCATACTGACCAACTGGCGGAGCAGTCTGGTCCGCACCGAAAGCATCAGTGCCGCCGCCGCCAATAACGGTTTCGAACCCTTGCTGCGGCTTAGCCGCGGCGAAAAACGCGGCTCCGAACGCGCCCGCGCCCAGATACTGGCCAATAGTTACGAGGCCGTCATCGGCGCCCTTTACCTGGACCAGGGCTACGAGGCCGCGAAAGAATTCATAACCAAGAGCCTGATCAGCACCTTCAAAGAGATACTGTCCAGCGGCTCCTGGATGGATCCCAAATCCCATCTGCAGGAACTGGCCCAGAGCAAGGATGTCGCTACGCCCGTATACAAGGTCATCAGCGAAGAAGGTCCCGACCACGACAAGACCTTCACGGTCGGCGTCTACGTAGGCGGCAAACTGAAAGGCGAGGGCGAAGGGCCCTAGCAAGCAGGCCGCCCAGCAGAAGGCCGCCGAAGCCGCCCTTAAACACTACAAGCGTGACTAAGGCGGCTGACAGTTTGACAACAGAGGCGCTTATCTGTAGAATACAGGAATTGTCTTTTACTAAGCTTTAAGAGGAAAGAAGAGCTTTAGACTTTACATGCTAGCTATACGTATGCAACGCACCGGCCGCAAGGGGCACGCCATGTTCCGCGTCGTGGTCCAGGATTCGCGGCAGACGCCCACCAGCGGCAAGGTCGTCGCACGCCTGGGCAGTTACGATCCGCACGCCAAGACCGTGGTACTCGACAAGGAAAAGGCTGCTTTCTATCTTGAGCACGGCGCCCAGCCATCCGGCCGGGCCGTACGTCTGCTTGAAGAGCGAAGGCGTCAAACTGCCCGAGTGGGTGAAGGAACCGCCCAAGAAGGAGCGCGCCGTCCGCAACCCCGACAAGCGCCGCTCTACCGCGCCTGAAAAGCCCGCCGAAGAAGCCCGCCGAAAAGCCCGCCGAGGAACCCGCCGGCCGAAACACCGGCCTCTGAGCCAGCCTCGATGAAGCCGCTGCCGAAGCGCCTGCGAGGAATCCGCACCGGAAAGCGACGAAGCCCCTGCCGAAGAACCCGCAGAGGACAACCCCGCCGAAAGCCTCGGAAACAGCAAGTAGCGAGATTTTTCACACGCCAAACCGCGCCAGGTTTGCTATACTCTAAACCATAACCAGCACTAACAGGGAGTCTGCCACATGAGCGAAATTGACCAGCAATTTATAGAATACGTCGTAAAGTCCTTAGTCGGCAATCCGGACGCCGTCAGCATCAAACGCACCATAGACGAAAAGGGCGTCCTGCTAGAGCTGACCGTCGATCCGGACGACCTTGGCCGGGTAATCGGCAAGCGCGGCGCCACCGCGCAGAGCCTGCGTACCTTACTGCGCGCCCTGGGCACCAAGAACGACGCCCGCTACAACCTGAAGATAATAGACAACGGCCCGGAAGACAAGGCGGGCGGTGGCAAGCCCAAGCCCGAAAAGCCCGAAAAGCCCGAGCAAAGATAGCAAGTCCGAAGACGTGAAGCCTGATAAATCCCAGGAACCAGCCGACGAAGAAGACAAGGAATCCGAAAAGCAGCCCGAAGCGGAACCAGCTGAGCCGGAACCGGAACAGGCCGCGGAAGAACCGGCCCCGGAATCTTCTGACGATGACGAAACCAGCGAACGTCTGGCGAAGGCCCGCAGAGAACTGGCCGACCTGGACGATCTGGACGTCTAGCCCCCGTTACTGACTCGGATAAAATCGTTGTGAAGATTGCAATGATTACTTGCAACTGGTGGCGGGCGTAGCGTATAGTAACCTCAGTCGTTATGACTGAAGGCTCAAAGCGAGACATCCCATGGATGGGAGCCTTATGTGTCGATGCAACCCCGGCCAAGTCCGGGGTTGTGCCGTATTAAGGTACAATATTTACAGATGAAGATTCAGATTATCACCTTGTTCCCGGAGATGTTCGAGGGCGTGCTGGGCAACAGCATGCTGTGGCGGGCGTCGGACCGCGGCGCCGCCAGTTATCGAGCTCATCAATCTGCGCGACTACGGCCTGGGGCCGCGCAAGCAGGTGGATGATACGCCTTATGGCGGCGGCGACGGCATGTTGCTCAGGCCGGAGCCGTTGGTGGCGGCCATAGAGGATGCCAAGAAGGACGATCCCAAGGCCGTCGTCATATTGCCCACGCCGCGCGGCAAGACTTACAAACAATCTGATGCTAAACGGCTGGCCGCCGCCGGCCAGGGCCTTATCATGATATGTCCGCGCTATGAAGGTTACGATGAGCGCGTCACCGAATGGGTGGACGAACAGTTCTGCATAGGCAACTACGTGCTTACCGGCGGCGAACTGCCGGCCATGATTATCATAGATTCCGTGGTCAGGCTCCTGCCCGGCGTGCTGGGCGGCGAAAACTCGGCCGAGATAGAATCATTCCAGAAAGACGACAAGAACATAGAGTTTCCCCAATACACCCGGCCGGAGGATTTCCAAGGCCTTAAGGTGCCGAAGGTACTGCTAAGCGGCAACCACGCGCAGATAGAGGACTGGCGCCGCAAGTATAGCCGACCGGCCGAAGATTAACAGATTACAAGCCGCCGGGTACGCGGTCTTTAGTCCGTTTGACGAATTCATTAAACGTCTGATTGTCTGGGTTCTGCCTGGCGGCCTGAGGAGTAACTCCGCCGCTAGGCTGTGGCGTGCCGGTTACTGACGGCGCGGTACCGTTACCGGCGGAAACGTTAATACTTGACTGGATCGGCGTCGGTGCGGTCACCTTGGCCGTTGAAGATGATTCGCCATGATTCGCGGAAGAGAGTTTCTTCTTTGGGCTTAGCCTTAAGGCTAGCGTTTGATTCGTTTGATACTTTTTCGGCTGACGCGGAGCGTGCATCGGTTACTTGATTATGGGGATGGGCCATCACCAGGGCGAAACAGAATACCATGGTCAGGAAGAGCGGCAGGCCTACGAGTCCGGGGTGTCCCATGCGCACTGTCTTGCCTAACTCCATAGAATGTTTAATGGCCGCCCTCCTCTTTTATTTTGCAGGAATATTAAAGGATTATAACACGCAATTATAGCAATGCGCCGAAGGCCTCACTGTAAGCTATCCCACACTTTTTAATCTGGCCGTGAACCTGGCGCCTTGTCCAGGCAGGCTTGTTACGCTGATGTTGCCGCAAAAGTCATTCTCTATGGAGCGTTTGACGCTGAACAGGCCTATACCCAGACCACGGCCGGTGCCGGTCTTGGTGCTATAGAAAGGCTGGAACAGCCTATCTAGCTGGTCGCTGGCTATTCCGCAGCCCCGGTCGGCGACCTCTATTACCAGATAACCGCGACTCGACCGGAACTCCACGTGCACCGGCCTATGACCGCCGGCCGGACATGAATCATAGGAATCTATGGCGTTGCGGACTAGGTTGGCCAGTAACTGCTGGAACTTGACCGGATCGCCGTACAGCTTATAGCCGTTCGCGGGCGCGAAAGACAAGGTGACTCCCCGGCGGGCGGCCACCACCTCCAACACGCTCATTACCTGCTCCAGTTCGGTCTGGATATGGAATTTCCGGCAAGGACTTTCGTGGCGCACCTGCTGGCGGGCTGCCTCCACGTAATCCTTCATAAGACGCATACTGCTTCGGACGTGACGCATATATGGCGACTGCGTACCTCTGCATTGCTCAAGCCATAACAGGGCGGCGCTCAAAGGACTGCTGATTTCGTGCAGGAGTCCGGCGCTTAAGATACCTATCTCGGCGAAGCGTTCCAGCTCCGAGAGCCGGTCTGCGCCGGCATCACCGGGTCGGTTTAGGCTGATAGCGGCAGTGTCGGTGTCTGTTTGGCTGTCCATTCTTAGATTTCTTTATTATTCCTGCGACATGGGCGTGGGACCCAGCCGGTAGCCCAGGCCGTGTACCGTCTGGATGACCGGCCTGTCGAAAGGGCGGTCAAGCTTGTCGCGTAGATATTTTATGTGGACGTCCACGGTGTTGGTCCATGGCTGTTCGGCGCCCTGCCAGCCATGCCGTATCAGGGCCGCGCGCGTGACGACGCTCCCGGCATGCTCCATCAGGCATTCCAGGAGCGCGAATTCCTTGCGGCGCAGGCTTATGGATATGCCGTCGCGCGTGACGGCATGGGTCCGCCGGTCAAGCAGAAGGCCGCAGGCAGCCAACCGTCTGCGGCAGGTAGCGTACGGGTTGCTGATTGCGCAGAAGCGCCCTTAGCCGGGCTTTGAGTTCGCCCAGACTGAAAGGCTTGGTCAGGTAATCGTTGGCGCCCGCATCGAGCAAGGTTATCTTTGTAAGCACCTCGCTCTCGCCGGTAAGTACCAGGATGGGACACTCCAGGCCCGTGTCGCGCAAGCGGCGGCATACTTCCAGGCCCGGCAATCCGGGAAGGTTCAGGTCTAATATCATGGCGGCATACTGGCGGCCTGCGGCCTGCGTCATGGCCAATTCGCCGTCGCCGGCTATATCGACTATGTAGGTGTTGCGCAGTGCCAATGCCAGGGCCCGGGCTATGCTGCGGTCGTCGTCAATTAACAGAAGTCTCGGCAGGTGCATACGGCCTATTATCCCTGACGAAGATTAAAAAACTATTAAATAATAAATTTTTGTGTTCGTACCTAATATGTTACTGCTGAGCGAAGCGGGATTCGACCTCTTGCCAGTTCACCACGTGCCACCAGGCCTTTATGTAGTCGCCGCGGTTGTAGGTGTAGTCCAGGTAATATGCGTGCTCCCAGACATCCAATCCCAGCAGAGGAGCCGGCTGGCCGGAGTTCAAAGGGGAATCCTGGTTGGGGGTGGTGGTTATGGACAGGTCGGGTTGCAACCAGGCCCAGCCACTGCCGAAGATGCCGAGCGACTTGGCGCCGAACTCGTCCATGAAGCCCTGGAAACTGCCGTATTTTTCTTTGAGCGCGTCGGCCAGCTTGCCCGAAGGTTCGCCGCCGCCGTCCGGCGACATCCACTTCCAGAAATGGGTGTGGTTATAATGGCCGCCGCCGTGGTTGCGCACCGCGGTGCGGATTTCTTGCGGTACGGAATCCAGATTGCCGATAAGCTCTTCCACGGACTTCTTCTGCAGGTCCGGAGCTTTCTCGAGCGCGGCGTTAAGCTTATCGACGTAAGTCTGGTGATGCCTGCTGTGGTGCAGTTCCATGATGTCTTTGCTGATGTACTTGCCGAAGGCGTCGTAGCCATAGTCTAGTTTTGGCAATGTGAACATACTACCTATTATACGACTATCGTTCAAGCGTACTCCATGAGTTCCGGCCACATGGCTCCGGATTCGTCGCGGCCGATGATCTTGGCCAAGCGCCCCAGGTCTTTGATGATTATATGCCGCTTGTCATCGTAGCCTATCAGATCGCGCTTCTGCAGGCGGCTCATCGACCGGCCGAAAGTTTCCCGGGTGGTGCTTATGGAGTGCGCCAGGTCCTCGTGTGTTATAAGGGCGTCTGATGACAGATGCCTTCGCCCGGTCCTGACGCCGAAACGGCTGGCCAGCGACAACAGCCTATAGGCGCTGCGCTCCAAGGCGTCGGAATAGAGCAGGTTGTCTATGCGGCCGACGTACAGGTGGTAGCGGTCGACTATTTTTTCCAGTACTTCGGACATGACGTCCGGGTTCGCGTCTATGAATTCCCTGAAGGTTTCGCGCGGTATCATCCAAAGTTCCGTAGGCGACAAAGACTCGTAATACATACTGCGCACGCTGCGCCGGAAAGGCCAGATTATGGGGAAGAGGTCGCCGCCGCCGAAGAAGTCCAGCACATGTTCGTCGCCCTGTTTGGACAGGGAGTACATCTTTATAAGCCCGCTCTCTATAAGATAGACGCCCCGGGGCGTTTCGCGTGCCCGGAGTATGGTGCCGTTCTTCTGGTATTCAAAGTGTTTGCCGCTCGTGGAACAGGGCTTTCAGCTTCTTTGATTGTATACCTTGCTGTATCATACGGCACCTCTGTATTTGTCTTAGTTACAGTATATAACAATCAATGACTAAGTTCTGTCAATAGCTTGTCGAAGCCGTTTAGCCTGGCCTTTATTGCCTGCGGCGGGGGCGGTCCCGATTCCGGCCAATCCACCGCCGGGGCATAGACTTCCAGTATGTCGGCGTAGGGCGCGGCATCCTTGCCGGCCAGTAATGGATACTTCCACGACCGTGGCCGCTCCGGACACGCCGAAACGTCTGCGGAAACCCTCGGACAGTTCGTAAGAATATACGGCGCGGGTGCGGCGCTTGAAAGGTATGCCCCGGCCGCGGAAAGCTTTGCCCATCGACATCCCGTCCGACATATCACGATGGGCGTCGGGGAACGCCGCAGAAGCTCCGTCGCTTGAACGTCACCAGCGAAAATTCCAGCGTCTTCCCGCCGGCGTGCGTGCTGATGACGCGCCTGCCGGCGGCGTGCTTCAGGACCATGACCGATGTCGGTCCGAACTGCCGTTCCAGTATGTCGCTGGATAAGGTATCAGACATATCGCACGAAGATGCCTGATGCTGTTATATACCGCCGTGTCGGCCGCGATTTCCAGGCCGATGCCGCAGACGCCGACCAGTATGCCCGCCATGAGCAGGAGGCCGTCTTCCAGTATCAGCCCCAGCGATATTATGACGACGCCCAAGCGAGGGCAGGGTATCCAAGCCCCGAGAACGGCGGCGCCAGGAAGGCCGCCACGGCGAACGCCAGTATGATGAGCCCGACGACGGACAATACGGGCGTGCGGTGCCAGCGCGCCGCTCCAGCGCTGGCGCGACCGGCGCTCGAACCAGCCGATGAAGCCGATAAAGCTTGCCGGCGGCCTTGCCGGAAAGCGCCTTGCCTACGTCTACCTTTAGCCAGCGCTTAGGCAGCCATACCGATTTGCGGCCGGCTATGAGCTCCAGGGCTAACAGCATGGTTATCAGCTCGGTAAGGTGGGTGATACCGCCGGTAGGTATGGGCAGGGCGGGCAGGGCCATCAGCAGTAGGAACGCGATGGCGAAGGTCTTCTCCGCGAACACGGCGTTCAGGCCGCCCAGGGTCTTATCCTTGCCGTGCTTGAGCCAGGCATGCAGTTCATCGCTGAAGTCCTGACGGGGCTTGTCGTGATTGGCCATAGGTCTCATAGTAGCCTAGTCGACAGGTAAATTACAGGTATACTGTAAGAGTATGGAAGACAGAGCGTCCGGTAAGACGCTAAGCGGTACGGTGACCCGCTTTAAGGGCGATGGCCGCCGCTTAGGCTACCCCACCGCCAACTTGGCCGTGAATACCTCTGCCAAGCGACGGCGTGTATTTCGGCTGGGCTGACCTGGCCGGCTACGCCCACCACCCCAGCATAATCTTCATAGGTGCTCCTACTACCTTGGGCGATCGCCGCCGCCGCGTAGAAGCGCACCTGCTGGACATACCGGACAAGGATTATTACGACCTGCCGATGTCGGTCACGCTGGGCAAATATCATCGCGCCAACCGTACCTTCGCCGGCGCCGACGAACTGGTGGAGGCCATGAAGGCCGATGAAACCGCCGCCCGCGAGTGGTTCAAGGAACGCGGGGGAACGCGCATGACGATAGACGTGCCGCTTCAACGCCATATCCTGGTCGGTAGGAGCTGCAGCGCTTTATGTATTCTTCCTTAAAAGCTGGCGCAGTTATCAGATCACCAGGAATCCGCTGGCGCAGATCTACTAGCGTGCTCGGTTTTACGTTCGGTACGGCGCTATTCTTTTTCGGCGTGCCGGCGCTTATAACCCAGGATCCCCACATACTGCGCTATACGTATTTCATGGCCGACTTATTCGTGCAGAATCGCTATGCAGGTGCAGGTATGGCTGCTGTGGTTCCTGGGGTTGCGCAGCTACGTCCGCCTTGACTACCTTTACCTGGTCACCATACCGTTTTCGGCGGTGCTTATGACCCTGCAGGCATTGACGTCGCAGGTGACCGTGGACCGGTCGCCGTACATCATCGCCTATACGGACCAGATGCCGGTATTGATCCTAAAATCAATCATCTATGTAGCTATAGCCATGCCTATCGGCTACTTCCTGATCAGACAGGTTCCCAAACAGACGTCTTTCAAGTCAAAGCTCAAATCGTTCGTAGCTGGCATGACCTTCATAGTCATATGTATGGCCGCTACCAGCAACAATATCTTCGACAAGGGCAACGATACGCCCGACTCCATAGCCGTGGTATTTACGTTCTTCATAGTCTTTGTAATCGTCCAGCTGCTTAGGCCTGCCGGCCGACACATGCATCGGACCGGCTCCTAGACGGTGTTGAAGAAGTCCTTGGTCTCGGCCGCGGCCACCTTGCCGCGGTCCTGCTTGTGCTTGCTGTACGGCGGCACCCATAGGTAGAACGTACTGCCTTTGCCCAGTTCTGTCTCAAACCATATCTTGGCCGTTACCCGCCGTGCCAGACGCTGGGCGATGTACAGGCCAAGGCCGGTACCGCCGTGTACGCGTGTGGAATATTCCTCCGACTGGAAGAACTTATTGAATATATTCTTCTGATCGGACTGCGAGATGCCGATGCCGGTGTCTTTAACGGCGAACGTAACGCCAGATGACATTTCCTTCGGATTTATCACGCTAAGCGTTATGGTGCCTTTTTCGGTGAATTTCAGTGCGTTGTTCACGTATATGGACAATATTTCGCCGACCACGTACCGGCTGGTGAGAATGGTGGCCGAATTAAGCTCCGGATCGATTTCGACCTTCAGCTCTACGCCCTTGGACTTAGCCTGGCCGCTGTAGTCGAACTGCAGGTCGTGAAGCAGGGCGATGGGATTGAGCGGCTCTAGTTGGACATCGAGTCGTTCGCTCTCTACGCGCGACAGGTTGGTCAGGTCGCTGATTATGTGCGATAGCTGTTTTATGCTGCGCATGGCGCTGTTAAGCATCTCCACGCTCTCTTCGTCCTTGGGAAGGTAAGGAGGGGCGAGCAAGAAGGATACGCTGTTCTGGGCGATGGTCAGCGGCGTACGCAGTTCGTGCGAGGCCACGGCGATGAATTCCTCCCGCTCCTTGTCTATGGTCTTTTCTTGGCTTATATCGCGCAGTATGAGCACATGGCCGCGGTTCTGGCGATCTACTATATAGGGCGCTATGCGTATTGACACGCTTACCAGGCTGCCGTCCGGCGCCTTTACTTTAAGGTTCTTCTGTTCGGACTCCTCTTCCGTCGGTTTGACCTTCAGCTGTGCCGGCCTGTTGTCGGCGTCTACGAATGCAAGCGATTCGCCTATGGGCTTGCCGCTGATGTCGGCGCCTGCCAGGCTTGCCGCCGTGTGGTTATGTATGGCTACCCGGTTGTCGTTATCTACCACTATCACCGCGTCGTGCATGTTGTTTATAAGCGCCAAGAGCTGTTGGCGTTCCTTTTCCGTTTCGGTTCCCAGCGCTATGAGCTTTTGGCGTTCTGTCCGTTCGGAGCCTGTCAGCCATGACACATACAGGCCTATGGTAGCTAGGAAAAACACTTGTACGCCAAGTACCTTGAGCAGACCCGGGGTCTCGTTTTTGCCAATCAGCTGTTGGGTGAGCAATGCCGCCGCCTGCGAAGCCGCTATTACGTAAGCGATCTTTACGCCGTACCAAAAAGACCCGGACACCACTACCAGTATCAATACCAGGAAATACGGGCTGGCGGTGCCGTTGGTAACCAGTACCAGGAGCAATGCCAGAAAGCTGTCGATCGCCAGCATGACCCTTTGATCGGTTATGGTTGTCCAGCCCTTCCTGGAGGCAAGCTCAAGCATCAGGTTATATGCGCTGGCCAGAGAGGCCAGGGGGACGATTATCCTCCAGTCCATGTTGGGTAGGAACCAGAAGCTGACCAATACTATGGCGATGACAAGCCAGCGCGCGTACCAGCTACTTTTGAAATAACTGATTACACGTGGCTGGACAAGTTCTTGTGGTTTAGGCATGGTCTATTTCGATAATACTCCTTGGATTATAGCAAAAGCATAAGACTTATTGCGCACACAGGTATAATTATGTATATGATAACGTTATCAGCGATTCCTCTTAACTCCATAGTCTGGACAATGGGCAGTCTGGCCTGCTATATGCTCGGCTACCGCAGTTACGTAAGCTACCGGGCTTCCAAGAACGAGTTATCCAAATATCTGGCCTGGTTCGGTCTGCTGATGGGTATGGGCCAAACCATGCTGGCCTTGCCGGCGTTCTTCACTACCGACATCACCACCCTCAGGACGACCTATCTGATAGGCGAATTCTTCATATACGGTAGTGCCATAGCCCAGGCGGCCATACTGTGGTGCTTGCTGCTTCGCTCGCGCATATCCATCCTTTATGCCATCCTTCCGATGGCTTTGTTAGGTACGGCATCCTGGTTATATGCCATACCGCGCTCCACGTTGACGTTCGCTGCCGATAACTTCATCGAGTACCGCGATCCTGTATTCTCAACCGTCGTAGTAGGCCTGTTCCTGATGGGCTTGTTCATACCTGTGGGGCTTTACTTCTTGCGCTCAGCCTCCAAACAGGAAGGGACTAAAGCCATATTGACCTCTTTGAGTCTGGGCTTGGTATATGTTGGGGTGGGGTTCTTCACCGGTGGGATAGAATTGCTGACGGGGCAGGTCATAACGCCCAGATCAGCCGTCTTCGACCTGGCATTCTTCTTCGTGATGTTCTCCGTCATGCTCTGGCCGCACCGCGCGGCGGCTAGGGTTCCGGCTGTCCGCTAAACCCGGAAGCTTGACACCCGCACTCCCCTACCCTATTATTTAACCAAATGGTTGAATATACTTTACGGCTTGATGACGTGTTCGGTTCGCTGGCGGACCCCACGCGCCGCGATATACTCCGGCGTGCCGCCTGCTCCGAACTTACGGTTAATGAAATCGCCAATCATTATGACATGTCGCTGGCGGCGGTGAGCAAGCACCTGAAGGTGTTGGAGCAGGCCAAGCTGATAACAAAGCGCAAGAAAGGCCGACGCCACCTGGTGCACGCCGTCCCGCAGGCCATGGAAGAAGCCGAAAGGTTCCTGGAAGAATACCGCCTGAACGCATCGCTAAACTGGCCGGACAGCGCTAGAATGGAACCATGACTACTAAAAGTACAAAACGAGCGAAACTGGGCTGGATAGGGGTTTGGGCCACCGTCTGGTGGGGTATATCGTGCGCTTACGTATTGCTCCTGGTGTGGTCGGGCAAGGATTATTATGTCGCCGCCGGAAACGGAGGATCGATAGCTTCGCTCGCTGGCTGGCGGTCGGCTATCGGCAGTGCATACCGCGGTTCAAGCTGGTTGCCCGTCCTGTTAGTCTTGATAGTCGTCGTCTGGATTATTGGCGGCTGGCTTTGGCTGAGGGAGTTAAAACACCAAAACGTTAGCTACCGGGCCGGACTCAAAGACTTATTCCTGACCATCCGGAAATAGACCCGTGCTTTAAGGCTTAGAAACGTAGGGGTTGCCCTTGACGTAGAAGCGCCAGGCCACATCCTTGGCCCGGCTGATGCCAATGCGGGTTGTAGTGACAATCTGGTCGGTTTCGTAAGCGGGGAATTTGCCGGGGACGATAAGTCGCAAGGGCTCTTTGGCCAGGTCGTGGCCGTTCATGGCCTTGTCTATGCCGAAGGCCTGGCAGAACTTGGCCGGGCCGTTAGTAGCATCATGGCCGGTATGGCCGCCGCGCAGTTCGGACATGGTCGCCTGCCCTTCAAGCGGCTCGACGGCGCGTATAAGTACCGCGGCGCCGTGTCCGTCCGGGCCAGTGACGATGTTACAGCAAAAGTGCATGCCGTAGGTGAAGTAGACGTACAGGTGGCCGTAGTGGCCGAACATCACTTCCGAGCGCGGGGTCTTGCCTTTATAGCTGTGGCTGGCCACGTCGGTCTGGTCGTAGGCCTCGGTCTCGACTATGCGGGCGCGTAGTCTCTTGCCGCCAACCGTGCGTTCCAGCTCACAGCCTAATAGCAACGGCGCGGCCTCGTAGGCCGGCTTTTCCAGGAATGATAACGCAGACATACAGATATGATACCTCTTTGTGCTTTACCGCGAAATATGTTAAAATTATTAAATGAGCGAGCCGCTTAGAGATGGATTTAATCAGAGTAACGTAGCCCGTATATACCGCGGAGAACCGGCGATGATTGACGGCCGCTTGCCAGCGGACGCCTTGGAGCCTGTCGAATTCAAAGCACTGACCCTGGCCGCGGACGGCCTGACTCACAAAGAAGTCACGGACACGCTTGATTTGCATAGTGTCAACGGCGTGCGCGATTATTTGCAGGCAGGCAGGAACCGCCTCGGTATCTTAGATAGCTTCCAGCTGGCCGGCTATTTCCCTCTGGATACCGACGATGAAGCGGTAGGTTCCAAGAAACTGGCCAAGTTGGAAGACATACCCGACGTGCTGGATATACTTGAAGCCATATCGACCGGCAAGCGCAACAAGGACGTGGCGGCGGCATCCGGTGTCAAGGGGACGGATGTCAGGGAACGTCTAGGTGCCGTGGAAGGAATTTGGGGGGAGGACGGACTGATGTCCGTACGGATCGCAAACGCCATCCGCGCACGCTACATCCAGGCGCTTGAAACCCGATCAGGCACAATCGAGCCTCGGAACCTGGCTCGGTTTACTTTACCAAGGTTGGCCAGGCTGGAACCTAATCTTATAAACTCCTTTGCCAGTTTAGGGACTGCCGCTACGACGTAGGGCGGCGGGTAGGGCGTCTATGACGTCGCCGGCCACCATGCCGGGCTCGGTCTTATCGGCGGCGGCAATGTCGCCGGCCAAGCCATGCAGATATACGGCGGCTTCGGCCGCCTTGGCCGGCTCTATGCCTTGGGCTATCATGCCGGCTATGACACCGGCCAGCACGTCGCCGGTACCGGCCGTGGCCAGGCCGGGGTTGCCGGTAGTATTCTCGTAGACCGAACCGTCGGAATGCGCGACATAGGTCGGCTGGCCTTTCAGCACCAAGGTGACGGTGTGATCTTCAGCGAAGCTGGAGGCTACGTCCTTCAGGGCGGATCTTTCCGACGGCAATTCCCCGGCCAAGCGCTGGAATTCACCGGTATGTGGCGTGAGTATCAAGGCTTTGGAGACGGCACTGTCTATCCGGTCCAGGTGGCGCTGAAGCACGTTCAAGGCGCCACCGTCTATAATCATGGGCAGTTTCACGGTATCCAACAGTTTTTCTACCAGGGAGCGGGATTCCGGCGAAGCCGCCAGTCCGGGGCCGATGATGATCACGGACACCTTGCGCACCATCGTGAAATCCTCGATGGCAGAAACCGCATCGGCGGCATCCTCCGGCAGGGCCAGGGTCATGATTTCTTTGATACGTTTTTCCAGTTTGCTGGCAACATCGGCCCGTGCGGCTATGGTCACCAGGCCCGCGCCGGTACGGAGCGCGGCCATTCCGGCCAGCAAGGGCGCGCCTACCATGCCCGGCGAACCGCCGATTATGAGCACATGGCCATACTGGTACTTATGGCTGTCGGGCCGGCGGCTCAGCAATCGTGAAAAGACGTCCGCATGCATGACTTAATCATAACAAAGAACATAAGCGCTTAGACATACTGGAATAAATATTGTGAAATATGTATAATGTCCGCCATGCAGCGACTACATCTGCCCGGGCATGAACCGCGCCCTCATATCGAGAGGGATCTTTCCAATTGGGACCAAGTATCAGCCTACTATACGGACCACGGTCCTAATGAGACTTTCCAGAAAGTCTTCTTCGTGGTCATGGAGGAGTTCCTGGTGGCGCCTACCACGGTTATGGCGCCGGGCGCCCGGGAAGAAATAGAAGACCACATGGCTTCCGGCAATCCTACCATCTTGGCTATGACGCATCATAGCTTCTTCGATCCTTCAAATGACTCGGCTGTGCTTCAGAAGGATAAGGAATTGTTCGAGGGTGTGGTCGGCAAGTGCATCGTTCCGGCCAGGCTGGGATTAATACCGGCTTTGCAAATACCGGCCATAGGTTCGATCATAGCTACCGGTGGCTGGTAAGGAAGGGCTAGCCCGTAGCAAGGACCATGATCAGTCTACTTTGTATCCAGGAGTTATCCGCCAAAGAAGGTGAAGCTGATCGTCAGGAACGAGGTAAAGGTGGAAGCCGGTGGACATGTTCGCCCCGCAACGACGGTACATGGCGGGTCGTCCACGCTCTAAGAGTGGTGAACGCTATAGCGGTGATCGCAGGCATGCTATGGACCAGACTGTTGGACATGATAACCCCGAAGATGCCAAGATCATCTGATCGGCCACGATTATCAGTGAATCCGGCTACCAGCCAGTTAACGATCGCGGACTCGGATAGGCATGCCTCGATCCACTCCCCACTCGGCAACCTTTCGTCAGCCCTGGTCGGCGACGCAGTCGAAGCCGACAAGCTTAATGATCTCTCGATTATAATCTGTGGAAAAGGGGCATGTTTAATCTATCTTAACACCGGTCCGCCGGCCCGGATCGTGGCTACCGGCGTGCCGTGGAAGCATCCTACGGTATACGGGTATTCAAGCGTGGCATCGTAATGGTAGATATTTGCCTTCTTGCCATTCCAGGCCACCTGGCTGGTGCGGCCGTGGCAGGCGTCCAGGTCGGCGTTGGTGGGCAGGTTGCCTTCGCGTCGCGCTCCACGTATACGCCGTAGCCGTCCAGGCGTAGCCGACGAGCGTAGATGAGCCTTTGGCCGCGTCGCGGATGCAGGACGGAACGTCATGGTAGTGGTATTCTTCCTGGCCGTCGGGGTGGCCGTTGCATAGATCCTGCGTCTCGTGGGCCACGGCGTCGCGCCCGGCGGCATCCAGAGCCGTTGAACAGCAACACGCCGTCGTTCAAGCACGCCTATGGCGCCGAGCGTAGTGCAGTTCGGGTGTGGCCGCGGCCTTGGGATTGAGCGGCAGGGTATAGGTGTGGCTCTGCGCGGCTATGCGGTTCGGGTTGCGGTCGTACTGGTAGGCCGGATCGTTGAAGCGTATGGGGAAGACGCCCGTGGGATAGTCTTCGGGCAGATCGTTAGTGGTGATGATGCGATGACTGCCGCTGGTCTTGACGGAATAGCTGGCCGCGGGCCAGTGCACGTTGCCTTCCACGGCGACTTTGGTCTTGGAGTCCCAGGTTTATTGGAGCTGTCGATCCAGCTGCCGGCATGCTCGGCCCCGCCGCCCCGGAAATTCGTTGTGCAAGAATCAACATAACCTGCTTTGGGGGTGGTGGACACCTTGCCGTCGCCCAGCGGTATGGCCGCGGGATCGGTAACGTCTTCCCATACGTTCGAGGCGGACGCGGACTTGCCACCCGACTCATCGGTTTCGGTAATCGTGGCCCCGGATTTGACCGACTCCGTATCAGGGCCGTTCACTATAGCCAACGTTGCGGCTCCTATCCCGGCCATGAAAACGATAATAGCCGTTACTATCCTGGTTCGGGTGGAGATTCTCGAATGACGCATATACTTAATATAGCATAAGCGTTTTGACGATTTGGCAAATTTTCCACAGCCCTGCTTGCAAAAGCCAGGTTCGGTACTATAATTAGTCTTGAAACTAAGGGGAGGTACGGTTTATGGCTAGTACTAACTAGTAGGGGTGGACAAAAGCTATTATTATTGGCGTGGCGGCCTGGGAATCCTGCTGGGAGTGTTGATACTGGTGTGGCCGGGTCTTACCTTGCTCACATTGGTGACACTGCTTAGTATCTGGCTGTTGCTGGCCGGAGTGGTAAACGTGCTCGACGGTGTAATGGGCGTGAAGAAAGGCGGTTACGGCTGGGCAGGTCCGCTGGTAGCCGGCATCTTCGAGCTCGGCGTAGGCGCATACCTTGTGCAAAGGCCGGCGCTCACTACGCTCACCATCATCACGCTGATTGGCGCGGTGTTCGTAGTGCAAGGGTTCGTATACCTGGTAAGGACGTTCAGCCAGAAGGCAAGCACCGGTAGCCACCGCTTGCTGACGCTGATCTTCGCGGCATTGTCGCTCGCGGCTGGTATCTGGCTGTGGCGCTATCCGTTCCACGGCAGTCTTGCGTTCGTATGGCTGGTAGGCTTGTACACGATCGTCTCCGGAACCATGCTCATAGCTATGGCTTCCGAAGCGAAAGACTAGATATAGTAGCTACATAGGTTTGGGCGGCGCTGGGGGTGGCACTGCGGTCTGCACCGGCGCCGGCAGTTTGACGCTCAGGCGCCATGGGATGATTAGGGCGATGAATAGCATTAGTCCTATGATAAGGTCTACCACGGCGGCACTTGGAGTAACGAGTTGTCTGGATACTATTTCCTGGCTGGCTATCGACAGGCCCATGCCGGCGTACATCATGCCCATGACGAATGAAGTGACCGTGGCCTTTGCTCCGGTCTGCCACGAAGCGGCCCTATGAAGTAAGCCCCTACCGGCACGAACAGGGCTATCATCAATACCGCCACGGTCAGGCTGACTATCCGCGGCTCGTAGTAGTTGATGAAATTGCCGGATACTACCGTATGTGAACGTGGTATGTCATATATGAAACAGGCCAGCCCGATAAGGGCTGTGGGGACTGTAGCGTAATAGATGGAGAAATAACGCCGCAGAATCAGGCACCAAAGGATTGCGGCCTGGGTGACGAATCCTATCCAGAAGAAGAATTCGCCGACCAATGAAGCCTTGCGCAGGATGTCCGGGTCTAGCGTAAAGATGGGCGGTATGGCGAAGGCCAGCAAGCAGGGCAGGTAGATCCAGCTGAACCAGGCCATATACTTGCTGAGCTGGCCGCGCAATCTATGGTAGCCCACGGAACTTCTGATACCCAGCACGACCAGAGCTGCCGACCCTATGCCCCAGGTCCAGGTGTTGATAGGTATGTCCGAAAGAGGGGTCACAACCTAATTATAACAAAAAGGCCGTTTACGGCAGGGGTTTACCGGTATTCGTCACGGCGGCGGGGACGGTGTTTTGTCCGGCCGGCGGTGGGGTTGCCGTCGAAGGCTGTATTCATCATGTCGTCCAGTGACTCTTGGGGTGCTTCAGGCTGTGGCCGGGGCTTCTCAGGCTTAGGTCTGTCCCGCGGGGGCTCTGTAGCCGTAGCGTCCGCCGCTTGTCCAATCAGCTTGAAAACGCCTTTGTCGAGAAATTTTATGCTAGGGTGGGTATGCAGTTTGTCTATCAGTTTGCGTATCTGGTCCGGTCTTACTTCGGTACCCCTGATAGATTTTATGGCGTCCATAACCACGGCCGGCCTGAGCCTGCCGCTATTGGGCATGGCCACGAGCGGGAGCGCTTCGTCAATCAGCGAAGTGAAATTTTCTATCCGTGGCAGTTCAGGGATTTCTTCCACGTCGCCTTCATACCTGTCTACAAGCACCAGGCGCCCATCACCGATCACCCTCAGGCGGGCATCGTCGCGCTCTATGTAAGCGTACAAACCGTCGAACTCGTCTTCCGGTACTCCTATGCCTGCACTCCGCAGTATGCGGGCCAGGGTTCCCTCTGAAGTGCCTTCGTTCATAATGACCCTGGACTTGTCGGTGCTCTGATAGATGGCATTCACGTAGCCGTCCATACGCTCCATTGCGGCCTTGAACCGTTCTTCGCTGTACATGCCACGTTCGCTTACGACAGCTTCTGGGCGGGCAACGGCTTCGGTTTCACCATGGATGACCGGGTTATAGCTGTATTTCCTGCCTACTCTGCCCAGAAACCGTACGTCTTCCGGTAAGGCTCTGCGAAAATCACCGAATACTGCGGATGGGACACGGGCGCCGTGGAATGCGTTTCCTGCTAGCGTCCCGAAGGGCACCCGGCGCTCGCTACCGTCGACCAGGCCGTCCACGACCACCTGGTCTATCGCCAGACGGGTTATTGCAGGCACGTCAAAACCGCCGGAACCCAGCTCCCGGTCCGTCGGTTGCATGAGGAAAATCTTCGCCTGCTGTGCCCGCCATGATTATCTAATAATACCACAAATTACTTAAAACCGCAATCATAACCGTGCCCATCAAATCTAATAAGTTATAATAAGCACTGTTACCCTAAAACCCACATATGAGCAAGGCAAAACAAGACGTCAATGATCTGCTAGGCCTGGCTAATCTTTACCCGTCGCCGCACAACGGCCAGCCGATTAGGCTCAAACAGACCGGTCCGGACTCTTTTGAGGCTTATTTTGAAAAAAGCCGGGGTCTGAGGGCGGCCGACATCTCTTATATATTCAGTTTCGTGTCCATGGGCGTGTTCGTTGAACATATGTCGTTGTGCGCGCAGGCTCTGGGGCATGGTTTTAACTATAAACTGCATCTGCCGCAAGAATCGGACCTGCGTAGCAGTGGACTCGCCAAGTTCGCCACATGTTATCTGAAGTGGGGCGCAGGCAAGCCGAATGACAGACTGCTGGACACGATCGGGTTCCGCCAGACTTCGCGCAAGAAATACAAGGAGGGCGTCAGCCGGAAGCTGGCGGAAGAGATGACGGGTATAGCGGCGGATGAGAGTATGGATCTTGAACAGCTTTCGGGCAAACAGGCCCGGCAGGCCATCTGGCTGAACCAGCGCGCGGTGTTCAACGACATGTTCGACGAACCCGTCAGGCAGGAACTTGATCATTGGCTCAGGTACACCAGGCAGGAAAAAGAAAATCACAAGGACGGACTGTCCTATGACTGCATGGAACTTAACGGCAAGCTCATGAAGCGCATAGTGGCCCGGCCGGGCATCCTAAGGATGCCCGTGATTTCGCGGGTGATCAAGCAATATTATCTGCGCACCATGTCCGATTCCAGCGATGTCTTCTATATGCTGGCACCTTTCGCCAGCGAGAAACAGGCCTTTACCATAGGCACCGTCATAATGCGTATATGGAAGACCGTCGCGGAAGAAGGCTGTTACCTGCATCCGTTCGGAACTATCATGAGCAACCACGCGGCACACAAGGATTTCCTGGAAATGGCCGGCGTGAAGGACGAATCGCGGGCCGGACGCTACCTGGTATTCATATACCGCTGCGGCAAGTCCGAGCGGCCGGTGCGCAGTCTGCGTCTGCCCTACAAGGAGCATCTGCTGATGGAGGCCAAGGGTGTTTGAAAGAATCTACATAGCATTCGTGGCCCTGCTGGACAGGATTATCTGGACCATAGACGTCGGCCCGTCCGTGCACAAGTTCTTCCTGTCGCCGCACGTCGGCAACTTCCGCGTGGGTCTGGGCCGCGTGCGCGCCGTACGACTGTACCGCCACGCTGTCAGACGCGTACCGGCTTACAAGGACTACATACGCAAGCATGGGGAGCTGATGGGACCGCATATAGGCATGTGGCATGCTTCGCTGGGCGAAGTACCGGAAATGGACAAAGCCCGTTATATAAAGAAATATAAGCTTGAAGACAAACTTATGGATGGGAAACTGCCTACCCGCGGCGTCATGTTCGACGAATCGTCAGGCAGCAGCGGCACGCCCACCAGCTGGGTGCGCGGTCGCAGGGAGCGACGCTTTACCAAACGCATCATGCAGGTGGCGTTCCGCCACGCCATAGAGGACCGCGACCCCATCGTCCTGAACACTTTCTCCATGGGCGCCTGGGCCACCGGGCTCAACACCACCCTGAGCCTGATAGACATCGGCCGCATCAAATCAACCGGTCCGGACATCACCAAGGTCATCGACACTCTTAAAGAGCTGGGGCCGGACTACGATTACGCCATAACCGGCTATCCGCCGTTCCTCAAGCAAATCACAGAGAGCCCTAGCATCGACTGGAAGAAGTACAATATAGCCGCCATCTACGGCGGCGAGGGCATCAGCGAATCGATGCGCGACTCCCTGCTCAAGTATTATTCAAACGTAATCGGTTCCTACGGCGCGTCCGATCTGGAGATAAACATCGCGCACGAATCAGACTTTACCATAGCGCTCAGGAAGGCGCTGTCGGAAGACGAACGCCTCAGGGACGCCCTGCTGATGCAGAACCGCGGCATCATCCCCATGGTATTCCAGTACAATCCGTACGACTACCTGTTCGAAACCAACGATAAGGGCGAACTGCTGGCGACCATATGCCGGCTGGAAAACATCAGCCCGCGCATCCGCTACAACATACACGACCTGGGCCATGCGGAGCAGTTCTACGACCTTAAAAGGAAACTCAAAGCACTGGGCAGGAAAGACTTGCTCAAGCTCGCCGAACTGGACTTCGCGGTGTTGTTCCATTACGGCCGGAGCGACCTGTCGGTGGACTACAACGGCGCGGTCGTGGGTCCGGAAGAGGTCAAGCAGATTATCAACGCCGACGCCAAGCTATCAAAGAAAGTAAAAAGTTTCAGGCTCATCAGCTACGAAGATAAGGATTCGCGCAAGCACCTGCTCATAGCCATGGAGCTGGAACCGGACCAGTCCATGACCAAGGCTGAGAGCGACAAGGCGCTGGAATACATAGTGGAACAACTGCAAGTAATGAACCTGGACTTCAAGTCCGCGCACCGCACCTCGCCGCTCAAACCCGAGATCAAGGTTTATGAGTCCGAGACCGGCATCTTCGACCCGGCCCACCAGAAACTCAAGAACGACTACGTCTGGAACATCGACCACGAGCGGGCCAAAGAGGAAGGCCTGATCGATTGATTATCTGACTGCCATGAACCAGCGGCGTTCTTCGTCGCCGTACCAGAACTTCTCAAACAGAGGTTTTCTTAATCTGAAGAGTCCATAGCTGGGATCGTGGAAATATAGAGCCTGATCGTCGTGTTCCGACCACCACGCTGTAATGTCCATCACCCGAATAAGCTGAGTGATAGCGACGACGGCATGATCGCCGGCGTCTACATGCTTCTCGATGTCTTTCATGTCCGCATGCTCTTTTGCTTCAAGGACCTCTGGACCCACCTGCTTGGCTACCTTGACCATGTCAGAGTTCGACGTGCCGATACCGGCCTTGGCGCCGCATAGCTCTGCAAGTTCTTCCTCTGTGTGCGTCCTATCGCCTTTAAGTAGTAAGACGTTCAGTAGGGCAGTTGGCCCGCAAGTATAAAGGGTCTGCTGTATCGCCAGGTCGTTTTTATCGAATATGTCTTTGAC
>CAWDZT010000003.1:0-107206 GCA_963807025.1 uncultured Candidatus Saccharibacteria bacterium
GCATACCGAAACCTTCGTAATGACTGGGATATACCAGCATCTTGGCGCCCGAGATAAGCGCCGGCTTATCCTTGTCCGATACATATTTGGAAGGCCGCACTATGCTGTATCCTTCATCAACACGTTCAACTATTTGGTTGAATAACTTTTCAGTCTTCCAGCCGCTGACGCCTACCAGCAGCAGAGCAGTATCTTTCGGTAACGGATTTAGGCAGTTTGCAGTATGCATCAATCAGGGCTTCCAGGTTCTTGCGCGGTTCAAGGTTCGACAGCGATAATATGTAGTCACCCTCGATCTCGTACTTACGCTTCACGTCTTCTATTTCTTTGGCGCTGACGCCTGTAGAACAACTAGGGTCGGTCGCCGGGGTTGCTACTACCACCTGGTCTGCGCTCAGGTTGTAGAATTCAGCGATCTCTTTCTTGGCGTTTTCGCGATATGGCTATCACTTTCTGGACCTCTTAATAGAGCGCCGAACGCCCTTGGACAGGAACATGGCGTTCTTCTCGTCAGAATACTGCCGGTAGTAGTTCATAAGACAGGTCAAAAACGACCAGCACGGATTTGCTGAAAGCCAGCTTCATGTCCACGAACCTGGGGAATATATACGTGCCGCGTCCGCACCACAGGTCTATCGGCGGCAGTTTACTCCTGTACCACAGATGAGCTCATACCCGGAAGGAAAGAGGGACGGTTCTTATAGCCAAGGTGCTGGAAATGGAACTTAAGGAATTTCGGGCGCATGTCGCGCGGTATTATGACGGTAACTTCGGGGTACGGCTTCGCCTTTATACTTAGCCTCGTCGATCAGTTCATCCATGCCGCGCAGAATACCCAGTATGTATTGGCCCACGCCGCTAAAATGCCCATCTACCAGGCCAAGCCCGTCAATAAAGATTTTTTGACGCTTCACTACAGTTATTTTACCAGACAATCAATATCGGCTAGTGGGCCGACCAGGTGGCATGGCCGTAGGCGTCATAAATACCTATCTTGCCGCCATCATGCATAATTAGGACCGATTTGCCATGGCCCCAGGAGCCGGAACTCCAGATAGCTTTGCCGGAGCTGCTTCTTAGCACCAGGTTGCCGTCATTCTGCATGGAAAGGTAGCCTCCGCTATGGCCGGCAGTGTGCGTATTCCACACGGCCTTATTGGACGAGTTCCTTAGCACCAGATTCCCGTCGCCCTGCATGTTCAGGCTGTATTTACCGTTGGTCGAAGTTATGGAATCGCCTGCATTCAGTCTGTCGGGGCTGGTGACAGAGTTCGTATCCGTAGCATCCAAGCCGCCCTGTACCGTATGGCTTGCCCAGACGGCATGGCCGTCCGCACCGTATATGACCAGATTCCCGTCAGTCTGCATGTAAAGCTGGTCGACCGGCTTGCCCGACGTATTGGAGTTCCATAGTGCCTTGCCTGTCTTTGAGCGTACGACCATATTGCCATCGCCTTGGAACGCAAGATAAGCATCCGAATGATGGTAGGTGCCGGCGCTCCATAGCGCTTTGTTAAAGCTGTTTCTTAGGACCAGGTTCCCGTCTTTTTGCATGACCAATCGGTTGTTCTCCCTTACGTTATGCAGTTCCTGGCCCGGAGCCAGGTAAGTTGCCGGCGCCATATGGGCTTCGACGAACTTGTTTCCATCGGGCACCAGAAGATCCAAGCTTTCATCATTATTCGTGCTCCACAAGGTTGTGCCGCCGCTGCTTTTTACCACCAGGTTGCCGTCTGTCTGTACCCTGGCGTAAGCACCGGCGTGGCCGGATGTGCCGGAATTCCAAAGCGCGCTGTTATTGGAGTTGCGCAGTACCAGATTTCCGTCGCCTTGCATGACTAGACTTCGTAGCCCCGCTTCCTTTGAGCCAGACGGAATCGTAATCGTTGGTCAGACTCAGATGCCCATTGCGGATGAACAATGCGTTTTTACCGTCTTGCGAAATAAGCGGGTTGCTCGTCGTCATGGTATCGCCGGACGATAGTTGGTAGTGCGTACTTGCCGCCGGAACGGTGTTAGTGACATCGATGTGCAGTGCAAGCCCGCCGTTATTGAGCCAGGTTATGTGCTCGGCCACCGGATTGTAATGTTCCGTATAGTTGCCGACCTTGCTTGGCGCTTTGACGGCAAAATAAAACGTGCCGGTGTCGTTGGGAGCGACGGTGGCCTCGTCAAGCTGGGCCGGCCGCGTAGACCACAACCAACTGCTTGAATCATAGAAGGTGCCGGATCGGTCCTTCGGCTGATAAGTGCCTAGGTGCAGGGAAGACTGGCTCCAGGAATGCGTGCCCGTATTGTCCGCTTCAACCTTGATGTAGGCTTTTTGTCCGGGGTTTAGGTGGATGACTTTGTCTGACGAGAATGTCTGGGTGCGGCCTGAATCCGTGTAAGCGCTCTGGCTTGCCAATGACCAGGCGTAAGCGCTCCTGGCTACGGACGATCCCCACCATTTGTCCCAACTGATGACGAAGTTAAAACTGCCGGAGTAGCCTGTGCCGGGGTAGCCGTAGGTGGTCGAATACGGTCCTACATAGGGCGTGTAGCAGTACAGTCCTGCCGTGGAGGCATTTGCCAGCGTGACGTTTTTGGCAGTCCCGCCCGGATTAGCAAATGTCACGGTGCGGCCCGGGTAAAGGCCCGTGGAATAAAGGCGGTGGCCCCTGTATACCTGAGCTATGGCAAGGATAAAATGACGTACCCCACCAGGTCCGGCCGCTCATGGATTCGATGTATTCACGGAGTTGCCAGGCACCGTTATCTACCTGCCTGAAGAACCCCGAGTATCCGGAGCACGAATTGTACCCCATGGCACAGTTGACCTGGGAAGAGGAGGGGCTCGGGTCAGTCACCAGCGACTGCTCCTTTTGCAAAGTCGCCAGAATTGCCTTTTGACTTATATGATAGGCCCGTCCGGCTTCGTATATGATCGTCGCCGCGGAAACCTGTTTGCCGCAATGGGAGAAGTAAGTCCAATGGTACGGCTGTTTGACGGAACTGCAGTGCTCCGTACCTTTAACGTTCTTTAGTCCGCTGTTCTTGCTGTTTAAGAAACTTTGCACGGACGCGGCGCTCATCGCCTTATAGTTCGTAAACTTCTCGTCGCTGACCAAGTTATTCTTATTGTAGTAGTAGCTGGCGGCCGACGTTTTTAGGGCCGGCAGAAATAACAGGGCGGCAACAGACATTAAGGTTAAGGCTGTGACAATCCTTGACTTCATTAGTAGCTTAAGTCGATTTTGACTTCGTTATATTCCACGCCTCGGGAGTTAGTACTGAAAACGTCCAAATGGCCGCTGTTGCCTTGTGGTTTGAAATGAAGAATGCCGGAAAAATCGCCTTTGACTACGTTCAGGTCGCCGGTTGCTATGACGCCGACCTTATCATCGACGAGCCGCCAGCTGATCTTACTGATATTTTTGGCTGATCCGCTCAGACTGTCGCCGCTTTTTAAGGTAGCATTGGCAACCGGTTGTTTGACGGTAATCAGGCCGGAGTCTGACACGGTCCATTGGCTAGGATCGGTGGTGGTAGAGGTTTGGCCGTTCGTATCGGTGGCACCGCCTGCGTTAGCGGGCGCTTTATTGTTGCTGGTCGGTACTTTCTTGGCTGGTTTGGTAGACGCCGTATTGGCCGTGCCGTTTCCAGAGGTTTCGCTGGTCGTGTCAGTGTGGAAGTGGCGCCACGCACCAAAAGCTACAAGAGCAGCAACGACTATGACTAGTCCAATGACTAGCCGTTTGCCAAGCGGGTGTTTAGTGCCGGTGCGTTGATTGCTATACATAAACTTGAAAATGCTTTTTGGTTTTGGTCTGAACAGTTTAAGTTTAACAGCTTATTAGCGTTAGCGCAACTGATTTTTAGTCTGATTTGATTGACGTCACCCCTGTTCTAATATATGCTTGTTTGGTACATGAAGGGTAAACAGTGGTGGCTGATTGACGCTTTGCCGGTCGTTATTCCGGCAGCCTTGGCGGCTTTTGGCGCCGTAGCCATATTCTTTCTCCTGCTTGACCAGTTCCGCGGCGCCTACGTCTGGCCGGCGGGGCTGATAGCCGCCTCGCTAGTAGTTTTCATAGTTATCCGCCGATATCCGCGTTCCCGGATCAGCCGGGAAAGGAAGATCTGCAACGCTCTGGTCCTGTTCGGCGCCGCCGTTTGGCTTGTTTTCAATCTGTTTTTCACATCCCAGCACGTTCTGACTAATAGGGACCCGGCCGTATATGCCAATGCCGGCGCCTGGCTGGTTCATCACAATAGTATAAGAATCACCATCCCAGACGCCTTTGGCAACACCGAAGGAGTAATGCCTATAAGTGCCGGTTTTGGCCCGGTACAGCACGATGGCCGGACCTTTGTACAGGCCCAAGGCCAACATCTTCTACCGGCTTTTCTAGGCTTGTTTGGCCGAATAGTCGGGGTGGCCAATATGCTGCACCTTAATGTTTTGTTTGGCGCCACGGCGCTGTTGGCCATTTATGCCTTCGCGCGGGAATTGGCCAGGCCTTATTGGTCAATGATAGTAACCGGTGCCGTAGCCGGCTCCATGCCTTTCTTGTATTTTTCACGGGATACATACTCAGAGCCATTGGCCGCGACATTTACCTTTGGCGCCCTGGCGCTGATCGGGCTAGCTATAAGATCTAAAGGGCTAAGCATCTGGTTCGTGGCCGGCCTAGTGGCCGCCGCCGGTACGATGACCAGGATTGACGGCTATCTGACCATTGCCGAACTGACAGTCTTCTTAGGCATAATGCTGGCGCTGAGCCGGAAGGTTGAAAGGGCTTATGCCTTGAAGGCTTCGGCGATGTTCGCCGCTGGCATGGCCATAACCGCCGCAGCCGGCTGGCTTGACCTATCCCAGCTTTCGCCGGGCTATTACCACGACCTGCACCGCGACTTCCACCAGGAAACCCTGGCGATAGCCGCCTCCATCTTGTTCGCGGTGATAATCCCTTGGTTGTCGTGGAAGAGAGGGCTATTGAAGAAGCTGGACCGCGCCACGGCAGGCTGGAGAGGCGAAGCGGCGGCCATCTTGGTGCTGTTAGCGGCACTTGCCCTGGTTAGCCGCCCTCTGTGGATGCATGGCAGTATGAAGATAGCGGGCGTCAGACTGACGGCAGAATGGGTCGCATGGTACATAGGGCCTGTATTGGCCGTACTGGGAGCCCTTGGCCTGGCGCTAAGTTCGGCCGTTGCCGTTAGCAAGCGCAAGCTCCTGTTGTCTGCCGGTTTGTTGGTGGTATTGGGCACTTCGGCGCTATATCTGGTCAGGCCCAGCATCTCGATCGACCAAATCTGGGCTTCCCGGCGCATGGTCCCCGTGATACTGGCAGGAATAGCCGTTTTCGGCGCCGTGACGCTGGACAGGCTGACCGACGAATTCAAAGACAAGGTACGCTGGCCGGCAGTCTATATAGGATTGGCCAGCATAGCTATCCTTATGGCGCCGCTTATAACCAGTCGTCCAGAAATTCTGAACAGGGATACGGCCCAACTCGCACCGGTACAAGCGACTTGCGACAACCTCCCAAAGAACGCCGCCGTACTATGGCTGGGCAAGGCGCGGCTGACGGCAGTCATGCCTACAAGGTCGATCTGCGGCGTACAAGCAGAGGATTATCACATAAGAACGGCGACTAAGCCGGATTCACCAAGCCTTAAAACATTAGCCGTGGCGGCAACTGCTGCACGTAGCCAAGGCTACGTGCCGGTGGTAGGCGTCTTTGGCAACCAGGCCGGTTTCCTGCCGGACAATCAACAAAGAAATATGACCCAAGTGGCCGCATATTCTTACCAACAACTTAGGGCCACGATCATCAGGCCGCCGCAAGGCGTGGAAACAAGAAGCGGCACAGTGCTGCTGGGCATAATCCAGCCTGATGGCAGTATTAAGCCTTTGCCGACGGTAGATAAATAGGCATAGCTGTCGTGGCCAAAACGGTGCCGTCTATGATAATCTATAACTCTAAGAGGCCAGACCCTGCAGTATGACAAAGACCTTTGTAACTTATTGGGAAAATATTTATAAAGCTGGCGCTATCCCGGAAGAGCCTTCCCGGTTCGCCGCGCATGTCATGCAAAAGTACGCCAAGCCCCGGCAATCCCTCATAGAGCTCGGTTGCGGTAATGGCAGAGACGCCTTCTTCTTCGCTGAAAAGGGGGCCGACGTCCTTGCGCTCGACCAATGCGCCTCCGAAATCGAAAAATTAATAGAGACTAACGGCAAACATGAGAACCTGCGGTTCGCGGCCGGCGACTTCACCGAACTGGAAGATAAAGACAGCGGCGGGTACGACATAGTTTATTCGCGATTCACCTTGCATTCCGTTACGGCGGAAGGCCAGGCCAAGACGCTGAAGTGGTGTTACCGCAATCTGGCGCCGGGCGGCTTATTGTGCATAGAGACGCGGGGCCAGAAGAACGAGATATATAAGAAAGGCAAGCCGGTTAGCGGACAACCCGACGCCTACATATATAACGACCACTATAGAAGGTTCGTCGACTTCAAAAAATTCGTGAAAGACATAAAGGATATCGGTTTTACCATAGTTGAATCGGCAGAAGAGACCGGGTTCGCGCCCTACAAGGACACCGACTATCACTTTATTAGAATCATTGCCCGAAAGTAGATTATGCACGTAAACAAGAGCAAACTCTGGCACTGGATACTTTTGCTATGGAGCGCCGCACTCGTCTTTCTGGCTATCCCGTTCAGGGTCTTCAGGAACAAAAAGCAGAAAAGCGTCGTGTTCTTCTACCAGATGCACGGGAACTCCAAGGCGCTTGCGGACTACATCCAGGAACACGACAGCTCCATAAAGGCATATTTTCTGGCGTTTCCGGAATACCTGAAGATATATGAGGATAAGCATACCCTGCCAAGTTTGAGCATGCTCAGCTTCCGCGACATGATCAAGGTGGCCCAATGCGACGTGCTCGTAACCAACTACGGACCTCTTACGCTGGTTTATCTGGCAAGATTCACGAACATAAAGTTCGTCGATGTTTTCCACGGCATATTACTGCTGAAGTTCATGCCGCCTCCTATCCTGACCTACCTCAACCACTACGACGAAGTGTGGGTTTCTTCCCCGAAGATGCGAAAGATCTACACCGAGAAATTCGGGGTGACCTCCAAACTGGTCCCGACCGGCTATGGAAGGGTAGACAAGCTGGTTAACGGTTCATACCGCGGAGTAAAGAAAAAGTACTCCATACCTGCGAATAAAAAAATAATCATGGTAGCGCCTACATGGAAACACAATGACCCCAACAGGAATCTGCTGCCGTTCGGCATGAACGAAAAACAGTTCATAAACTACATAGAAGGCCTGGCGAAAAAGGAAGGAGCTTTCGTAATTTACCGCGCACATATGCTAAGCGAGAACCTTGACGGCGCTGAACATGCCGATAACCTGCGCGCCATGCCAAGCAGCGAATTCCCCGACACCGAGGAACTGCTATCGGTAGTGGACGTACTGGTGACCGACTGGTCTTCTCTGTCTTTCGACTTCATGGTCCTTGATAAGCCCGTGATCTTTATAGACACCAAGCCGCCGTTCCAGGGCGAGGACATAGTAAAGCGCTCCAACCCCTCGGGACGCTTCGGCGAGCTGGTTAGCAGTAAGGAAGAATTCAGCGCGGCGCTCAAGTCTTATCTAAAAAAGCCCGATTCGTACCTGAAGAAGCACAAGGCTCGGATCGCCCGCATAAAAGAGCAGGCATACGGACCTACTGCTGATGGCAAGGCGACCGAAAGGTACTACAATCGTCTTAAGGCCTTATTTGATTACCATGAAGATTGACAGGCGGAACTACAGACACTGGATAATATTTTTCCGCAGCAGCGGTTACGCCGCCGCCGCATTATCCTCGCGGCCGTTCAAGAGCAGGAAAACTAAGACAGCCGTCCTGTACGGCCACAAGCTTAACGGCAACCTGAAAGCTTTCGCGGATTTTTACGAAAGGGAGTCCATCAAAGACTTCGAGCTTTTTTATGCGACCCTGGATCCGGATTATTATAAGGAACTTGCCGCCGCGGAAACCCCGGTACCCGTTTTAAACCTGAATAAATTTACGGATTCCGTAAAAATTGCCAAAAGCGACGCTATCATAACCAGCCATGGCATGCCGACCCATAAGATATATAGAAAATTGACACGCGTTAAGTTCATCAATGTCTGGCATGGCATAGGCTTCAAGGGCCACTCTCACAAAGCCTTCACATTCACCAAGGGCTACGCCGACAACTGGGTCTCGTCGCCGACCTTCAAAAAGATATATAGAGAAAACTTCGGCGTAACCAGCCCCATCCACATTACCGGATACGCGCGCTCGGACAATGCCGTGAATCACAATTATTCCGTTAAGGAGCTCAGGGATAAATACGACATTCCGTCTGAGTATAAAAAAATCGTGCTTGTAGCGCCGACCTGGGAACAGCGCATAGCGGGGCGGGGCCTGATACCTTACCCCGTCAGCGAAGGCGAATTTTTCAAGCGGCTGGACACAACCGCCAAAAAATCCAAGAGCCTGGTTGTCTTCCGAACGCATCTGAACACAAAGCACACCTTTGATTACGAGCTGGATAACGTCCGGTTCATGCCATACACGGAGTACCCGGTCGTAGAGGACTTCCTTTATATGGCGGACCTGCTGATTACTGACTGGTCGTCGATTGCCTTTGACTATCTGCCGCTCCGGCGTCCGGTAATACACATGGACGTCAAGAACCCGTATAAAGGGGGCTTTTCGCTTGATCCGAAGCACCGCTTCGGCATGGTGGCTGAAACCTTGGACCAGCTGACGTCAGCCATGACTGAATACCTGGCCGAACCAAAGAAATTCTTCGCAGGCCACGAAGCAAAAATGAAGGCGGCCGCGGCCGCGGCTTACGGCGATACGCTGGACGGGAAGTCCGCCCAAAGATATTACGAGCGGCTTCTTAAACTGTTGGCTAAGTGATATAGTTTCTAGAGATACATGTCTGATAAGCGTAGAAATATTGCCGTTATCCTGGCAGGCGGGAAAGGTACCAGGATGCGGCACCATTTGCCCAAACAGCTTATTAAGATTGCCGGCCGGCCGATAATCGAACACACGCTGGAGATCTTCGAACAGTCTGCCGATATAGACGAAGTCTTGGTGCTTATGGCAAAGGGTTACGCGGACCAGGCCAAGGCCATCGTCAAAAAGAACGGCTTCAAAAAAGTCAGCCAGGTCTTAGAAGGCGGCTCAACCCGCAACGAGACTACGAAGGTCGCTATCCATGCCTTGGACGGCCAAGACTGCAACGTGCTTTTTCATGACGCGGTCAGGCCGCTTTTATCACAGCGGATAATACGCGGGTGCGTGGATGCACTAGAGGAATACCAGGCAGTGGATGTGGCCATAGCTTCCGCCGACACGATCATCGAAGTAGAAGATGATGTTATAAAAAGCATTCCGGACAGGACCAAGCTAAGGCGCGGGCAGACTCCGCAGGGCTTCCACCTGTCTACCATAAAGAAAGCTTACGAACTGTGGGACAAGGAGCCGGACTTCCAGGCGACTGACGACTGCGGCGTGGTTAAGAAGTTCATGCCCGAAGTAAAGATCGCGGTGGTTGAGGGCTCTGAGCAGAATATAAAGATCACCCATCCCCTGGACACGTTCCTGGCAGATAAGCTTTTCCAGCTGTCATCCGCCGTCCGGCTGAACACGATGAGCGACTCCGAGAGGAAGGATTTGTTAAGCGGGCGGACCATGGTAGTGTTCGGCGGCAGTTATGGCATCGGCGCCGATATGGTTGAACTCGCCGAAAGGTACGGAGCCAGGGTTTTTGCCTACAGCCGCTCCGGAACCGGAACCGACGTTACCAAGCCCGGCGATGTTAAGCAGGCGCTCAAAGAGGCCCACAAAAAAGCCGGCCGGATAGATTACGTGGTAAATACTGCCGGACTCTTGGAAGTCAGCCCGCTGGAGAAACTTAGCGACGAACAGATCGACAAGATGATCCGGACCAATTACCAGGCGCCGGTAATCATCGCTAAATCAGCCTTCCCGTATCTTAAGAAAAGCCGCGGCCAGCTCCTGCTGTTCACGTCGAGCTCCTATACCCGCGGGCGGGCGGAATACAGCATATACACCTCCAGCAAGGCGGGGGTGGTAAACCTTACCCAGGCTTTGGCCGACGAGTGGTCCGACGACAAGATCCGCATAAACTGCATCAACCCCGAGCGGGCGGCCACGCCTATGAGGACCAAAGCGTTCGGCAAAGAAGACTCGTCCACGCTGTTGCCGTCCGACATAGTCGCCGCGGTTTCAATCGACGTGCTGTTGGATAGTCTTACCGGGCAGGTAGTAGACGTAAGGTTGTCCGACCTGGAAGAGCTGAAGAAGACCAAGCCCCGCATTACCAAGCAGACGTCCGAGGCATTGTCGGAAGCCTTGGCCAAAAAAGAAGCAGATGAAAGTTAGCTTACTCGGTCCGGTAGTCCCATTCAGGAGCGGCATCGCCCAGTACAACACCCAGCTTCACCGCGCCTTGAAGAAAAAGGCAGACCTGCAGACCATATCTTTTAAGCGGCAATATCCGTCGTGGCTTTTTCCGGGGAAACACACCACCGAAAAGGGCATGGAGGATCACAAGGAAGACGGCGCCCAGTACGTCATAGATGTGTATAACCCGCTGAGCCTAAGGCGCGCCGTCGCAAAGATTAGCAAGGATACGGATCTGGTCATACTCACCTGGTGGACGCTCTTTTGGCAGCCGGGATTCGCATATATGGCGCGACGCCTGCGCAAGAAAGGCGTCAAGACCGCTTACCTTTGCCATAACCTGGTGAACCACAAGACGGGCGGTTTCATGGGCCTGGCGGATAAATTTATGTACGGCGCCAGCCTGCGGATGCTTAAGCAGACGGATGCTTACATATCTGCAGTCATCGGAGCAGGTCGAATTCATAAAAGAACTGCGGCCCGAAGCGCCGATTCTAAAGCGCATACACCCTATCTACGCCCAGTTCCCGGCCCCGGACAAAAAACTAGCCAAGCGGGGCAAGCTGGAGCTGCTGTTCTTCGGATTCATCCGGCCGTATAAGGGCCTGGACATACTGCTGGAAGCATTGGACCTCTTGGGCGATGACGACATCCACCTGACGATAGTCGGAGAGCAGTGGGGGAAGCCCGATGAGCTCAATGAAGCTATCGACAGGATGGAAAACGTTGAAGCCCACCTTGAGTATGTGAGCGACCAGGAAGCCGCAAACTACTTCGCAAGGGCGGACGTGGTGGTACTGCCTTACCGCGCCGCTACCGGCAGCGGCGTAGTGACCCTGGCTTATAACTACGGCAAGCCCGTGCTGGCGACCAACGTCGGGGGGCTTAAGGACGCGGTAGCCGACGCCAAGACAGGCTGGCTGGTAGAGCCGGATTCACCGCGGGCGCTGGCCGACCGGATCAAAAAGATAAAGCGCAAGGATCTGGCCGGCATGAAACCGGCCATCAAAAAATTCTGCAAGGACAACAGCTGGGACGCGATGGCGGACGCAATCCGCGAGTTCGCCCGTAAGCTGAACTAGGACCAATCCTTCCAGGGGACTTTTTTGCCGGTAAGTTTTTCCAGCTTTTTAATATCCGGCGCGTAGTAATCAACCAGTTTTTTGTAAGCTGGTGAAGACGGGTCGAGCTTTTCGTTATCTGGCTTGATGTTCCAGCGGGTTACCCTCATATAGACCTTGTCGCGGAACGACTTGGGTATTTTTCTCCATAATGCATAGAAGTAAGGCACCTTGCGCAGGAATCCGGGGGACATATATTTAATTTTGGAGCCGCCGCCTACATTAGATCGCTGGTTGACGTCTTCCGGGGTGTATTTTGCATCGATACCCAGTAACTTGAACACACGCTTAATTAAGCCGGAGGGATCTTTCCGGAGATCATCAGTATAAAGAACCAGGATATTCTTCTTTGGGAACAGCTTGTAGTAATTGGAAAGGGTCTGCCCGTACTCGCTGGTTACGAATGAGATGGTTTCAATCTTTGCATCGCCCGGCTTCCCTTTATCTTGGGATACTAGCTTATCGACCGCCACATCAAACGGATCGCTGATAGCATAACCAAGACGTCGGCGCATCTTGTAGTGGGAGAAGGTCCTCATCACAGGATGTCTTAACATTACGATTATCTTTACGTCCGGCATCTTTTGATGGATCCGCCGACATACTTCTTCGCGCGTGTAGTGTGGTGACGCCGACATGTATTGCGGGGTAACAGTTCCGACCAAGGTCTTATCGTCGACCTTGCTGAAAAACGTCTTCATGTACTTACTTACGCCGCTATTATAGACATCGTCGTCGCTAAAAAAGGGAACTTCTTTGTCCGGGGGTATGTATATCCGGGGATGGTTCCTGATTAATTCAAATAACGTGTCGGTGCCGGATTTGGCGGCGCCTATACATATGAAATCCAATGACTTTTTCATTGCCGCTAGCCTTGCGCCTTAAAATGGCCGGCCCAAACCCTTAAGTACTTGAACGGCAGGGACCATATTCCCAGATAGCGTCTTACCATGAAAACCATGATTATATTGCCTATGGCCAGCGTTGCGGCCGCAGTGATGCCGGCACCATCCACGCCGTAAGCAGGAATCAGTACAAGGCCTAAGCCTATATTCACTGCCAGCGCTACGGTTATGGCGGCGGCTAAAGCCCGTTCATGGCCGGTCATGGCTAATATAAGGCCGGTAGAACCAACCGATACGTTAATTAACTGACCGGCGGCTAAGATCGTCAGAGCCACAGAGCCTGCTATGAACGCATGGCCGAACAACCCCAGCCATATATGCGAGAAAGCCGCCAGCAGAATGAACAGGGGTATGCCGCATAGCGCCCCAAGGGCGCTGACCTTACTGACCATTACGCTGAGGTCCTCGTGCTTTTTGGCCGCATACAGCTCCGAGACCTTAGTGCCGACTATCACGTTGATAGCGGTCAGTATCAGGGCCATCAGCATGGAAACTTTGAGAGCGATATTGAAGATACCCACGTCGCTGTTGGAACCGAAGTGGCCGAGCAGGAGCACGCTGGCCTGGCCGTTAAGCTGGGTAGCCAGCGCGAAGAACAGTAGAGGCGTTGAAACTATCAGCATCTGTTTCTTGCTGAAGGGGACGACCGGCTTTTTGTAGCTAATATGCCGCTTGATATGCCAAAACCCCGACAAGGTAGATATATAGATTCCCGCTACGAAACCTACCATCAGCCCGGTAATCCCAAACCATGCGCCAAGCGTATAGATTGCTATTATGCCGAAGGCGTACATCGTCATGCGCTCTATGGACAGGGCGAACTGGGTCTGCCTGATTGCCCTCAGGACACCGCTCAGGACGTAGTTTAAGGACAGCGCCGGAATCGCGAAAGCGAATATCCGTAGATACGGGGTCAGTTTGCTGGAATGAAAGGCATGTTCCGCCAAATACGGCGCGAAGACGAACAGCAATATGCCGAGAGGGATAGTGAGAGTCAAGGACAGCCTGACAGCAGTCCGCACCACGCCGTATGCCCCCTCCGGTTTATCGGACAGCAGCGGCGGAATGAACCTGACCACAGTCCTTTCCATACCTAGGCGGCCGGCTAGGGCCAACATCATCAGAACAGAAAAACACAGGTAAAATATTCCGGCGCCATGCGCCTTGAACCGGTGCGTCAGCGAAAGGTCAAAGACGAACTGTATGATGGTTACGCCGCCCAGTAATATGATTGCCCAGAAAGAATGGCGTATTACCTCTGCGAAATCAGTATCGCCGGTGCTGTACAGACTCTTGATTTTACTCTTCACAACTTCTATACAGTATACCGTATAATAGATGCAACAGGAGGCAATGTTATCGAACATCTGAATGCTCCGCATGGCGGAAAATTGACGGATTTGCTGGTTGACGGGAAAAAGGCCGCTCAGCTAAAGAAACAGGCGGCCAAGTATAAAAGCTGGAACCTGACCCCGCGCCAGATCTGCGACACGGAAATGCTTGTGAACGGCGGATTCTCTCCGCTGACAGGCTTTCTGGACAAAGCGGACTACGAGAGCGTCTGTAAAGATATGCGCCTTGGCGACGGCACGCTTTGGCCGGTGCCCGTAACCCTGGACGTTGACGAAAAGTTCGCCAAAAGCCTTAAGCGCGGCGAAAAAATCGCGCTTCGCGACCAGGAAGGGGTGATTCTGGCTCTGCTTGAAGTAGGGGATGTATGGAAGCCCGACAAAAAACTGGAAGCCAAGCAGGTTTTCGGCACGGAAGACACCGCCCACCCGGCCGTGGATTATCTGTTTGGGCAAGCCGGCGAGTATTACGTGGGCGGCAAGCTTACAGGCCTGGAACTGCCGCCTCATTACGATTTTGAAGAACTGCGCTACACGCCCAAAGAGCTGAGGGAGCATTTTGCCAAGCTGGGCTGGACCAAGATAGTGGCCTTCCAGACCCGTAATCCGATGCACCGCGCCCACGTGGAGCTGACCATGCGGGCCGCCAAGCAGACGGAGGCCAACCTGCTCATACATCCCGTGGTCGGTATGACCAAGCCCGGCGACGTGGACCACTATACCCGCGTGCGGGTCTACCAGTCGGTACTGCCGCGCTACCCGGAGTCCACGGCGATGCTATCGCTTCTGCCGCTGGCGATGCGCATGGGCGGCCCGAGGGAAGTGTTATGGCACATGATAATCCGCAAGAACTACGGCGTGTCCCACTTCATCGTCGGCCGCGACCACGCCGGCCCGGGCAAAGATTCCAAAGGCAACGACATTTACGACCCATACGACTCCCAAAGAAACGCCGAAAAATACGCCGAAGAAATCGGCGTGGAAGTCATTCCGTTCCAGATGATGGTTTACGTGAAGGACTACGATAAATATATGCCCATCGACGAAGTGCCTAAGGACAAAGAGCACATGACCATCTCGGGCACGGAACTCCGCATGCTGTTGAACGACGGCAAGGAACTGCCGGAATGGTTTACTTACTCCGAGGTCGCCGAGGAACTGCAGAAGACCCACAAGCCTCGCGAGGAGCAGGGCTTCACCGTGTTCTTCACCGGATTGAGCGGCGCCGGCAAATCTACCATCGCCAATGCGCTGATGATCAAACTGTTGGAATCCGGGCGGCGCTCCGTAACACTGCTCGACGGCGACGTGGTGCGCAAGAACCTGTCTTCCGAGCTGGGCTTTTCCAAAGAACACCGCGATCTGAACATCAAGCGCATCGGCTTCGTGGCCTCCGAGATATCCAAACACGGCGGGATAGCGGTCTGCGCGCCGATAGCCCCCTATGACCACGTGCGCAAAGAAGTCCGCCAGATGATCAGGAGCAATGGCGGCGGGTTCGTACTGGTCCATGTGAATACGCCCATTGAAGTCTGCGAATCGCGCGATCGCAAAGGGCTGTATGCCGCCGCGCGGGCCGGCAAGATCAAGGAATTCACCGGCGTGTCCGACCCTTACGAAGAGCCGATGGACGCCGAACTGGTGCTGGACACGGCGGAATATTCAGCCGACGAACTGGCCAACCAGGTATTGTTGCACCTGGAGCACGAAGGCTACCTGCATGCTGGATGAGATCGTAGATATAGCCCTTCGGGCCGGCGAAGAGGTCATGAAGATTTACCGCGCCGGCGACGTTGCGAGCCGGCAGAAAGCGGACGACCGCGGCTCTCCCGTGACGCAGGCCGACATAGCTTCGCACAAGCTGATCGTTACCGCGCTGAAGAAGTTCGGCTACCCGATCGTATCGGAAGAAGGAGACGCACCCGAAACGAAGGAAAAACTTGAGACCTTCTGGCTCGTCGACCCGCTCGACGGCACGAAGGAATTCATTAAAAAGCACGGAGAATTTACCGTCAACATCGCCCTGGTCCGGTCGGGCGAGCCGGTCCTGGGAGTGGTCTACGCCCCGGCTATAAATGCGCTTTACTGGGGCGCTAAAGGGCAAGGGGCTTTTAAGTCCTCCGGCGCGGGTGGTCCGGACGGCAAGCAGAAAATCAACGTTAAGAAGGGTGCCTCTGAAGTGCCCGTGGTGGTTGCCAGCAAGTCGCACTTTGATGACAAGACGAAGAAATTCCTTGAAGACGTCGGCGAGCACAAACTGAAACACATAGGCTCGTCGCTAAAGATCTGCCTGGTCGCCGAAGGCGCCGCGGACCTTTACCCCCGCCTGGCTCCGACTTATGCCTGGGATATCGCCGCGGGGGATGCCGTGTTGAGGGCCGCTGGGGGCGCGATCTATAAGGTCGGCGGCGAGGCGTTATGGAATATAGATCTGACGCTTTGCTGAACGACTCGTTCATAGCCAAGTCGCATGCCGCCGGGCGTTAAGTGCTAGCTCTAGCACACCCACTCCGCGTGATTAGAACGTTTTACATGCAATTTGTGCGTAAAACGTCCTAATCGAGCCACACCCCCGTGTAGTTAGTCCTTAAATACCTGCGTCTCAGCAAGGGCAAACGTGGCGGCCAGCAAGGATTTTTGCTATCATTTAACTGCATGATAGTCGTAATAATCGCCGGTGGGTCCGGTACCCGCCTATGGCCCCTCTCGACACATAATTATCCCAAGCACCTGCTTAAACTGACGAACGAGAACAGTTTGTTGCAGAATACTTATAGCCGGGTCAGTAAGCTGGCCGATCCGGAACGTATATTCGTGGTGTCCGAGGCTTCGCACTCCGACCACGTGGCTAGAACAGTTGTCCGAGGTCCCCAAGGAAAATATCCTGGTAGAGCCTGCCCGGCGCGGCACGGCCTCGTGCTTCTTGCTGGCTATGAAGGCCATTCAGGACCGCGGGCTCGACGACCAGGCCATATTCTTCCTGTGGTCCGACCACATCATCCGGGACCTGCGCGGCTTTGCTAACACTGCCAAGCATGCTGGCGATCTGGCCGAAGAAAAGAGGCCGGATAGTATTCGTGGGCATAGAGCCTACGTATCCGTCCACCGGCCTGGGATACATGGAGAAGGGCGACCGCCTGCCGGATGGGTTCAAGCAGGTGTTCGAGCTCAAACAGTTCGTAGAGAAGCCCGACAAGAAGACGGCCACGCACTATTTCCGCAGCGGCGATTATCTCTGGAACACGGGCTACCTGATATCCACGCGCTCCACGCTGGAGCGCGAAATCAAGGCCAAGAACAAGCGGCTGTGGAACTACTACCAGGACCTGCTTGGCTCCGACGACACCGAGAAGACCTATCTGGGCTTTGAGTCCGAGGCCATCGATAAGGCTTTGAGCGAAAAGGTGGACGACGGGCTGGTAGTGCCGGCCACGTTCGACTGGCTGGACATCGGTTCGTTCCACGACCTGCACGGCGTGAGCGAGCAGGACGACAACGGCAACTACAGCTACGGCGACAACGTGGAGATGGAACAGGTCTCCAACAGCTACGTGCGCAACGAACAGGGACTGCCGGTGGCCGTGATAGGCCTGGACAACGTGGCCGTGGTGGCGACCGAACACGGCATATTGGTAACGAACAAGACCTCCGCCCAGAAGGTGGGCGAAGTAAGCAAACGGTTCAAAGGGCGCAAATGAAGAAACTGATAGCTTTTGACTTGGACGGCACGCTGGCCGACAGCAAATCGCCGGCCGAAGACCGCATGACGGAACTGCTGGCACGGCTGTTGGACAAGTTCGAGGTCTGCGTGATTTCCGGCGGCAAGTTCGACCAGTTCCGCAAGCAATTGCTGGGCAATATGGAGGCCACGCCTTCACAACTGGAGAAGCTGCACATCATGCCTACCTGCGGCACGCGCTATTACCAGTACGACATGGGCCGCGCGGCCAAGAACGACGGCTGGTACGAAGTCTACGCCGAAAACTTCACCGAGCCGGAAAAGAAGAAGATTTTCGATGCGCTAAACAAGGGTTTTGACGACCTGGGCATGCGCGCCAAGAAGATTTACGGCGAGTGCATAGAGGACCGCGGGTCGCAAGTTACCTTTTCCGTCATGGGCCAGGATATCGTGGACGAGCTAGGCAAAGAAGGCGTGCGCACAGAAGGAAGCCTGGGACCCCGACAACAAGAAAAAGAACAAACTGCGCGACTACATCCAGCCATTGATACCGGAATTCGAAGTGCGCGTAGGCGGCGTTACATCCATAGACGTGACCAAGAAGGGCATCGACAAGGCATACGGCATGAAGAAGCTGATGGAAATGCTGGAAATCGGCAAGGAAGACATCCTGTTCATCGGCGACCGCCTGGCAGCCCGGCGGCAATGATTATCCGGTCAAAGCCTTCGGTATCGACAGCATCGAAATCTCACACTGGCAGGAGACGGCCCTGGCCGTCGACGCCATCCTGCACGTCGTCTGACGGCCTTGTTGCAGATATGACATTCCTGCCCTCTGTTACAACATGTCAACATGTAGCTCGACGTTTTTAGGGTTAGGAGTAAGGTATATGTTAAAGCGTACCTTGCGGCTTGTTAGCGGTTTTGTTTAAGGGGGAGGTTGGCAGAGTCCGGGTGGTTTTAAGCGCAGGCTTTGGGGTCTTAGCGCCAAGTGGCACTGACTGTAAGTAGGACCATGCAGGTATCTATAGGATCCTCTTTTCATCATCCATTAAACATACCCTTAGCATACCTATGCTAAGCATGCGGTAGCAAGATACACGCAAACATAAGGCACACCTTACCTTTGAGGTCAAAAACGTCGAGCTACATGTTGACATGTTGTAACAGAGGGCGGGAATGTCATATCCGCAACAAGTTACAGGGTTATTCGACGGTGACGGATTTGGCCAGGTTGCGGGGCCTGTCCACGTCAAAGCCTTTGGATGTGGCGATGTAGTAGGCGAACAGCTGGGCGACTATGGCATGGAGGATGGGCTGCAAGGCTTCCACGGTGGGCGGTATGTAGATGACGTCGTCGACCAGTTCACCGATATGCTCGTTGCCTTCGGTAGCCACGGCTACCACCGGGCCTTTGCGCGCCCGGATTTCCTGGATGTTAGAGTAGGTCTTTTCTAGCAGAGGAGAGTCGGTGGCGAACGACGAAGGTCGGGAAGTTCTCGTCAATCATGGCCAGCGGGCCGTGCTTCATTTCGCCGGCGGCGTAGCCTTCGGCGTGGATGTACGAGATCTCTTTAAGCTTTAGGGCGCCCTCCAGGGCGGATGGCAGGCCGGTGTGGCGGCCTATGAACAAGAAGTCGCGGTTATTAGCGTATTTGTCGGCCACTTCTTTTATTTTGTCCGCCTGATCCAGGACTTTCTGGGCCTTGTCGGGTAGGCTGGCGTATTCATCCAGTAGGGGCTTGAAGTTCGGGTGCTTGCCGTCGCTCAGGTGCAGGGCGATCAAAGAGAGCACGGTTACCTGTGCGATAAAGGCCTTGGTGCTGGCTACGGCTTTTTCCGGCCCGGCATGGCAGTATACTCCGGCGTCCGTCATGCGCGCGATGGTGGAACCCACGGCATTGACTATGCCAAGGCGCAGGACGCCGTAATCTTCCACTTTCTTAAGGGCGGCGATGGTGTCGGCGGTCTCGCCGGATTGGGATATGGCGAGCAGAAGCGTGGAGCGCGAGAATGGTTCGTCGCGGTAATTGAATTCGCTGGCTAGTTGGACCTCCACCGGTATGCCGGCCAGTTCCTCGATGATGTATTCGCCCACCATGCCGGCGTTGCAAGAGGTGCCCATGGCTACGATGACGATGCGGTCTATATGCTTGAGCTGTCTTAGTACGTTCTCCAGCCCGCCTAGCTTGACCAGGTTCTGGTCAGCCCGGGCGCGGCCCAGAGTGGCTGATTTGATGGTGGCCGGCGCTTCGAATATCTCCTTGAGCATGAAGTTGGGGTAGTCGCCCAGCTCGGCTTTCTCGCCGTCGAAGTCGAGCAGTTCAGCCTTAGGTTCGGGCTTGTCTTCCTTCAGGTTCTGGACCTTGGCCTTGCCGGCGGTGATTACAGCGACATCGTAATCTTCCAGGTAGATGACCTTCTTTGTGTGGTCCATGACGGCCGACGGGTCGGAAGCTAGGATGTGCTCGCCTTCGCCTACGCCGATGACCAGCGGGCTGGACAGGCGGGCGGCGTAGATGGTCTCCGGTTCCTTAGTGGTGATAGCGACTATGGAGTAGGCGCCGCGGATATCGGCCAAGCAGGCCTTGAAGGCTTCCTCGAACGAATCCAGCTGTTTGCAGTAATAATCTATAAGGTTGGGTATGACCTCTGTGTCGGTCTGAGAGTCAAAGTGGTAACCCTCGGTCTTGAGGCGCTCGCGGATTTCGGCGAAATTCTCGATGATACCGTTATGGACTACGAAGATGTCGCCGGCGTTGTTGGCTTGCGGGTGGGCGTTCGGCTCGGTGACGCCGCCATGGGTGGCCCAGCGGGTGTGGCCCATGGCCAGATGCGCCCCTAGGTCTTTATCGGCCATCTCTTCTACTAGGCCGCTTACGCGCCCGACCTGCTTGAATACCTGGGCCTGTCCATCGTCTATCAGAGCTATACCCGCCGAATCATAACCGCGGTACTCCAGGGCCTCGAGTCCTTTTAGCACCACGTCCTTACCGGGCTTAGCGCCTATGTAGCCGACTATTCCGCACATACTTCGTCTATGTATTGTCGCATATTCTTTGTAAATGACGCTACAGAAAACTTATCGGCGCTCTTGGCTATGACACCGTGGTCAAAGCTCTTGTTCGCGGCCGTTTCCAGGGTCTTGCCCAGCGCCTTGGATGTCTGGCGTTCAAAGAACAGCCCGGTCTTGCCCGGTTCGACGTAGTCCAACGCTCCGCCCTTGTTGTAGGCGATTATCGGCGTGCCGGCGGACAGGGCCTCGACGGCCACGATGCCGAAGTCGTCCATATTGGGTATGATGCAGGCGATGGCCGACTGGAAGTGGCTTGACTATCTGCTGGTCGTTGACGTCGGTCAGGAAGGTGATACTGCGTCCGGCCAGCTTCTCGAGCCGTTTGTGGTCCGGTCCGTCGCCGATCACCACCAGCGGAACCTTCAGTTCGTTGCAGGCCTCTATAGCCAAATCAAAACGCTTGTACGGCGTTTGGCGGCCGGCTATTACGAAGCCATGCCTCAGCGGAGGCTTGGCATTGCCCGGCAGACGGAAGCGGTCCGTCTCCACGGGAGGAAAGATTACTGAGGAATCACGCCTGTAGTAGCGTTTTATCATCGCTTGGGTGTGGGTGGAGTTGGCTATAAAGTAGTCGGGTCGCTTGGCGGCATGCCTGTCCCAGCGCTTGAGGGGGTCAGCCAGCAACCTAAGACCTAGGCGCGCCAGCCAGTTGGTGCCGAGCGGAAAGCCCGGATTTTCCAGATATTCATCGTGCCGTATCCAATAATAATGCGTGGGGGAGTGGCAGTAGCATATGTGGACCGTATCTTTGCCGGTGTGTACGCCCTTGGCCTCGGCGCCGCTGGAAGATATCACAAGGTCATAGCCGCTCAGGTCCAGGCGGCCGAATTCGCGGGCCCGGAGCAGGGGCAGGAATTTTTTAAGGCGGGGGGAGAGGGTCTGGAGCTTGGTAGTGCGAACGTCGGCGTCCTTGAACCAGTCGATGGCGTCGGGGTTGTATTGCGAAGTGTAGATGGGCGCGTCGGGGAACATCCTGTGCAGTTCCAGTACCACACGCTCGGCGCCGCCTATGCCCGTGAGCCAGTCGCAGACGATGGCGACCTTCAGCTTTTTTTTGCTCATCCGCGCGTCCCCTTATGGAACAGCACTACCCAGAAGGTCTTCACCAGTATCACCAGGTCGTTGAAGAAACTCCAGTTCTGGACGTAATAAAGGTCCAGCTTGCGACGCTCGGTGAAGCTTAGGTCGCTGACTCCGGATATCTGCGCGAGGCCGGTCATGCCGGATTTGACGCTCAGTATCAGGTTCATCTGTTCGGATTTTTCCAGCTCGTACGGTACCAGTGCCCGCGGACCCACCAGACTGATGTTGCCGCGCACCACGTTGAACAACTGGGGCAGTTCGTCCAGGCTCGTGCGCCTTAAGAAGCGCCCTACGGCGGTTACCCGAGGGTCGTCCGTTAGCTGGTCCCCGTGTTCCCGGTACTCATTTATAAGTTCCGGCCGGTCCATCTTTCGGAAAGCTTCTTCCGGCTCCATACCGCTGTACCCGGGCCGGTGAGTGCGGAACTTGAAAATCTTCACCGGCGTGTTGAAGCGGCTCAGGCGGGTTTGGCGAAAGAACACCGGACCGCCATCGGCCAGCTTGACGGCGGCGGCTATCACTATCATGAACGGCAGAGCGACTATAAGGAAAAGCCCGCCCAGTACCAGGTCTGTCAGACGTTTGACCACCCGTCCCCAGCCGATAAGCGCCGTCTGGTGCACGGCAATGAACGGTATGGTCTGGAATAGGTCCACCTCGATATTGCCCACGAACAGCTCGCTATTGCCCGGCACGAAACGGTAAGCGGCATGGTTCTCTTGGGCATAGGTCAGAAGCTTGTCGTTGTTCTCGCCGCCGGCGTAGAGCTCGGTCTGGATGATCGTGTGCAGGGGTTTGCCGCGCAGATGCTTGATGGCTTCGTCGAAGCTGGGATATTCCCTGTACGTATCGTAATGGTGTTTGAGCTTGTGGCGCACACCGCCGACCACGCCTACTATCTTGTAGCCCGTCACCTTGGTGTTGCTAAGGGCGTCGATGAGCCGCTGGGTGGTCCTGGTGTCGCCTACCAGCAGGACATTGTTTATGCCATGGCCATAGCTGAATAGCTGGCGCCGGACGCCGCGGGCCAGAGTCCGTTCCGCCAGAACGAGGACTAATGCCAGTCCGAAGCTGTACAGGGTGACCAGGCGGGCCGGGAAGATGGTGATGTTGACTATGTAGGCGTAGCTGATGATGAACAGTATGCCGATGAAACAGCCCGTGAACAGACGGCCCAGCTCGCTGAAACGCTTGTCGTAGATCCGGGCGTTATACAGCCCCAACAGCCCGAAGATAAGTATCCAGAACGGGAGCAGGCTTATCACGATGGCAAGGTATTTGTCGGCATGCACCTGGGCGCTAGTCGGTACGTGGCTTAGGGTCACGCGCAGAATATACGCTATACTGAATGCAAGGGTGATAGCCAAAGCATCGCCAACGATCAAGGCAAAATTGTAAATAACCGAAGCATTGTTCTTCATGGAACTCATTAAATTGTAGCATTATGAGAACTTCGGCGTTGAAGTATACCGTCCTGTCATGGGTAAGCGTGTTTACCATACTTATCCTGTTCCTCATGCCTTTCCATGCTTTGCTGACCGTGTGGGGTTCCAGCCTGTTCGGCCATTACACGTCCCTGCGCTTATGGAAGGAGGTTCTGCTGGTCATCAGCGCCCTAGGCGCGATCTATCTTATAATCACGGATCAGAAAATACGGACGCACACGCTTTCGCGTCGTCTGGTCTGGCTAATACTGCTTTATATATTGCTGACGGTGGTCTGGGGACTGCTGGCTCTGAACCAGCATGACGTTACCGCCAAGGCGCTGGGCTACGGCCTGATAGTAAACCTGCGCTACCTCGTGTTCTTCCTGGTGACCTGGGCGGTGGCCTTGCGCATGTCGCGCCTACGCTCGCACTGGCAATGGGCGGTGTATTGGCCGGCCATGGGCGTGGCGTTATTCGGACTCCTGCAGATATTTATCCTGCCGCACGATTTTCTGCGCCACTTCGGCTACGGGTCACAGACCATACCGCCGTTCGAAACCATCAATCACAACACACATTACATCCGCATAGCCTCTACCTTGCGCGGCGCCAACCCGCTAGGCGCGTACCTGCTCATACCTATAAGCCTGCTGGCGGTACTTCTGCTTAATCCTAAACGCCGCACCTGGCTGCAGGCCGGATTCCTGGTCGCCTTGCTGACGGTGCTATTCTTCAGCTTCTCGCGCAGTGCCTGGATCGGCGCCGCTTTGAGCATACTGGTGGTCCTGTTGATGAGTGTGCGCACCCGGCTGTCACGCCTAGCAGCGCTGAGTGTAATCGCCGCCCTTGTAGTGGCCGGGGCGGGGTTAAGCCTGGCTTTCCACCGTAGCGCGCGGTTCGAGAACTTCATCTTCCATACCCAGACCCATTCGGCGGTCAAGACTACCTCGAACGAGAACCATCTGATGGCGCTAAAGACAGGCTTGGGTGAAATCTGGGATCATCCTTTGGGCCAGGGCCCTGGCACCGCCGGGCCGGCCAGCATATACAACACCGGGCACAATCCTCGTATAGCCGAGAACTACTTCGTGCAGATCGCGCAGGAGACGGGCTGGTTGGGTTTCATGCTGTTCGTATTGATAAACGCCGGCGTGGGCTATCTGCTGTGGCTTAGGCGGTCCGACCCATTGGCGCTCAGCCTGTTCGCCAGCCTTATCGGACTGACGCTTATCAACCTGCTGTCGCACGCCTGGGCCGATGATACGCTGGCTTACGTATGGTGGGGTCTGGCAGGCGTGGCTATGGCGCCGGACCGCAAGGCCGCCGCACCTAAAATTGAACCGGAGAAAGACGATGGAAAAACCACGGGACGCCCGAAGCCCAAGAAAGCGCGCAAGTAAGTTGCGGCCGCCGCGCCGGTTCGCCAAATACCTGGCGGGCGGCTGGCTGTACTTCTGGAGCGGCTATGCCGTGTTCGCCTTCTGCTATTCACTGCTGAAGTGGGACTGGCTGCCGTCAAAGATCCTGGCCGATGCCGTGGGCTGGACACTCAACTACTTGGTCCAGCGCTTCTGGGCGTTTTCGGACCGCGCCCACTTAAGCGAGATGCAGCACGCCGCCCGATACATCTTTATTGAGTCAATCGGCTTCGTGTTGGACTACCTGATAATCTGGGGCTTGAAGGCCGTCGGCATCACGCCGTATATCGGGTTCTTCATCTCGGCCGGTTTCTTCACCGTATGGAGCTGGCTGTGGTACAAGTATTGGGTCTTCCCAGAAAAGCATGACGGGTCTGCTGGCGATAGAGCGCCCATGCGCCGCACTGAGGTGCATACATTGAGTATTCAATGTATATGCACAATTAGGCGGCATACACTAAGGATGACACACCAAACTGGTCGGTAGCCGAAAAATGAGGCATAATTAAAACATGGACGAAAAACAAACATCCGGCGAAAAGACCGTAAGGCCGACCAAGAAACAGAAGGAAATGCTCGGGTTCATAGAGTCTTTCATTGACGAACACGGCTACAGCCCCAGCTACCGCGAAATCATGGACGGGCCTGAATTACACGTCGGTGGCAACGGTGGCCCTGCACGTGAACAACCTTATAAAACGCGGCCATCTGCGCAAGCGCGATCATTCGGCGCGTTCGCTGGAGACTGTGCGGACATCGGAGAACGCTTCGGGCTGGCAGCAGCACCCAACAGATAACATCCAACCAGATTAAGCCCGGCGAGGAGAAATGGCTGGTAGAAAAGATAGAGCATGCCTTTAGGCAGGCCGAAAACGGAGCGCCGGACGCGTCCGCGCTGGCTGAACCTGGACATACTCGTCAACGCGCTCAGGGTGCTGGGACTGGAAGGCGCGTCGCAGAGCTTCATGCCCAGACTGACCGAACTCAGGCGCCGCGCATCATAAATCCAGCAGGTTGTTTTTATAACATTGACAGTGCCTGACATTTAGTCGTAATATCAAATCGCTACATAACGTTGGCAATAAAGTCCGACGTTTTGGGGAAGCAGGGTGAAATTCCCTCACTGTGCCGCAACTGTGAAAGTCAGAGCACCAAGTAGCAACTAATCGAAATCTTCGAGCAAAGGTAAATGGTACTCCTCACAAATTTGTATCGCTCCTCCGCTTGGATGTTTCAGTCGGAGGATTTTTGTTTTCCAGGCTTGAACACCAGCTTCCAACGTTCCTGCCGCTAGGCGCCGGCCTGCTGATAGTAGGCTTGGTCACGGTCCTGGGCGGGTTATGGAATTATCAGAACGAATTGGACAACCACCTGTCCGCCGCGCCTTCACAGCCGGTCATTGCGTTGGCCGCCCAGAAGAGCGCGAAGGCCGGCGGGAAGACAGCCCGGCCATCCAAAGCCCCAGCCGTTAACGGCCGGCAATCCGGCGGAACGGCCGCAAGCCCGTACGGTACTTCGGGTACCGCCGAAACACAGACGACCCAGGTCCTGTCCGCATCCGCGCCGGGCAGTTCCGGTCACTCCGTCGCTGTCGCCGCCAAGAAAAAAGCGGCCATAGCCGTATCACTCAGCATAAACGGACAGGCCAAAGGTTCCGTCCTCGTGGCGTCAGGGAGTACCCAGTGCGACGTGCTGAGCCAAGCCTTGGCCCAAGGGGTCATACACAGCCTGGACATGCGCTATAACTCGCAGTGGGGGACCGAAGGGGTCTATGTGATAAACGGGATCGGTGATCCGGGCACGGTGCGGTGGATCTATGAGGTCAACGGCTAGCGTATCCGGCTTACGGCTGTGGTTACGTCACGGCTCGTGCAGGCGATTCAATAAATTGGCGAGCACATATGAAAGGATAGGAGCTAATATGTCCAAGCGAATCATCAATCTGATAATCACGCTGGCGGTGACCGCCGGCCTGATCGTTCCGGCGCCGGCGCTGGCGGCGGTCAATTCCAGCCCGTCTTCGGCCGCCGCGGATGGCATACGCTATCTGTCGGCCAATCAGAACGCGGACGGCAGTATATCCGGCGTTCGGTGAAACTCCGGAATGGTCGGCGATAGCGGTGACGGCTGCGGGACAGAATGTTGCAGGGTTTACACATGGTGGCGCCAGCTTGCTAGATTTTCTGAAGAATGACACTGCAGACTCTACCACATCCATCTATACCGTCGAGCGCAAGATAATTGCTATCGCGGCCATCGGACAGGACCCGTCAAGTTTCGGCGTCAGCGGAACTGATTACGAAGCTTTGCTGAGCGCTCAGCATACGAGCGGACAAATCGGTAATCCAGCATATTTGAACGACGATTGGTTCGGCATTATTGCCATAGATGCTGCGCATGACACCAGCCTTCTGCCGGAAGCCCAGGATGCCCTTGATTATATGCTGGACCACCAAGCTCCTAATGGTGGGTTCAGCTGGTCGGCAGACTATACTTGTGACTTTTGTGGTCCCGACAGCGGCGACACGGCGGCGGCCTTGATCGCCATGTATGCCGCGTCCGACCTGGGGCTGTCGCCGTCCGATACGACCATAAATCTGGATTTGGAGAAGAGCGAAACCTTAAGCTATCTGCTGAAGACACGCAACAGTCCGACGGCGGTTTCGCCTATGACACGTTCGGTACGTCGTCAGACGGCAGTTCCACGGCTTGGGTCCTTATGGCTCTAAACCTGGTGGGCAGTTCCGTGGATGCGTCTGCAGCTTCCGCTCGTGCGTGGCTGCTGAATGACCAGAAGGCGGATGGTGGCTTCAGCTATGGCACCACACCTGGTAGCTATACGTATACGTCAAGCGCTGTCCTGGCTCTGCTGGGCACCACCTGGCTGCTTAACCCGGCGCCTACGCCTATAGCCGTGCGGCCTCCCCAGCCTCCGTCATCGCCTGTCGGATCCGGCGGAGGGTCTGGCAGCTCAGGCAGCTCGGGCAATTCTAGCGACTCTTCCGCGCAAACAGTTGCATCAAGCACAGATTCCGGCAGCGGTAGCACGCAGACGACCGGTGCGGGCTCCGGCCAGACCGTGGCTGCCACTCCGGCTAAATCAGATAGTTCCAACGCCGATAAGGATGGTAACGGGCAGGTCAAGGGAGCCAGCACATCCACTGCTGCCAAGCCGGACAAAAAGAGCGCGCACAAGACCGGACATAAGGTCCGCGGCCTACGGCGCGGTACTGCTTGTCCTTGTTGCCTTCATCTGGTTCATGCTAGAATCACGGAAAGCCCCCGGAGTAAAAAACGGAGTAAAAAAATGAACCGACAGAACCAAAATACCAGGATGGGAATAGTGATAACTATAGTGGTCAGTGCCGTCATCATGAGGCTGATGCCCCATATCCCGAATTTCGCTCCGGTTACTGCCGCCGCCTTGTTCGGAGCCGCTTATCTGCCTAAAAGGTACGCGTTGATCGTCCCGCTGGCGATAATGGCGCTAAGCGACTACGCTTTGCTTTACATAAGTCCTTTCGGCCACCCCGTACTTAACTTCAGCCATGTACAGCCTTTGAGTGCCATGTTCACCGGCACTACCGCCTGGGTGTGGGGGAGCTTCATGATCAGCGCTCTGTTGGGGCTATCCCTGCGCAAGAAGAGGGGTGCCGTGCGCATTGGCGGCATGAGCCTGGCGGCTTCCGCACAGTTCTTTTTGGTAACTAATTTCGGTGTCTGGGCGGCCGGCGCTTACGCGCGCGGCTTTTCCGGACTGGCAACGAGTTATGCAGCCGGTCTCCCGTTCCTTAAGTGGACAGTCCTAGGGGATTTGTTTTATACAGCTTGTTTCTTCGGTCTTTATGCCCTGGTGCTTAATCCGGATAAGTTCAGGCTAAGAGTGCCGCGTCTGACACAGCGGCAACCGCGCAACGCACATAGCTAATACTATACTTTGTATAGTAGGTACTGTATAATATAACGATGACACTGGAACATAGTTTAGATTTACCTGAAAACATACCGGAACCGGGGTCGGACGTAAGGCCAGAAGGCCCGAACTACACCTTATAAACGGCGGTGGCGAGGAGCCCGCCGGGCCGGAAGATCCGAGGCCAGAACTTCGTGCCGTACCGGAATCGGTGGAGCCGGAGGCCGGAGATCCGGAAGTCGCTGTGGAGAACAGCGAGGGCGTACCCTACCGGTACCTTAGGGTTGTCAAGGAAGCAGGAAGCAGGGCGGTTCGGAGCGTCAGCCGGCGCCCAGCAAAAGTATCGGTAACGGGTGAAACGGCGACGTATGACAGACAGATGCGCAGAGGCAGGGGCAGGGGCGGTGGCTCGTTTCTGCGTGAGCTTATGAAGAAAGAACGGGCCAAGTTAGCGGCCAAGAGCCACCCTAAAGATTGCAGCTGTGAAGTCTGCGACGGCCACTGATATGCTTAATATATGAAAAATGAGCGGCGCATAGGCATATATGCCGGCACATTCGACCCGGTACACAGCGGACATGTAGCCTTCGCTTTACAGTCGCTGAAGGCGGCCGATCTGGATGAAGTGTACTTCCTGCCGGAACGCCGTCCTCGCAAAAAGCACGGGGTAGAGCATTTCGGCCACCGCGCGGCCATGCTAAAGCGGGCGTTGGAACCACACCCTAGTCTAGGCGTGCTGGAGCTGGAAGACACCAGCTTCAGTGTCAGCCGTACCCTGCCGCGGCTCAAGAAGCGTTTTCCAGACGCTAAGCTGGTACTGCTGTTCGGGTCGGATGTGGCCCGCGACCTTGCGGGCTGGCCCGGCTCGGCACGTCTGCTCAAAGGTTCCGAAATCGTCATAGGTATACGCTCGCGCGATAAGCGTGCGGATGTACGCCGTACCGTGGAAGACTGGCCGGCCCGGCCAGAATCCGTGATAATCTTCGACAGCCACGCTCCGGATGTTTCATCCGGCATTGTCCGTGAGGCCCTGCGCCGTCGCGGCCAGGCCCCCGGCTTGCTTACCAGCGTGGAGCGCTACAGCGGCCGCCACTGGCTGTACGTCTCCGTGGACTAGCTCTTGGCCTGTCTGTCTATTTCCTGCTGTATGACTTTTTCTATGGCCTTGGCGCCTTGCTGGTAGGGTAGTTCCACTGATTTGCCGTCCAGGAAGAAGGCCGGCGTTCCCTGGATTTTGAGCTTGTCGCCCTCGGCCTTGTCGGCGTTTATAAGATCATTCACCTGACCGCTGGCATAATCCTGCTTGAACTTGTTCACGTCCAAGCCGATGTCCTGGGCTAGGCTGTTGAAGAATGTGCTTGGGCTGTTCGATGATTCCCACTGCGATTGGCTCTCGTACAATGCGTCGTGCATCTCCCAGAACTTGCCCTGCATGGCTGCGGCCTCGGCCGCGCGGGCGGCGGCGAAGGCGTTCTGGTGAAGGCTGGTAAGTGGGAAGTTGCGGAACTGGAAGTAAATCTGGTCGTTCAAGTCGGCTACAGCCTGTTTGACGGGCGCATAGGCTTGGCCACAATACGGACACTGGTAATCACCATACTCCACCAGTTTGACGCCGGACTTGCCTTTGCCCTCGATGTGGCTGGTCAGCTTGGGGCCGCCGGAAGAATTTTTGCTGGGCGCGCCCGCCTTGTTGCCGGTGAGCGCGAATATTCCCCCGAACACCAGGACCACCAGGACAATTACTCCCCAGAACTGCTTAGACATACTTAGAGTATACAATACCGGGGAGTTTTGTAATCAAGTACTGTCGGTATAAGCTAAAGGGGCATGAATAACATCGTTTACGCCGCGGTATTTCTCTTGCTGTCGTTCGGCGGGATAGTCGTGCGCAAGGCTTATTTCCGTCTGCCCGTCCGCGAACTTAAACGCCGGGCCGAAAAACACGATAAGACAGCGCAGACCCTATACCGCGCCGTAGCTTACGGCAACAGCCTGCGCGGCCTGCTATGGCTTTACATAGGACTCATGACCGCTGCCGGCCTTATATTGTTGGCGCGTGAACTAAGCATCTGGGTCAGTCTGCTGATAGTCGGGCCCTTGCTATGGATCGGCTTTTCGCTAGTACCGGCTAGCCGCACTACTACGCTTGGAACCTGGCTGGCCAAAATGGCCGCGCCGCCCATAGCCTGGCTGCTAAACTATCTGCATCCGCTCCTGAGCCGCGGGGCCGACACGGTCGAGCGGCGCTATACCGTCACGGACCACACTCAGCTTTATGAGCGTGACGATCTGATAAACCTTCTGGAACGCCAGCGCAACCAGGAAGACAGTCGCTTCACCGAGGAGGAATTAGAGATTGCCATCCGCGCCCTCAGCTTCGACAATCATCTGGTAGCCGACGTCATGACACCGCGCCGTAAAATTAAGACCGTGAAGCCCGGCGACACCGCCGGCCCCGTACTTATCGATGAGCTCCACAAGAACGGCCAGGAACAGGTTCTGGTCCGCGAAACCTCCAAAGGCCCGTTCATCGGCAGTCTGCGCTTGAGCCAGCTGGGCATACATAGCGAAGGCAAGGTCGGCGACCTCATGGCGCCTACTGTCTACTACGTGCATGAGAACGATACCCTGGGCGAGGCTCTACACGCTTTCTTCGCGACCAACCACCCGGTCTTCGTGGTGGTTAACAGCTCCGAGGAATACGTCGGTGTCATCAGCGCCGAAGACATCATCCGCCAGCTGGTAGGCCACGTACCCGGCGATGAGTTTGATCAGTATTCCGACCCCGAAGCGGTGGCCGCCCGTCACCCGGCTGTACGCCGTAAAACCGGCGGCGCCGCCAAGACCGAAAACGACACCCCTGTTAAAACAGATGAGGAAGTGGTAAAATAGTCTTTCATGAGAACCCTTAGCAGTGATCTGAAGGATCACATCGGCAAGACCGTACATATTGAAGGCTGGCTGCACAAGAAACGCCTACTGGGCGGCTTGACATTTATAAACGTCCGCGACCGGCGCGGCCTGGCCCAAATCGTTATCCAGAACAAGGACGAGGTCGAGAAACTCCGCGGCATGCAGATCGGCACCGTGCTGGCCGTTGACGGCAAAGTAGTAGAAGAAAAGCGTGCGCCTGGCGGCGCCGAGCTTCATGATGCTAAAATCGGCGTAATGGTTCCGGTAACGGACGAACCGCCCATCGAGATCGACAAACCGCTCAGCCACAAACCCGACAACCTGGACACGTTGTTCGAACATCGCGTCCTCGGCCTGCGCAATCTGCAGGAGAAGGCCGTATTCGAAATTCAGGCCACGGTCTGCTCCGCGATCCGCGGCTATTTTGACGCGAACGGCTTCACGGAAATACACACGCCCAAGCTCCTGGCCGAAGCTACGGAAGGCGGCGCCGAAGTCTTCAAACTGGATTATTTCGGCAAGGTCGCTACGTTGGCCCAGAGTCCCCAGTTCTATAAGCAGATGATGGTAGGTCCGTTCGAGCGTGTCTACGAGATCGCACCCGTCTACCGCGCCGAACCCAGCGCCACCACCCGCCACATGACAGAATATACCTCCGTGGACGGCGAAATGGGCTTCATTACCCTTAAGGAGTTAGAGCATTTCCTTAGCGGTCTGCTCAAAGCCAGCGTTACTGCGGCCTGGGACAAACACGAAGCCGAACTCAAGCGCTGGAATGCCACCCAGCCCAAACTGCCCGACGACATACCCACGCTCACCTTGGCCGAAGTCCACGAAAAATACAGCAAGGCTACCGGCGAAGACACTGTAGGCGAGAAAGACCTCCGCCCGGACGAGGAACGGTGGATCTGCGACTACGCCAAGAAGCATCTGGACTCCGAAGCGGTCTTCGTAACCGAATGGCCGGCCTCCGAGATGAAGTTCTACCACAAGGCGAACGAAAAAGATCCGGAAACTGCCGACCGCGTAGACCTTCTGTTCCGCGGCGTAGAAATTACCACCGGAAGTATGCGCGAGCATCGGCACGAAACTCTGCTAAGACAGCTGAAAGAGCTGGCCAAAGGCGACCCGAAGGACCCCGGATTCGAACCGCTGCTTACCGCCATGCGTTATGGCATGCCGGCCCACGGCGGTTTCGGCTTAGGGCTGGAGCGCCTGACCGAGAAAATAATCGGCTTCAACAACGTCAAGGAAGCCACCCTATTCCCGCGCGACATCAACCGCCTGAGTCCCTAATCAGGACTTATCGGCCCGGCGCGTAGAAATTGCTCAGGGGCTCGCCAAGCGGCACGCCCTCGGGGCGGGGACGTGAGCCGAAGACGTTCCAGCTGGTCATTACCGGACCGAAATTCTTGGCTACCCTCAAGATATCAGGGTTCTCATCGGCATGCGCCACCGATGCTATGCACGCGTCGGCTTCGCCTTCTATCAGCATTTGCGCGGCTATCGGCTTGGACCCTACCTCTACGACCTCTTCCCATTCATCTATGTTATTGACGTAAGCCGCTGTGGCCGGCATGATAGCGAGCCGCCTGGGTTTATCGACGTCGCGGCGCAGTAACAGGCCTATTGCCATGGTCGGTTGCATGAACGCGTCTACCATCACTACTTCGCCGGGGGAGCTCATATTCACCACGTTAAGCTGTTCGTGGGCGCTGCATTGTACCAAGAAGGAATTGGGCTCGCTCCGGATCCGTTCCAGCCCATCACGTACTATGTCGGGCACCAGGTCCACGCCGGCTATGCCCAGCAGGCCTTGACGGCCCAGATACCACTTTGTGATCTGCTCGTGGTCGCTGCGTTCGGGACCCAGCGTTATAAAATTTGGTGCAGGCAATTCCATACCGGCTTCCGCCATACGTCACCTCATATGATTACATGGTATAGTATACCATTTTATTAATAAAATAACAAACGTTTGGTAGAGTAAGCATATGCACATAGGAAAGAAAGACAAGGACGAGAAATCCGATAAGCGCAAAACGCTTGAGGAGCAGGTCGACGCCATGCTGGATCCGAAGCGTGCGGATGAATCCGGCAAGAAACCGACTAAGCCTAAGGTCAATGCCGTGTCAACGGCGGCCGAACCGGCCAGCACCGCCCCTGAATTGTCCAACGACCTGCGCAAGAAAATCGGTATCGGCGACGCGGACACGAAGCCTCTTTCCATAGACAAGCTCGATGAGATAACCAGCAAGATTTCCGCGCCCGGCGGGGACGAAGCCCAGGAAGAGTCCAAGACGAAGGTCAAGCCTGAAGAGCCGGCAGAAACATCCGGCGATGCCGAACCTGCCCCTCAGCAAGATCTGGACGAAGGCGCCGCCGACCTGGATGACGCCCGGACGGATGAAGCGGTGGACGATATAGTGTCGCATGAAGGCGACGTGATGCTAGCGGTGGAAGACGCGACGCGCAAGAAACTTAACCCTGAACTCGCGGCGCCCAAAGCGAAGCACAAAAAAGGCGAGCATCACATATTGGCCACCATCATGTGGACGCTGGTGGCGTTCGTGACCATAGTGGCAGTGCTATTCCTGATATTGTTGATTACCGGCGGCGACGTGACTGCAGTGTAATGACGGCCATCCGTCCATCGGTATGTAAAGAGCCGCTGATGACGCGGTTTATCAGCTTGTAGGGTTTGCCCAGCTTGATGACCTGCAGTTTCTTCACCAGCTTCTCGGACTTGAACTGGCTGACTATCAACTCGCGCTCCTTATTGGTGTCCGGGGCTATCATGTGGGTCAGTTGAAAATTATGGCGGATGAAATTGACGCCTTCGTCCAGCGATGCCGCGCCCACCCACAATAAATTATCGCCGTAAACGCGTTTGCGCCGGTGATGCCAATGGATGGTATGCACGGCCAGCGGCTGTCTGTCTTCATAAGTGGTGGCCCAGAACCGCACGTGATGTCTACTGCCGCCCTGAACGCCCTCCACGGGTATCTGGAAAGCTATGTCCTGCTTACGCCCGAACAGGTAAAGGCTGCTGACCGGCGCGTTGGGATAACTCCAGCCGTAAACTGCGCTTAGCATCTCGCGTACGTTGTTGCGTACGCCGCGGGGATCGGCCACGTACCAGCCGGCCCGTTCCATAGCATTGATAAGCTGCCGGCGCGTACCTACCACGCCTATGTTCAACGGGTCCGAAGCGAAACCGTCCGGCGTCACGCAATACAACGGCAGATGGTTGGCCGGCCTGAGTACACGCCATAGACGTATGATGGCCGGTATGAGTACATAGGCGGCCAGCACATAGGTAGCGATGATGGCTATGCTGAGTGGCAGGCGCCGATTGAAGTACGGCAATACGTTATGCACCGAAAAATAAGCTATTGCCAGACCGGGTATCAGGACGGCGAAACGTTTGGCAATACGTAACAGATACTGGATCATCGGCCCTAGTATCATACAACAGGGGTGATGTTTATGCTATGCTAACTACTATGGAAGAGAACAAGACGCCCGCGAAACCCGTGATGGACGTAGCGCCCCCAAAACCGCCGGAAGTGCACCCGGATCCGTCCGAAGAAAAGCCCGATGCACCCGCCAAACCGACTGCTAAGCTCGATAAATTTGCGCTCAAGTCCAAACGGCCGGCCCCATTAAAAAAAACCGGAAACAACACCGGCGCCGGCATGGCCATAGCCGCGACCGTGGTAATAGTACTCGGCCTGGCCGCCATGGCCACCTACGCCTATCTGAAGACGCAGTGACTTAAGCTAAACTGTCATTTATGGAAGATTCTGAACTAAGCAGACCGGGCGCCATAGGCGTCATTCCGACCGATACCGTATACGGCGTGGTCGCGTGCGCATCTGACAAGGAAGCCACAGCGCGGCTCTATGCGCTTAAGAAACGTGACGACAAGCCAGGCACACTTATAGCCGCCGACATAAGCCAGCTGGAAACGCTAGGCTTAAAGCATCGTTACCTGAAAGCCGTAGAGCAGTTCTGGCCCGGCGCCGTGAGCGTGGTCATACCGGTCTCCGACCCGGCTTTGGAATATCTGCACCGCGGCCGCGCGAGCCTGGCCGTACGTATTCCTGACGATAAGAAACTCCGGGCGCTTCTTAAGCGTACCGGCCCTTTGCTGACCTCCAGCGCCAATCAGCCGGGCGAACCCCCGGCTACTACCGCCATGGAGGCCAAAAAATACTTCGGCGACAAGGTTGATTTTTACGTTGACGGCGGCGACCTCACCGGCCGACAGCCCTCCACCATCATCCGTATCCTGGACGACGCCATCGAGGTCCTACGCCCCGGCGCCGTCAAGATCGACGATGATACAATAGGCTAGATGAACTTCGACGAGTATCAGAAACGGGCGCTGACCACAGTAATTTCCGACGGCAACGAATTCAACGACCTATTGCACTGGGTGCTGGGAATCAACGGCGAGGCCGGCGAGGTCGCCGAGAAGGTCAAGAAAATCATCCGCGACAAAGGCGGCAACGTCAGCGAAGCCGACAAAAAGGAACTGGGCAAGGAGATCGGCGACGTACTGTGGTATCTTGCCGTCTTTGCGCACCACCTAGGCATCAGCTTCGACGACATCGCCAATCGAGAACTTAAAGAAGCTGGCTGATCGCCACAAGCGCGGCGTCCTAGGCGGCGCCGGCGATAACAGATGAAGTTCGACATCGCCACCCCATATACGGCGGCTCATGTAATCCTGCGCAAAGACGACAAAATCGCTTTCTTGTTGCGGCAGAATACTAAATGGGGCGACGGTTATTACGGCTTGATATCCGGTAAGGTCGACCACGGTGAAACATACTTGGAAACCGCTGTTCGCGAAGCCAAGGAAGAGGCTGGCGTCAGCGTAAAGCCGTCTGATATGAAGCACGTGCTGACAGCGCACCGCAAATCAGACACGCTCTGGGTCGACGTATGCTTCGAGGCAACCAAGTGGCAGGGCAAACCCCATAACGCCGAACCGCATAAGCATGCCGAGTTGGTCTGGCTTGACCCAGAAAATCTACCGGATAATGTAGTTCCGTCCATTTGCTTTTATCTAGAGCAAATCGCCGCTCACGAAACCTATGCCGAGCACGGCTGGGAGGAGTAGGAGCCGCCGGGCTAGGCTTTGAACTCTTCGCGGAGCCAGTCGTCCAGACTGTCGCCTCCGCCTCCGGCCATGCAGACGACCATATCGCCAGCGTCCAAGTGTTTTTGGATGGCCTTTTTGAGCTTAGCGTCGCGTTCCATGGGTTCAGCGATGGACGGATTGTCCAGGTGCGTTATCAACTCGGCTGGCGGTATTATGCGTTGGTCCGGGTCTTCGCGGGCTAAATAGCTGGGTATCCAGTATAGCTTGTCCGCGCCGCTAAAACAGTCCTTGTAATCATCCATCATGTGGTGCTGGCGCCGGTCTGTCAGCGGCTCGTAGACGATTACTAATTTCTGGCCGGTGTCGCCCGCCATCTCGCTAGCTACGCTCATGGCACCGCGGATCTTCTCGGGCGTGTGCGCATAGTCGCTGTACAAGTTTGGCACTATAGGCTCCATGCGCCGCGACAGGCCGGGAAACCGGTTGATGATCCCCAGCAGTTCGGCCGCCGGCTTGCCCGTGGCCTTGTGCACGGCCAGCACGGCCAGCCAGGCATCCAGCCGGTTGTATGAACCTAACAACCCTATCTCGCCGATTTTCGGATTGCCGCTATCCAGTACTTCTGTACCGCCGCTGTCCGGCAGACCAAGGTAGTCGGCATCCTCCTGCCAGATAAAAGTATGGCCGCTTTGACTTATGAACTCGCGGAAAGCGGCCTGGTAATCCTCGCGCGTAGGGAAGATTTCGTGGTGGTCCCAGCTGACACCTGTTATAAGACTGATGTTAGGCTCGAAGGCCAGGAAGTTGCGGTCGAACTCGTCGCATTCATACACGAAGTATTTGCTTTTAGGATCATACTCGCCCATCTCCGCGAACGAGGTCTTGGCCGGCAGAAGATAGCTGATGGGCTCGTCCAGCTGTTTGAACAGCCACGTGACCATCGCCGTGGTGGTGGTCTTGCCATGCGTACCGGCAACGGCTATCAGCTTAAGCTTCTTTTCGTTCAGGATACGGTTCAACAGTTCGTCGCGCTTGGATACCTTGATGCCTTGCTCGCGGCAGAACTTAAGCTCCGGGTGGTCCGCGGGCAGGGCGGAGCTATGGACGAACCAGTCTATGGGCGTACGCTCATGGTCCTTGGCGATGCCTTCGTACGACTGGCCGACGCGGATGTCGGCGATACCGTGTTTCTTAAGATAACCGACGTACTGCGAGCCTTGCTGATCGGAGCCGGACACCTCATAGCCGGCCTGGTGTGCTATCTGGGCCAGCGGTCCTATGCCGGCCCCGCCTATGCCCGAGAAGTATATATGCATAGTGTTCCATTATAATCAAACATGTATGGATAAGCGCTACCTGCACTTCGCATGGACCAAGCTCCGATGGATAAGCCCGTGGTACTTCCTGGTGTTAGCTATCGTAAGCGGCGTGGTGTGCGTCTTCGCCCTGCGTGCCAACAACCAGCACATGATAGAACTGCGCGATGCCGTATACGCGGCGGACAAGGATAACACAGGCGTAAAACGACCGCTCCAGGACCTGCAGGCCTACGTTACCTCGCACATGAACACTGACCTTAGCGCCGGCAATACCTCCGTCTACCCGCCCATACAGCTCAAATACACCTATGAACGTCTGGTGGCAGCGCAGAAAGAAGAAGCTGCTGCAGGCCAACAAAGGGCTCTACAGCCAGGCCCAGGCCCATTGCGAAGCGCTGAACCATACGGACTTCTCCGGGCATAACCGCGTACCTTGCATAGAACAGTACGTACTGGAACACGGCAACAGTGGCAAAAAAGCGCCGGCCATACCCGACGCCTTGTATAAGTTCTCGTTCGCCAGTCCGCGCTGGTCGCCGGACCTGGCCGGCTGGAGCATGGCCCTGGCGGCCTTAAGCGGCCTGCTGTTCGTAGTTACGTTCGCAGGCCGCCGTCTAATCCGCCGCCAAAGCCGCTAGGGCTTACTGTTTCTTGGCTGGGAGTGGTGCTGGTAGAGCTGTTTGGCGTGGCGTTCTGAGCGTTGTTGGCGCTGTTAGTGCTGGCGCTGCTGCTCTGGTCGGCACACTTCTGGCCGTTGGGGTTCTGCTGCTGGAAGGTCTTGACGGCTTTGGCTACCTGGCCGCCGTCCTGGAGGTTCTCCCAGAAAGTTACCTGGTCGCTGTTTATGACCATCTGGTCGTAGGGTTCGTGAAGTTCACAACCTAGCTTGACCAGCGTGATGTTGCTGCCAGCTATTGGCGCTACTGCTGCTATTGGCATGTCCCGTTGTTGGTAGCCTGCAGATAGTAGATGTTGGTAACGACGAAGTATTTGTCGTTAAGGCTCTTTATGTGGCCGAAGTAGACCTGGCCGGTGTTCAGGAAGACTGCCTGAAGCTTGTTGGTGTCCACGTATTTGCTCTCGGCCTTTACGCCGCCTGGTGACTATCACGGCTATGACACCGGCTATTAAGTATGGCTACGGCCGCAGCGACTACACTGTCATGATGCGCCACAGTTCACCCTTGTTGCGACGCTTGCTTTTTTGCCGTTTGAACTGCCGCTCGAGCTTGGCCCCGGACTACTGGCCGGTACCGAATTGCGCGCGCCGGAAGCAGCGGACTGCGGCTTGCACGTCGCGGTTAGAAAAATCCATACTTTTCCCTCACTTCACCTCAATTATTACTTTTATGCTTACCGCCCCAGTGTAATACAAGGGGCTTGGCCAAAGCAAGATTAAAATGACCGCCCCAGGGGCATAAGGGGTTGACAAAAGAAAACCCACCAGAGTATCTTAGGGGTACGTTACTAAATGTAAGAGAGGGAGACTCTACATGGCATACAAGCACACTAACTCAAAGGGCGTAACTTATTACCTGAACTCCAAGGACGTTACGCTCCGCGGTGGCAAGAAGCAGACCATCTACTACTTCAGCAAGGACGAGCGCCCCGAAGGCACCGACCTGCCCGGTCAGGTATGGAAGTAAACGAAAACCCGCGCAACGGTTTCCTGACCGTCAAGCGCTCCAAGTAAGACACCGTCTTACTTAGGCAGAAGGCCCGGCCTACTAAAGCCGGGCTTTTTGTTATAGTAAAGACAATGCCAAGATGATCCTAAAGGTCAGGGACCTGCGCAAGGTCTACGATGACAAGCCGGCCGTGGACGGAATCTCTTTTGAGGTGAAAAAGGGCGAGATATTCGGTATCCTGGGTCCGAACGGCGCCGGCAAGACCACCACCCTGGAGATGATAGAGACGATACGCCCGATAGATGGCGGCAAGGCCAGCGTGGACGGCATAGACGTGGCCTCCCGCCCCAACGACATCAAGCAGATAATCGGCATCCAGCCCCAGACGCCGGCTTTCCAGGACAAGCAGAAGCTGTCCGAGATAATAGAGATGTTCGCCGCGGCGTACGGCGAAAAGGTCGACCCAGAGGAGTTCCTGGACGACGTCCAGCTGGGCGACAAGGCCGACAGCTTCCCGGAACAGCTGTCCGGCGGCCAGCGCCAGCGCCTAAGCATCGCCACGGCCCTGGTGCACAGCCCCAAAGGTCTTCTTCTTGGACGAACCGACCACCGGGCTGGACCCGCAGGCCCGCCGCAACCTATGGGAGCTTATAGAGCAGGTCCGCGACAAAGGCGTTACCATTATTCTGACCACCCATTATATGGAGGAGGCCGAACAGCTCTGCGACCGCGTAGCCATCATGGACAGCGGCAAGATAATCGCCCTGGATACGCCCAAGAAGCTTATCAAACAACTGTTGGACCGCGGCTTCAAGAAAGAACAGCACGTGGAACAGGCTGACCTGGAGGACGTCTTCATAGACCTGACAGGCAAGGGCCTTAGGGAGGAATCATGAACCCCACGCCATAAAGTCTCAACTGCGTACTGTCGCCGTCTTCACCAAGCTTAATACCAGCGTTTCTTCCGCGACCGCCTAGCCCAGTTCTTCAGCATCCTGTTCCCCCTGATATTCCTGTTCGTGTTCGGCAGTTTCTCCAGCGGCAACAACAACGTCTCCTTTAAGGTGGCCCTGATCAACGACTCTCAGACGGCGCCGTTCGCCAACAGTTCGTACACCAGCTGGAGTCGGATAAGTCATCATTCAAGGTTCAAAAAGATATCAACGGCCTGTCCCAGGCCAAGGACAAGATGAGCAAGAGCCAGATCGACGGCATAATCAACCTGCCCAAGGATTTCGGCGCCGTCCAGCCGGGACCAGAAGTATCCATCCGGCCAGCTGGAGCTGCTGTATAACCAAAGCAGCTTCAGGTACCGGGCGAGACGATGACGTCCGTACTGCAAGGGCGTCTTCGACCAGATAAACAACAAGCTTACCGGCACCACGCCGCCGTTTACCGTCAACGGCCATACCGTAAACGAAAAGAGCCTGACCAGCTTTGATTACACCTTCGCGGGCCTGCTGGGCTTTTCCATCATCGGCTTAGGGATCTTCGGCCCTGTGAACGTTTTCCCGGAGCTTAAGAAGCAGGGCATATTGCGCCGCCTGCACACCACGCCGCTCAGCGTACCTGGCAATATTTCCTGGCTACCATGTTCAGCCAGGCCATCACCGGCATACTCTCCATAGCCGTGCAGTTCATCGTGGCCATAGAGGTCTTCCACCTGAAGGTCAACGGCGACTACCCGGAGATCATCCTGTTTACCATCTTCAGCATCTTCATGATACTGGGACTGGGCCTGGCTATCGGCGGCTGGGCCAAGAACGAACGCCAGGCGGCGCCTTTAAGCAACATCGTAGTATTTCCGATGCTGTTCCTGTCGGGCACCTTCTTCCCGCGGTTCCTGATGCCTCAGTGGCTGCAATCAGTCACCAACTTTCTGCCGCTGACCCCTGTTATAGACGGCTTGCGCCTGTTGACCACGGAAGGCAAGCATCTGATAGATCTCGGTCCGCAACTGGCCCTGATGGCGGCCTGGTTCGTCATCATCTATGCTGTGGCGTTCCGCGTCTTCCGCTGGGAATAGCACACTCCCAGGCTGTAGGATTAATTACAGACGCGTACTCCGACATTACCCTTATCATTATATGTGATCTTGCTGGTCGCCGGGAGGCATTCGTAAGTATTAAATTATTAAAAGATTATTAAATCTACGCCATGTCTTTGTGCAATAAACATAAGAATGATATAATTAGTATAAATTATGAAAGATTCCTGGCGAAGTAGCACCTGGTTCCAAAGCTCTCGGACGCAGATTCTGCGGCGGAGGCGGTTGAATGGCGCGGTAAACGACGGCTCTGTTATTGACCGGACCGCTGTCCGACGTGGCTGGCTACGCCCGCCGAGGCGCTGAAGCCGAAGCCGAGGAAGCGGAAGCCGCCCGCCAGGCTCGCCAAGAGAGCTCTCCTTAGTATGCCGACCGGAGAATTTGAAGCTGTGCTGTCGGAGGCTGAAGGTCCTGAAAAAGAAGAACTAGAAGCAGTCCAGGCTCGAAAGAGAGGCTAGGAAAAAACAGGCAGAAGAAGCAAAGACCCGAACCAAAGCCATGAAGCGCCAACAGCATAACGTTCTTGAGCTTATCCGCCGTCAAGGCCGCCGCCGCACAGGTCGTTGAACCAAGCTATAATTAGTTTTTATGGACGTCCTAACAAAGTTGCCCAAGCCCTTCTTCGTATTGGCGCCGATGGACGATGTGACGGACACGGTCTTCCGGCGCGTAGTGGGGGGCCTGGCGCCGCCGGACCTGTATTTCACGGAGTTCGTGAACGTGGACGGCCTGTGCAGTCCGGGTCGGCCCGCGCTTGCTGAAGAAACTACTTTTTACGGAAGCCGAGCGGCCGCTCATAGCGCAGATCTGGGGTAAGGACCCAGAAAACTTCCATAAGGTGGCACGCGAGATAGCTGACGGTTCACTGGCGCGCGAACTGGGCCTGCCCAAGGGCGTGAACTTCGCCGGCGTGGACCTGAACATGGGCTGTCCGGTGAAGGCGGTGGTGAAGGACGGCCTGTGCAGCGCGCTCATGAATGACCGGCCGCTGGCCGAAGACATGATAAAGGCTACGAAGAAGGGCCTGGCGGGCAGACTGCCGTTGAGCGTTAAAACCCGCACAGGATTCAACGGGCCGGATATGTCATGGATAGAGTTCCTGCTAGGTCAGGAGCTGGACATGCTGGGTATCCACGGCCGCACCAAAAAACAGATGAGCGACGTGCCGGCCGACTGGGAGTTCATAGGCCGGGCCCGCGAGCTGCGCGACGAGCTGGCGCCGAAGACCCTGATGGTCGGCAACGGCGACGTAGAAAGCCGCGCGCATGGCCTGGAACTGGCCGAAAAGTACGGCCTGGACGGCATCATGATCGGCCGGGGCGTGTTCCATGACCCGTTCGCGTTCGCTCAGGACAGCCCTTGGCCGGACTACGCCAGGGAACAGAAGATAGACCTGTACCGCCGCCACGTGAAGCTGTTCGATAAAACCTGGCAGGGCCGCGAACGCCCCATACATACACTCAACAAGTTCTGCAAGATCTATATAAATAACTTCGATGGTGCCAAAGAACTGCGCGAACGGCTGATGTCGGCCGCCAGCGCGGATGAACTGCTAAAGATAATGGACACTGCGGAGGCCGAAGCCGTTTAGGCCGCTGCGGCCAGTTCGGGCTGCGGAAGCTTATGTTCGCCGGTAATCTGTTCTATGGCGTGTTCCGCAGTGTCGGACACCCGTATCGGATCCAAAGCCTCGGGAACGCCGTTCATACCGGGCACCGCTCCGGGAGGGCTTACGGCTGTTAGTTCGCCGGCCAGCGCTTCTACCACGTGTCCTTCGCCCATAAGGAGCTGGGCGGCTTTCCTGAGGTCCCTAGTGGCTATCCTGGTCAGGTATGAATCGTTCGTGGCTTCGGCCTGTTTGGCAAGGCTGTCGGCTACCTTGAACATTGTCAGTGGATCCTGTTCTCCGCGCCGTTCGGTCTGCACGACGACATTGACAAGGGATGTGGCGGCCTCCTTGTAAAGCCCTATCGTATCCTCGTTCTTAAGGCCATGTTCCTTTTCGTGTTGACGGGCAAGGCCATAGGCCATGTCGCCCCATGCCTGGTATTCTTCGACAGTCGCATGGCGCCGCCTGACGGACGTCGGACCATTAGGCCGGTTTGAACCGGCAAGAGGATGTATTGTTCGGAAGTCATAACGGACGCCTTTAAGTTTATGTTTTAATGATTCCGCTTATGATTATACTCCCATTTCGACTTATGTCAAATATATTGAAGCATGATAATAATGGTGGGGATGGCTGGACTCGAACCAGCGACCAATCGGTTATGAGCCGACTGCTCTAACCACTGAGCTACATCCCCTTAAGGCGGCCTCATGGCGCAACCTGACAGAGGAGAGTATAACAGATTGGCCGCAAGCTATATAATAGTAAGCGCTCATGAATATAGAAAACCTGCCCGCCAAGATAAGTTACTATGCCCGCCGCCTGACCGATGTACGTTTCCTGGGGCAGACACTGTTCGTGATTTGGTGTTGCTGATAAGCTGGAGCGGCATCAAGGCCATCCAGACGAACTACGGCCTGCAGAAGCAGATATCGGGGCTCAAACAACAGAACGCCGTCATAAGATTGCAGAACGAGAACCTGGCCCTGAAGAACCAGTACTATAACAGCGACCAGTACCTGGAACTGTCGGCCCGGCAGAACTTCGGCCTGGCGGTACCCGGCGAGAAAGAGATTAATCGTCCCCAAAAGCGTGGCGCTCTCGTACACCGTGGATCTGCCGTCGGACAAACCGGCTGAAGCCGCGATCTAAACAGCCAGTCTATCAACGCAACTTTGAATCCTGGGTCGATTTCTTCCTGCACCGCCAAAAGCCTGGTTGGCCAGCCCACGGATTGACATACTCACCCCTGTTTGCTATACTTTAACACTCCACTCGACGCGGGGTGGAGCAGCGGCAGCTCGCGTGGCTCATAACCACGAGGTCGCAGGTTCGAGTCCTGCCCCCGCAACCATAAGCACTTTGACCTCACGGGCAGTGAGGTCTTGTTATTTGCAACTACTCATCAACTAGGCAATACTATCTGTGGAGATATTTGCAATGGATGCTGATAACAAAAAAGATCCACAAATGCAGCCTGGAAAGAATTCGGTCGAACGACCATTAACCCAGGCGAATGCTGAATCCCCCCAAGTAGTTTCCGGTCACTTTGATGCTGCAGTAAACCCGGCGAACCCGCAGCCGGAACAAGCAACTCCTGACGTTGTAATGTCGGCAAATTCTTTAGCGATTGCGAATCCTCCCAAGAACCACAAGATGACGCTCGTCATCGTGGGCATCATGATTGTTCTTATCGGTGTACTTGCAGGAGGTTATTTTTTCATCATCGGTCAATATAAAGCTGGAGATCCCAATGACACTGCGACATGGAAGAAATACACTAATGTGAATGAGGGTTTCTCCGCTGTGTTTATCCAGAAACCAACGCAACAAACTAAAAAGTCCGGAAATTTAAATACAGAAACGTTCCTCTCTAAATCATCTGATAACCAAAATGAATATAGCGTGGGTGTTTTTACAGGCTCCTCTAACGTCACACAAGCTGATTTAAAGTCATTCACTAATGGGTTAATCGGTGCCTTGAAGAACAGTGTTACCCAAAAACAAGAAAAAAAGACCATCGATGGTCGAAATGTTATCGATCTAACTTTTAGCGGAGATTATAATGGTCAACAAGAGGTATTTACGACTCGCTCAATTGTAAAGGACAATAAAATATACGAGGCGTTTACTATCGGTTACGATAACTCGGCAATCAATTCGTCCTATTTTCTGAATCACTTCAAAGTTTTATAGATATATCAATCCGGTTCCACTCCTGACGCCCTACGACTGAGGCAAGCAGCCTGACCTCAGGGAGTTTAAAAACAGGTCAAGCAGTTGTTTGTTGATTTCGGGTGTCCTGCCGCCTATAGCTCCTACGGTGTTAACGGTCCAGTCCGAACCGTCCATGCCTGTTACTACGCCGCCGGCCTGGCGGACTAGGAAGCTGGCGGCCGCGATGTCCCATGGATGATTGAAAACGTTGATGAAGCCGTCGGTCTTGCCGATGGCGGTATACGCGAAGCTCAAGGACGTGTTGAGAGATACGATGTCGAAATCCGTTTCGTCTATGAGCCTGGCCAGGAAACGGTCGTACTTTTGCCGTAGGCTATCATCGATGTTTCTGACCGAACCGAAGTCTATGTCTATCTTTTGACCCAATTCCGAAGAGGGCGGGTCATAGGAGCTGCCGGCGTTCACATTGACCTTGCTATCGCCTACCGACCAGAAATAATCGCCCAGGTTGTGGTCTACCACGCAGGCGGCCACGACTTCGCCCTTATCAACCAGCGCTATATTCGTACAGAAGTTGGCAATTCCTTTACCCAGGTTGTTGGTGCCGCATATCGGGTCTATCAGCCAGATGCGGCCCGGCGGGATAGACGTGCCTGAATGTTCCTCTTCTGCGAGTACATGGTCGCCGGGAAAACGTTTATCAAGCTCCGAGACTATGAGTTTTTCGGCGTCTACGTCGACGTTCGTGGAGTAATCGCCGGCCTCATCCTTATTCTTGACGATTGATATCCGCTTACCGCTCTTCTTGACCAGGTCTATGATGGCCGGTGCGATACTGTGAAAAAAATCTGTTTCAGAAGAGAGGTTCATAGATCCATGTCCTGGCTACTTGTTTCTGCGATTGCGTTTTTGGGTTCTGATTTGGACGCGGCGCCGCAGCGTATAGCTGATGAAGGCCGCTACTATGCCGACCCCTATGAATATATAGAATGTGGTGAACAGTTTACCGATAGTAGTGTGCGGTGTCAGGTCGCCGTAGCCGACGGTAGCCAGGGTGACGACGCTGAAGTAATAGGCGTTCAACCAGCTGAAATGTTCGACCAGGTGGTAGAAGACGGTGCCGATGCCGATCACCGCTATGGTCGCCGCTATAAGCAGGCGGTAGGCGTGCTTGCCGATGCCTTCGTTCATAGGGCAATTATATCAAGTGCAGCTGTAAGCTATCGCATTGCGTAGCCGCTCCCGCAAGGAGTAGTATTAGGACGGAGGCGACATGAACCGGATAAAAGTCAGAGATAACCTCAGCAATCTGCAATCCCCTATAAAGCGGGGCCAGTTTTCCAGCGAATTCCTTAAGCCTCATGCCGAGCGCATAAAAGAGGAGCTCAGGGCCGGCGGCGCTTTAGCATATGACCTGCTTCTGCCCGAAACTTATTATCTGCCGACAGTCATACATCCGGAGGAGCATATCATGGCCTCGGTGTTCGGGCGCTATCACAAAGGCGGCGCCATAGGCCGCGGGGCATTGGTGGCCACCGACCAGCGCGTGATTTTCCTAGATAAGAAACCACTGTTCGTACATTACGACGAGCTGACCTTCATGATAATAGGAAGCGTCACTTATACGAAGACTGCGCTTGTAGGCTACGTGACCCTGCACACCAGGCTGAGCGACATCCAGCTAAGGACTTTCAACCACAAGAACGCTTATAATTTCGTCAAGTATATCGAGGAGATGTGCCTGCGCACTCAGCAGCCTTTCGAGGGTAAGTTCGACAAAGTAACGTAGAAGGGCCTACATGAAACATCTCAGTGAACTATTGGATTTAAAAGGCAAGGCCGCCATTGTTACCGGCGGGGCTAAAGGCATAGGTTATGGCATCGCTTACCGCCTGGCTGAGGCCGGTGCCGCGGTACTCATAGCCGATATGGACGAAGCCGCGGCCACCAAAGCCGCCAAAGGTTTGGAGGCTAAGGGCTGGAAAGCTTCGGCTATTAAGTGCGATGTGTCTGACGAGGAGCAGGTCAAATCTATGGTGCAGGACTGCCGTAAGCAGTTCGGGTCTGTGGACATACTGGTTAACAATGCCGGCATCTACCCGCAGGAGCCTGTTGCTGACATGACCCAGGACGAGTTCGAAAAGGTGATGGACGTGAACCTGCGCAGTGTCTTCCTGACCACCAAGCATGCGTCCGAAAGTCATGAAAGGCCAGAGCGGAGGAAAGATAATCAACATAACATCCATCGACGCCATACATCCGTCCATGGTGGGCCTGGCTCACTACGATGCTTCCAAGCATGGCGAATGGGGATTCACTATGAATACTGCCCTGGAGCTGGCGGAGCATAACATCCAGGTCAACGCCATCGCGCCCGGCGGTATCGCAACGCCTGGAGTGGTTGCCATGAGCCAAGGCGCCTCGGCCGAGCAGATGAAAGCCGCTACCGAAGCTTTCATGGCCAAGATACCCATGCACCGTATGGGCGAGCCGGACGAAATCGGCATGGTGGCGCTGTTCCTGGCTTCGGACATGTCGTCGTACATGACTGGCAGTCAGATAGTCGTGGATGGCGGCGCACTGCTGGGCTGAAAACAAGCTATAATAAAACTATGTCCGACGCTTCGCATAAACACGTGAAGGTACACAACTTTCTTAAGCAGAATCCCATGGGGGTACTGTCAACCGTGTCGCCGGACGGCACGCCCTGGGGCGCTGCCATCTATTATGTGGCGGACGAGGATTTCAATTTTTACTTCGTCACGCGGACAAAGACCGCCAAGTACCACAACCTGGACAAGACCCCGATGGCGGCCCTGACCGTGGCCGACCCCGCCAGCCAGACCACCGTCCAGGTCAGCGGCAGGGTAGCGAAGGTACCGGTAGATGATTATATGGACATAGTATTCGACAAACTGGCCCAGGCCAGGCCCAAGGGCGATTCGCACTGGACACCGCCGGCAGAAAAACTACGCGGCGGGAACTACATCCCGCTTAAACTTACGCCCTCCAAACTGCATTATGCGGACTATGGCCGCGACAAGGCGGATCCCCACGCGGAATATATAGAACGGATTATTGATGGCGCTTAGCACCACGTCTTCCCATGACCAGCAGAATGGCACAAGCAACCCGCAGACGGCGCCGTCCACAACGCCGGGGACCACTGTCAACTCCGGGAGCGTACAGCCGAGCACGACGACCAACGCACTCCAGCCAATAGGCGTGAATCTTAACGATCCTTCGCTGACAAACTTGAGCTTAGCCGATAGTTCACCGGCGCAGGCGCGGACCCAGACGGGAACCCAGGCTCAGCCGGCTACACAGCCGGCACATCATGTGAACGTGGTATGGCTAAGCATCCCCGCGATATTCGTGCTGGTAGCCGCCGGAATGTTCTGGACCATGAACCGTTCGGCAAAAAGCACAACGGATTAGCCTGATTCTGCTTGCGCCAAGACCTGCCTAGCCGTTATCATACAATCTGGAATCAATCCAAAACACAAAATTAAAAAACAAAAAGGATACGCCGATGGCGGTAGGAAACGGTTTGGCATTTGAGTTGGTCGACACGTCCGACGAGGGCATTATCAAGATAGACCAGATATTGAAGAAGCTCTGAGGGTTGACGCCCACACATAGCTCGGCTACGTGCTGGCGCTTTCCGCTCAAGCTTGCGATTTGACAGCTATCTTATAAAATGTCTGGAATGGCAGAAAGAGACCCCGGTGACACGCGTGATCCTAAGCGGGCCCTAATAGCCGCCGGACTGATTACGGCCGGATTCCTGGGTTTTGCCTTGACCGGTAAACAGCACACGGTACCCCCTGGCAAGCTCAAGCTAACCGAACCTCTTGAGAAAAAGGCTCCGCCCGCCCACGACGGCCGAAAGAACCACCTAAAAATCGCCAAGATAGAAGGCTTGAAAATAGGCGGCGAGCTGACGGACGTGCCAGTCCTGACAGTTGAACATCAAGCCGGTCATGACTACAAGTATGTTCCTAGTGGCGATAAGCCTGCCGAAGATCTGGTAGTGGTTTATTCATCGTCACTGGACCGCATACTTAAGGAACGGGATAGGGAACGATTTGGTGACGGGGCGGGCTCATTCAGCACGGCTTTCTTGTTTACGTCCGTCCCAGGCGGCGTCATGGAAAGCCTGGTAGCGTTCAACGGCAAGACCAAAGTAGTAAAAGACATATACTCAGGGCCGGGAGGGTTGCTGCCCGAAGAGCCGGTTCCGCTTTATGATTATGGCAATTTCTCTCCGAGCAAAGTCGGATTCACCATGGACATAGAACAGATTCCGAGCGCCAACGGCCATGGCGTTGAGCTGTCGGTACATGGCACCCCACCAGAACACTCGTCTGCAGCCTAACCTCATTGATAATTGGTAGCGGCGAGTGGGATCGAACCACTGACCTCAGGCTTATGAGTCCTGCGCTCTAACCATCTGAGCTACGCCGCCTTGATCGCTGTTTGCAGGAGTGTAATATAGCACGGTTCACATCTGTTTTCCAGCCGTCCGTTGCTACAATGTATAGGCTATGGAAGTGACTTTACCCAAAGGGAAGTACGTACTGGCCGTGTCCGGCGGCGTGGATTCGGTATCGCTTCTGCATGCACTTAAAGATATGCCGGGCGTGGAGTTGGTGGTGGCGCATTATGACCATGGCATCCGGCCCGATTCGGTGGAGGACCGCAAGTTCGTGCAGGCTTTGGCTGAAGAGTACGGCCTGCCGTTCGTTTACGAAGAAGGCAGGTTGGGGCCGGGGCGAGTGAAGCCGCGGCCCGCGAGGCTCGGTATGTGTTTTTAGATCGGGTGCGGCGCAAGCATAAGGCCCGGGCCATCGTCACGGCGCATCACCGCGACGACGTGCTGGAGACGGCGATCATCAACCTTATGCGCGGCAGCGGGCGCAAGGGGATGACCGCGTTGGCCAGCCGCGAGGACCTGGAGCGGCCGCTGTTGGATGTACCCAAGAATGATCGTCATCGCCTACGCGCGCGAACATGGGCTGGAATGGCGCGAGGATCCGACCAACCTGGACACCGACTACCTGCGCAACTACGTGCGGCACAGGTTATTGCCGCGGTTTGACGATGAAGGCCGCGAACGACTTTGGAAAATCATTGGCGGTCTTAAGACGACCAATGCTGAACTGGATGGCCTTCTGGCGCATCAGTTGACGGCGCAGACGTCGGATGGGGAGTTGGACAGGGGCTGGTTCATACGCTTGCCGCACGACGTGGCCAGGGAGGTCATGGCCGCCTGGTTGCGTTCGCGTAACCTGCGCGGGTTCGACAGAAGGGCGCTGGAAAGGCTGGTCATAGCCGCCAAGACAGCTTCGCCCGGTAAGACGTTCGACGTGGCAAAAGGGGCGGTTTTGGCAGTGAAAACGAAATACTTAGCACTCGAGGGGCCAGAGCGCTAGCCAAAATAATTGGGCTTGGGGTATAATGGACATCCATGGATAGGAAACCACGACGGCCTAATTCCAAAAAGCCTTCGCCTAACCGAAGGAGCATGAAGAACGCTGGATTTATTGCGCTTCTGATTCTGTTCGGCCTGATAATCTTCGCCGCCGCTAACCAGCCCAGCTCGCTTAAATCCATTCCGTCGACCACCTCCATCAGCGACAACAACGCCGGCAAGTACAGCAAGATAGTCGTGAACGGCAACGAACTTGATATAACGCCCAAAGGCGAGAATAAGGCCACGCTCAAGACCTATGTCGACGGCAACTCCAGCCTTAAGGAGCAAGGCTTCGACACCAAGAAGACGACTATAAGCTACAAGCCGGAGAACAGCGGCAGTTCCGGCTGGGTCAGCCTGGCCGAATCCATCATACCGGTCATCATAATCGCCGGCGTGCTGTACTTCATGCTCAGGAGCGCGCAGGGTCAGGGCAATCAGGCGATGAGTTTCGGCAAGTCCAAGGCCCGCCTTTATGGCAACGAGAAGGACAAGGCCGTATTCAACGACATCGCCGGTTCGGACGAAGCCAAACAGGACCTGCAAGAGGTCGTGGAATTCCTGAAGTTTCCTAAGAAGTTCGCGGGCATGGGCGCGCGCATACCCAAGGGAGTCCTGCTGGTGGGCCCGCCCGGTACGGGCAAAACCCTGTTGTCCCGCGCCGTGGCAGGCGAGGCCAACGTTCCGTTTTTCAGTATTAGCGGTTCGGAGTTCGTAGAGATGTTCGTGGGCGTAGGCGCCTCGCGCGTCCGCGACCTGTTCGCCAAGGCCAAAAAGAACGCGCCCTGCATAATCTTTGTCGACGAGATCGATGCCGTCGGCCGTCGGCGCGGTTCCGGCATGGGCGGCGGACACGACGAACGCGAACAGACCTTGAACCAGATCCTGGTAGAGATGGACGGCTTCGAACAGGGCCAGAACGTCATCGTGCTGGCGGCGACCAACCGCTCCGACGTGCTGGATCCGGCACTGCTTAGGCCCGGGCCGTTTCGACCGCCGGGTGAACATCGGCCTGCCTGACCGCAAGGACCGCGAAGCCATACTGAAGGTACATTTCTACCAAGAAGCCTCTGGCCAAGAACGTCGACCTGGACGCACTGGCCGCCAAGGCCGCGGGCTCCTCGGGCGCCGACCTGGCCAACATCGCCAACGAGTCGGCCATCATCGCCGCACGCAATTCGCATAACCAGATCACACAGGACGACGTTACCGAAGCGTTCGAGCGCGTGGCTATCGGGCCGGAGCGCAAGAGCAAGGTGATGACCGAGCAGGATAAACTGACTACCGCTTATCACGAGGCCGGCCACGCGCTTGTCGGGCACGTACTGCCGGACAGCGACCCGGTCCACAAAGTTACCATCATTCCGCGCGGCCAGGCCGGCGGCGTCACCTGGTTCATACCGCCCGAAGACCGTATGTTCGTATCGCTGGTGCAGTTCAAGGACATGCTGGCCCGCGGCCTTGGCGGCCGCATCGCCGAAGAAGTCATCCTGGGCAAGGATCAGATAACCACCGGTGCCGGCAACGACCTGCGCCGTGCCGCGGAGCTGGCGCGCGACATGGTTGTCAACCAGGGCATGGGCAAGAAGCTCCGCGACCAGGTTTTCCATGTGGACGAAGGAATGATGATAGAGCGCATGGTCCACGAGCGCGATTACTCGGACGAAACGGCCAAGGTCATCGACGACGAGGTCGAGGCCCTGATAACCGAATCTGCCAACCGCGCCCGCTTAATAATCAAGGCCAACCTGCGCCATCTGGAAAAGCTCAAAGACCACCTTATAGAAAAAGAAACCGTAGATGCGGACGAGGTCAACGACGTCCTGAAGGGCTCCAAGATGCCCGCCGAAGCCACTATCCGCTAGTTCTTGTATACTGTAGGTAAACAGCATGAAAGGACGTATAAACATCGGCAACGCGGCGGCCCTTCTCATAGCCGCCACTTTTACCGGGCAGTTGCTGGGTTTCCTGCGCACCAAGCTTGTTAACAGCAACTTCCCGATCAGCGGTCCGCAAGGTACGGATGCTTACTTCGCGGCCTTCAACCTGCCTGACTTCTTCTTCTTCACGCTTGGCCGCCGGCGCCCTGGGCGTAGCTTTCATGCCGGTGCTGTCCGATCAGCTGCACAAAGGTAACCGCCAGGCCGCCTGGAGGCTCTCCTCTTCACTTATGAATCTGATGGCCATCATCATGGGCGTGGTCGGCCTGATAATGCTGTTGTTCGCCAAGCCGCTTATACACCATATAGTGGCGCCGGGTCTGGACCCGGAACAGCTTGATGCGGCCGCGAACATCATGCGGTTCTTGTCGTTCAACCCCCTGCTGTTCAGTATTTCCGGTGTTCTTACCAGCGTACAGCAAACCATGGGGCGGTTCTTCTTCTATGCTATGGCACCGCTGTTCTATAACCTGAGCATCATAATCAGCATATTCTTATTCAAGAACAATATCGGCCTCGTAGGCCTGGGCATAGGTGCGCTCATCGGCGGCTTTCTGCAACTAGCGATAGTCATGGCTGGCCAGTGGAAACTTAACTTCCGCTGGCGTCCGGGCTTGAATCTGAAGGATCCGGAATTCAGGACCGTACTACGCAATTTGCCGCCCCGTTCGCTTGACCAAGGCGTCGACCAGGTCGAGAACATAGTCGAGACTCACATAGCCAGCGGGCTAGGCAGCGGCTCGATCACTAACTACAACAACGCTTTCATACTGAGCACAGCGCCTATATTGCTCGTGGGTACCGCCATCTCCACCGCGGCTTTCCCAAGGCTGACTGCCCGCCTAAGCCAGCACCGGCCCGACCTGTTCCGGCGCGACTTCCTCATGGTTCTGAGAGCCATGATTTGGATAAGTATGCCGCTTGTGGTGGTCTGTTTCTTCGGGCGCGGCTATCTGGCGCGCCTTATATATTCACAGGGCAACCAGCAGATAGCTATCATTTTCGGCTACCTGACCCTGGCCATCCTGTTCAGGATAATCTACGCTATCATATCCCGCTGGTTCTATGCTCAGAAAGATACCGTCACGCCGCTAATAGTGTCGCTGATAGCCATAGCTCTTAACGTGTTCCTGGCCATAACCCTGGCGCGGCCCAGCGCATATGGCGTGGCCGGCCTGGCGCTGGCGCAGTCCATTGTGGCCGTATTCGAGGTCATCATACTGTCGGGAGTGATGCTACTACGCGACCACAAGCTATTCGACGCGGCTTTCTGGGGAGGTTTACTGCGTATAATGTCGGTCACGGGTTTCAGCGTGGTGGCCGGTTTTATCATGATTTCACTCTATCCGCTGGGTCTGAACGACAGGGGTTTCTTCCAGCTCGGGAGTAAGCTGGTGTTAATATCGGCGGTGACCTTCGGGGTGCACATAGTGGTTTCGGCCCTGTTCGGGCTGGAAGAGGTTCGCCCGCTGTTCGCCCGCCTGCGCAAACTTATGCTCAAGCCCGTCAAACTGGAAATGTAACATCAATAGACACCAAATTTAAGATTTCCCAAGGTGCTTTGGAGTATAATTAGGGCTATGCCGCAGACACTTGCCAACGACCGTTCCGGCTACAAGGTAGCCGACCGCGACCTGTTATTCACGGAGTCCGCTGGACAATACGTACTGCGCGTGCGCGACATGGAAGAAGATGACCGCCCGCGTGAACGCATGATCAAGGACGGCCCCGCGGTGCTGTCCGTTGCCGAACTGATAGCCGTACTCTGGGGAGTCGGCAGTCGCAAAGAAGACGTGCTGGCTATGTCTCGCAGAGCTCTTCGTGAATATGGCGAAAAGGCCGTGGCCAACGAGCTGGATCCTCAGCGACTGAGTCGGGTGGCCGACATACCGCTTACTAAAGCCTGCCAGGTCATAGCAGGGCTGGAGCTGGGCCGGCGCTTTTATGCGCGGCAGTCCACGGGACAACCGGTGCACATACGTAACGCCAAACAAGCCTACCAGCATCTAAGGAACATCGGCCAGAGCCAAAAAGAACAGCTCCGCGGCCTGTATCTGAACAGCCGATACCAGTTAGTTCACGACGAAGTCATATCGATAGGCAGTCTTACGTCTAACGTTGTCCATCCGCGGGAAGTCTTCCAGCCGGCCTTGGAGCGCTCTGCGGTGGCTGTGATACTGGCGCATAACCACCCGTCCGGCAGTCTGGAACCTACGGAAGCCGATCTGCACATCACCGAACAGCTGGTCGCCGCAGGCAAAGTTCTTGGCATCGAACTGCTGGATCATCTGGTCATAACTTCGGGCAGATACGTTAGCATAATGGATGCAATTGCTGACTGACGCTGATTCACCCCTGTTTGTTCTGGTACAATAGACGGACATGCAACAGGATCACATACGCAACTTCTGCATAATCGCGCACATCGACCACGGCAAATCGACGCTGGCCGACCGTCTGCTGGAGCTCACCGGCACCGTAGCGAAACGCGACATGAAGGCCCAACTGTTGGACAAGATGGATCTGGAGCGCGAGAAGGGCATAACCATCAAGCTGGCGCCGGTGCGTATGCGCTACGAGGATTACGAGCTTAACCTTATAGACACGCCGGGCCACGTGGACTTCAGCTACGAGGTGTCGCGCAGTCTGCAGGCCTGCGAGGGCGCCCTGTCTGGTGGTGGATGCCAGCCAGGGTATCCAGGCCCAGACCCTGGCCAACGTCTATCTGGCCTATGGCGGCCGACCTGGCCATCATACCGGTGCTGAATAAGATCGATCTGCCGGCGGCCGACGTGGAACGCGTCGGGGCCGAGGTCATGAGCCTGCTCGGCTGTAAGCGGGAAGATATATTGGAAATATCGGCCAAGGAAGGCACGGGGGTGGAAAATGTCCTGGAAGCTATAGTCGAACGGGTGCCGCCGCCCGAGCCGCCCGAGCTTGCCGAAACCCGCGCGTTGATTTTCGACAGTTATTATGATGATTACCGCGGCGTCATATTGTACGTGCGCGTGTTCGACGGCTCTATAGGCAAGAACGGTCAGATTAAGATGATGGCCACCGGCGCCGCGCGGCATAGCGCTGGAAGTCGGTGCGCTGGAACCGGCCATGAAAACCAGACCTAAGCTGGAAGCCGGCGAGATCGGCTACATAGTCACCAACTTAAAGACCACTCGCGATGCCAAAGTCGGCGACACGGTCACGCTGGCATCCAAGCCGGCCGCCAAGGCCTTGCCCGGCTACAAGGACGTAAAGCCGTTCGTATATGCCGGCTTCTTCCCGGAAAGCAACGAAAATTACCAGGAGCTGAAGGACGCCATCGAAAAGCTGAGCCTTAGCGACTCGGCTTTGCGCTTTGAGCCGGAGAACTCGCCGGTGCTCGGCTTCGGCGTGCGCGTAGGTTTCCTGGGCCTTCTGCATATGGATATCGTCCGCGAACGCCTGGAACGCGAGTACGGCCTGGAACTGGTTGTTACCAATCCTTCCACCGACTATCAGGTAACGCTGAACAGCGGCGACGAACTGGATCTTAAGAGTGCCGCCGACCTGCCAGATCCGGCCAAGATCCGCGAAATCCGCGAACCATGGATAAAAGGCGAGATAGTGGTGCCCAAGCGATATGTGGGCTCGGTCATCCAGCTCATATCCGGCCGGCGCGGCTTGCAGAAGAACCTTTCATACGTAGAAGGCCGTGCCGTGGTCAGCTTTGAAGCGCCACTGGCTAATCTGCTTACTGATTTCTACGACCAGCTTAAGAGCATCACCAGCGGCTACGGCTCGTTCAACTACGAACTGGCCGATTACCGGCCGGAAGATCTGGTGAAGGTGGACTTTTACGTGGCGCACGAACGCGTGGACGCGCTGAGCGTCATAGTCCACCGTTCCGAGGCCGAAAGCCTGGGCCGGGAGATTGTCGCCAAGCTCAAAGACGTCATCCCGCGCCAGAACTTCCAGGTAGCTCTGCAGGCCGGCATAGGCGGCCGGTTCATCGCCCGCGAGAATCTCAGCGCCTACCGCAAAGACGTCACCTCCGGCCTGTACGGCGGCGACGTCTCGCGCAAGAAGAAGGTCCTGGCCAAGCAGGCCAAAGGCAAGAAGCGCATGAAGCGCTTCGGCAAAGTCGACATCCCGTCCGAAGCCTTCACGGTCATGCTCAAGCGTGATTAATCAGACCAGAGCTTCTCTCAGCTATAATTATGATAGTTGCACGAATCCATAAACCCGAAAATATTCTATGAGCGAGTACCATAAGATAACAAGCCCAAAACTGCTAGTCCTACCCACTTGGCTAAGCGGTTTGATATCTATAGCGTGCGCCTTAGCTGTAACCGCAGGAAGTATGATCATTTCTGCTTTTCATAACAGTGCTCTGCAGCAGGAGCTATTCCAGAAATCCAGCCAGTCGGCTACTCCTGGCCTATCTTCCAGCTATGAATCGGTCAGCGGGAGTTTTTTAAATAATAATTTTGTAGGCGACCTGACTCTATTTGTAATTTGGGGTCTGGTGGGGCTGGTTGTTTATATGTTCATTTATAGTGTGTGGAATGCATTTCAGAACGCAGTCCACATAAGAAAGGAGCTTGACTACATTCATTCAGACAGGGATTGATTACTTAAAACCGCGCTCCTGCATGTGTCAATACGCCTAGGCATATTGCTTATATGGACCCCATTCATTATTATCTTCTCCCGCACACTTCTGCCTTATAGCATTGCTGCCGGGCACATAGCGGAAACTTATCTTATAAGCGTGGACAGCTTATTGTATGCGGCGTTATCTTTCCTAATAGTTGCTCTATGTATGCATATGCACGCCATCTTACTTCGTTTACTATTGCTCAGAGCTCGCGTTTTTCCAGATAACTACCTAGCCTGACAACCATAAGTCAGATAACGGTTTCAGCCGCTCCCGGCCTAACTAGTTATTAACTGAGGGGTTTCTGTACTGAACCACCGAAGTCTGTTATAAATAAACAATGCACGATTCTTTGGCTGGCAAACTGGCCGCTTATGAACCCGACGCCTCCGCTAAAAAACTTATAAAGGAAACACGCATACTCCTGCTGGTCGGTCCTACCGGCGCGGGCAAGGACTCGCTCAAGGACAAACTTCTGAAAACCGGTGATTATCATCACATAGTTTCGCACACTACGCGCAAGCCGCGCATCAACCACGGCGTCATCGAGCAGGATGGTCGCGAGTATCATTTTATAGACAAAGCCCAGGCCGAGCGCATGCTCGACAATCACGAACTTATAGAGGCCAAGATGTACAGCGGCAATCTGTACGGCACAAGCGTTGCCGAGATAAAAGCCGCACACGACAATAGCAAGATTGCCATGACCGACATAGAAGTGCAGGGCGTGGCCGAATACAAGAAGCTAGACCCGGGTGTGATGGCAGTATTCCTCCTGCCGCCGGACTTTAAGACCTGGCAGGAACGCCTTCAGCGCCGCTACGGCGACGTGGTTGACGCCGAAGACTTCCGGCTCCGCCTTCAGACCGCGCTGGCCGAACTCAGCCAGCTCCTCAAGACCGACTACTACGTCGCGGTCATCAACGACGATATGGAAACGACATTCAAGCACATAAATACTGTCACCAGCTCCCGCGACCATACCACGCCCGACGAACTAAAGGCCCGAGCCATCGCCCAGCAACTTGCCAAAGACATTCAAGCCCACCTTGACTCAACAGCGTAAAGTTATTATTTTTTTGGCGGCTTATCGCTGAATACGTTTTCGAAAGTTTCTTGGATGGTACTAGGCTTACCTTTTGGGATCAGAATCGCCATCGAACATTTCTCCTAGTTTCATGGTAACATTATTTACTAGTTTTTGAGTCCCAGTCTCTGCCTGCTCGTAAATATCATAAACAGACTTAACCTCCTCGTCCGTGAATTCTTTTACAGAAGAGTTTATAACGCATACACTTGTATACTTGCCAACGTTCGGATCATATTCTGCCCGCTTCTTTGCCTTAAAGGACTCAAATAATACCTCTCCACAAGTGTCGCCTTTGTTAAACTGACTATCAACTATGCTCAAATGAGCGTGCTTTGACCCGCTTCCTACAAGCGCTACGCCTGTAGCATTGAGGTTACTTACATTGCCAGGATTGTTTATCACAAATAAACTTGGGCCTGTAGAGTCTACGCCAGCAACAATTAACTCGACGCCTAGATTAGCTTCAAATACCACCTGATTCAACTTAGCAATGAGGTCCTTATAAAGCGATTGCTGCTTTTCAATAAACTCGTTTCTGGTTAGCCCCCATCGAGAAAATACTTGCAAATCAAGAGCAGTTGCTACCTGAATCCTGTAGAGCTCGCCAGCCATATCAGCAATTTCTTGCAAAGTGTTTTTAGCGGTAACGCTGGCCTTCAATTCGGCGATAATCGCAGTAGCATTAGTAACATCTCCCGCCATCATTATTATTGCGCTTTTTGAAAGTTTTGTTATCTTGTTATTTTCATTCACTTCGTGAACTGTAGGAATTCCGGGGGCGGTCGTGAACATTTTATCTGATACTGCTACAACTCCTTTGTTCTTGCCGTAAATGGCCGCAATGCAAACCGTCATGGTGGAATTATATAAGGTGAACGACTGTTCGTTAATTGCTAACGTTTAAACATTAACAATTATTTAATAATTCTCGCTAGGGACATAGCCAGATCCGTTTAATAAAAGTAGGCCACTCAGCTATGTATGAAGTCCCAGTGCCATTTAGCACTCTTGACGGCGGAGTGCTAAAATTATAAAATGCAAGGCATTATGACGGAGCGCCAACAGAGCATCCTTAATGCCATCGTGGAACAATACGCCGAGGTCGCCAGCCCGGTCGGCAGCAGCTTGCTGGCCAAAGCTTTCAATGTCAGCTCGGCAACGGTAAGGGCCGAGATGGCCGAACTGGAGCGAGAAGAGTTCATCATGCAGACGCACACCAGCTCCGGCCGGGTACCTACGGACAAGGGTTACCGCTTCTACGTCAATCACCTTAATGAGCTCAATGAAAAGAAACTGCCCGAGGGCCGCGCCGAAAAGGCCCTGGCCGCGCGCGTCCAACAGGCCGGTGCGCCGGAGCGCATGATTCGCAATGCCGTGGACACGCTAGTGGAACTGACCCACAACCTTGGCCTGGCCACCATCGGCAACCAGCTGTATATGAGCGGCCTGAGCAACCTGTTCGCCCAGCCGGAATTCATCAGCGGCCAGCAAGCCCAGCAGGTCGCCCGCCTGCTCGATAACCTCGAGCCGTGGCTACGCGAAGCCGCGCCCAACAAACCGCTCAGCGTCTACATCGGCCGGGAAAACCCGGTCGGCCGTTGTGCCGGCGCCAGCCTGATCATCAGCCGTTTCCGCAGCCCGTTCAGCGACCGCAGTTACATCGGTACGCTCGGTCCGACCCGCCAGAGTTATCGCGATGTCATGACGCTGGTGGAGCGCGCCGGCCGCGAACTGGAGGACGTGCTGTATGCTTAGCGACCACCGGAACTGATCCGGGCGCTGAAACTATCCTGGCATGTCCCAGGTGAACCAGCGTTACTTTTGGGGTGCTGTCAGCTATTGCGAGTCGTTCGTCGTCTAACTCCGGCATAGCCACCCCTGAGATTAGTCCGGACGTTCGGACAAGCCGCTTTAGTCAACTGATGTCTTTGGAAGCGGAACGATCCAGCCGGAGGACTTGAAGGAAATGGCTTGCGCTCTATGGAGGAGGCCCCAGGTGCCGAAAAAACCGACCGTTAATGACTCCAAAGCAAAGCTCTGCGAAAAAAATCGAGGAGCTGACTCAGGCTCTTCAGCGTGAGCGGGCCGACGCCGTGAACCTGCGCCGCCGGCACGAGGCAGAGATAACGTCCTTGCGAAGCCGCGTTAAAGCTGACGTGGTAGCAGAACTTCTGCCGGCCATAGATAACTTTGAGCGTGCACTGAAGCACGTACCTAAGGATCTGGAAGGCAACGACTACGTCAAAGGCGTCCAGGCCGTCGTCAAACAGTTCGAGCAGACGCTGGAACAGATGGGCGTTCAACGCATCAAGACTGTAGGCGAACATTTTGACCCTCACCTGCACGAAGCCGTCGGCATGGAAGAAGGCGAGGGCAAGCACAGATTGTATCCGAAGAGCTCCAAGCCGGCTACCGCCTCGGCGACGAAGTCATCCGCCACGCCATGGTCAAAGTAAAGTAATGACAGAAATAGCACCACAGCTACCAATAGACGAACATGCGCCAGAAATAAGCATCCCTCCCGTTATACAATCACTTAGCCGTTTTTATGCTTTGATTAATAGAGGCGAAGATCCCTCTGTAGAGTTTGCTGATGGCTATGTTGCTTCCAGTGAGCGTATGATCTTAGAAAGATATGGATTTGATCCTAAATCTCAACGTGTCAGAGAAATCGTACAAGCTACCTATATACTGGCCTCACCACCCGATAGCACCAAGGTATTAAATGATGTTCTTTTCTATAGATCCACAGGCCTTTATAGGCATGAAGAACTTGCGGAAATCGCCACAATAGGGCTTTACCCTTATGACCCTATTGAAGCTGCTGATCGGGGCGCAGAAGACGGGATAATTTTTGAAGACGCTCTACTCAGTGCACTAGAGCATGGAAGGGCTTTCGTACTTTAGCCGACTTTTTGATCAGCTACGTCGATGACGCCCGCCTTATAGAACGCGCAGTCGCGTAACTAATAGTTGTAAAAGAGCAACAATTGGCACTCTTGACACAGGAGTGCTAATTTACTACACTGGCAGTACAGACTACAGATCGCTAACTAAAGGAAGGACAATGATTCATGAGCAAGATAATCGGAATTGACCTTGGTACCACCAACTCGGCCATGGCCGCCATGCAGAGCGGCAAGGCGGAAATTATAGCTAACAGCGAGGGTTCGCGCACCACGCCTTCGGTGGTCGCGGTCAACAAGAACAAGGAGCGCCTGGTAGGCCAGGTGGCCCGCCGCCAGCAGGTTACCAACGCCAAGAACACCGTTTATGAAGTAAAACGCCTGATCGGCCGTAACTTTAGCGACAAAGAGGTCCAGCGCGACATCAAGCTGATGGGCTACGAGATCGTTAAAAGCGGCAACGGCGTGAAGGTCAAGATGGCCGACAAGGAATACAGCCCCGAAGAAATCAGCGCCATGATTCTTGGCAAGCTGAAGGCTGATGCCGAAAGCTTCCTGGGCGACAAGGTGACGGAAGCCGTCATTACCGTGCCGGCCTACTTCGACGACTCCCAGCGCCAGGCTACCAAAGACGCCGGCAAGATCGCCGGGCTGGAGGTCAAGCGCATCATCAACGAGCCTACGGCCGCGGCGCTGGCCTACGGCTTGGACAAAGGCAAGAAGAAAGACGAAAAGATTGCCGTCTACGACCTGGGCGGCGGTACGTTCGACATCTCCATCCTGGAGCTGGGCGACGGCGTGTTCGAGGTCAAATCCACCAACGGCGACACCCACCTGGGCGGCGCCGACTTCGACCGCGTGCTGGTCAATTACTTCGCCGACGAGTTCAAGAAAGAGCACGGCATAGACATCAAAGACGACAATGCCGCCATGCAGCGTTTGCGCGACGAGGCCGAGAAGGCCAAGATCGAGCTGTCCACGGCCCAGGAAGTCGACATCAACCTGCCGTTCCTTACCGCTGACGCCGACGGCCCCAAGCACTTCGAGCACAAGCTGACCCGCGCCAAGCTGGAAAGCCTGGTCGCCGACCTGGTCGACAAGACCGCTGGTCCCTGCGAAAAGGCGCTCAAAGACGCCAAGCTCAAAGCCAGCGATATCGACGCCGTGGTGCTGGTCGGCGGCATGACCCGCATGCCGGCCGTACAGGAAAAGGTCAAGAAAATCTTCGGCAAAGACCCGATGAAGGGCGTCAACCCGGACGAGGTCGTAGCCATCGGCGCGGCCATCCAGGCCGGCGTACTGCAGGGCGACGTCAAGGACGTGCTGCTGCTGGACGTAACGCCGCTGAGCCTCGGCATCGAGACCATGGGCGGCGTGATGACCAAGCTAATCGAGCGCAACACCACCATCCCGACCAGCAAGTCGGAAGTTTTCTCTACCGCCGCCGACAACCAGCCCCAGGTCGAGGTCCACGTGGCCCAGGGCGAGCGCGACATGATCGAGGGCAACAAGTCGCTCGGCCGCTTCATCCTGGATGGCATCCCGCCGGCTCCGCGCGGCGTACCGCAGATCGAAGTGACCTTCAACATCGACGCCAACGGCATCCTGAACGTCAGCGCCAAAGACAAGGGCACTGGCAAGGAGCAGAGCATCACCATCAGCGGCTCCGGCAACCTGGACAAGACAGAGGTCGAGAAGATGGCCAAAGACGCCGAGACCCACGCCGACGAAGACAAGGCCAAGAAAGAAGCCGTCGAAGCCCGCAACATCCTGGACGGCGCGGTCTACCAGGCCGAGAAGCTGAAGAAAGACAGCGGCGACAAGCTCAGCGACGACGACAAGAAGACCTGGACGAAGCCGTGGAGAAGCCGCAAAGAAAGTCGTCGCCGACGACAAGGCCGACAAGGACACACTTGAGGCCGCGGCCAAAGAGCTGAACGACAAGCTCATGCCCATAGGCGCCAAGATGTACGAACAGGCTTCGGCCGATTCCAAGTCTGACGACTCCGATAAGGCCGAGGACGACAAGAAGGACGACGAAAAGGACGAGACTGTCGAAGGCGAAGTCGTAGACGACAAAGACAAGGAGGACTAATTATGCGTCTTGCGGCCCGCAGGTCTAATGGGCGTATTGCATCCAAAACCCGGGGACAAGCTGGGTCGATGTGCTGATGCTGACAATTTTTGGATTGTGGTTTCTAGCAGGCAGAATCAGTCTCTTGCCGAGCGGATCGACGGCAATGCTTGTGATGGTCCCGGGTTCGCAGACTATCGGTTGCACTGGCGGCCGAGAAGCAGAATTGGCAATAAGGTTCTTTGCGCTAATCGAACTCTTCTGATTAGCAGTTGCCGCCGTAGCGTTGCGAGGTTAATAAATCGTCGAAGAGACTGATAAAATAGAGCGATGGCCAAGACGAGATTATTACGAAGTATTGGGAGTAAAGAAAGACGCTTCAGGCCGACGAGATCAAGAAAGCGTTCCGGCGGGCGGCGGTAGAGCATCACCCGGACCGTGGCGGCGACGAAGCCAAGTTCAAAGAACTCAACGAAGCCTACGAAGTCCTGAAGGACTCCGAGAAACGCAAACGCTACGACCAGTTCGGCCACGCCGGCGTCGGCGGCGCGGCGGGGCGGCAACCCGTTCGGCGGCGGATTCGGCGGCGGCAGGGCCAGAACGTCAACTTCGACTTCGGCGACCTGGGTCTGGGCGACATCTTCAGCTCTTTCTTCGGCGGCGGCGCGCCAGGCGGCGGCAGGCCGCGCCAGGCCCGCGGCCGCGACGTCGAGGCCGGCGTGGAAATAGTTTCGAAGAAGCTGTATTCGGTACCGAAGCCGACCTAAAACTGCAACTGGACGAACCTGCGAACACTGCAAAGGCACTACAGTCGAGCCTGGCTACGAGCTAAAGACCTGCGACCAGTGCAAAGGCTCCGGCCAGGTCATGAACGTCACCCGGACCGTCTTCGGCAACATCCAGCAGGCCGGCATCTGCCCGAAGTGCAAAGGCGCCGGCAAGGTTCCCGAAAAGACCTGCACGGTTTGTAAGGGCAAGGGTACGGCAGAAGAAACAGACCATCCAGCTTAAGATTCCGGCCGGCATAGACGACGGTGCCACCATACGCCTGCGCGAACACGGCGAGGCCATAGCCAACGGACCCAAGGGCGATCTTTACGTCAACATCCGCGTCAAACCGCACAAGAAATTCACCCGCGAAGGCGACCTTATCCTAAGCGAAGAGCACGTAGACATGGTGAGGCCGCGCTCGGTACCGAGATCGAAGTAGATACGGTGGACGGGCCGGTGCGTATGAAGATCCCGGCCGGCACGCAGTCCGGCTCAGACTTCAAGCTGTCCAACCACGGCGTACCGCACCTGAAGGCGGCACCCGGGGCGCCCACATCGTGACCATAATCGTCGATACGCCCACCAAGCTCAGCAAACGCCAGAAGAAGCTCTTAGAGGAATTCGGCTACTGATTAGGCTGATCGTGGTTTGCAAAGGCCTCATTGAGAGACAACGCGCCGAATAACTGTACATATTTAGGAACATCTCCTGGCCGAACACCGGCATCTGCAGATGTTCAACAGCGCCATGAACTCTGATTGTTCCTCGGGTGAAAGGACGCGCAGTTGTCTAAGTTTATCTGATACATGGACTGGTCCGCAATACGCAGGAAATCAGAGGCGTTCATGCCCGGCTCCCAGGTGACTACGCCTATGGATACGCCTGCGCCCATCTTGGCAAGTTCTTGATTATCGGGTTTGGCTAACTCCTCGCCCACGCCTTCGCGTATACGGTTTGCTACCGTGTTTGCGCCTTCTCTGTCTGTGAAAGGTAGAATAACCCCGAATTCATCGCCGCCTATACGTGCCCTCTGAGGTGGAGGCAACTCCGCGCCAGGCACTACAGATTCCAGCTTGGGCGGCTGTGAAGAGTGTGACATTACCAGGTCGGCGGGACGGTCCGCCCGACCAGGAGAGTTACTACTACGTACCATGCCGGGTACTACGCTGGTTACGCGGTCCACGGCGTCAATCAATCGGGTTCCAGCCTGGTGGCCCAGTTCATCGTTGACTGCTTTAGTGGCATCGATATCCACCGGCAAGGCTGATAAATCCTTATGATCCATGCGCGCTCTGTCGACATAGGCATCGACCAGATCATGCCAAATCTTAGGATGTAGAACTTCGGACTCCGACACCATATCTTCAGGCGCGAGGTCATGACTTTGCGCAGATGTTTGTATTGGCCGGTGATCGGCGAACCATTTCAATATTATAGCACAAAATTATCTGTAAAGCAATAACAGTATTGTGTCCAAAGCTTTTTTAGTTAATAATTATATCTAACGATGAAACTACAAAAACTCAACCAACAGGGCTTCTTGCCGATGCTCATAGTAGTGCTGATAATAGTGCTGGCGGCCGTTTACTTTGTCTTCACGCGCGTGCTTCATGCCGAAGGAACCATTAGCCTATGACACCCGAAGCTGTCCTGGCCATAATCGTGCTTGCACCGGTCATCCTCCTTATGCTGTTCCGGGTAAACGCGGCCCTGGTGTTCCTAAGCCTGTGCCTGGGCGACGTGCTGGTGCGCTTCACTGCCAATGACGCCAGCTCATTCCTGACCACTTTTTCCGGCTCGCATACCGTCACTTCCGTGACCACCAGCAACAGCAACGTGAAGATTGTTCTGTTGTTGCTGCCGGTGGTGTTGACCACGGTGTTTATGATACGGACAGTGCAAGGAAGCACGCGCCTTCTGTTGAACGTTCTGCCGGCCGCCGGCGTGGGTCTGCTCGGCGCCTTATTGGTGGTTCCGCTCCTGCCGCCGGGTATCGCTCATAACATCATTGATTCTTCCCTGTGGGACCAGGCCCAGAAAGCGCAGGTACTCATAGTGGGCGCCAGCGCCTTGGCGTGTCTGTTCGTGCTGTGGTTGCAGCGCCCGAAGACCGGCGGCAAGCATCACCGCCGCAAGCTGTGGGGATAATTGACTTTTTACCCGGATAACGGATAATTGTAAGGTGTTAAATGCCCGCCCGCGGGCTTATTCGCGGGCCCATAGCTCAGCTGGTTAGAGCACCTGCCTTTTAAGCAGGGTGTCGTGGGTTCGAGTCCCACTGGGCCCTCCACATTCCTAACCCTGTTGCAAAGCATTTCCCTTTATGTAATAATAGTGACATGAGAGCAACCAGAGTAGCTGAACAAATACCAGAAATATCTGATAGTTTATTTGATGTATCAGGGGTTGATCCAGAATCTGTTATACATCAGCGAATACACGTATATGGAATGACGGGAGCAGTAGGGCCGGACTCCACCGCAACTTTTTATGCCGATGGGTCTATGAGCTCAACCGGCGGCGGAGAACCTTATTCAGTCGACTTACCAAACCTGGCTCAGCTTGATCACCTCCGAGATCAAACTAACCCTAACGTATGGAGAGGACAGCCGCTTAGCCACGGACGAGTTAGTGATGCAGCTGAAGTCGGCATGGGAGCCCTTGCTCGCATAGCGCAAGATTCCGAAGCGGCAATCCACAAATATGGCAAGTGGCCGCTCGGACGCGCAGTTAAGTCTATGGTCAGGCATACTCTGGACCACACGTTTTCAGTAGTTCTCTCCGCTCCGGAGCCTATTGACACTCCAGCGGACACAGAAAACCCCCGTTCTCCTATTACTCTAGCAATGACATTGCGTGCGTATCCTCAGATTACACCTGAATATGTAAAGAACATAAAGAAAGTTTTGAAATATTGAAGCCGTTTTTCAGCCGTCGTGACAAAAAAGAGGTCAAAGCTGCAGAAGGAGGCCAGGGGCCTTCATTCGCAAAATTACTGGCTGCTGAAGCCGCGCAAACCTAGACACCACTTTAAGGGTTAGAGATAAGATTAGGCGGTTTGCGTGATGCGTAATTGCCATCGATGATATCACTCCAGCGACGCATCTCATCGAGCAAGTAATGTAAATTATCCTCGTGCTGCACCTCCAATCTTGACTTAAATAATTCTTAACTCTTTAGGGCGCGTCACTGCCACAGTGCTAGAATGCCCGGACAATGAAGCGGATTCTGGGGCACCGGTTCCGGCGCACCACGTTGTTCCTGATGCTTTACTTGGGAATCGTATGCGGCATAGGCTTGGCGCATACGGGCCGTACATTGCCCGCGGCTTTGGTGTGGTGTGCCGGTATGTTCGTTCTGTTCTCATGGCGGGCACACAGCGCGTGCACAGTGTGTGCTTTCTTGCTGTTGGGCCTGTGCCTGGGCTGGTGGCGCGGCGCGGCCTATATGCAGCGGCTGTCGGTGTACGACAGTTTGCGGTATAAGAAAGTCACGCTGTCGGCGCGGGCCATGGAAGACGGGTATTACGGCAAGACACAAACAGCTTACATTCAATGCCAACGACATAAGGCTGGACAACGGCACACGCCTGCCCGGACGCATAAAACTTAGCGGGTTCGGCGCCAATGCCGTGTTCCAGGGCGATGAGGTCGTGGCCAGCGGCAATATGTATACTGGCTACGGTATCTACCAAGGCAGTATAAGTTTTGCCAAGATTTCGGTCGTTGCCCATCATCCCACACTGGTCGGCACCATAAGACAGAAATTCACTGCCGGCATGCAGACAGCCTTGCCGGAACCGCTTGCGCCGTTCGCCATGGGCCTGCTCGTGGGCCAGCGCGCTAATCTGCCCGACAGCGTGAAAGAAGACCTGCTCAGGGTAGGGCTGACACATATCATCGCCGTGTCCGGCTACAACCTGACCATAATCCTGCATGCCAGCCGCCGTCTGCTGGGCAAACGGTCCAAGCGCATATCCACTTTTTTGTCATTGGCTCTTATAGGAGTGTTCCTGCTGTTGGCCGGAGCCAGCGCCTCCATAGTGCGCGCGGCCATAGTCAGCGTACTGAGCGTCGCGGCCGCCTATTACGGCCGGGAGTTCAAGCCGTTGAACCTTATATTATTGGCCGCGGCTATCACTGCGTGGGCCAACCCAGTATATGTGTGGAGCGACCTGAGCTGGTACCTGAGCTTCTTAGCGTTTCTAGGCGTGATGGTGGTCTCACCTGTGGTGCAGGCAAGATGGCCGTCCAGGTGGCACCAATCGATAGTAGGCGCCGTGGCGCTAGAAAGTGTCTGTGCCAGTATCATGACGGAACCGTTCATATTGTACATATTCAACCAGATGTCGCTAATCAGCCTGCCGGCCAACGTGCTGGTAGTAGCTCTCATCCCCCTGGCCATGCTGCTCAGTACCATAGCGGGTCTGGCAGGGATGCTTGCAAGCGGTTTCGCCGGCTGGTTGGCCTGGCCGGCAACGGCACTGGCCAATTACATGCTGGACGTATCGCACATGCTGTCCGGTCTGCCGCATATATTCATCGAGCACCGTAGTCTGTCGCTTACAAGCATGTTAGGATTTTATGCGCTTGTGGTGGGTATGATTACGGCGTTCCGACACAAGACAGAACAGCTCAAAAATGCTACAATAACAGATAAGGATGAGTGGTCATAGCAAATGGTCGACTATCAAACGCCAGAAGGCAGCCAAGGATGCCGCCCGCGGCGCTGTGTTCACAAAACTCGGCAATGCTATCGCCGTGGCGGCCCGTAACGGCACCGATCCTGACGCCAACTTCTCGCTTCGGCTCGCGATAGATAAGGCCAAGGCCGGCAACATGCCGGCGGCTAACATCCAGCGTTCCATCGACCGCGTGAAGGACAAGAACGCCGCCCAACTGCAAGAAGTACTGTACGAAGGATACGGTCCGGGCGGCACTGCCATCATGGTTGAATGCGCCACCGACAACATCAACCGCACCTATCCGGACGTTAAGCTGGCCTTTTCCAAGCACGGCGGCAACATAGCCGAGAAGGGCGCCGTGGCGTTCCAGTTCGACCACAAGGGCATGATAAGGGTCAAAGGCGCCGGCGACGACGTACTCATGCAGGCCCTGGAAGCAGGAGCCGAAGACGTCCAGGAAGAAGGCGGCGAATCAGTAGTCTACACCAGGCCCCAAAGACCTGGCCAAAGTGCGCGACGCTTTGAATGGCGCCGGGCTGAAGGTCGAGGAAGCCGAGCTCACCTATGTGCCCAATAACACCGTGGAAATCAGCGATGCCGCTACCGCCGGCAAGGTCATGCGCCTTATGGATGCCCTCGAAGACATGGATGACGTTTCGAACACGCACGTTAACTTCGACATCTACGAACGTATAGAGGATTCTGGGCATCGATCCCGGCACCGGCATCCTGGGGTTCGGTGTCATTGAAGTTAACAAAGGGAAAGCTCAGCTCGTAGATGGCGGGGTCATCCGTACGCCGGCCAAGCAGGACGATGCCATACGCCTGCAGACCATCTTCGAGGAAATCAGCGACATCATCGCTGAATTCCAAGCCAAAGGTCATGGCTGTCGAAAAGCTGTATTTTGCTAAGAACGTTACTACCGCGATGACCGTGGCTCAAGCCCGCGGCGTAGTACTGCTGGCCGGCCAGCAGGCCGGATTGGACATCTATGAATATACTCCCTTGCAGATCAAGCAGGCGCTGACCAGTTATGGCCGGGCAGAGAAACAGCAGGTCCAAGAGATGGTCCGGGTAATACTGGGCCTCAAAGAAATACCCAAACCGGACGATTGTGCAGACGCACTGGCTGCGGCCATAACCCATGCGTATACAGGTAAATATTAAAACTGTGAATAAGTCGTTTGCCAGGATTTTACGCTTAAGTTTTTGTATGCTACAGTCATAAGGTCATCATAAAATATAAAAAGAGGATATAAATATGGACCCACAGAACAATCCACCAGCACCACAGGATCCAGGTGCACCAGTACCGCCATCGTCACCGGATCCTTCACCGGCTCCAGACCCCAGCCCAGAACCGCCCGCCGCTCCGCCGGCACCAGAGCCTCCCGTAGGCCCCGAACCCCCGGCGGGTCCGCCCGCAGGCGATCAGCCGGCAGTTGGCTAAGCTCAAGATTACATATGGCCCCGCCCTTTAGCGTTAGCTATGAGGGTATGAGATAATATACCCAATGATTGCGATACTCTCGGGGGTAGTAAGCGAAAAGCTTGCCGACGTGGTAGTCCTCGACGTCCATGGCGTAGGCTACGGCCTATACGTGACGGCAGAGGACTACGGCCGTCTGAAAGCAGGCGACAAAGCTAAGCTGTACGTCCATGAACATATAAGGGAGCAGGCACACGACCTGTTCGGTTTCCTTCAGCCTGACGTCAAAGCCCTGTTCGAGCAATTGCTGGAGGTCAACGGCGTGGGCCCCAAAATGGCGCTTAACGTGTTAAGCGTCGGTTCCGCCAAAGAAGTGCGCCAGGCTATAGCCGCCGGAGAAGTGAAGTTTATCCAACAGGCCAACGGCGTAGGCAAGCGCGTGGCTGAACGCGTGGTAGTGGAACTTAAGGATAAGGTCGGCTTAGCCGGTATTGATCTTGATGAATCCGGCTTGCTAAAGGGCGAGCAGGGCCTTATGAAGGACGAAGCCGTGGCCGCACTTGTGGCACTGGGCTATACGGCCGCCGATGCCGGTAGCTTCCTGTCCAAGGTGGACCCCAAACTTTCTACGGAAGACAGGGTGAAGGCGGCGCTCAAAGAAAGCTCCAAATGAGCGCACCCAGACTCAAGCTGGCGGATGGGCACAGCATACCGCAGGTCGGTCTGGGCACTTGGAAGATAACGGCGAAGCCGTGTTCGACAAAGCGTTCAATGCGGCTATCAAGGCTGGCTATCGGCATTTCGACACCGCGCAGGCCTATAGCAACGAACATCTTTTAGGCCGGGCTTGGCAAAAATCCGGATTGAAGAGGGAAGAGCTATTCATAACCACCAAGATAGGCGTCGTGAACTTCGGCCACGATAGGACCATGCACAGTTTTAAGGATTCATTAAAAAACCTTAGGACGGACTATGTGGACCTGCTGCTACTGCATTTTCCCGTACCCCTGCTCAGAAAAAGTTCATGGAAGGCCCTGGAAGAAATCCGGGAGGCTGGCCAGGCCAAATCCATAGGCGTCAGCAACTACACCATACGGCACTTGGAAGAGCTGAAAAACTACGCCAAGGACATGCCTGTCATCAACCAGGTGGAACTGCACGTCTTTCTCCAACAGCCCGAACTCATCGATTACTGCCGGGAGCACGGCATTACGGTTGAGGCCTACTCGCCTTTGGCCCATGGGACCCCCATGGATAATGAGGGCGTATCGGCTATAGCCAAGAAGCACAGCAAGACCTACGCGCAGATTATGGTGCGTTGGTGCTTACAAAAAGACCTCGTCGTCATACCCAAGTCCGCCACTCCGGACCGTATAAGAGAGAATATAGATGTATTCAGCTTTGAACTTGACGGTGAGGACATGGAGCGGTTGGCCGGTCTGGACAAGGACATGCGCACCTGCTGGAGCCCAGTACACGTACCTTGAAACAGAAGTCTACGTTATACTTGTTAAGTAATGATTGATCGTATAGTGAATCCCGGTAACGAGGGTGAAGAGCCCCAGGAAATCGAGCTGGAAACTACCCTGCGCCCCAAGGATTTCAAGCACTACATAGGCCAGGAGAAGCTGAAGCAGAACATACGTCTGGCTATAGACGCCGCCAAGAAACGCGGCGAGCCGCTGGATCACATACTTCTGCACGGCCCGCCTGGCCTGGGCAAGACCACCTTGGCGAACGTTATCGCCAACGAGATGGGCGCCCAGATCCGTGTCACCTCAGGCCCGGCCGTGGAACGGCCCGGCGACTTGGCCAGTCTGCTGACTAATCTGCAGGACGGCGACATCCTGTTCGTAGACGAAATTCACCGGCTGAATCGCACCGTGGAAGAGGTGCTGTACTCAGCCATGGAAGATTACAAACTTGACATCATGATGGGCAAGGGGCCGTCGGCGCGTTCTCTCAGATTGGACCTGCCCAAGTTCACCATCATTGGCGCGACTACTCGGACGGGCTCGCTGGCCGCGCCGCTCCGCGACCGCTTCGGCCATATACACCGTCTGAGCTTCTATAAGCCGGAAGAGGTGCAGAGAATTATCGAACAATCCGCCAAGATCTTGGACGTGAGGATCAAACCGGAAGCTGCCGCGGAACTGGGCAAACGTTCGCGCCTTACTCCGCGCATCGCTAACCGTATACTTAAGCGGGTGCGCGACTATGCCGACGTGAACGGTGACGGTATCATCGACGTTCCGACTCAGCCATAAGGCTTTCGAACTGCTGGATATAGACGAGCTGGGCCTGGATGCTACCGACCGCGCTTTGCTGACGGCCATCATCGAGAATTACGAGGGCGGGCCGGTAGGCGTGGAAACCCTGGCCGCTATCACTGCTGAAGAGCGCGGCACCATAGAGGACTTTTACGAACCGTACCTGATGCAGATCGGCTTGCTGGAGCGCACGCCGCGCGGCCGCAAAGCCACTGGCAAGACATATAAACACTTGGGCAAGAAGAAACCCGGTCGTAAAGACGGCAAACAGTCATCCTTGCTCTAGTTGCTGAACGGATTCTTGCGCGCCTGGTTGAACAGAGTCCGGACGTTCACGCTGTTGTCGTGCAGTGATTCCAGTTGTTTGACCACGGACTCGTCTATGTGCGGCACGGCGGCGGCTTTCACCTGGCTGGTCACCGAATCGCTTGACGGCTGTATGTCGTTCAAGCTGTTGATGCGCAAGAACAGAAAGCCGTATAACAGCGCCACGAACACCACGAAGCCCACCATGCTGAAGCGACGCGCCTTATCCATATCACGGTCTGGCCGTCGCCAGGAGTGATTTAAGATCGGGTTTCTTGGTATTCATGGCTTTATATACTCGCTTAAGGTCAGTTCAAAGGTAACCAAGATTTGCTAGTATATAATCGGTATCCGCCGGCGAAAGAGTTATGCTTTCTACCTGTGCCGTACGCCGGTTATGCTCAAGATCGCTCAGGAAACTTATGAACCGGTCGTACTCTACAGGATTCTTGGTCGCTTTTGATAGTTATGGGCAATTGGTATACTCCAGGAATGTTCTTGACCTGTGTCAGCTGGGACAGTCTGTCGGCCGCGCTATTGCCGGACGCTGCGGGCTGCGGCTGATGACTGCCGGATGAAGACGTGCCGGCCGGCAGATTGCCCAAGCGTGGAGGCCGGGAAGGTCACGGAAGCTAGCGTGACGCCGTTGGCGGCGGCTATGTTCACTATCTCGCGCACGGCTTCGGCCTGGTTCTTATCCTGCGGTACCACGGCCTTGGCTATCTTGTTCAGGCCGCTGTACTTCTTGATGTCTTGCTTGGCCTTATTTATGATGAGCTGTTCCTGGTCCAGGGCCTGGCTCTTAGCCTTCTGAGCCTTAAGCTTGTCGGCCTGTGCGCCAAGCAGTTTGTTGGCGCCGTAAGTGCCGCCCAGCATGGCTATAAACAGCAGCGCCAGGACGGCCAGGAATGCGGTATGCAGCCTTTTACTGTTCATGGCTTTGCCTTCTCATTTATAAACAGGAAAGGATTGTCCGGTGCGAACAGTGCCCGGATGTTCACCTTGCAAGGGTATGCTGGACATCTGGGGTCTTGACGACGTAGGCGCCTCCGCCGCCGCAGTCTATACTGACAATATCGGCTTTGCTGAATATTTTATTAGCGGGATCGCTAAGGTTTACCTGCAACTGGGTGGCTGTCTTGTAGTCCGTGGCTTCCGCGGTTATGTCCAAGCCGCCCTTGAGTCTGAGGTATTGAAAGTCCGGTCAGGTTGGCGTCGTCAGGGATGGCGACGGCCATCTGTTTGATAAGTTGTGAGAACAGCACCTCTTGGCTCAGCACTTTCACGGCCAGCTTGAAGTTGTTGCTTATGTCTTTGACCTGCTTCTGGATCTTGGAGGACTTTTCCTTTTGAAGCGCGGCTTCGGCAGCGGCGTTACGCTTGGCATAAGTCGGTGGTGGATTGCTTCAAAGTGAGCATGCCGTATGTTGTCAGAACACCAAGACCTACGAGCGCTACCAGGAAAGCTACCGCCCATTTGCGCAGTACCACGTTGCGCCGGGCGTACGTATAGCCGGTCTTGAGGTCGGGAGGCATAAGGTTTATCATGGCGCGAATGTCTCCTTGGGGCGGATCATGCTAAGTCCGGCAACGGTCGCATACATCGGTCTGTCGGCGGTCTCAGGTGGCTTAAGGCCTTTGTAGTCGAAATACTGCCACGGGTCCGTGTGGCGCACGGCCATGCGCAGTGCCTCGGTAAAATAGCCGCTCAGGCCTGGTATGTTGGCGCCGCCCCCGAGCGTTATTATCTGTTTGACCGGCCGTTCCGGGCCGTAGCGCTCCTCGTAATATCTGAGCATGCGCCGGATTTCTTTGACTATCTGCACCAGCACCGGGTCCAGGGCCTCCTGTATATCTTTCTGCTTCTTACTCAGACCAAGTCCGTAGCGCGTCTTTATGAGCCCGGCCGCATCGGCCGATACCTTAAGTCTGCTCTGTATGTTGCTGGTGAATATCTCGCCGCCGCCCTGGACGGTTCCGGTTACCAGCATATGCTGGTCAAAGATGCTGATGTCCGACGACTGCGAACCGAAGTCAATGATGAGAGCAGGGTCGCTGGAGTTACTGTCCAGCGAGAAAAGCCGCCCAGAGGAATTAAGCGTCGATTCTATAAGCACGGTTTCCAGGCCTATTACCCGGGCCAGATTCAGGTAGGAATCGACGATGACCTTAGGCACGGCTACCAGGAACACTGATGTCGTGTCCTCCGTTTGTTTGACGACCTCGTAATCGATATAAAGTTCCTCCAGAGGCATGGATATGTACTGTTCCGCCTCCAGCTCCACGGCCTCTTTCATATCCTTGGCCTGGAGTTTTGGCAGCTGGATGGCGCGCGTGAACGTCCGGTACGCGGGAATGGCCAAGGCCGCGCGATCGGTAGTAATATCACCTATAAGATTATGCTTGAAGAGATCCAGCGCCGCCTGGGCTATGGTTTCGGGCTGTGCTACCACACCGTCTTTCTGAGCCGCCTTGTCGAAACGTGCGAACCCGTAGCCTATGACCTTATACCGGTGATCCTTGGATGAAGGCTTGGACTTTTCTTCCACCTGCATGACCTTTAACGAGCCATGCCCGATGTCCATACCGAACAGCGGTTTGTCATGGAAGAAAGCAGGGGTCTTGACTGGTTTCATGGTTTTCATAGTATGGCCCACCAAAGCATAAGAGTGTTTAGTCTAGTATAGCAAAGCAAGGGATATTAGAGACGTTGATAACGTATCGCCCTCCACGAAAGATCCACCGGTATCTCGTTTGCCGGGAAGTCAGGGTCCAGCCTCAGGTCGAAAGGTGTGCCAGGATTGGTCGCTATGTAAATGTTCTTGCCCCCTACGCCGCCCAGCGCTGGTGAGGCCGAAAATTTTGTCTTGTCCAGGCAGATTCCGTTTATTGCCATGATGTATACCGAGGGCGCATCAGTGGTGTCCGCATTGCCTAGATAAGCGGCGCCTCCATAGGGACAGTCGTGCGTCTTTGACGATGGGTCCGACCCGTAGACTATGAATGTTATAGGCCCGCTGCCGGCCACTGTATGCAAAGCGTCGAAATTCACGTCTCCTTCAACAAAAACATATTTCATGTCGGGATTAGGGTTATTGAAAGTAGGCTTACAGGCAGACGCAGCGCAAAGGTCTGCCCTTATATGTACGTTGTCGGTTATGTTGTAAGTGTCTGAGCCGAGGCTAAGGTCACCATTGGACCCGCAGCTGTTACTTACGTTACTGCCGCTGTCGGGATATTGGGTCTTCTTGGCATTTCCGGTCGAGGGTATGGTCCTTGGCGATGATCCAGCGGTCCAGTCGGCACAGCCGGTGGGCGAATCCTGATACGTATCGTCCATGAACTGACTCCACGGTATATAAGTGGACTGCACGGTCGATATATTATTCTGATTAGCCAGCACATCAAAGTTTGCATTGCTGGTATTGCCGGGAGGCGATATGCAATTGTTGTATGACAACGATACCTTGGTCTTGGTCTGACTGGGGTCGCTGAAAGAAGCGGGCTTGACCAGGTTGCCTTTGCCGCTTATCGAACAATTCGTAGCGCCCGTGTTTTTACCGGCTACGTATATGTTCTCGGCTACCAGGTTGGTCGTGTTCTTGGCCGTGTATATGAAGCCGTTAGCATATATATCTTTGGCGTAAAGGTTCTTTACGCCGCTGCTTATGGAAATTATATTGCGGCTGATAACCGAAGCGGCGGCCGTGGTAGAACTACGCTGTACCGTTACCCTTATAGTGCGTTTATATTTAGCCGCGGAAGCTGTTTTTGGCAGGTAAACCCGCCCCACGGCCGTTACTACCCTTTCTTTACTGGATGAGCCTGTGGTTACCGACACCGTATATGTAGCCTTGTACGTATCAGCGGTCAGCACATTGACTTCCGCGGTACTTCCAGTGTAGCTGTCATTACCGCCATTCAGGATGGCTATGGCGGCATCGGCGCCCGATTCTGCCGCATACTGTGCTTCGAGCGACAGGATGCGGCTGTGGGAACGATTCAGGTTGGCGTTGGCCAGACTGAATACGCCTATAAGTATTATGCCCAGGAATATCAGCACGCTTACTATAGCGACCAATACCATGCCTCGCTGGTCATCCTGTAGCTGTCCACGGCGCATATTCTTCATAAGCTAATTCCTCAAAGCTACCCTTATTATTGTCTCGTTTGAAGTATCGGCTCCGCTGTGCAACTGGGCTTTCTTGAAAAGTTGCAGTTTGAACTCCACGACCTCCACGGATGGAAAGTCCGGCCCTATGTAATCGCCGGTGTCCGAGTCGGTTATAGAAGTGTAATCTATTGTGTTGCCGGATCGCGAGAAGTAGCGCAGGTTAATACCGGTAACATTATCCGCGACTACCGTATCGGCCGGACAGGTTTGGCTGGCGGCCGAGGCAGGGCAGGTGGTCTTAGCTCGGTTGCCCGAGGCAGACGGGTTGGCTATCACGCGGGCAAGAAGTTGTTTCGTGGTGCCGTTCATGTAAAGGATTACGTCGTCCTGATACGGCACATCGCCGTTCATGATGATGCTATTCGACGTATCTATACTGGGACGGTTAAAATATATGACTGGGGTTATAGTGCCTGCGCTTCCTATGCTGATGGTACCCGGAACGGCATGAATCACTGCCCAATAATTACCAGATGGGTCCGAAGGGTCTGGATCCCCGGCATTGCTGTCGGGCAGGTCGTTCTGGTTTATCAGTCCGACTGCGGAATCTATGGCGTCACGCAGGTAATCGCCGGCGTTCAGGCGGCTAACGAAAGTATTTTCGTCGGACTCCACAACTGCGGTATTGGTCCAAAGATTAAGGGCGAAGGCTGTTACCATGCCCATGATTACGGAGCTGGCAATTATAACGGCCAGCAGTTCTACTATTGTCAGGCCGCGCTCACCAAGCTTGTGTCTCATTGCTGTCCTATGCCGTTACGGGTTATAAGCATCCGCAGCTGTACCGGTGGTAGATCTGGTTGGGCGCAGGGAAATCTACGCTTATGGAAACCACCTTTGAATCAGGTATGGATTTAAGCGGGTCGGAGGCGTCAAGGCCGGAGGTGTCGGTTACTGTCAGAGATGGAGTGTAAGTGATGGTAGCACTGCCGCCGTTCTCGGCGGCAAAACTATTGTTAGGGTAGCAGTTGGTGGTGTTGGACAGGGAATTAAATTCAAGCGCACGGTCAAGTTCCGGACAGGCACTTATAACGGCGTACATCTCGTTCAGCTGGCGTGACACGTAATATGTGTGGCGCACGGCGTTGAATGAATTCACAACGCCGGCCACCATCATGGGGACGATTATGATTGCTATGACTATCTCGACTATGCTAAAGCCATCTTGATCCAGCCGTCTGCGATATCGTTTCATTAATGAAACCATGCTTATGGTAATTATACGGAACCGGACCCTATTGCGCCAACATCGCCATGACCACGCCATCGCACAAAAACTCCGGGCCAATTGGCCCGGGGTTTATAGGTTCGCCGCAATTGACGACTAGTCCAGGTTGCTCTTAGCAACGGTGCTGGAGCCGTTGACGGTGCCTTCGTAGCTAGCCGTCAGGGTGTATTGCGCACAAGTCGAGTCGTCCGTCTCACAACTATTGCCGGAGCTGTCCTTCACCGCGTAGGCGTACGACTTGGCGGCCGGAGCGCCTACCAGAGTCTTGCTCTGCGTGGAGTTAGAAGGATCTACCAGGGCCCCGGTGTCCAAACTCTTCATGTTACTGGCGAGCCAGCTGGAGCTGTTCATGTCAGCCAGAGACGGATAATAGCCGCTGTTCTGGAAGAAAGCTTCGAGCTGTGTCTGTATCGTCGCTACGTCCGACGAGCGTTTGCTATTGCGTGCCTTTGCCTGGATACCGCTGTAAGTAGTTATGACAAGCAGTGCCAGGATGCCGATTACCACGATGACGATCAAAAGCTCGACAATCGTGAAACCGCTGTTACGTTTTTTAAGTGAGATCATGGGAGCCCACCCTCCTTATTAATTGTTTGCTATTGATCTTTGAGGCCGTGTAGAGGCCGCAAGTATCTGGCTATGATTATAAACATAAGCGGTCTGAGGTCAAGCTATCTGTGGATAATTATCGTCCGGCTCAGTTGCCGACGTTCTTGCTCAGGTTGGCTATGGGGCCCATCACGCTGGCCGCTATCAGGCCTACGCCGGCGCCCAGTACTATTATCATCACCGGTTCTATGATGGCGGCCAGACCGTCTATGAGTACCGACACCTCCTCTTCGTAAAAGTCGGCTATCTTGACCAATACGGTATCAATCTGTCCGGTCTCTTCGCCGACGAGCAACATCTGCGCCACTATGGGAGGGAAATGCTTGCTCTTGCTGATGGGTTCGCTCAGAGGCTTGCCGTTCCTGACTTCTTCGGCGGCATCTTTCAGCTCTTTTTCTATGACCTTGTTGCCCAGCGCGGCTCCCGTGACTTCAAGCGCATCCAGCACGCTGACTCCTGCACCCATCAGCGAAGCGAACGTGCGCGAGAACCGGGCTATGGCTACTTTCAGAACCACGGTCTTGACTACCGGTATGCGCAGAAGCAGACCATGGAACCAATATTTGCCTGCGTCCGTGCGCGTGTAGCGCAGGAAGAAGAACAGTCCTATGCCCAGCAAAGCCAGGATGAAGAACAGGTTTGGTACGTAGGGAACGATGCTTGTGCTTTTGCAGAAGTTGCTGACATCAAGCAGTACCTGGGTGTAAATGGGCAGTTTGGCGTCAGGGCCGCCGAGTGACGTCAGGATGACCGCCAGCTTAGGCACTATGAACAGCATTATGCCAAAGAACGCTATGACGGTGACGGTTAATATGACCATGGGGTACATCATGGCGCTTTTTATCTTCTTGCGGATGGAAGCATCTTTCTCCACCTGTGTCGCCAGGCGTTTGAGGATGTCGTCCAGTATGCCTCCCGTTTCGCCGGCACGCACCATGTTCACATACACTTCGGAGAATACGTTAGGATATTTTGCGAACGCATCGCCCAGGGGCGCGCCGCCCTCCACGTCCTTGGTGACTCCCCCCAGCACCTCACGCATATACGGGTTGGGGGCGTCTTCCTTCAGTGCTGCCAGGGATTTAGCCAGCGGTACTCCGGCGGTAATCATGGTAGACAGCTGGCGGGTGAACACCACCAAGTCGCTCAAGCTTGACCTTTTTCTTAGTCGCTGAAGAAACTGCTGCTGCCGGACTTCTTGGTAGCTTTATCTTCCTTAACCAGCATGGGGTGTATGCCTTGCTTGGCCAGCATGGACAGCAATGCCTGCCTGCTGGCCGCTTCAGCTCTGCCCGATACGGTCTTGCCCTCTTTATTTATGGCTTTATACGCGAACTGCATGTCACTGCTCCTGCGAAGTAACCCTCAGGACCTCCTCTATGGTGGTCTGGCCGCGGAGCGACTTTATGAAACCGTCCAACTGCATGGTCAGCATGCCTTCGGATATGGCCGTCTTCTCTATGGCTTCGCTGGTCTCGTTGGCGACTATCATCTTCTGCACGGCGCTTGAGTTGTTAAGCACCTCGTAGATTCCTATGCGGCCTTTATAGCCGGTATGGTTGCAGCTGTCGCAGCCTTCCTCGTGTGCCTTCCAGAGCCGGCTGATGCCGGAGGTAGTAGTGCTCAGGTCGTCCACATCTTTGCCGCCAGCACCGGATTGGCCTATGCCGCCTTTCTGGGCTGCCGCTTCCAGTTCGTGCAACCGTTTCATGCCGCCGTTGCTGCTTATCCGGAAAGATTTCTCAACCTGCTGGAGAACGGTGGAATCAGGCTTGGAGGATTCACGGCATTCCACGCATAGCCGGCGCACCAGGCGCTGAGCTATCACTACGCGCATGGTGCTGGCTATAAGGAAGGGCTCCACACCCATGTCCAGCAGACGTGGCAGGCAGGTGGCGGCATTGTTGGTGTGCAGGGTGCTGAACACCAGGTGGCCCGTAAGCGCGGCCTGCACGGCCAGCTCGGCGGTTTCCTTGTCGCGGACTTCGCCCACCATGATGATATTAGGATCTTGGCGGAGCAGGGCGCGCAGGCCGCCGCCGAACGTCATGCCGGCCAACGGGTTGACCTGCACCTGATTGGCGCCGACCACATGGTATTCCACCGGATCCTCCACTGTGGATATGTTCACGTTCGGCGTGTTAAGCGAGCTGAGCACGCTGAAAAGCGTAGTCGATTTGCCTGAGCCGGTCGGCCCGGTCACCAGCACCATGCCGTGCGGCTCGACTATGGCCGCCTGCATGCTGGCCAGCGCGGTACCCCAGAAGCCCAGCTCGGTAAAATCAGCCGGCTTGCTCGATTCATTAAGTATACGGATGGCTACCTTTTCGCCGTCCATTATCGGCAGGGTGGATACACGCAGGGCGTACACGGCGCCGCTGATTTCTACTTTGAAGCGTCCGTCCTGCGGTGCGCGATGCTCGTCGATCTTCATGTTGCTGAGAATCTTGATGCGGCTGACCAGCGCCCCCAGCATCTTGCGCGGTAATTTGTTGGCCTCGCGCAGAAGTCCGTCTATGCGGTAGCGTACTACCACATCGTTCTCGCGCGGCTCTATATGAATGTCGCTGGCGCCGGACTTCACGCCGTATTCAAGGATTATGTTCACGGTCTGGGCTATGGGCGAGTCCTCGGCCAGCTCGCTCTCGTCCACCTCTTCCTCAGCTTCCACTTCCGCTTCGGCCTTGTCGCTGGCTATGACTTTCGTGAGCTCATTGCTGATGTTGCCTTGATACTGGTCCAGCGCGCTCTTAAGCAAGGACCCCGTGGTTATGTAGACCTTTATGTCGTTGCCCAGCTGTTTCTGCAGGAAGTTGATGGCCTGTATATCGTCCGGGTCCTCCATGGCCACCAATTTGATACCCTTTTTGTCCACGTCGAACACCACGGCGTTATATTGGCGCGCGATCCGCTCGGATAGAAGCTTAAGCTTGTCGCGCTTTATTTCCTGCGCGTGCAGTTCTATAAAAGGCGCCTCTATCTCATCCGCGTAGAGCTTGGTAAGGTCCTTCTCGCTTAGCAGGCCGCTTTTCAGCACCGCCTCCTGCAAGGATGCCTTGTCGGTCTTGGCCTGTTCTTTCAGGTCCGACAGCTTGTCCTTGCCGGCCTTGCCGCTCTTGGTAAGAAGCTTCTCGACCAGTGAATCGGCTATATTCATTTTTTTGTCTCGCTCAAACCACCCATTATGAACTCTATAATAACAGTTTCCGCTTATGCCATACCAGCGCCAGCCTACCCAACGGATTATTAAAGAAAGATTAAGTTTTGGAAGAAAGTAAGCTTTAGCACTTTTTAGGTAGGACGACCAGTGCTTATAGTGCTAAAATAGTAAGTAACTATCAGGAGGGTTCATGGCACAGACCAAAACGGCTAAAGCAGACAAAGGTCCTACCGGGTCCAAGGAAGAAAGCGGCAAAGAGAAGGCGCTAGGCATGGCCGTCGAAACGATCGAGAAACAATTCGGCAAAGGTTCGATAATGAAGCTGGGCGAGGCCTATGCCCGGAACGTAGAGTGTATTCCCACGGGCTCGTTGAGCCTGGACATAGCCCTGGGCGGCGGGATACCCAAAGGCCGCGTAGTAGAGATTTACGGTCCGGAAAGTTCCGGTAAGACCACGCTCAGCCTGCATGCCATAGCCCAGGTACAGAAATCCGGCGGTACGGCCGCTTTCATCGATGCCGAGCACGCGCTGGATCCTTCTTACGCCAAGCGCATCGGCGTAGACGTGGAAAACCTGCTTCTGAGCCAGCCGGACAATGGCGAACAGGCGCTGGAAATAGTAGAGACCCTGGTGCGTTCCAACGCCGTGGATTTGATAGTCGTGGACTCCGTGGCCGCATTGGTACCCCGCGCCGAGATCGAAGGCGAGATGGGCGACAGCCATATGGGCCTTCAGGCCCGGCTTATGAGCCAGGCCTTGCGCAAGCTTACAGCCATCATCAGCCGCAGCAAGGCCACGGTAATATTCATCAACCAGATTCGTATGAAGATCGGCGTGATGTTCGGAAACCCGGAAACTACCACTGGCGGCAACGCTCTTAAGTTCTATTCCAGCGTACGCATGGACATCCGCCGCATCGGTCAGATCAAGCAAGGCGACGATATCCTGGGCAACCGCACTCGCGTAAAAGTGGTTAAGAACAAGATTGCTCCGCCGTTCCGGCAGGCCGAATTCGACATCATGTACAACAAAGGCATCAGCGCTACCGGCGATATCCTGGACTTGGCCGCGGACCGCGGCATAGTCGAAAAGGCCGGCGCCTGGTACGCGCTTGACGGCAACAAGATCGGCCAGGGCCGCGAGGCCGCTAAAACTTACTTGGATCAGAATCCCAAGATTGTAGCCGAGCTTTCCAAGAAGATTATGGCTGACGAAAAAGCTAAGGAGTAAGACCTTACGGCCATGAAAATCACGGCCATTAAGAAGCAGGTCAAACGCCAGGGTCGGTACTCGGTCTTCGTTGATGGCAAATACTCGTTCTCCCTGAGCGACTCAGCATTGCTGGAAAACAAACTGGTTGGCGGTCAGGAACTTACAGAGTCGCAGGTTAAAAAATTCAAAGAGGTTTCCGCTGACGATAAACTCTATAATAACGCGCTGGCGTATGCGACCTTGCGGTCCCGCAGTATATGGGAGATGGAGCAATATTTCCGACGCAAGAAATGCTCGCCTGAAGTTGCGAAGAAGATACTTAGCAAGTTAAGCGGCATGGGCCTAGTGGACGATGAAGCATTCGCACGAAGCTGGGTGGCCAAGCCGCCGCCTGCTTAAGCCCATGTCGCGGCGCAAGCTTCTGCAGGAACTGCGCGCCAAACGCGTACCGGACGACGTGGCGGAGCGTGCGCTGGACGAAGACGTCGGAGACGAGCGGCAGGTGCTGACGGACCTGGTGGCTCGCAAACGGAAGCAGTCCAGATATCAGGACGATCAGAAGCTAATGCAGTATCTGGCCGGCCAAGGCTTCAATTACGGCGATATTAAGGACGTGCTTAGCGGTACGGACCTAGACTAGCTGGCCGGTACGCGGGCCGTGGCCGGCGTACCCTTGAGAAGATCGCTTATTATGATGCGGCGCGGCGTGATTTCCTGCACCTGGTTGCGGTCGATACTTAACGATCCGCCCGTGAAACTTTTGACCAAGGACTGCGATACATAGATTTTCTGTACGGACATGGTTTCGACCTCGGTAGCGTAATCGCTGACCTTACCGACCTTCTGTTTGCTGACAGTGACGACCGGCTTGCCTATAAGCTCGAAATTCAGCTCCAGGACTTTCTTCAGCCGTACCAGTTCTCCCGGTTCCACCAGGACGTCGTGATCGTTGACGACGTAGCCGTTATGCATGATGTCGCGTATATCCTGATAAAGCAGTACCAGATCTTTCTTCTTGTCGAAACGGTCCTCGCAATAAAAGCCCTCTATCTTAAGGTTGTCCGGGTTGATGATGGCCGCCGTCACGGAGGCCACGGGACTACTAGTCCTAAGGGAAAGCACGGATTTATTGAGCAGTGCGCCGCTTAGCTGAAGCATGCTCACAGTATAGCGTATGAGGGTGGTCATGAACGCCGTGTATTAAAGAATTTAATACTTACAGCATGTTCAATACGCTAGTGCTTGTATGCGCCGGGCCGGAGTCCGTACAATCCTGCCTACCATGCGGCGGATAAAAGGCTCCCTACAGGTGATGGTTACGTTGATTATGCTCGGCGGCCTTATGGCGGCTCATCCGGGCTACGCTGCGGCGAAGGCCGATGATTCCTCCCTCGTCATCAGCCAGTTTAAGATTACCAGCCGCGACGGTCAGTTCATCACGCTGTACAACACTACGGGTTCTGCGCTCGACATGGGCAAGTACCGGCTGGAGTATTTCAACAGCTACGATCTGGACAAGGCAACCAGTAGCAGGTTGATAGCCCTCTCCGGCACGGTACCGCCGCATGGATACTACATGATTAATGACGACGCACTACTGCTGTGTTACCGGCTGACGGTCGACTCGGTATCGCTCGGTTTCTCCAGCACCGCCGGCATAGTGCAGGTGGTGGCTTTCAACCAAGACGGGCCGGGCGGCTCGGCTGAGCCGGCATTGCAGGATTACGCGGCCTGGTCCAAAAAGGACGCCGGCCGGTGCGCTGACCTTGCCGAAAGACACAACCGAATTCTTTCAGCGCCGACCTGTGGACGGGCAGGGTAACCCTAAGGTTTCCGCGCCGGGCGCCGGCGGTTGGCAGGTTGTGCACGCGGACGGCGGCTGATCCGTGCAGCTTGGTCACGTCCGGTCCGGCCGGCACTTCCGTGCTCGCCGGCTCCCGGCAAACTCCTGCCCGCCGCCGAGCCGCCCGCCACCATCATACGTCCGGGTTCGGCCGCGGATATGGCTTACGGACTGCCGAAGGCCGACGTAGGTCTGAAGGCACCGGCCATCACTGAACTCCTGCCGAACCCGGACGGCACCGGCACCGACAAGACGGACGAATTCATCGAACTATATAACCCCAACGCCAAGCCTTTCGACCTTAGCGGCTTCAGTCTGCAGACCGGTATCACCAGGAAGCACACTTACGTATTTCCCAAGGGTTCCAGTCTGCCGCCCAAAAGCTTCAAGGCATTTTATTCCAAGACCACAGCCTTAAGTCTAAGCAATACAACAGGCCAGACTCGTCTGCTGGCCCCGTCCGGTAACAGCGTGTCGGACGCCGCGGAATACGAAAAGGCCAAAGACGGCATCGCCTGGGCGCTGGCCAAGGGCAAGTGGTACTGGACTACCAAGCCGACGCCCGGCAAGCTCGAACGTTATCCGCGACCCAGATGCCAAAAAAGACTCGCCGAACAAGGGCGTCAAAGGCAAAACGGGCGGCTCTACCGACACTTCCGCTACAACCTCTGGTGCCACGGAACCCGACGCCGCAACCATACCCATACATACGCGTACGCTTGTTCTGATTGCGGCGCTCGCGCTACTATACGGGGCATATGAGTACCGCGCAGACCTGGCAAACCGTATCTACAAGTTCAGACAACACTTCGGAGCTCGCTATGAAGATGGGTCGTAAATTGCGCGGCGGCGAAGCCATCGAACTTATCGGCGACCTGGGCGCCGGCAAGACGGCCTTCGTCCGGGGGCTGGCCAAGGGCATGGACAGCAAAGACGCGGTAAGGAGTCCCAGCTTCACTATCAGCAACCGGTACCGGTCCGGCAAGCTGACCATGTATCATTTTGATTTCCACCGCCTGGATGACCCCGGCATCATCAAACGCGAACTGGCCGAGATACTAAACGATCCGCAGGCCGTGGCCGTAGTGGAATGGGGCGGCAGCGTCAGGGACGTATTGCCATCCGGTCGTATGACCATCCGCATAATGGCAACCGGCGACAATCGCCGCAGATTCGAATTCTCGTACCCGGAAAGCCTAAGCTATCTCGTACCGGAGAAGGCCTAACGCCATGCTCATACTTACCATCCGCACCGACAAGCCAGAGGCTGAACTCGGCCTGTTCAATGGCACCGCCAAGCTGGCTTATTCCAAGTGGCATGCCCATCGCGAGCTGGCCGAGACTATCCACGCAAAAATTAAAGAACTGCTGGAATCGCAGAACCGCGGCCTGGACGACCTGCAAGGCGTTGCGGTATTCAAGGGGCCGGGCAGTTTCACCGGACTGCGCATAGGCATAAGCGTAGCCAATACCCTGGCGGACAGCCTGGGCCTGCCCATAGTATCCGAAACCGGCGCAGATTGGACTGCAAAGGCCTGCGGACGTCTGCAAAACCAAGAGAACGAACTCATAGCATTGCCCGAATACGGCGCCGAACCCAAGACCACCAAGCCCAGGAAATAAGCGGCAGGAAAGGTTGACCAAGCGCCGAGACGGAGCGTATATTAAAGGCAGGAATTGCCTTTTTAAGCATATCCTCACAAACTCCAAATTAATTTGATTTTACAGATACGCCTACAAGACTAGTGACGTGATAGCGATCGTCTGATGGCGCGTCTGATAGGAAGGAAGACTTATGTTAGCAGTATTGCTTGCTGCCCTCGGGGTAGTTGCTGGCTTTGGCGCCAGCACAGCTGTAAATTATCAGCGAAGGGGCTCCGCAGAGGCCAAGGCCAAGAAGGAACTGGAAAAGGCCAAGAAAGAAGCCGCCAAACTGGTCGAACAAGCCAGGGAAGAATCGAAGAAAGCGACCGACAGCGCGCGCAAAGAAGAAAGTACGCGCCGCAAGGAACTCAAGGATCTGGAAGAGCGTCTGGTCACGCGCGAGGAAAACCTCGACAAGAAACTCGATGAGCTCGACAAGCGCAACGAGACCCTGCGCAAGAACGAGGACCGAAGTCGAAGCGCTTAAGAACGAAATCCGCGAAATCCGCACCAAACAGCAGGAGAAACTGGAGAAGATCGCCAAGCTCGGCAAGAAGGAAGCCACCGAAAAGCTCATGCAGATGACTGAGCGCGATATCAAGCAGGATCTGCTCGGCCTGGTCAACAAACTGCAGAACGAAGCCAAGGAAAACGCTGAAGAGAAAGCCGCGTTGATAATCGCCACGTCGATGGAGCGCATGGCCAGCGAGGTCACCGCCGAGCGCACCGTTACCAGCCTGAAGCTGGAAGACGACGAGATGAAAGGCCGCATCATCGGCAAGGAAGGCCGCAACATCCAGGCCCTTCAGCGCGCCACCGGCGTCGACATCATGGTCGATGACACTCCCGGCTACATCGTGCTCAGCAGCTTTGATCCGGTGCGCCGCGAGGTCGCCCGCCGGACCATGGAGATGCTCATCAAGGACGGCCGCATCCACCCCGGGCGCATCGAAGAAGTCGTTGCCAAGGCCCAGACGGCTGTCGAGAAAGATGTCGTCAAAGCCGGCGAAGACGCTGCCCGCGAAGTCGGCGTCATCGGCATTCCCAAAGAAATTCTGCAGTTGCTGGGCGAACTGAAGTACCGCACCAGTTACGGCCAGAACGTGCTCAAGCATTCCACCGAGATGGCGCACATCGCCGGCGTGATGGCCGAAGAGATCGGCGCCGACATCAAGACTGCCAAATATTCCGCGCTGGTCCACGACATCGGCAAGGCCCTGACGCACAAGATGGAAGGCAAGCACCACCACATCTCCGGCGAGGTCCTGCGCAAGTACGGCGCGCCGGAAGAAGTAGCACTGGCCGCCGAACAGCACCACGACGACGTGGACGCTACCACCGTCGAAGCCCTGATAGTCCGCACCGTGGACGCCATCAGCGCTGCCCGCCCGGGCGCCCGCAATATCTCGTCCGAGAACTTCGCCGAGCGCATGAAAGACCTGGAGAACGTCGCCAACGGCTTCAAGGGCATCGAAAAGTCCTACGCCATCAGCGCCGGCCGCGAAATCCGCGTGTTCGTCAAACCCAAGCAGATTGACGACCTTTCCGCCATCAAGCTGGCCCGCGACATCGCCACCAAGATCGAGTCCACCATGCAGTATCCCGGCACCATCAAGGTGAATGTCATCCGCGAAACCCGCGCCGTCGAATTCGCCAAGTAAAGATTAGCGTCATGGTAGGCAGCGTAGTAGTCAGACAGGACGGTAGGTATCTGCTCATACAGGAAGGCAGGCAAGATATCAGGGGCAAATGGAACTTTCCTGGAGGCCGTGTCGATCCCGGCGAAACGCTTGAACAAGCTGCGGTACGGGAAGCGAAGGAAGAAAGCGGTTTTACCGTCGCCCTGGGTAAGGAGCTTATCAGCCTGCCGCCCGATAGCGAAGGCCACGAACTCCATGCGTTCGAGGCAACCATTACAGGCGGCGCTTTGGAGCTGGAGGACGGACTGCTGGGGGCGGGTTGGTTCACCTATTCCGAAATACGGTCGATGAAATCGCTTTTGCGGAACCCCGATTACGTCATAGGGGCTGTCGGGCAAGCGGAAAAGCGATGAATATACTGTATGTCGGCGACATCTACAGCCAGCCCGGCATCGATACGGTCAAAGAAACCTTGCCTAGCCTGAAGGAAAGAGCATGCTGTTGACGTCGTAATAGCCCAGGGCGAGAACGTCAGCGATGGCCGCGGCTTGCTGGAGGACGATATGAAAACCCTGCAAAAGGCCGGCGTGGACTTCTTCACGGGAGGGAACTGGAGCGTCTTTGATCCGGAAGACCTGGCCTCTACTGGAAGACCCTGACATGCCGACTATCCGGCCCGCCAACTACCCTGAAGGTACGCCCGGCAAGGGCCATAAGTATATTCAACCAAATGGTAAAATGATATTAGTTATCAGCTTGCTGGGCGATGTGGTAGGCCGCGACGCGGACAAACCGGTCGATAATCCTCTGCATGTGGTGGATCGCATACTGGCGGCCGAGAAAGACGTTCATAAAGACGCCGTCATCGTCAATTTCCACGGAGATTATTCCAGCCAGAAGGTCATGATCGGACACTATCTGGACGGTCGGGCCACGGCCGTAATCGGCGACCATTGGCACATCCCTACGGCCGACGCGCGCGTGCTGCCGGGAGGCACCGCGCACATCAGCGACGTCGGCATGGTCGGCACGCTGGATTCCAGCCTGGGCGTGAAATGGGACGTCGTGATACCGCGCTGGCGCGACGGAGCCCGGAACCGCAACGAGGTAGAAACAAAAGGCCCGCGCCAGTTCAACGCCGTGCTCATAAAAGCGAAGAGCGGGGTTTGGCCGACTCAATAGAACAAATCCGCCAGGTGTTTTGAGCTGTTTTCATTTTTTGACACCTGAAACAGCGAGGTCTATAATGGTAGGTAATCACCACGACAGGCTAACTTGATGCGCGCGTCCTTCAAGAAGATGCCTGTCATTTTTTATAAGCTAATTTGGTGGCTTTATCGCTGATAAAATCTAGCTTTTCAGGCATATATCGACAATAATCTGGAGTATTTATATCTGTTAGGAATTAGAATTTTGGCCAGTTTAGACTTCTCTTCAAGATAATCATACAGACAGCAAAAATCCCCGTCGCCTGACACGACGATAGCTTTGTCGTAGTAAATAAAAAGTCTAGCGGCCGTGTATAAGACGAGTTTAGCATCTACATTGCCTTTGGTGGTTAGCTTGCCATCCTTGAAGTAATGCTGGGTAGGCTTAAATATTAACTCAAACCCGGCTTTTTGCAGATTATTATATAGGTGCCGATGCCGCGGCATCTTACCAATAAACAGGTATGCTTTATCCACTCTGTATTTGTCCTGGAGGTAGCGCCAAACTTATAGAAATCCAACCGCCAGCCGGCACCTTGCACGCCTAGGTTAAGATTTTGGCTGTCAATGAACGCGTAGACCATATCTCGCATGGAACTAACTATACCTAGCGAGGATTAAATAAACGTGAAGTAGGCGCAAATAACAACAAGCACAGCAACTAAAATGGCAATCGAGCGCTTATTTCGCTATAATTTACCTCTGTATTTAACCGTCGGGGAGTGGCGCAGTCCGGTAGCGCACCGCGTTTGGGACGCGGGGGTCGCAGGTTCAAATCCTGTCTCCCCGACCAGGGCAATTATCATGGTAAGCAAAGCAAGAGCGACCACCATCTATCTGGTCCGGCACGGCGAGTCCGTGTCCAACAGAGAAGGCATAGTCAGCGGCCATAGCGATTACGACGCTGACCGAACAGGGCAAGGAACAGGTCAGGGAAACCAAAGAGGCGCTCGAAGCACATCAGGTTCGACGAAGTCTATAGCTCGGACTTAAAGCGCGCCGTGCAGACGGCCGAGATACTCTGCGGAAAGCCGGTCTCAAAGACCAACAGGATACACACCTTGCGCGAGCGCGACTTCGGCTCGCTGGACGGCGGCCCCCAGCATGTATACGACGAATTGAGCGCCACAAGACATGGCATGCCGCACGAAGAAAGCTGGGTCTATAAGCACGTGCCGGATTATGAAAGCGACAAGGAGCTGGCGGCGCGCTTCGTGCCGGCCTTGGAGAAGATAGCCGAAGGACAACTCCGGGAAAGACGGTGTTGGTAGCCGCGCACGGTAGTGCTATACGCGTCACTATAATGAAGATAGCAGGGTACACGTATAATGACCTGCCGGCCGGTTCGTTCGGCAACGCGGCATACGCGGAGCTGTCGTATAAGCCCGGAAGGGATCCGGCGAAGGCTTCAGGGTTATACAAATCAACGGCGTGAAGCTATAATGTTACAGAGAATTTAATAAGGGATTTCGGGGTGTAGCGCAGCCTGGTAGCGCGCATCGTTCGGGACGATGAGGTCGGAGGTTCAAATCCTCTCACCCCGACCATGGAAAATAGCGTACAATGTGGAGCATGAATTTAATATTCTGGCCGTACTGGCAGTGCTTCTTATTCTTATCGGCAGTGAAATCTGGTGGCGCCGGCATATCACGCACGGCGAGTTCAGCCGCAAGTTCGTACATATAACCGTCGGCAGTTTCGTGGCCTTCTGGCCGTTCTTCCTTACCTGGAACCAGATCAGGCTCCTGAGCATAGCCTTCCTGGTGGTGGTGGGCGTTTCAAAGTACCTCAAACTGTTCAAGGCCATACACAGCGTACAGCGGCCCACCATGGGAGAGTTGTATTTCGCGCTGGCGGTCGGGGCGCTCACGTTGATTACGCAGGACAAGTGGATATATATGGCTTCGCTTCTGCAGATGAGCCTGGCAGACGGCTTTGCCGCGGTGATGGGCGTGCGTTACGGCCGACAGTCGTACCTGGTGTTCTCGCACCGCAAGAGCGTGGTAGGTACGCTGACGTTCTTCGTGACAGCCTTCGTCATACTGTTCGCTTACACGCTGGCGGCGGGCGTGCATCTGAAGCCGGCCTTCATGGTTGAGGCCGCGGCACTGGCGGCTTTCATCGAAAATATGGCGGTGGCCGGACTGGACAACCTACTGGTGCCGGTCATAATCGCTTTTCTGCTTATAAACCGTTAGCTTAACCTCGTCCGCGTGGGCGCGCAGGGCGTTGACTATGACAACCACGTCCACGCCTTCCTGTATGATGGCGCCGGCCAGCGGCGTGAACTTGCCGGTGGCGAACACGGCCATCAGCGCCACGCTCAGGCCGATGCCAGCCAGTATGCTCTGGCGGGCTATGCGGAAAGTGCGCTTGGCTACGGAAGTAGCTACGGCCACCCGGCCCAGGTCGTCGGGCATTATCACGATGTCTGCGGATTCGCTGGCGGCCGCCACGCCGCGGGCGCCCAAGGCTATCCCCAGGTCCGCGGCCGTAAGTATGGGCGCGTCATTGACGCCGTCGCCTACGAAGGCCAGCGGCCGGTGCCCGGCTTCGTCGAGTACGTGAAGCTTGTCGGCCGGCAAGGCTTCGGCATGTACGTGGCTGATGCCGAGCTGTTTGGCGATGGCATGGGCGGTGGCGCGGTTATCGCCGGTGACCATGATGAACTCCCGTATGCCCAGACGTTTCAACTGCTCTATGGTATCCGCGCTTTCCGGACGGATCTCGTCCTGCAGGGTTATGACGCCGATCAGCTCGCCGTCATCCGCTATGTACACAGCCGTCTGTTTGACGGAGCTTTCCTTGAATCTGGCCGGCACTTTTACGCCATGTTCGGACATCAGGCTGAAGCGTCCGGCCAAGACTTCCTGGCCTTTGACCGTCGCCGTAAGGCCCCGCCCGGCGCTCTCGCGTACCCGTTTGGCCTTGGCAAGCTTTATACCTTTTTGCTTGGCTGCGTCCACTATGGCCTCGGCTACCACATGATTGGAGCTTTGTTCCAGCCCGGCGGCCAGGGCCAGTACCTCGTCTTCGGCGCGACCATGAAAGGCCTTTACCGAGGCCACCTGGAGCTTGCCTTTGGTCAGGGTGCCCGTCTTGTCGAAAGCGAACGTCTTGGCTTCGGCCAACCGCTCCAGCGCCGAACCACTGCGCACGATTATGCCAAAGCGGCTGGCCCGCGACATGCCGCTGATGAGAGCTATGGGCGCGGCCAGTATAAGAGGGCAGGGCGTGGCTACTACTATGACTTCCAGGAACCGGATGGCCTCGCCCGCTGAGTACCCAGACGGTACCGGCCAAGCCCGAACGCCAGCAGGGTGAAAGGTACGGCATAGCGGTCGGCCAGGCGTACGAACGGAGCTTTGGAGGCTGCGGCGCTCTTTACCAGCCTGACTATCTGCTGGTACTGGCTGTCTTCGGCCGAAGCCGTGGCTTTGGCGGTCACGGCGCCGTCCAGATTCACGGAACCGCTGAGCAGACTGTCGCCCGCCTGTCTGGCTTGCGGCAGGCTTTCGCCCGTCAGCGATGATTCGTCGAAGCTGGCTTCGCCCTCTATGATGACGGCGTCCACCGGCACCAGCTCGCCGGGTTTGATGATTATGCGGTCGCCGGCATGAAGTTCGTTGGCGCGCACCTCCTGGGTCTTGCCTTTGCGCAGTAAGTGGGCTTTCTGTGGCGCTTGTCTTGAGCAGGGAATCCAGCTCGCGCCTGGCCCGATGTTCGGCATGATGCTCCAGAGCCTCGCCGCCGGTAAGCATGAGCACCACCACGATAGCGGCCCAGTACTGGCCCAGTATGACGGACGTTAGGATGGCGGTGGCCGCCAGTATGTCCACTCCATACCGTCCGGACCGCAGGTCCTGCCACATGGACCACAGCAGGGGCAGAAGCTCCAGGACGGCCACAGTGCCGGTCACCCAGCTGGCGGCCGTCCTATGTCCGGCCAGCTCCAAGACCAAACCGCCTGCGATTATGCCAGCGCCGCCGCACTGAACAGCTTGTAGTGCCTAATGAATCCGATCATCGTTCCTACCAGTATACCAATACCTTGTGCTATACTATGTATAGTAATGAAGGCTGCGCAGATAACCGGTTACGGGGGCAGGGAAGTCGTGCGCGTGGCGGACGCTCCCAACCCGTACCCGGCAAAGGGCAGGTGCTGGTAGAAGTCCATGCCGCCGGCGTTAACCCTTTCGATCTTACCGTACGCGAAGGCCGCGCGCGGCAGATGAAGGAACTGGATTTTCCGGCGACGCTGGGCGGCGATTTCGCAGGCGTGATAGCGGGAACGGGCGAAGCCGTCTACGGCCAGGCCGGTGCGCTAAGCGGGCAGGGATCATTCGCGGAGTATACGCCGGTCAAAACCTCCCAGCTGGCGCCAAAACCCAAAAGTATGGATTTCACAGAAGCGGCCGGCATTGCCGCTGGCCGCGACCAGCGCCTACCAGGCCCTGGTCGATCACATGGATCTGCAAAAAGGGCAGAGGATCCTGATACATGGCGGCGCCGGAGGTATCGGTTCGCTTGCCATCCAGCTGGCCAAGCATCTGGGCGCGTACGTGGCCACCACCGTTTCCGGCAAGGATATGGATTTCGTAAAAAGTCTGGGCGCTGACGAAGATTATAGATTATAAGACACAGGATTTCACGGAAATCATAAAAGATTATGACGCCGTCTTCGATACCGTGGGCGGCGAAACGAACAAGAAGTCATACGCAGTATTGAAGTCGGGCGGCAAGCTGGTATCCATGACAGCCCAGCCGGACGAAGAGCTGGTCAAGAATACGAGGTTGAATATACCATCCAAGGTACGCATACGACTTCCGAGAGGCTTGAAGCTATCTGCCGAAGTTGTGGATGACGGTGTGCTCAAGCCGCAGGTCGATAAGAATTTCCCGCTTGATCAGGCTGCCGAAGCTCTGGAATACCAGAAAACCGGCCATCCCGCGCGGCAAGGTCGTAATCCGGGTCAAAGCCTAAGGGCTAACGTTTAACTGGCCTAAAGGCTTGTTGCGAACCCTGAATGTTGCCGGTCTCAGGTCTGAAACCGCTTGCGAAGCTTGGAGATAAAAAGTCTTGCCTTTGTAGAATCGATCAATAGCGTCCTGTGGGATTCCTTCCGCAAGCCATTTTTCGGTCAGAGCAGCCCTATTAGCCTGCAGATTACGTGTCCACTCTCGTGTCGTAATCGCGTAAGACGGAGTAGTATCTGTCACTCCATCCTCGCCGTGGATTTGAAGCCCGCGCCAATGCATTTGATAGACGATTTCTTCCGCGGGTGTCAGCACGCCGCCCGGGAAGATAGCTGTATTGGCGAAGTTCGGATTATGCTTTTGCGAGGCGAATTGCTCCGGCTCGATATTGATTGTCTGTAGAGCGATGCGCCCCGTATCCGGGTTAATGAATTCCGCTAACTTATTGAAGTAGACGGGGTGGTCTTGCCAAGCTACGGCTTCGATCATCTCTACGGAGACCAGGGCGTCAAACGGTTCTTCCGGCTCAAAATCACGGTAATCCTGGCAAATAAATGAAATACGATCCGCTACTCCGGCAGCTTCCGCGCTTTCTTGGCGTACTTCAGCTGTTCTTCGGACACGGTTAGCGAGGTTATGCGCAGATTAGGGAATCTTTCGGCAAAAGCGATTGCCAGACCGCCCCAGCCACCGCCCACCTCCAGTAAAGTCTCTGCATGCTCAAGGTCCAATTTTTCAGCAAGCAATTCAACTTTCTGTTCTTGCCCCTGTTCAAGGCTTTCAAACTCCTGGCCCGGCTGCCAGTACCCGGAAGAGTACTGGCACGAACTCTTTATCAAGAAAACCCAGAGGCCCCGTGTATACGTCCTGGCTGATATCGTAGTGAGCTCCAGATCTCGTCTTTTGTACGGTCAGTGCTCGCGTTCCACCGGGCAAGAGCTTTCCGGTCCCTGATATTCAGATACGGCCGGAATTCGGGCCGCGAACCGTCCTATTCCCCGTGGCAGCCGAGTCGCTTGATGCAAAGCCGAAATTGTAGTTACTAAACTGTCTGCTTCAGGATTTCCCGTGTCGGCGTCCTCGGGAATATCAGTCAGGTCAGCATCAGGCCTCCATAAATTTTCGGTGTAACCGTAAAATAAGCCGATATCTCTATAGCGAAGTACGGCAGCTATGGCGCGAGGATCAAGGACTTCAATAACAGCCTGCCGACCCTCGCTGTCATGAAACGCAAATCTTTGGCCGTCGTCACTGTTAGGAAGACGCTCTCCGCCCAGACTGGCGATTGCTTCACCGTATCTGCCGAGAACCCTGCCAATAAAACCCTGTTCAGGATCAAGTACATGCTCCCTATAGGTATCAATGCTAGGATCGGCGTAATCTCTAAAATGCTCAGCCACACTAGTATCCGAAAATCATAATTCTTGCAATTATGGCATAATAGTACCGTAATATGCAACCATAAGAATTGTTACAGGACGCAACCTTATAGCATGGGGTGGCTGATGGGACTTGAACCCACGGCCTTCGAGACCACAACCCGACGCTCTAACCAACTGAGCTACAGCCACCAAGCATTTACCGGAACAGAGGTGATTATAGTTGAAAGGTGCTCACCGCACAAGGCTGGACGCCAGGCAGGGTAAGATACTTAACTTCGGAAATCTACCGTCCGATACTACTATATATAGCAGGAGGTTCACCATGGCTGTGAAAATCCGACCGAAGGAAACCAGGTTCCTGGGCTGGAACGCCATACAGCGGACAAAGCTGGCGGAGTGGTTCAAGGAGCGTGCCGCACGTACGCCCACCGAGAGCCGGTTCCGGGACGCATCAGAGGAAGGCAAGGACAAGAGCGAGAGAAGCAAGCTGGAAGAGACGGCCGAAGAGTCGCACAGCGTTCTGGCCGAAGCACGGACGGTATTCCCGTTCACGCTGTTTCCGGACATAATCACCATCGACCGCCATAAGCTGACCGTAGTGCATCGTTCATTTTTTGAGGTCGAACAAACCGTGGCAGTACCTATAGAGAACATAAAGAATATCGAGTCCAATCATGGACCTTTCTTCGGGTCGCTGACCGTGACGTCCGACCATTTCGTGAATAATACTCAGACGCTCAATTACCTACGGCGATCCGACGCGCAGATTATACAGAAGCTCGTGCAGGGCGCCATAGTAGCCGTAAAAGAAGGCATAAATATCAGCGAGGTACCCACGAAAAAGCTTTACAAACTGCTGGTAGACCTTGGCAAAGGCCATCTGAAAGGCGATTGATTATTCCTGGCGGCGAATGGTAACGGAACCAAGCACCAAAGCCGCCACGGCAAAACCGGCGACTATTATCAGGTCGCGCACCAGGTCGCCGGGCCAGCCGCTATATATCGTGATTTGCTTCATGGCGTCCACGCTGTAGGTTAGCGGCATGATGTCGGCGAACCACTGCAGAGGCCAGGCCATCTGCTCGCGCGGCACGAACAGCCCGCAGACCAGCAACTGAGGGAACAGGAAGGCCGGCATGAATTGGACCGCTTGGAACTCGGTCTTCGCGAAAGCGCTCATGAACAGGCCTAGCGAACTGCCGAGCAGGGCCGAAGCCAGCGCGCATATCAATACGGCGATGGTGTCGCCCTGGACGTCCACGCCCAATAACTGAAGGACCACGAAGCTGGCCAACAGGGCTTGCGCCAGCGCCAGCACCGCGAACGCCAGGGCGTAACCGAATATGAAGTCGGCCTTCGATATCGGCATGGCCATCAGCCTGTCCAGCGTGCCCACGGTCCGTTCGCGTAATGTCGCCACGGACGTGACCACGAACATGACTATCAGCGGGAAAATGCCCAGTATCATCGGTGCTAGCGAATCGAATACCGCGGGCTGGTTCTGGAAGGCGTATTTAAGAATGGTCAGCAGTACTATCGGTACCAGCAATACCAGGGCCAGGGTACGCGGGTCGTGCAGAAGCTGTTGCAGTACGCGCGCGGCGGTAGCGAAGACTTTGCGCAGACTCATGACTTGTCCTCCACCAGCTTCAAGAAGCCTTCTTCGACCGTCTTAGCGCCGGCCTTATTACAGAAGGACTGCGGCGAATCATGGGCCAGCACCCGGCCGTCGCGGACCAGCACCAGGTCGTCGCAGCGTCCGGCTTCGTCCATCACGTGACTGCTGACTATCAGGGTGGCGCCCGCGGCGGCCTGCTCGCGGAAAAGCTGCCACAGCTGGCGGCGCAGTACCGGATCGACGCCCACCGTGGGTTCATCCAGTATCAGTATCTTAGGCTTGCCCAGCAGGGCTATAGCCAGCGAGACCCGGGATTTCTGCCCGCCGGACAGCGTTGACACCAACTGGCCGGCCTGCTTTTCCAGCCTGACTTCTTTTATACGGTGTCGGCCTCTTCCTTACGCAGGCCTTTCATCCTGGCGAAATAGCGCAGGTTCTGGCGCACGCTCAGGTCGGAATAGGCGGCCGGGGACTGGGGCATGTAGCCGATCAGCGGTCTCAGCCCGGCTGAGCCCGCCGGCAGTCCCAGGACCTGTATGCTGCCTTTGGCGATCTTCTGACGGCCCACGATACTGCGTATAAGAGTGGTCTTGCCGGCGCCGCTCGGTCCTATGAAGCCTATGACCTTGCCGGCCGGCAGATCGACGTCTATGTTATGCAGGGCCGTGAAACTACCGCCGAGCACGACAGTCAGGTTTTTTATTTCAATCGCCGCATCCATCACATTGATAATAACACTACTGATGAATGGTACGCGCGAAGGGATTCGAACCCCCGACCTTTGGTACCGGAAACCAACGCTCTATCCAGCTGAGCTACGCGCGCATACTTTTAGAATTATATAGTAAAATCTAAGTAAGCAATTTAAACAGGGAATATAAAAATGGACAAAAATCCGCCTCAATCAAATGTACCTGAGCCTTCGAGTTCTGCTCCGGCTGCTCAGCCCAACTTTGTCGGCCAATCAAATATAATCGACCGGACCAACCTGCAAGCCAGTATTGCCTCTGCGGCTCCCGCGCAACCGAGTTCGGCGCCCGGGGCGGCAAGTCCGCAAGAAGTTGACTTTCAAAATACGGAAGCATCATCCGCTTTCGCAGAAGCCAAGGTGCTCATATTCGGCGTAGCTTCTTCTACGAGCTATATATTGATCGTGTACCTGGTCAAGAACTTGTGGGCCACGGCAATAGTGAGCGCCGCCCTGGCCGCTGCCGCCATCTTCTTTGCAATATCGGACTATCGCATAAGCGGTAAATCCAGCCCCCTGACCATCGTAGGTCTCAGCGCCGCTACAGTCACGCTTGTATACATCGCCAACATTCTGGTTGCCCAGGCTTTTATACATTCTGCTTTGTCAGGCTATACGTTCTAAAGCTTAACGGGTACGCCGCTGGTCTACATGTTTACGTTTATAAAAATATCTACTTAGGGTACTTGCTAGCATATATGTAACAAATAGGCCGCCTAGCAATAATCCTAGGATAGTGACACTTGTGGCCGCTATTCTCAAAACATGCTCGATACGATGGTCCCACTCCAGATGATGTAAATGGCTTAGTATCTGATACCAGTCATGCGCTTTATCATAAGCCTCATCAGACCCCTGCTCGCTTAAGCCAGCCAAACCTGCTGTTAATGGCAGTAATCGGTCTCTTGCATCACCTGCATACATAGCCACATCAAATAAATTCAGTCCAAGCCATGGCAAGCACATGATGGCTGCAAAATACCATCTTATTTGAATAAATGCGGCAATGCCAACAACTGGGAATATACATTGAAACAAACAGCCGCCCGCGGTGTCCATAAATTGACCGAACGGTATGAATAAAATATGTCCTAGCTCGTGAATGCCTAAATCAAGGAATGAAAAGGGATTTGCCGTTCGGTCCACAGCAAACCATGGATTATGCAAATTTTGTACAAGCATTATGCTCAACCAAATCAGAATAAGTGCTCGCCACCACCACCATTTGCTACTAGCCCACACCAGAAGTTTTTGGAATCGGCTCAATGGCTTGGTGTATATTGGACAGTTTTCACAAGTTAGATTATCACCTTTGGCAACAAGTGGCTTATGGCCGCATGCAGGACAAGATTGTGGCAGAAGTAACATCTGGTTCAGTTTATTTTTGGAGTGAATATTCGCTTTATTGGTACCCCGGGCAGGACTCGAACCTGCAACCAACGGTTTAGAACACCGTGACTCTATCCAGTTGAGCTACCGGGGCTTGGGGTTGATTGGTGCGGGATGGGAGAGTCGAACTCCCGTCCTCAGTTTGGAAAACTGATATATTAACCGCTATACGAATCCCGCTCGCAACAGAGGTGATTATACCATAAGAGCGGCTATAGCTCGTGCAGGACGCTGATGTGGGCGCCCAGGCTGTTCAGTCGGTTGGCCAGATCCTCGTAGCCGCGGTTGATGGTGTAGACGTTCCTTAGTACGCTCACGCCCGGCGCGGCGAGCATGCCGATCAACAGCATCACGGCCGGCCGGATGCCGGAGGGACAAACCAGATCCGCCGGTTTCCAGCGGGTGGGCCCGGTTATGAAGACACGGTGCGGGTCGGCCAGCTCCAGACTCACGCCGATTTTCTTCATCTCGGTATACATGAGCGCGCGGTCTTCATAGATCCAGTCGTGGATGAGCGTGCGGCCATGGGCCACGGCGGCTATCGGCACGAAGTAGGGCAGGTGGTCTATGTTCAAGCCGGGGAAGACGTTAGGGTGGATCTTGTCGGCCGGAGCTTTGAGCGCGCCGTTATGTTTATGTATCTTTAGGTCCACCAGTTCGGTGCGGCCGTTCTCGGCCTTATACCTTTTGCCTAGGATTTCGGCCTTAAGGCCCATCTTTTCCAGTTTGAGCAGTTCCAGCTCTAGGAACTCTATAGGCGCGCGCCGTATGATTATGGTCGAATTGGTGGTAACTGCGGCGGAAATGAAGGTCATGGCCTCTACCGGATCCTCGGCTGGTGCGTAAGATATGTTCTTCCGGATTTCCTTCACGCCGTGGACGCGCAAGGTGCTGGTGCCGACGCCGTCTATATGTACGCCCAGTCGCTGTAGGAAGAAACACAGATCCTGCACCATATAGTTGGCGCTGGCCATCTTGATGACCGTTTCGCCTGGAGTTAGCGCGGCGGCCATCAGAATGTTTTCCGTGGTGGTGTCGCCGGATTCGTACAACACTACCGGACGCGCCGGCTGTACCGGCGTCGAGGTGACCTGATAGTGTCCAGACTTCGTGAAGACGCCGACCCCGAACTCCTCAAGGCCGTACAGGTGCGGCAATACTGTCCGCCGACCTAGCTCACAGCCGCCGGAATAGGGGATCTGGAACTCTTTCGCCTTATGCATAAGAGGCCCTATGAACATCAGGACACTGCGCGTCTTCTTGGCTGCGGCCTGGTTCATGTTGCTCAGATCCAGCTTGGCGGGAGGCTTGATTTCCAGGTTATTGTCACCCACCCACCGCACATGCACGCCTATGCTTATAAGTACTTCGATCAGCCGGTTGACCTCTTCGATGCGCGCTACGTTCTTCAGCCGCGTGGTTCCTTTGTTGAGCAGGCTGGCGCAGAGCAGGGCCACGGTAGCGTTCTTGCTGGTCTTGAGCGTTATCTCACCCTTGAGCTCGCGGCCGCCTTCTATACGCAGGTTTATGGCCTTGCCGCTTAGGCTTATCAACTGTTTGTTAAGGACATCGCTGATGCGCCCCAGGGTTTCCATGCTAAGGTTCTGCCGACCGTGTTCCATGCGGTTCACAGCGGATTGGGAAGTGTTGAGCCGCCGCGCGAACTCGGCCTGGGTCAGGCCCTTTTCTTGCCGTACCTGAGCTATAAGGTGGCCGATCTTTTCGTTCGTGGATGGCATTGTCACCGGATAATATCATATGTGATGTTAAGCTCGCAAGCCGTGGGGGGCAGGCTTGTGCTTATACCGTAGCAGTGTCTTATACTGTTAAGAATGTCGGAACCGAGAGAGTTGATCGCCGAGCTGTTGAAACAGATGGACAAGGATCCAGGCCGCGAGGGTTTGCATAAAACCCCGGAGCGCTACCAGAAATTCATCAAGGAATTTTTTGCTGAAAAGCCGTTCAAGCTGACGGTATTCAAGAACGAGGGTTATGACGAGATGGTCATCCAGACCAACATCGCCTTCTACAGTATGTGCGAGCACCATCTCCTGCCATTCTTCGGCTATGGAGCAATTGCCTACGTTCCGGACGAACACATAATAGGCCTGTCCAAGCTGGCTCGCACGCTGGATCACTTCAGTCGCCGGTTGCAGACCCAGGAACGTCTGACTACCCAGGTTACCGAATACCTGGCCGAAAAACTTAAGCCCCAGGGTATTGGCGTGGTCCTGAGCGCGCGTCATCTATGCATGGAGATGAGAGGCGTCGAAAAACCCGGCACCAAGACTACCACCTCCTGCCTTAAGGGTACCTTTAAGAAGAATTCACTGACGCGCGGCGAGTTCCTGCAGATAGTGCAGAGTAACCTGATACAATAAACCCATGATTTAGCTACGCTTCGATTGATTGCAACAAACCTAGAGGAGACTTAAATCTATGATTGATGAAGAAATTGAAGCACTAATCGCAGCCGAAATAGCAAGACAGACCAACGGTTTGGAAATGATTCCCAGCGAGAATCATACTTCCGCCGAAGTACTAAAGGCATTAGGCTCTCGCCTTACCGACAAATACTCTGAGGGCTACCCGGGAAAACGCTACTACGGCGGCTGTGAGGTCGTGGATAAGGTAGAAAACCTGGCCCGCGATCGCGCCAAGACACTATTCGGCATGGATCATGCCAATGTACAGCCCTACTCGGGCTCTCCGGCTAACATGGCGGTGTATTTCGCTTTGGTCGACCCCGGCGATACGGTAATGGGTATGGCACTGTATTTCGGCGGCCACATGACCCACGGCCTGAAAGCCAACTTCTCCGGCACCCTGTACCGATCGGTACAGTATCAGACGGGCAAGGACGGCTTCCTGGATTACGAAACCATGGCCGCCCAGGTCGAAAAAGAAAAACCAAAGCTGATTTTTGTCGGTGCCACCGCCTACCCGCGCATATTTGATTGGAAAAAACTACGCGAAATCGCCGATCTGTCCGGGGCTTGGCTTGTCGCCGACACTTCGCATATCACAGGCCTGATAGTCGCCGGAGAACATCCGTCGCCTGCAGGCATAGCGGATGTCATAACGACTACCACGCACAAAACCTTGCGCGGCCCGCGCGGCGCCATCATCCTGTGCAACGGCAACCCATCGAACCCACTAAGGAAAGCCGAACGGACCAAGGAAAATCTACCTACGCTCATCGACCGGGCTATCATACCCGGTCTGCAGGGCGGCCCTCATAACCATCAGACTGCCGCTATCGCCGTGGCGCTCCGCGAAGCCGCTAAACCGGAATTCAAAGATTATGGCAAGCAGATAGTCAAGAACGCTAAGAAGCTCGCATCTGAACTGAACGGTAAAGGCTACAATCTTGTTACCGGCGGTACTGACAATCATCTTTTGCTCATAGACCTTAGCAACAAGAAAGTCAGCGGCGCCGAGGCTGAAAATGCTCTGGGCAAAGCCGGCATAACGGTCAACAAGAACACCGTGCCGTTCGAGCCGCGCTCACCGTTCGACCCCAGCGGCATCCGCTTGGGTACACCTGCCCTGACTACCCGGGGCATGAAAGAAGGCGAGATGGACCGCATAGCCGAATGGATAGACCGCGCCATACAATCCCGTTCGGATGAAACCAAGCTCAAAGCTATCCACGATGAAATCCTCGAATTGACCAAACAGTTCCCACTCCCCAGCGACAAATAAGCTAGGGCAGCAGTTCTGGCTCTTGCACCAGGGTGATGCCGAACTTCTCTTGCACGGCGTCGACTATCTTCTTCTTGAACGCCAGCAAATCAGCGGTAGATTTAGCGTTTTCATTCACTAATACGAGCGGCTGTTTCGGCCAGGTGGACATGCCGGTCTCCCGGTCATGGTAGTCCTTGAATCCGGCCTGCTCGATGAGCCAGGCCGCTGATAATTTGGTGCTTGGCCGCCGGAGCCCCAATTCGGTATGTCAGGGTGTTTATCGTGCAGCTCCAGGAACTTATCCTCATCTACTATCGGGTTGGCGAAGAACGACCCGTTGTTGCGGATCTTGGCCGGGTCGGGCAGTTTGCTGGTGCGAATAGCGATGACTGCTTCGCGCAGTGTGGCCGGCGTGTATTTTTTTATGCCATGCCCCTCGAAGTACTTGAGTACGGATGCATAGAACGGCGGCTTAGGATTACCCTTACGCAGGCGTAATCTGATGCTGGTTATAAGGAAACGCCCGCGGTCCGGTCCGGTCTTGAAGCGGCTATCGCGGTAACTGAAACCGCAATCGGTGCCCGGAAGGGTCACGAATTTGCTGGTCTTGGTATCGTAGGCTTCCACGTGCACCAGTGTGTCTGAGATTTCCTGTCCGTAAGCCCCTACGTTCTGCACCGGAGTGCCACCCGTGCTGCCGGGGATAAGGCTGAGCGCCTCGATGCCGGTAAGCCCAGCTTTCACACAGCGTTCCACGGCCGAGTCCCAGACCTCGCCTGCGGCGATGTTGACCTCTGTGCCTCCGCCGGTCTCGCGTATTTCGAACCCCTGCATACGGTTTACCAGCACCAGTCCGGCGAAACCGTCGTCGGACCAGACGATGTTACTGCCGCCGCCTACCATAAGCACCGGCAGATTTCGCTCTCGCGCCCAGTTCAGCGTCGCCTCCAATTCCTCGTGGCTATGCACCTCGGCCAGATGCGCCGCCGTGCCGCCCAGCCCCATGGTGGAATAAGCTGTCAAAGAGACGTTTTCATGGATATCCATGTCCCTTAGATTGTACAGCAACTTGCGCTTGCTTTAGGCCCCGGCCAAGGATTATCATGGGGAGGTATGAGCAAGGAAGCTAACGCACCGTACAGCACGCTGGGCAGCCATCTTAAATACGTACGCGAACAGTCGCGCCAGACCCTTTTGGAAGTTTCCGGCGCCGTAGAGATAGAAGAAGAGCGCCTGAAGCGCATCGAAGCCGGCATAGAGCGCCCGGCCGAAGACATATTGCTGTTGCTTATCAGTCATTTCGGCGTGGCCGACCGTGAAGCGGTCCAGTTGTGGGAGCTGGCCGACTACGCCAGCGACATGCCGCACCAGCTAAGGCCCGAACCTGCCGAACATCAGCTTTCCAAGAACAACGTTGTGATGCTGGTGGGCTTCGACACGCGCACCATCTACAGCGACGGCTTGGACGTATTATGCAACGATGCCGGCCTGACCCTTAACTTCAGCCAGGCTACCGGACCGTCACAGCGCCTGTCCGTAGCCAAGGTAGGCATGAGTTACGAGCAGGCACAAAAAGTCGTAGACACCCTGCAGAAAGCCCTCCTGCACGCCAGATATGTCGGCGATACCAAGTTCCTACCTCCTCCCAAGAAGTAACCGTCGGCTTGCTGTAAGATTTTTTACAGACCTATAGGCATACCAGGCATACTATTTTCACAGTTATGCAAATAACCCACACCCATTATTTAAAATAAAAAAGAATCCGCTATATGACTATTGAAAAGATGCTCAACAACCTGCACGCAATGGCCCTGCATACGTCCAAGCCTGCCGCCAAAGAATCAAGAAATAACCGGCTTGCGGCCTATGCTGTAGTAGTCGAATCCGGCTTTATTCATGGCCTCGGGCCTGAAGACGTTGCGTCCGTCGAACATCACCGGCCGGTCCAGGGTCTTGGCTATACGGCCCAAATCTGCCTCGGCGAATTCCGGCCATTCCGTGGCTATGAGCAGGGCGTCAGCACCATCTAGCGCCCTGTATTTATCATCTACAATCTTCAGGCCGTCCTTGCCGTCGTATAGACGACGCACGTTATCGGCCGCTTCGGGGTCGTAGGCTACGACCTTGGCGCCCTTATCTACCAGTGCGTCTATTATCACTAGGGCCGGAGCTTCGCGAATGTCATCAGTGTTCGGCTTGAAGGCCAGTCCCCACAGCGCGAAAGTCTTGCCTTTGACGTCGTTTTTGAAATGCTTGAGCACGCGGTCCACAAGCACGCGCTGTTGCTGGTCGTTTATGACCATGGCGGCCTTCAGCAGCTTAAAGTCATAGCCGCGTTCGTCGGCCATATGCTTTAGTGCCCGTACATCCTTAGGGAAGCAGCTGCCGCCGGCGCCGATTCCGGGGTAGAGGAACTTGTAGCCGATCCGGCTGTCCGAGCCGATGGCTTGGCGCAGCATATCCACATCCGCTCCCATCATCTCGCACAGGTGCGACATCTCGTTCATGAAGCTAATCTTGGTGACCAGGAAGGAATTGGCGGCGTATTTGGCCAGTTCGGCGGTGGCTGGGTCGGTCGCGTAAAGCGGCCTGTCTTCGTCGGTGAAAGGTTCGTACAACTTGCGCATCACGTCCTCGGCCTTCTTGCTTGTGACGCCCACGACCACGCGCTCCGGCTCCTTGAAATCCTTCACGGCGAAGCCCTCGCGGAGGAACTCGGGATTGGATATGACGTCGAAATCCTTCGCGCCTTTGCTGGCCATGGTTTTTCGTACGGCTTCGGCGGTGCCTACGGGCACGGTGCTTTTATCTACTATCACGCAGTATTTGTCGGGCAGGATACTTCCCAGCTGTCCGGCCACCGCCAGCACCGCGGACAAATCGGCCGAACCGTCCTCGTTCGGCGGGGTAGGCAAGGCCAGGAATATGATGTCGGCCTGGCTGACGCCTTCTTTAAGGTCGGTAGTGAAGGTCAGCCGTCCGTTCTTGGCCGTACTTTTCATGATCTCTTCCAGGCCGGGCTCGTATATAGGCACGACGCCTTTCTTCATGTCGGCCACCTTGGCCTCGTTGTTATCTACGCAGACTACCTGGTTGCCGCTGTCGGCCAGACAGCAACCGGTTACCAATCCTACGTAGCCGGTTCCGACTATTGAGACGTTCATGTTCGTACATTATACAGGTTATGACATGCTGTGCTAGCTGTAAAATGGTCACCAACCTATTTGGCTGGAGCTTTGTCCGGAGTAGCTACGTCGCGGGTATCGCGGGCGATGAGCAGAATGGCGCCCGTTAGCACCAGGCCGCCGATGCTCTGCGAGACCGTTAGGCTCTGATGCAGCCAGAAGTAGCCCACCAGTACTGCCGAGGCCGGCCAGGCTAGCTCCAGTATGGCCGCTCGCGAGGCCTTGACCCGCTTGAGCCCGTAGTAATAGATTAGCAGGGCCACCAGACCGGTGGAGAAAGTGATGGCTACCAGGTACCAGAACTGGCTGAGGGTTATGGAGCCGATAGCTCCGGCGCTACCGGACAGTCCAGCGAACATTAGGGCGAAGACCGGTGTTATGCCGAAGCGAGCAGCCGTTATGTGGAACGATGAAGTACCCTTAAGAGCGTATTTGGAAAAAGCGGTGGAAATACCCCAGGCCGCCGCCGCGCCTACGGCGAACAGGGCGGCTACCAGAGTTCCGTTGCCGGTCGAAAGGTTTACGCTTATATCCGGGAACGTAGCGAAGTACGCCCGCCATCAGGGCAACAGCCGATAACATAATAAACCGTTTGGTTAAACGTTCACGGAGCAGCAGGGCGGAGCGGTTATAGCGAATACCGGGTTAAGCTGTTGAAGCAATAT
>CAWDZT010000004.1:0-48787 GCA_963807025.1 uncultured Candidatus Saccharibacteria bacterium
CGCAGCAAGGCAATAATAACCAGGAGGGTGGGGTATGAAGCAGACAGACAAGGTTCCGAAGATTCCGCTTGAGCAGTTCAAGCGTACTAAGATCATAGCCACCGTAGGCCCGTCCACCAATACCTACGAGTCCATACTGTCGCTGTTGGAGGCCGGCGTGAACGGCATACGCCTTAACTTCAGCCATGGCACGCACGAGGAACGCGTCCCAACAGATCAAATGGATACGCCGGGCCAGCGCGGCCTACGGCAAGCCGGTGGCTATAATCCAGGACCTGCAAGGGCCGAAGATACGCCTGGGCGACTTTGACGGCATAGTCACCGTAACCGAAGGGCAGGAGCTTAGCTTCCAGTACGAAGCCGATTATGCCAAGACCGGCCATCTGCCCACGCAGTACGACCTGTCCAAGAAGCTCAAGCGCGGCGAGCACATGTATCTGTACGACGGCAAACTGCGCGCCAAGGTGACCAGCGTACGCGCCGGCGTCGTACACGCTGCGGCCGAAAACGCCGGCATACTCATAAAGCGCAAGGGCATCAACCTGCCGGATACCGACTTCGCCGGCGATATCATCACGCCTAAGGACCGGGCCGACCTGGTGTGGGGTTCGGCCCAGGACATAGATTACGTGGCGCTCAGTTTCGTACAGACCGCCAAGGACGTGGCCAAGCTGAAGAAGCCTGCTCAAAGGCATGAACAGCAACGCCAAGGTCATCGCCAAGATCGAGACCGGCGCGGCCGTCAACAACATAGAGGAAATCGTCCAGGAGAGCGACGCCGTCATGATCGCCCGCGGCGACCTGGCCGTGGAAACTCCGTCCGAGAGCGTGCCTGTGGTACAGCGCAAGATAATCGGCCTGGGCCAGCGCTACGATACGCCCACCATAGTCGCTACTCAGATGCTGGCCAGCATGACCCAGACGCCGGAGCCGACCCGGGCGGAGGTTTCCGACATAGCTACCGCCGTCATCGTAGGGGCCGACGCCGTGATGCTCAGCGACGAGACGGCCAGCGGCAAGTATCCCGTGGAAGCGGTACAGACCATGAAGAAAGTCATACTCTACACCGAGGGCCATGCGCCGCTCACGGTAAACTGGCCGGACAACGCGCACGATACCAGCCGCCAGACCTCCATCAGCCGCGCGGTAGTAAGGCTGGCCGAAGACATATCCGCCAGCGCCATAGTGGTAGAGACCAAGTCCGGCGCCACGGCGCGGCATATCTCGGCGCTCCGCAGTAAGGTGCCGCTGATAGCCGTGGCCAGCGACAAGCGGGTAGGCCAGCAGTTGGCCATAGTCTATGGCGCCAAGACCTACATAAGGCCGGTGGACGCCAAGGCCGCCACCAAGCTGACCGATTGGCTGCGCAGGAACAAGATGCTGGCCAAGGGCGACGTGGTAGTCACGGCCTCCGGGCGCTACCCGGGCGTGGTCGGCACCACCGACACCATCAAGGTGCGCGTGCTAGAATAAAAAGCATAAGTTTAAAGGGGGTGGAATGTTCACCAAAAAGACTATCCGCGACATTGACCTGGACGGCAAGACGGTACTTCTGCGCGCCGACTATAACGTGCCGGTCCAAGGACGGCAAGATTACGGACGATTACCGCATAAAGCAGTCCCTGCCCACGCTTGAATACCTCTTACAGCACAAGGTCCGGCTGATAATCTGTTCCCACCTGGGGCGGCCCAAAGGCCCGAACGAGAGCGCCCTGAGCCTTTTCCCGGTAGCCAAGCGGTTGCAACAGCTGTTGGACAGGCCGGTGGAGTTCGTTACCGATGCCGGCGGTCCGAAGACCCAGAAGGCCGTATCCGGCATGAAGCCCGGCGACGTCCTGCTGTTGGAGAACCTGCGCTTCTTCCCGGGCGAGAAGGCCGATGACGACGGCTTTGCCAAGGAGCTGGCCGCACCGGCCGACGTGTTCGTACAGGACGGTTTCGCCGTGGCCCACCGCAAGGATGCCAGCACTCATGCCGTCACCAAACACCTGCCCAGCGTGGCCGGCTTCTGCTGGAAAAAGAGGTCAAGACCATCACGCAGGCCATGGAAAAGCCCGAGAGACCGGTCATGGCCATCATCGGCGGCGCCAAGATAGCCGATAAACTGGACGCCTTGAACCGCTTCATAGAGATCGCTGACTTCGTAGCCATAGGCGGCGCCATGGCCAACACTTTCCTGGCGGCCCAGAAGATCGACGTAGGCGGCCAGCCTTTACGACAAAGACGGCCTGTCTACCGCCCGCAGATATCCTTAAGAAAGCCGAAGCGGAGGCCGCCAAGCGGCCGTTCGTGTTCGCCGTGCCGCATGACGGCGTGGTGGCCACGGCAGTGGACAAGACCGCCAAGACACGCGTGGTGGACTGGGGAAGCCACGTGCTGGCGGACATCGAACACTATCCCAAGCCTCCGCCGCCGGCCGCCAGCCAGGTCCACGCGCGCGAAAAGATCCTGGACATCGGCCCTTTCAGCGCCTCGTTCATTGCCGGCGCCGTCCAGATGGTGAATACGGTGATCTGGAACGGCACCATGGGCGTCACGGAAGTAGAGGGCCTGCACGGCACGGTCGGCCCGTTCGCGCACGGTACCCAGCTGGTCATAGAAGCCTTGCTGGGCGATCTGGGGCATAAACCGTTCACGGTGGTAGGCGGCGGCGACACCGTCGGTTATGTAGAATCGCGCGGCTTAGGCGAAGCTTTCGGCCATGTATCGACCGGCGGCGGCGCCAGCCTGGAGCTGATGAGCGGGCATAAACTGCCGGCCGTCGAAGCATTGTTGGATAAGAAGTAAGGTACAATAAAGCATAAGAATCATGACTAAACGTATATTGATCGTCGGCAACTGGAAGATGCACCTCAATACCCACGAGGCCAGCCTGCTGGTGAAGAGACTGAACGACCACATAGACATACATCGCAACATCGAGGTGGTGCTGGCGCCCAGCATGCTTACCCTCCAGCCCGTAAGCGTGCAGATAGACCGCCGCAAGTTCCGCCTGGCCGCCCAGAACGCTTACCAGAAGGACGAAGGCGCCTATACCGGCGAAGTCAGCTTTACCATGCTCAGGGACCTGGTGCATTACGTGCTGGTCGGCCATTCCGAGAGGCGCATTTATTTCAACGAGACGCTGGAAGACACCCGCGACAAGGTCCAGGCCGCCATACGCAACGGAATATCGCCCGTCCTATGCGTCGGCGAAAACCGTCACGAGCGCGCCGCCGGCGAGACCAGACGCGTCATACACGACCAACTGACGACCGCGCTGTCCAACCTGACGGCCGAAGAGGTCAAGGACGTGGTCGTGGCTTATGAGCCGGTATGGGCCATCAGTACCTTCGGCACCGGCGACCCGGCCAAGCCGGACGAGATCCACGAGGCCATCAAGTGGATAAGGAGCATCCTAAGCGACCTGTACGGCAAGAAGACAGCCGAAGACATGAGGGTAATATACGGAGCCAGCGTGGACACTGAATTCGTAGGCGGCATATTGGGTCTGGACGGAGTGGACGGCCTTCTGCCGGGCGCCGCCAGCCTTAACTACCGCAAGTTCGCCGGCATAGTCGAAGCGGCCTACAAGCTTCAGCACAAGGAAAAGCCAAAGTCATGAGCAAAGCCAAATCCGGCTCCAAGCTCCAGACCCAACCGGCCGCCAAGCCGGACGTGGCGCATCCTAATACTTCGGCGCCCTCTGACACCTCGAGGCCTATCATAACCCACCGCCCCATGATGAAGGACCCTATGATGGTCGCTAAGGCCGACACGAACCGGAGATCGAGAAGGAAGACAGGCTGTCGGTCAAACGGGCCGCCAAGCTGACGCCCTTGGATGAAGAACAGACAAGAAGACCGCGACAAAGACGGACGATGAAAAAGCCGGCGCCGAAGCACCGACACGCCCGCACCGGACAAGCCCGAACCGGCAGACAAAGCCCGAGAACCAGAGGATGCCGAAGGAGGACCTGAAGAAGAGACAAGCCCGCAATTGCGAAGATACGGACGATACAGGACCGGCGACGAGACCGGCAAGAAACCCCAACCAGGCAGAAGACGAAGCCGCCGCCAAGGCCAGGGCCGAACAGGAAGCCAAGGTCAATAAGCTCGTGGAAAGCAAGAAATATTTCCTGCCTCATAAACGCCGTCGAACACCGGCGCAGTGCGCGGTTCGCGGCCATAGGCGTACTCCTGGCACTGATACTGGCCGCGGCCTGGGTGGACGTGGCGCTGGACGCCGGACTTATCCACCTGGGCGGCGTCAAGCCGGTCACGCACCTATTCTCCAACTAAGTTACAACAGGTGCGGCAGGTTATTTTGCTAGAATGGTAAGGTGTTGGAACGTCTTTTTGAGGGGCTGAATCCCGAGCAGAGACGGGCGGTGGAGACCACCGAAGGCCCTCTGCTTGATTCAGGCCGGCGCCGGGTCGGGCAAGACCAAGACGCTGACGCACCGCATCGCTTACCTGATAGCATCCAAAAAGGCCACGCCGTACGACATACTGGCGGTCACGTTCACCAACAAAGCTGCCAAAGAGATGCGCGGCCGGGTAGCCCAACTGCTGGGCGAAAAGGCGGACGACCGCGGCTTCATGCCGTACATGGGCACTTTCCACGGCATCTGCGTGCGCCTGCTCAGGCAGGACGGCGAAGCGGTGGGCGTACCGCGCAGTTTCGTGATATTCGACGAGACCGACCGCCAGGCGGCCGTCAAACATGTCAACCAAACAGTTGAATATAGACGAAAAGACCTTCCCTGCGCGTGCGCTCAGCAGTCTTATCAGCAGTGCCAAGAACGAGATGCTCGGCCCCGAGGAGTATGCGCGCACCGCTTCCAGCCCGGCCCAGGACACGGCCGCCAAAGTCTATCCGCTTTACCAGAAGGCGCTTAAAAGAGGCTTCGGCCCTGGATTTCGACGACCTGATAAACCGCACGGTAGAGATGCTGAAGACGCACCCGGAGGTCCGGGCCAAATGGCAGATCGCGGTTCAAGTACGTCATGGTCGACGAATACCAGGACACCAACGCCGCGCAGTACAAGCTGGTCAAACTGTTAACCAACGAGCAAAAGAACATAGCCGTGGTGGGCGATGACTGGCAATCGATATATTCGTGGCGCGGCGCCGACTTCCGCAACATCCTGCGGTTCGAGTCAGACTTCAAGGACTGTACGGTCATCAAACTGGAGCAGAATTACCGCAGTACCAGGAACATTCTGGAAGCCGCGCAGACCATCATCACCAAGAACGCCCGGCGCAGTGATAAGAAATTATGGACTGACGCCGGTGACGGCCTGCCGGTGCAGATGGTGCAGGTGGGCAGTGAACGGGCTGAGGCCGAAGCTATCATCAGGCGCATCCGCGCCGGCCTGGACGCCGGCCGGCATAAGTACCGCGACTACGCCGTGCTGTACCGCACCAACGCCCAGAGCCGTTCCATAGAGGAAGGCTTGGTTCACTACGGCATACCTTACCGCGTGGTCGGCGGCGTGCGCTTCTACGACCGCAAAGAAATCAAAGACGTCATGGCCTACCTGCGCCTTATCTTCCAGCCCGAAGACCGCGTGAGCTTCGAGCGCATAGTCAACGTACCTACCCGGGGCGTGGGCGCCAAAAGCCTGCAGACTTTCTTCTCCTGGCAGGCCGTCCGAAGGGCTGCGGCTGAAGGACGCTTTGCAAGGGGCCGGAGAATGTCCCGGCATGGTGCCCAAGGCCCGCAAGGCGCTTGGCGAACTGGGCGACATACTGGAAAGTCTGCGCCGGGTCAGCGAGGACGCCGCCGTATCCGGGCTGATAGATTCGCTTCTGCGGCGCATAGACTATCTGGCTTATCTTGATGACGGCACGCCGCAGGGCGAGGCCCGGCAGGAGAACGTGCGCGAACTATTGAGCGTGGCCCAGGAATATTCCGAAGAAGGTCTGGCCGGTTTTCTGGAAGAAGTCGCACTGGTGAGCGACCTGGACGGCGCAGACTTCGAGAATGATGCCGTGACACTTATGACCCTACACTCCGCCAAAGGCTTGGAATTCCCCGTGGTATTCATGGCCGGCATGGAAGAATCCATCTTCCCGCACTCCAGGGCGCTGTACGATCAGAACGAGATGGAAGAGGAACGCCGCTTATGCTACGTAGGCATGACGCGCGCCCGCCAGGAGCTTTATATGCTTTATGCTTCGAGCCGAATGCTTTACGGCGGTGTCCAGCATAATCCGCCCAGCCGGTTCCTGTCCGAGATTGATACCGCGGCTCCAACGGCTCCTTCCGGAGACCTGAACCAAGGGTACGGTCTCCTCCAGGGGCCGTCAAAGACTTCGTTAACTGAGGAGCCGAGGTATGTTCCGGAGTTGAATGAGGGGGACGGGGTGAGGCACAAGCTGTTCGGCAATGGCACGGTGATGGAGATAGAAGGCGACATGGCGGTCGTCTACTTCAAGGGCAAGGGCGCGCGCAAGCTCAATATTGGTTTTGCGCCTCTGGAGAAGCTCTAGCGCTTACTACCGGCAACATGATGATTTTGCTACAATGAAACTTTGATATATGCGTAAAAAATGGCTGAGGATACAACTGATATTTAACCGCTGGCGCCGCCAGCGCCTGGAGCGGCGCATAAGCGTAGCCAAGAAGGCCAGCCGACATCCGCATGCCGTACCTGTCATAACTATCGGACTCCTGGTGCTCATATCCGGCCTGGGGGTCTTCATCTTCAGGCACCAGATTTTCAAACAGAGCAGCGTGTACGTCGTCATAGTGTCGCATGACGGCGGTGAACAGACCGTGCCCAGCCGCGAACCTACGGTCGGTACCCTGCTGGCCAAGCTGCACATAACCCTGGGCCAGGGCGACGTGGTTGAGCCCAGTCTGCCTACGCACATCAACCAGGATAGGTTCCGTATCAACGTCTACCGGGCCGTGCCGGTAAAGATAAACAACGGCAAGAAGCAGACATACACGTTCAGTGCCGCCAAGACACCCCGGGCCATAGCCGTCCAGGCCGGACTCAAGCCTTATCCGGAAGATCTTCTGACCGTCACTCCGACTACCAACTTCCTGAAGCAAGACGCCATAGGCGAGACCGTGAGCATCAAACGGTCGGTGCCTATCAGCCTGATCCTGTACGGCACCCCGATAGTCACGCGCAGTCACTCCGACACCATAGGACAGATGCTTAAAGAAAAGCACATAGTCCTGCAGAAGGGGGACACCGTAAAGCCTGGCAAGAACGCCCGCCTAAAGCCGCACCAGCAGATATTCATACTACACAAGGGCTCGAAGATCGTGACTGAGACGCGTACTATACCGGTGCCGGTACGGACCGTGAACGATCCGCACCTGACCGTCGGTACCAGCGCTATCCGCCAGCAGGGTTCGCCTGGAATTACACTCATAACCTACCAGGTCAACAAGAAGACCGGCGCCCGCAAGAAACTGCAATCCGTACAGTTGCAGCCGCCGGTGGCACAGATAATCGCCCGCGGTACAGCGCCGGTACCGGCCAGCAGTAACCTGTCCACCTGGCTGTTAAAACTCCGCCAATGCGAAACCGGCGGCAATTACCAGACCAATACCGGCAACGGCTACTACGGCGCCTACCAGTTCTCACTAGGCACCTGGCAGAGTCTGGGCCTAAGCGGCCTGCCCAGCAATGCGCCGCCATCCGTGCAGGACCAGGCCATCATAGAAAACACTAATCGCTCCGGCGGAGGGCTGGCCAGCCAGAACCCCGGATGCTACTACAGCACCGGCATATCGGCCTTCCCGCCGGGCAGGTAGCCGTGGGCTCTCGCGCACCTGCTCCAAGGAAATCGCTGGGCCAGCACTGGCTGGACGATGGGGCTAGCCTGCAGGCCATATGTTCTGCCGCCCGTCTGGGCAAGGATGACACCGTGCTGGAAGTCGGTCCCGGACCCGGCGCGCTCACGCGCCTGCTGGCGGAAAGAGCCGGCCGCGTAGTGGCCGTGGAACTGGACGAGAAACTGGCCGCGGAACTGCCGACAAGGGTCAAAGACAGACAACCTGGAAGTCATATCCGAAGATATACTGAAACTTGATCTTGGCCGTCTGCCCGCAGGCTACAAGGTCGTAGCAAACATCCCGTATTATCTGACCGGCAAGCTTCTGCGCCGGCTCAGCGAAGCGCATAATCCGCCGTCACTGGCAGTACTGCTCTTGCAGAAAGAAGTCGCCGAACGGGTCGCGGCCAAGCCGGGCGGTATGTCCATCCTAAGCGTGACCACCAGGTTCTACTGGAAGATACGGTCTGGGGCAGACCGTGCCGGCCGAACTTTTCACGCCTCCGCCCAAGGTCGACTCGCAGATACTCGTGCTCACAAGGCGGCAAGAGCCGTTATTCACCGATGTCGAACCTGATGAGTTCTTCCGTCTGGTCAAGACAGGCTTCGCTCAGCCGCGCAAAACCTTGCTGAACAATCTAGGCGCCGGCCTGCATGTCAGCGGCCACGAAGCCCGCGCTATATGCGAGCGCGCTTCCATAGATCCTCAGCGCAGGGCACAGACCTTGAGCATGGACGAATGGCACAGCCTGTATAAATCTCTCCATACTTGACGCGTTAAGTATCCGCGCCTACAGTAATGACATGGCTCATGCCAGCAACCCCTTATACCTGATACAGCACCTGTCCTCCGTGCTTGGCAAACAGTCAGAGCAGGTCCTGCAGGAACGGCTTGGCCTGGGTTTAAGCCAATACCGGATACTGATGGTCCTGGAATGGAGCCCGCGCGTATCGCAGAGAGTCATAGCCGACAGCCTGGGGCAGACGGAGGCCGCTGTCAGCCGCCAGGTAAAGGCCATGGCCGCCAAAGGGCTGGTGACGTCCAAGCCGGCACCGGGCAACCGGCGCCGCTACATAATCGCGCCTACGCCTTTCGGCATGAAGCTGACCGAAGCCGCCAACGACGCTTTATGGCGGAGCCTGGGCCCGGATCTTTCCGGATTTGAATGAAGAAGAACTGGCACGGTTGGCCGCCGGACTGCAGAAACTCCACCGCGCGGTCTGCCGGCCCGGCAAGACCGGCGCCTGCGACCACCAGCTCGGGTTCTAGTCCCGGTCTTTTATCTTGACATAGCAGATTGTGAACGCCAGTAAGGCGATAACGGAATTAGTAACATAGAGTGCAGCGTCTCGGTGGCCGATACCGTAAATTGTCCATAGCGTACCGGTAACGATGAGGGTGACGTAGGTCGATAACGCCAAGTCACGGGTATGACGAGTTCTGACTGCTTTGTAAGTTTGCGGCACAAAAGCCGCAATAGTCAGTACTGTAGCCAGAAAACCAACGTAATTCATGCCCATAAGTATACCCTAGCCCGAATAGCACTAGCATTTCTTGACCAAAGGTGTTATAATGGTAATTCGTCATTAATAATGACGTAATATACGTGGGGCTGAATTTAAGCTCGACGTCGGACTTTATCGGTTATGTCAGCAGGTCGCTTGCCAGCGTATAGGCAACTCTATAACTGCAAAAGTTACAGACCGCGTGGCAGCTGTGAAGGCTGGTTTCAAGAAGGCAGCTTTGGCTCTCTTCCCACAGCCCGTAGCACTCCGCGCAACAGCTTAAGATTATTTCTTAAGCCGCGCTGAACGCGACGCCAGATAGCGTGAAGGCGCGCCATATTCTTCTGGACGCTCATGCTGGACTGTCCGGATCAGCATGCTAAGATCACGGACTCAGGGAAACGGTTTTTTCGTCCGCTTTAAGGCCGCATCCCAAAATTTTTCAAGCGGACTAAGCCTGTAGACGACTAACCAAGATAAACCGGCGGACGCGGGGGCAGTACCCGCCAGCTCCTCCAAAAGCGCATCAGCTAAGGCTGGTGCTTTTTTGTTGACCGATATATAGTATGCCTAGGAAAAAAAGAAAAATGCTGAGTCTCCTAAAAATTCTACTTCTTGTCATTGGCATACCAACACTGCCGCTTGGATTTATTGTCGGTGTCCCATTTATGCTAATTGCATTACCGTGCTTGTTCGGAGCCTTTGTTATTGATAGGTATCAAGTAAAATTGGAAGCGGGTGGTCCAACATCTTCCGCGAATACGCCATGGAATCTTGCAGTAATAATTCTTGGCGTCGGGCTTTACTTTGCTATAACTTCCGTGGGGTCTTTAGGTAACGTTGACACAACTGGACATGCAAGTAATAAAATGTAAGGCTCAAATCGGTGCGTTAGCGTTCTGTGCCCTATTTGTGACAGGCGGATTAATCTTCGTCAACCGTAAATGAATTTAGATTGGACGTTTACGCGCATAGCCATTCCCTATAGAATTTAATTAATGTCAGCGCGCAAAGTAGTTTATGTAATCATCAGCGCGGTAGTAATAGCCAGTGTGCTGGGTGGCCTATGGTGGCAGGGGCACGGCAACGACAAGCCGAAAGCTAAAGGCAAGCAGACAGTCGGCGATCACACCATTTCCCTGAATCAGGAGCCGCCTGAAGATACTGGGGGCCTGAGCGTCAGTTCGGGCGGCGCCTCGGACCTGGGACAGCTTGGGGGCCAGGCGCAAAACTCGGATTCCGGCAACGGCAACGCGGGCACACCGGATTATTCCCAGTACGATAAGTACAAGAATAATAAAAGCGCCCTGTTCGGCGACATCAAAAAAGGTACCGGGGCGGCGCTTACGGTCGGCAAGAAGGGGGCAGTAATTTATAAGGGCTGGCTTACCAATGGCACGCTCGTAGACCAATCACCCACCAGCGCCAGCGGCGAGCCCCAGCCCTATACGTTCACCATGGGGGCGCACGCAGTCATCCTGGGCTGGGAAGAAGCCATGTACGGTATGAAGGCGGGCGGCCAGCGTCTGCTCATAGTGCCGCCGGCCGTCGGCTATGGGTCTGAAGGCAAGGGTCTTGTACCGCCGAACGCGGTTTTGGTCTTTGAAGTGCAGCTTACCAGCGTAAAATGACTAAACTATGCTTGCGTTGGCTTGTATCTTTTGATACACTGACGCCACTAGACAAAGCTGCTATAACGTTTCGTTAGTCCTAGTTAGAATATTAAATAATTAAATTTTAAGTACGTGTTTCAGAGGAGCAGCTAACTGGTTTGCCAGATTACCTCGGACAGTGCAGAAGTAAGAGAATATGGCAACCAAATTATTCGTAGGCTCCCTGGCATGGGCCACCACAAACGACAGTCTTAAGGATTTCTTTTCCGGAGTAGGCGAAGTCGTATCAGCAAATGTAATAGTCGACCGCGAAACCAACCGCAGCAAGGGGTTCGGTTTCGTAGAGATGGCTTCCGACGAGGACGCCAAGAAAGCCGTCGACGAACTGAATGGCAAAGAGCTCGACGGACGGCCGATAGTCGTCAACGAAGCTCGCCCCCGCGAAGATCGTTAATCAGACTCATTGATAAATATCCATTGATAATTTGTCAAAAATAGGGTAGTATTCGCCTAAGTTATTAAGGCGCGCTTTTAGGAGTGCGGACAACCTTTGTAAATTATGGCGGACCAGAAGTATAATACTGCGCCACGGTCAGCAGAGGATATATCAGGCCTTTCCATATCTGAACCTTTGTTCGACGGCGAACCCCTGGATCTTGAGGTCCACGGCGGGTTGGTAGTGCTAGACAATGGGCAGGTGGCCGAGGTTACGCCCGTAAAGTTTATTCCGGAAGGCGGTGACACCAGCCTGGACGGTCAACGCATACAGCCCCTGCCGTTCGACGTCATAGACACGGGAGAGGACAGGGTAATAACCTGGCGCGACCATCCTTATGACCCAAGAACTCCCACTATCGGCGTAGAGACTGAATCGCTGACTATGGAGGCCAGCAACGCCCATTGGTGGGATATATCTCCGGACGGTCGGACTATACAGTATCCGCACGGGCTCGCGGTCGAACCGGCGGACAAGCGCGGCCATCAGCCCGAACTGCTTAAGAACACCACGGAAAGCGGATCTCCTGTGGAAAATCTCTCGAGGGGCCATAATGAATTCGCCGGCAATGTCACCCGGGAAAAGTACGGCAAACAGGTGTGGATGATTCAGAACGGTCTTGTGTCGGTCCCACTCAGCATTTACACGGAATCAGTCCGCGAACAGGACATAACCGACCACCCCTACCCGCAGATGCTCAAAAGGCTTATGCCGCACGTATTGGAGTATGCTTCTTGTTTGTCGGAGCAGATCAATATCCAATGGAAGGATCCGGAGGCTGCCGCTTTCGCAATAAACGCCTATGAACTATTAGGGCCGGTCTTGGGGCTGGTGACCGCTGCGTCGCCGGCACGCGACGGCTCGCTATACACTACGCTCAGCCAGCACTATGAGCATAACCCTGACTTTAAAAATGCCGGCAATGCGGAGGATTATCGCGAACTTGCCGGTCTGGTGCGCAGGGAACTTGGTCCTTTCATGGACAGAGTGCCATACGATTGGCGCGAACTGGCTCGCGGCTACGGATCGCCCGCCGGAGGAGTCATAGCCCGCCCCGCCCCGATTGATGTGGAATCTTTCCTAAGAGAAGGCGATAGACAGCTCAGGGCTAGCGAGGCCATGACTGTCAACAGGGTTCTGGGGCCACATGCTAACCGCTGGCGGCCCGACAAGAATGTCATAGAAATCAGCAACCTGAGCCTGGGCGGCGGCCACCCGGACAAGATGTCTGCGGCTGAAGAAACGGTTATCAAAGCCACAATAGCGCTACAGGAATATTTTGACAGCCAGGATGCCGATTTTAATTATGAAGAATCGTGGGCCGGCATAATACCGTGGCCGCAGGAACGCCGCGACATGACTTCCAGACAGCGCGTGGTGGATGTAGCCCGGATAAACACGATGATATTCAGCGTGTTCGGCAAGGACAGGAACATGCTTGATGCTAACTATCAGGAACGGCGTCCGCGGGAAATCTTCAACGCTTTTGCAAGCTTCATATCCCGCTATGCCCCGGAGCCGCTAAGCACCGAGACAGTCAATGAGGTCCTGGCCACTCTGGAGCAGCCGCCCCAATTCGCGCCGCCGCAGACTATCTATGAACCCATAGCAAGGTTCTTTGGCAGATCCAGCAGTCTGACTGCTACCGAAGCTTTGCGTCTGGCGGAACCGCTGGACGACATGAACCCGCCTATAACTCTGAACCAGCTCATACGTAGGTTCGCGGAACGGGCTTCCCAAAAAAGGATGGAGCGGGTAGACGCCAAGCAGAGGAAAGAAGCGGCCGGTACTGACACCGTATCCGGCCAGGAGTGTTAAAATTACAATATGCAGGATAACGAGACGCTAGACAGGATGCTTTCGGACCTGGTAGCTTTCCATACCGTTACAGGTGATTACGATGCGGCCATGGGTTGCATAGGCTACGCCGAAGCGTACCTGAAGAACCGGGGCATGCATGTGCGCCGGCACGAGTTCAACGGGTTTCCATCGCTGGTCGCCACCACGCGCCGGACCAAGCGCCCCAAACTGTTACTGCAGGCCCACATAGACGTGGTAGCTGCTCCCGACAGCTGTTTCAAGATGAAAGAAAAGAGGGGCAAACTGTTAGGCCGTGGCACGCTGGATATGAAGTTCGCAGTCGCCGCCTTCTTAAAAGTGGTTGATGATCTGAAGGACCGTCTGGCGGATTTTGACTTTGGCATAATGCTGACCAGCGACGAGGAAATTGGCGGGAAAGACGGCGTCAACGCCTTATTGGACGCCGGTTACCGCGCGGAAGTCTGCTTTCTACCGGATGCTGGCAAAAGCTGGAAGATCGAAACCAGCCATAAAGGTTGCTGGATAGGGCGCGCTAAGGCCAGGGGTGTGGCGGCTCACGGTTCAAAGCCATGGGAAGGAGACAACGCGATAGACCGCCTGATTGATGCCCTCCGTGAAATCAGGGAGCTGTTCGACGGCCAGCACGAAGACAGCGATACGCTAAGCATCAACAGGATTTCCGGCGGCTTGGCGGTCAACCAGGTGGCTGACTGCGCAGACGCCACGCTTGACCTGCGTTTTCTGAACGATAAAAGTTTCCAACGTCTGTATAAGGAAATGTCGGACATTGCCCGCAAACACAAAGTGACCCTGGAAACCTATAGGCACATAAAGGTCTCGTATACCGACGTCAACCATCCGTTGGTGCGCTCGTTCATTCGCATAGCCGAAGATATCCATGGCAAGCCTATGGAGCGGGTGCGCTCGCTCGGCATAAGCGACGCCCACTTCTTTGCCGAGTATGACATACCGGTCATATTATCGCGGCCGGCCGGCGGATGTACGCACGGCGACGGCGAGTGGATAGACAAGAAAGATCTTGCCAAATACTACCGGGCCGCCAGAGCCTACGTAGAAGAAGTAGCCGCCCAAGCTTGACCGCTACCCGCTTGCGAAGCTAGGCTAAGAGAAGATGGCTAAACTCGACAAAGCTAAACTGAACAAAGCAAAAAGCCTGGTCGGCAAGCGTCTGCCTGGGGCGTTCCGTTCCGGCGTTGATCTGACGCCTGAAGAAGTCCGCGAAGCCAGGGAGTACATAGCTGAGTACTGGACAAAGGTGGAAAGGTTCCACCCCGATGACGATGAAAGCCTGCTGGGCCTGCCCAAGCCTTACCTGGTGCCGTCTTATACGGTGAAGACCGGATTCGACTATAACGAGCTGTACTACTGGGACAGTTACTTCATGGTCCAGGGCCTGCTGGACGAAGATCATCGTGAGCTGGTAGAGGGCGTACTCGAGAACCTGACGACCCTGTTCAAGCGCTTCAAGGTCATACCGAACGCCTCCCGCACTTATCTGACCGGCCGCTCCCAGCCGCCCCTGCTGACCAGCTTCATATTCGACATTTATGAAAGCTACAAGAAAGATGACGGCTGGCTGAAGGAACAGATGGAGGTGGCCAAACAGGAATACGCCACCGTATGGATGGGCACCAAGAAGCCTAACGAACGCAATGTCTACAAGGGTCTGAGCCGCTACTACGACATCAACTATCTGCATGACCTGGCCGAGGCCGAAAGCGGCTGGGATATGACCCCGCGCTTTGAGCGCCGGGCGTTGAACTTCCTGCCCGTGGATCTGAACTCCTTGCTTTACAAGTACGAGATGGACTTCGCCCGTGCCGCTCGTCATAACTGGCGAAAAACGCGATGCCGCGTACTGGGAGGATGCCGCCAACCAGCGCAAACAGGCCATGGAGGAACTAATGTGGGACCGGGCGCGCAGCCTGTTCTACGATTACAATTACATCAAGAAAAAACGTGGCGGCACCAGTCCAGTCTGGCCGCCTACTTCCCGATGTGGGCCGGCATAGTCAGCGACAAGCAGGCCGCCACCATGGTCAGGTCCCTGCGCCGTTTCGAGCAGAAAGGCGGGCTGGCTACTACGGACGCACTGCCTCTGGGGCAGTTCATGCTCGGCAGTATGCCCACCCAATGGGCCTATCCCAACGGCTGGGCGCCCCTGCACTTCATAGTTGTAAAAGGTCTGGAACGCTACGGTTACCATCAGGACGCCCGGCGTATCGCCATGAAGTGGCTTAAGACCAACCTTCAATGGTATACCGCCAACCACACCTTCCTGGAAAAATACAACGTGGTCTCGCCGGAAAAGCCGCCCCTGAAGGGGCTTTATCCGTCGCAGACAGGGTTCGGCTGGTCCAATTCCGTTTTTGAGCGCTTCTGCCGCGACTACATAGACCGCCAGGAGTAGCCCTGTTAGACTATTAAGCATATGAGCGACTATTACGTCTGTACGTCTATTCCCTATGTGAACGGCGAGCCACATCTAGGCCACGCCATGGAATTCATCATGGGCGACGTACTGGCGCGGCGGGCTAGGCAGCAGGGCAACAAAGTGATCTTCAGCATCGGCACCGATGAGCATGGCGGCAAGATCGCCGAGAAAGCCGCCGAACTGAAGACCAGCCCCAAGGAACTGGCCGACCGCATGAGCCGGTACTTCAGCGACCTGGCGGACAAGCTGGAGGTCAGTAACGACCGGTTCATCCGGACTACCGATCCCGGCCACGAGGAACGGGCCAGGCTTATCTGGAAGATCGCTCGAAAAAGATATATACAAGGGCAAGTACGAAGGCTGGTACTGTACTGGCGACGAGGCCTTCTTCAGCGAGGCCGAGGTCAAAGCCAATGACGGCGTATGCCCCAACCATAACCGGCCGTACGAAAAGCTCGAGGAAGAGAACTACTTCTTCAAGCTTGAGCTCCTATGCCGACCGCGTACTGAAGGCCATCGACAGCGGCGAATTCCTTATAGTGCCCGAGACCAAACGCAACGAGATAACCAGCCTGATAAAGGACGGCCTGGACGATATCAGCATATCCCGGCCGGCCGACAAGATAGGCTGGGGCATACCCGTGCCCGAGCGACTCCAACCAAGTCATGTACGTATGGTTCGAGGCGCTCATGAACTACATCACGGTCCTGGGATATCCGGAACATGATGATTTCAAAAAGTTCTGGCCGGCCCAGGTCCAGGTGATAGGCAAGGACATACTGCGCTTCCATGCCGCCGTATGGCCGGCCATGCTCATGGGGCTCGGACATAGATCTGCCCAAAGTGCTTTACGTACACAGTTTCATCAACGTAGACGGCAAGAAGATGAGCAAGAGCCTGGGCAACTACGTTTCGCCGGACGAAGTCATCGACAAATACGGCGCCGAAGCCTTCCGCTATTACTTCTTGCGGCATATACCCAGCTATAACGACGGTGATTTCAGCTGGGGGGCTTTCGAGGCCGCCTACAACAACGAATTGGCGAACGAACTGGGCAATGCCGTCCAGCGCACGGCATCGATGATAGACCGCTATCTGAACGGCAACGCCGGCGATATACCAGAGGCCCAGCACGATATCACGCGCTACGAGGAATCACTGGCCGACTGCCGTTTTGACCGGGCGCTGGATGAAGTCTGGGAACAGGTCCGCGGCCTGAACCAGTACATAGACCAGGAGAAGCCCTGGGTGCTGGCCAAAGAGGACGATCCGGCACACCTGCGCGAAGTACTGGCTTACCAGGCCAGCTCCCTGCTGGGCATAGCGAAACTGCTCGAACCTTTCCTGCCGGGCACTGCCGAAAAGATCAAAGTCCGTATTCAGCGCCGAAAAGATCAAACCGATCAAGGGCACCCTGTTCCCCAAGCACCAATCCGACAAGCCCGGATAAACGCCATGGAACTGGTAGATACGCATTGCCACATACAATCCGCCGGCCTTAAGTCCGGCGGCGAGCGGATTACGCGTGAGATCTGGTCCAAAGCTTCGGAGCTTACCGGTGGCGGCATGGTGGATTCGGCGGCCAAGGCGGGTGCCACACGGCTTATATGCGTAGGCTGTGACCTGGAAGACAGCAGGCTGGCTATTGATTTTGCCGCCCGGCATAAGGGTTGCTGGGCCAGCGCCGGTATACACCCGCACGAAGCAAAAGACTACCAAGGCGGCCGCAAGGTTCCGCAGTTCGCGGCCCTGGCCGCGGAGCCCAAGGTAGTGGCCATAGGCGAATGCGGACTGGACTACCATTATGGCCATTCCCCCAAGGCTGATCAGCTGAATGTACTGAAATTTCAGATCGAGCTGGCTTTGGAGGCCGGCTTGCCGCTGATATTCCACGTCCGGGAAGCGTTCGATGATTTCTGGCCGGTGTTCGACAGCTACGGCGGAGCCGGTATCCGCGGCGTGGTGCATAGCTTCACCGACTCGTCAGCGAACCTGGACAAAGCTTTGGAGCGCGGGCTTTACGTGGGCGTCAACGGTATCGCTACCTTCACCAAGGACCGGGAACAACTCAACGCTTATAAGTCGATTCCGCTCGACAGACTGGTGCTGGAAACCGACGCGCCATTCTTGACTCCCACCCCTTATCGTGGTACTATAAATAGACCTGAACGACTGGGCGCGGTGGCTGATTTCCTGGCCGATTTACGAGGCGAGGAGCGGTCTGAATTTGGCCAAGGCCACCACTAAGAACGCCCGCAAGTTGTTCGGCATTTAAACCTAGCATGAGCAATAGGACACCACAGACCAGTCCAGATTCGCGTTGATAGACGGCAGTGGCAGCCCCGAAGCCGACCAAGAAGATGCGCTATAAGAGCGTGCACGGCGCCTGGTCGAAGAAGCCTTAGGGTAAGGGAACAAGCCCGATGTTCCGGAAGGCGTCTACGGCACCTAAGCCCGGTTTGCACGCAAGCTGAGCAGGCACACAAGTCGAAACGACGTGCCGAGCCTGACGAGGCGGATAACGTAACTCCCATCACAGAGGCCCAAGCTATAAGGCCCGCCAGATCGACAGCCCGGATAACCGAAGGCACTTCGGCCTTAGGGTTCGCCCGTTCCTGTGAATGCTGAAGGCGAGATCGACCCTCAATACCGGATGGCTCAGGAGGCCAGGGCCGAGGCAGATGCCGCGCACGACGACATGCCGGCAGCCTACTGGCATCTCCCAGCTTGAAGACTCTCGCCCAAGTAGGCCGGCTGGCCCGGAGCTATAATAATCATATGGCAAACCAACGACGATATATCTTGATTATGCGGCGGCTACGCCGGTTGACGCGAGGGTGTGAAGGCCATGGAGCCGTACCTCAGCGATGACTTCTACAATCCCTCCGCCAACTATACGGCCGCGCGTGAAGTGAATAAGGCGCTGGAAGCCGCCCGTTCCGAAGCGGCCCACTGGCTGGGGGCGAAGCCCGCGGAAATAGTTTTCACGGCGGGGGGCACCGAAGCCAACAACCTGGCCTTGCGCGGCGTGATGGAGCGTTTCCCTGAGGGCAACGTGGTGGTAAGCGCCATCGAGCACGAATCGGTCCTGGAGCCGGCCCGGCGCTACGACTGCCGCATAGTATCGGTAAAACCCGACGGCCGGTTGGATCTTGAAGATCTGCGCCGCAAGGTGGACGACCGCACCGTATTGGTAAGCATAGGTTACGCCAACAACGAGATCGGCACCGTACAGCCTATCCGTGAGATCAGCCGTATCATCAAAGAAAAACGTGCCGCCCGCAAACTCCGGCACGCCGCTTTTATTCCATACGGACGCCTGCCAGGCGGCCAACTATCTGGATCTGCACGTTGCCCGGCTGGGCGTGGACATGATGACGCTTAACGGCGGCAAGATATACGGCCCCAAACAGAGCGGCGCGCTTTACGTAAGGGCTGGCACCGTACTGGAGCCGTTAATCTTGGGAGGGGGCCAGGAAAGGGGGCTGCGCTCCGGCACCGAGAACGTTGCGGCCGCCGTAGGTTTTGCCAAGGCCTTGGAGCTGGCCCAGGCCGTCCGGCCCAAGGAAACGGCCCGACTGCAGGAACTGAGCAAGCTTTTCGTGGAAGGCCTGACAAAGGCGGTACCCGGAGTAATATTTAACCATTCGGTTAAATATCATTTACCCAATAATTTGCACGCTACTTTCCCGGGCCAGGATAACGAGCGCCTACTGATACGTCTGGATGAGGCCGGTATCATGGCCGCCGCCGGTTCCGCCTGCAGTGCCGACAGCGGCGAACCGTCGCACGTCCTCAAGGCTATCGGTCTGAAAGATGCCGATGCCCGCGCCTCCTTGCGTTTTACCATGGGCCGCGGTACTACCCGGGCAATGGTCGCAAAAGACCGTTCGTACTCTGGGCGGACTGCTTTAACCGCAGAGGTCTTTGCAGTATAATCAATATTGTTTCGGATCGAAGATTCAAGATGATCAGCAAGGTGGGTAAACAAACATGACAATCTGGTGGCTGGTTCTGATTCTGGCGGCTATCGGCAGTGCCGGCATAGCCTTTATCTGGCTGGCCGTACGACTTGGGCGGTCCTAGGGACGCCAAACCTGCGGACCGCAGCCTGTCCAGAATCGTACGAAGCCGCCGCCAAAGAAGACGTCGAGCATCTGTTCAACGAGGAGTTCAGAGAGGAACTGCGTAATCGCGGCCGCCTGACACTTCGAGAAGATTATAGGCGAGAACGCCATGTTCCTTCAGCAGGACCTGCGACTGACCACCTCGCAGATCAACGAGTACATGAAGAACGAGATCACGGCCAAGCTGAAGGAGGAGTTCGGCAAGTACGAGCAGTCCATCATGGACGCTACCCAGATAGCCGTGGAATCCATACAGAAGACCAACACCGCAGTTGACGAACAGCGCAAACTGCTGAGCCAGCAGGTCCAGCAGGAAATACTGGCCGAGAAAGAGGAGACCATCAAGCGGTTCGAATCCAACATGGCCGACATAGTCAACCATTACGTGCTGGCGGCCATCGGCGACCAGATAGATCTGAGCGACCAGCTGGAATACATACTGGGCGAGATGGAGGCCAACAAGAAAGCCATCATAGAGGATATACATGGCGGAGCGTAGGTCTGCCAAGCCGGCTAAAGAGCCTGCGGGAACGTCGAAAGAGCTGACATTGCCGGTATCGGTAGTCGGACCGACCGATGTCGGCAGGCTGATCCGCGAGCTGGAAGCTATAGATGACGCCATCCTTCAGCTCAACCTGCGTAAGGAAGGCGCGCCCGAGACCAAACTTCCTAAGACCAGCAAGCTCATGGACCAGATAGTACATGTGAATAGGCTTAACCTGCTCAAGAGACACGGACAGGGCTGGCTTGAAACGATTCCTGGAAGAGGTCAAAGAAGCAGTCGCCGGTCATGCATATCAGCTTCAGTGCCGACCCGTCGCCAACGCTTTCTGGATAAACTGATGTCGTGGCTGCGCCGGGAAATACATCCTTCGGTATTGTTGACCATCGGTCTCCAGCCCAATATCGGGGCGGGCTGTATAGTGCGCACGACTAACAAGCAGTTCGATTTCTCGCTGCGCCAGGACTTTGCTAACAAGCGCGACCTGCTGCTTCGGCAGATCGCCGGGGACGCAGGCCGCGCCGGCAGTACCTGACGCCAGACCTGCGGGAAGTTCTCTGGAAGAAGAGAGAGACGCTATGAGCGGGGGCAACAAGCATTTCAACCGCCTGGTAGAATCCGGACAGCCGGTCGGCGAGATAATAGCCATCGAGAAATTTCTTATACGGGTACGCGGACTTCAGCCCTGTAACGTGCACTCTCTGGTTATGTTCGAGGACGGCAGTAAGGGGTTCGTACATCAGGTGCACGAAGATCATGTGGTGGTCCTGCATCTGGGTTCTGCAAGCTCCGAGCCCCGGGATGACGGTCGTACTCCAGCACGAAGAGCTGGTCAGCAAGGTCGGCAAGGATTTCGTAGGCCGGGTCGTATCGGTGACAGGCGAGCCGCTGGACGGCAAGGGACCCATAGCTGCCGATGACGTATGGCCGGTATTCAACACCGCGCCGCCGATTTATCAGCGCCGCCTGCTGGAAGACCAGCTGGAAAGCGGCGTCACGGCCATAGACTGCGCTATTCCCTATAGTGCGCGGCCAGCGCATGGCCCTGCTCGGAGACAGCAAATCCGGCAAAAGTACCCTGCTGACCCAGCTGACCACCAACCAGAAGAACACCGACCAGATAGTGGTCTACTGCCTGATCGCCAAACGTCGCAGCGATATCGACACCCTGCTGACCCGACTGCAGGACAACGGCGGCCTGGAAAAGGCCATAGTAGTGGTATCGACCATGTTCGAGTCGCTGATAATGAGCTACATAGCGCCTTACGTGGCCTGCGCCATGGCCGAATACCTGTGGCAGAAATGCGACCAGGACACCATCATCATCTACGACGACCTGACCAGCCATGCCCATGCTTACCGCGAAGTCGCCTTGCTGTCCGGCGTCAGCCCTGGCCGCGATTCTTACCCGGGCGATATGTTCTATGCCCATTCTTCGCTGCTGGAGCGCGCCGGCCGCCTTGACGCTACCGGCAAATGCCTGACGTCCATACCCGTAGTACATGTAGCCGGACGGCGATATAACCGCCTATCTGCCGACCAACATCATGTCTATAACGGACGGCCAGTGGATGCTGGACATGGAGATGTTCCGCTCCGGTGTCCGTCCCGCGCTCAGCATGGGGCTGAGCGTTACGAGGGCCGGCGGCGTAGGGCACACCAAGCGCCAGAAAGCCCTGGCCGCCCAGACCCTAAAGACCCTGGCCGACTACCGTCAAGCCGAGGAGTTCGCTCATTTCGGCGCGGAACTGGTAGCTGAATCCAAGCATGCGCTGATTACAGGCAAACGCATTTTCCAGATACTTACACAGCGCCCAAGCGATACTTTCTCCTTGGTGGCCCAGCAGCTGATGCTTGACCTTATACTGAACCTGGCGGATGGCGAGGAGCTTGATATCCAGGCCCTCAAACTGAAGTCCAACGAATTCGCCTTCAAAGGTCGTGAGCGAAGACGTCTATGAGGAGGCAAAGGCTCAGCTCAAGGCCCAGTGTCTGATAAAGATGCAGTCGCCCGCGCTGCCCGCCAAACAGCCGCCCGCAAGGGACGAGAGCTCGGCTAAATCAAAGAAAGAATCGTCAGAGAGCTAAGAAATGAAGACGTCCGCAGGAGATAGCCCGCGAAGAAGGGTCCATGTCTACGCTGGCTGAACTGACCAGCGCTTTGAAGGCATAGCCAGCATGCGCATATCGCAGATCAAGGACCAGGTACTGCAGTCGACTAAATTCTTCGACGAACTGTGGGGCATATATTCGCAGATACATATCAAAGGTGATTTCAGTTTCGGCCGCGACTGGAAAGTGCCGCCCATAGAAAGGAGCTTTATATAGTCATCACCGCCGAAGGCGGTTTCAGCGGCGATATCGACCAGAAATTGGTACGTCTGGTGCTTGATAACTACGAGCCGGAAAGAACGACGTGGTGATAATCGGCCACCACGGCGCTACCCAGCTGGCGCAGAACAACGTGGCCTATCACCAAGTATTTCAAGATGCCCGTCAAGGACAAGAACATCAACGTCATGCCGATAATCAAAGAGGTGCAGAAGTATAGATCGACCAAGGTTTTCTATCAGGAATATGTCTCGTTGATGGTCCAGGAGGTCAAGTACATCGAGCTGTCCAGAGCCGTCCAGGAAAAGGGCGCCGGCGAGAGCCAGACGTCCCAGGACGTCATCAACGAAGACACATATATATTTGAACCTAGCGTCTATTCAGTGGCCGCGCACCTGGAACGATCCATGATGCAGATAGCCATCAGCCAGGTGATACTGGAATCCAAGCTGGCCCAGTATGCGTCGCGTTTCCGGGCGATGAGCGCTTCGCGCCAACGCGCCGACGAAAGCAAGGGGGAACTGCATCTGCAGTACAACCGGGCCCGCCGCGGCATTAAGGACGAGCGCCTGAAGGAAATCATCAACGGCATGAAGAAAACCAGACAGGGGACCAGGTACTTAAGCCATGGCCGGCATCATATTAAGCATCAAGGATTTCGTAGCTACGGGCAAGTTTGATGAGGATGCGCCTGAGGTCAACGAGCTGGTCGTGGTACAGAACGGCCATGGCACACGAACTGCTGGTCGACCATCTGGAAACCAGACGGAGTGGCGTTCTGTCTGAACGTCCGCGGCGACCTGCGCATCACCAAGGGCATGACCGTAGAGCGCACCCACAAGGGCATAGAGATACCCATCGGCGAAAAGACCATAGGCCGCATCTTGAACGCCCTGGGTGATCCCATGGACGGCCTGGAGCCCCTGCAGGGCGAGGACGTGCAGCCGCAAGGACATACTTAAGCTGCCGCCCAGGACGCACGGACTTCTCGATAGTCAAGCCGGAAATACTGGAGACCGGCATCAAGGTGGTGGATTTCTTCACGCCGTTCGTCAAAGGCCGCAAGATGGGTATCATCGGCGGCGCCGGCGTAGGCAAGACAGTGCTGACCATGGAGATGATCCACAACGTGGCCCGGTCCGGCGGCGGCCTGTCGTTCTTCTCCGGCATAGGCGAGCGTATCCGTGAAGGCCACGAACTGTATCAGACCTTCAAGGAGAACGACCTGCTTAAAAATACCTGCATGTTCTTTGCGCAGATGAATGAGAATCCGGTACAGCGCGCTATGGTTGGCGTATCGGCCACTGCCGCCGCCGAACATTTCCGCGACGAACAGAAGAAGGACATCCTGTTCTTTGCCGACAACATGTACCGCTATGTCCAGGCGCGCAACGAACTGTCGACCATCCTGGACCAGGTGCCGAGCGAAGGCGGTTACGAGCCGACCATCTTTTCCGACGTAAAGATCCTGCAGGACCGGTTGAGCTCCAACGAGAACGGTTCCATAACCTCAGTACAGACCATATACGTACCGGCCGACGACGTATCCGACCCGGCCGTGCAGTTCATCCAGCACGAGATGGATTCAATCATAGTCCTGAGCCGCAGCGTGGCCGAACAGGGCATACGTCCGGCCGTGGACCTGAGCCTGACTACGTCGTCCCTGCTGACGCCGGAGATCGTCGGCGAACGCCACTATCTGCTGAGCGTGCGGGTCCAGGCTCTGCTGCAGAAGTACGAATCGCTGAAGGGCATCATCGCCATAATCGGCGAAACCGAACTCAGTCCGGCCGACCGCGCCGATTACGCCAAGGCCAAGAAACTCATAACCAATTTCACCCAGAACATGAATGTCATGACCAAGTATACGGCGTGCCGGGCGACTTCTTCACGCCGCGAAGAGACCCTGAAGAGCATAGAGGAGATACTGGTATGAGCGACGAACCTGCCAGAATCTGGAGGCGTTGACGAGCAGAAGGTCATAGGCCGCGACGCAGACCGGCCGGCTGTCACCAAGGGCGAGGCCGAACAGCGCAAGGCCCTGGCCGACTTCAACCGCAACAGCAAAAAAGCCGGTATGCGGGTGCACATCTACTCGCCCGTACCGCAATTATTATGACGGCATGGCCTTCTCCTTAAGCGCCAAAAGCGCCACCGGGCCGTTCGACATATTGCCGCATCACCACAACTTCATCTCGCTGCTGCCGGCCTGCGACATCGTCATACGCACCGTGGACGAGGGCGAACGCCGCATCCGCATATCTGGCGGCATCATACACGTCAAGGCCGACCAGGTCGTAGTTTTCCTGGACGTCTGAGCCATCGCCTCTGTTAAAATAGATAAGATATGGCAAAGAAAGTTTATGTCGGGATGTCCGGCGGGGTCGACTCGTCCGTGACGGCGGCCATGCTAAAAGAGCAGGGCTATGATGTCACGGGCGTATATATGAAGAACTGGACCCGCGATTTGCCGGGCTTCGCCTGCCCGTGGAAAGAGGATTACCAGGACGCCAAGCGGGTGGCCGTGCAGCTGGACATACCTTTCAAGACATATGATTTTGAGAAGCAGTACCGGCACAAAGTCGTCGACTACATGGTGCGCGAATACCAGGCTGGCCGCACGCCGAACCCGGACGTCATGTGCAACCAGGAGGTCAAGTTTAAGCTGTTTCTGGAAACCGCTCTGGAAGACGGCGCCGACTGATAGCCACCGGCCACTATGCGCGCGTAAAGGACGGCCGGCTTTATGCCGGGCTCGATAAAAACAAGGACCAGTCGTATTTTCTGTACCGCGTGACGGAAGACGCTCTGCGCAAAAGCCTGATGCCGATCGGCGAGATGCACAAGCCCGAAGTCCGCGCGCTGGCCAAAAAGCTCGGCCTGGCCACGGCCGGACAAAAAAGACAGCCAGGGCATCTGTTTCGTCGGCAAGGTCGGCATAAAAGAGTTTCTGCTTGAACGAACTGGGGCCGCAGAAACCGGGGCCGATCATGGACCAGAACGGCAAGAAGATCGGCCGAGCACGACGGCGCTATATTCTATACCATCGGCCAGCGCCACGGCCTGGACGTGGGCGGCGGCCTGCCGTACTACGTCGCGCGCAAAGACATGAAGACGAACACGGTCTATGTCACCACCGATCTTGGACGACAAGGACCTGTGGTCCAAGGATCTTAGCCTGGAAGACCTGCACTGGATAAACGAAAAGCCGCGCCGCCGGCAAGAAATACCAAGCCCGCCTTCGCTACCGCGGACCGCTGGTACAGTGTTCGATAAAGGGCGAGGAACTGAGCCCTGGGCGAAGCACAACGCGGCATAGCCGCCGGCCAATCCGCCGTAATCTATGATGGCGACCGTGTCCTGGGCGGCGGAATCGTCGCTTAAGCGGCCTGTTCCTGGCGCTGTTCGTCTATAAGCTGACGCACCGGATGTTCGGGATTAAGCACCGTTACAACCGGTACATAGCCGAGTCCCTTTACCATATAGCCGAAGAGTCATGCGCGCGCGACTGGAGTGCTTCGTTATTATCTAAGTAGGGTTCAAGCTGCAGGCGTCGTGGGTAATAGCGTCCCTTGTTGTCAGGTGTTCATAAGAGTCTGTGTCTATCCGCCCTTCGTCCACTAGCTCCTCTACGTCTTCAACTTCCTCGGAAAGCAGTGAGAAGTTTGGCGAGCCCTCGGCCCTGGGCGCGTACATGGCCAGACCGATCACGCTTTTCATGACGGCAGCATCATAATAGTCCGGGTCGAGCAGACGGCTTACCAGCTCTACAGGCAGACGCCCGATATCAGCCTTAGCTAGTTGCTGTGATGACTTCTTTGCTGCTCATCTCGCCCCTTGAGACCGCGTTCATACCTTTGTTAATCAGAGTGTGACGCTCGCTCTCAACATCTCTTTGTTTGCCGGCCAGCCCTATGGTTTCAGCCTTCGTGCGATTGCCGGGTGTATATACATAAATAGCCATAATTAGATACGATAACAGTTTATAGATGAATCGTCAATCAATTGCTACAATTGACTGGCAATGCCCAAGGAAGAAATACAGCCTGGTCAGATATGGGTCAACAACGGTATACCTTATATAATAAGCGGCTATATATTCGATGCTACGAATTACGAAAAAACCAAGAAATTGCCAAAGATGGTGTGCTATACACAGGCCAAGGACGCTAAATTACCAGCCGGAACGCCGTACGTCAGAGACGAAAAAGATTTTCGGACGAACTTCACGCTTAAGACAGATTAGTTTTTACTGCTACAATTAACAGATATGACAGCACAGGAAATCCGCAAGGCTTATCTGGATTTTTTCAGGAGCGCGGCCACAAGGTGATTCCGCGCGCCCAGCTGGTGCCGTATAACGACCCGACCACGCTGTTCACCGGTTCCGGCATGCAGCCTCTGATCCCGTACCTGCTTGGCGAGGAACACCCGGAAGGCAAGCGCCTGGCCGACAGCCAGACCTGCCTGCGCGCCCAGGATATCGAAGAGGTCGGCGACAACCGCCACACCACGTTCTTCGAGATGCTCGGCAACTGGTCGCTGGGCGATTATTTCAAGGAAGAGCAGCTCCATGGTTCTTTGAATTCCTGACGGACGTGGTGGGCCTGGATCCGACCAAGCTGTATGTGACCTGCTTCATCGGCGACGAGAAGAACGGTATCCCGAAGGATACCGAGAGCGCCGAAGTTTGGGCAAAAACTATTCAAGGCCAAAGGACATCGACGCCAAACAAGTCGATATCGGCTCGCGAGAAGGACGGCGCCAAGAAAGGCATGCAGGGCGGCCGGATATTTTATCTACGACGCTGGCAAGAACTGGTGGTGCCGCGCCGGCGAGCATAGACGACATGCCGGAAGGCGAGCCCGGCGGGCCGGACAGCGAGGTGTTCTACGAATTTGACTTCGTGAAGCACAGACCCGAAGTACGGCGAAAACTGCCACCCCAACTGCGACTGCGGCCGCTTCATGGAAATCGGCAACAGCGTCTTCATGGAGTACGTGAAGACCGCCAAAGGTTTCGACAAACTGCCCAAGACAGAACGTGGACTTCGGCGGCGGCCTGGAGCGCATCGCGGCCGCGGCCAAGCTGGACGATCCGGACATCTTCCGCATCAGTCTGCTCTGGCCCGTGATCGACAAACTGGAGGAACTATCCGGCAAGAAATACGAAAGCCACACCGAGAACATGCGTGTGATCGCCGACCACCTGCGTGCGGCCGTTTCCTGGCCGTGGACGGCATCATCGCCCAGCAACAAGGAGCAGGGCTACGTGATGCGCCGCTTACTGCGCCGCGCCATCCGCTTCGCGTTCGAGCTGGGCGTGGAGCAGAACTTCATGGAGAGATAGTGCCGGTGATAGCCAACATGTACCACGACGACTTCCCGGAAGTCGCCGCGGGAACGCAAGAAAGTCATCGAAACCCTACCAAGGAAGAAAAAGTCTTCCGCCAGACCCTGCGCAAAGGCCTGCGCGAGTTCGAAAAGGCTGGCCGGCAAAGAACTGGGGTGAAACCGGAGCACCGGCGAGACAGTTTTCACTGCTTTATGACACATACGGGTTTCCCGACGGAACTGACGTACGAAGAAGCGTTCAAGCAGAGACATGCCCGTTGGCCGGCAACGCCCAGAAAGAATTTGATAAGAAGATGCAGGAACAGCGTGAGCGGTCGAAGACCGCGAGCAAGGGGGTTTTCAAAGGTGGGTTGGGCGGCCAAACCTTGCAGCACAAGAAGTACCACACCGCCACCCACCTTATGTACCAGGCCTTGCGGGACGTGCTAGGCGATCACGTCATCCAACGCGGCTCAAATATTACCGAGGAACGACTGCGTTTCGACTTCAGCCATCCCCGGAAAGTGACCCCTGAGGAGGTTAGTAGGGTCGAGGATATAGTGAACGAGCAAATTGATAAAGACCTGAAAGTTTCATTCAAAGAATACCCGACCAAGGTGGCCGTGGAGGAGAAGGGCGCGCTCGGCCAGTTCGGCGACCGCTACGGCGACACGGTAAAGGTCTACACCATGATAGCCGACGGTGCCGACAAGCCCTATAGCTTCGAAATCTGCGGCGGTCCGCACGTGGACCACACCGCCCAGCTGGCCGAGGGCGGCAAGCATTTCAAGATCATCAAGGAAGAATCTAGCTCCGCTGGCATCCGCCGCATCAAAGCCGTTCTAGGCCTGAAATATAAGGGATTTTTCAGCTGTAACTGTGGTAGAATATTGCATATGCTTGGAAAACTTAAGGATGCCGGAAGCGGCGTTGCCCAGAAGGCTGCAAAGGCCGCTGCCGCGGCGCGCGCCGGACCGGCAAGAAGGGCGACCAGTATCTGGTAGCGCTGGATATCGGCACCGAATTCGTGAAGGCGCTTGTAGGCAAGGTTAACCTCAGCGACAGCACCGTGGATATCATCGGCGTCGGCCGTGCGCATCAGGGCTTGAGCGATATGCAGGCCGGAGCCATCTCGGATATCGCGGCCGTGGTCGACAACTGCGACAAAGCCCTGAATGAGGCTGAGGCCCAAGCCGGTGTAAGCGTGCGCACCGCCATCATCGGCATCGCCGGCGAACTGGTCAAGGGTACTACCACGACCGTGCGCGTAGCCCGCAACCGGTCCACCAAACCGCTCGATATCATCGAGATGGAAAAGATTATCAACCTGGTGCAGGAACGCGCCGAGAAGAAAGCCAAGGAGCAGTTGGCCTGGGAACTGGGCGGCAAAGAAGTGGAAGTTCGGCTGGTTAACAGCGCCCTGGTGAGTATAGAGATAGACGGCTATCCGGTTACCAATCCAATAGGGTTCCAGGGCAGGGACATCGTGGTACAGCTCTACACAGCATTCGCGCCGCTCATCCACATAGGCGCGCTGGAAAAGACCGCCCAGGAACTGGACCTGGACCTGCTGGCCGTGGCCGCCGAGCCGTTCGCCGTGTCGCGGGCCGTAATCGGCAACAATCCCAACCAGTCCCTTAGCGCCATACTTATGGACGTCGGCGGCGGTACCACCGACATAGCTGTCGTGAATGACGGGGGCGTGCAGGGTACCAAGATGTTCGGCATCGGCGGGCGCGCTTATACCCATGCCGTGGAGCGCGATATGAGCGTAAGTTTTGAAAAAGCAGAAGAGTTGAAAGTAGGCCTAAGCACCAACCGGGTTTCCGTGTCCCGGCGGCCGGCCATAGAAGCGGCGCTCGGCAAGACGGCTGACGTGTGGATAGGCGGCATAGAGCTGGCTCTGAGCGAATTTCCCAAGCTGGATCACTTGCCGCACCGTATGTTCCTTTGCGGCGGCGGCGCTTCGCTTGACTTGCTGATGAACCGTCTGGAACACACCGACTGGTACAAATCCCTGCCGTTCACGCGCAAACCCAGCGTGCATCATATCCGGCCGGAGCAGGTAGCCGGCATAACCGACAAGACCGGCCGCGTATCCGACCATACCTTCATAACCGCCATGGGGCTTCTGCGCGTAGGCATGGATACCATGCAGTTCGCTGGCGAAGCTGGCTCTATACGGGATAAAATTGATAGAATGTTGAGCGTATAGGGGTAAAGCGTATGGCTAGCGACAAAGACACCATATACATAGACGTCGACGACGAGATTACAGGGATAATCGATAAGCTTCAGGGCAGTTCGGGCAAGGTAGTATCATTGGTCCTTCCTAAACGCGCCGCCGTATTCCAAAGCATCGTCAACATGAAACTGCTCAAACGCGCCGCAGACAGCGCCGGCAAGAACCTGGTGCTGGTGACCACGGAAGCCGGACTATTGCCGCTGGCCGGCGTGGCCGGCGTCCATGTGGCCCGCACGCTGAGCAGTAAACCGGAGATTCCGAACGCGCCCAAACTGGCCGAAGACAAGGAAGAGTCCGTGGACGAGAGCGCCGCTGAGGAAATCACGGCCGGTACGGCAGGCGGCAAGCCGGTAGGCGACCTGGCCGGCAAGCCGCCATCCGACAGCGGGGTAGAAACGCTGACGCTCGACGACAGCACCTTGCCGCCCGAATCAGTCGACAATCCGCCCAAGCCCAAAGACTTCAAGCCACCCGCCAAATCCAAGAAAAAGAAGTTCAAAATACCTGACTTCAATCGTTTCCGCCTGCTCGTGCTAGGCGGCATACTGCTGATCATACTGCTTATAGTATTCCTGTTCCTGGCCATAAAGGTCTTGCCCAAGGCCACCATCACGCTTAACACCGATGCCCAGAAGTTCGACAGCAACCTGGCGCTTAATCTATCCACTTCGGCTAATGATTTGGACCCGGACACGCTGACGGTACCGGCCAAGCTGGCCCAGACCAAGAAGACCTATAGCCAATCAGTGGCCACTACCGGCCAGACCAACAACGGCAACAAGGCCAGCGGCTCGGTCGTGTTGACCAATTGTTCGAAGCAGACAGGTAGCGTAAGCGTACCGGCCGGCACAGGGGTAAGTTCTGGAGGCAACACCTATATCACTCAAAAGGCCGTGACCCTGCCCGAGAGTACGTTTAACGCCGGTGGCGACTGTACGGGCGACAGCCAAGGCACGGTGAATATCATAGCCCAGAGTCCGGGTACCGCGTATAACGGTGCCACAAGTTTCGCGGTGGCGGGCTACTCCGGCGTCACAGGTTCTCCCCAAGGCTCTATATCGGGCGGGACGGACAAGATAGTCAAAAGCGTCAACCAGAACGATATAGATAACGCCAAGAATAAGATAGATGTTAACGATCCTGGAGTGAAAAGTGATCTAGAAGGCCAGCTTAAGCAGGACGGCTGGTTCGTGATAGACGCCAGTTTCAAGGCCAGCGATCCGGCGGAAACTACCAGCGCTAACGTGGGGGACGTGGCCGATAATGTAACTGTCACGAAAACGGTCACCTATATAGTGTTCGGGGTCCACAAGAAGGATCTGAAGACACTGGTAGACAATGATGTGAGCACGCAGATAGACACTTCCAAGCAGAAGATACAGGACGAGGGCATCGACCATGCCAAGTTCAGCGTCAGCAACGCTTCGGCCAGCGGCGCACAGGTGGTTATGGACACCAAAGCCATCACCGGTCCGGACATCAATGTCGGCGACATCAAGAGAAACTCTAGAGGCAAGAAGGCCGGCCAGGTCAAGAGCGATCTAGATAATAATCCGGATATCAAGTCGGTCGATGTCAATCTTAGCCCGTTCTGGGTATCGACGGTTCCTAAGGATACAAGCAAGATTAAGGTTGTCATTGCTGAGCCCAAGACAGTGAGCAATAGCAATGTTAACAGCCAGTAAATCAGTTCTCGGTCTTGATGTGGGCGGGAAACGTATCGGCGTGGCCGTGTCTTCCATGGCCGCCCGTCTGCCGCGGCCGCTCGTTACGCTGGAACAGGGCGATGGGTTGCTGGATGCACTGCAAGACCTGGTGAAGTCCGAAGACATAGAAGCGTTCGTGGTCGGCCTGCCGCGAGGGATGCAGGGCCAGCATACCGCTCAGACCGCAGAGGCCGAAGCTTTCGCCAAGTCTCTGCGCAAGCGGTTCGGCCTGCCAGTCCACTTGCAGGACGAGGCCGTGACGTCCAGGCAGGCCGAGGCCGAACTGAAAGCCCGGGGCAAACCTTACGGCAAAGGCGACATAGATGCTCTGGCCGCCACCTACATACTTCAGGACTGGCTGGCTGGCCAGGAAAAAGGAAGGTCTTGATGGTACGCTACGGCGCCCGCAAGAAACGACGTACTCCGCATCGCGTATGGATATTGCTGGCGGTGGTGGTCGTGGTGGCCGTAAGCGGAGCCGCCATCGCGCGACAGCGCTATTACTCGTATCTGAAGCCGGTCAGCCGGAATCAGACCAGCCAGATATTCGTTGTCAAACAGGGCGATTCAGTCAAAGAGATAGCTGACAATCTGCAGACGGCACAAGCTTATACGAAGTTCGTGGGCTTTCCAGCTGTATGTCCAGCGCAGTGACCAGGCCAAACAATTGCAGGCCGGCACCTATGCTTTGTCGCCAAGTCAGGGCATACCCGACATAGCAATCACTCTCTCCAGAGGCAAAGTGGCCACAAAGCTTGTGACCGTACTACCCGGACGCAGGATAGACCAGGTGAAGGCAGACTTTATCAACTCCGGGTTCTCACCTACGGCCGTCGATCGAGCGTTCGATAACCCTAACGAATACTCCGATTTGCCAGTGCTGTCTTACAAACCCTCCAGCGTAGACACGCTTGAAGGATTGCTGTGGCCGGATTCCTATCAGAAACAGCCCAACACCGACCCTTCAGTCATAGTACGCGAGTCGCTGATAGCGATGGGCAAACATCTGACTCCGGACGTGCAGGCCGGCTTCGCCAAGGAGGGGCTTACTACCTACCAGGGCCTTACGTTCGCTTCCATCATTGAACAGGAGGTAAGCAAGCCGGCCGACCAATCCCAGGTGGCGCAGGTATTCCTGTCCAGGGTTAAATCCGGAAGCGTCCTCGGTTCGGACGTCACTGCCCGCTACGGCTCAATACAGGCGGGCCTGGCGCCCAACCTCAGGTATGACTCACCCTACAACACGCTGATACACAATGGCTGGCCACCGAGCCCCATAAGCACTATAAGCGAGGGCTCACTGCACGCTGCCCTGCACCCGGCCAAGACTCACTGGCTTTACTTCGTCACAGGGGACAACGGCAATACCTACTTCGCTACTAACCTGCAGGACCACGAAGCCAACACTAGTAAGTACTGCCATAAGCTATGCAGTAATTAAATTAACAGATACGGATAACCATAAAAACCTTGCGTTCAGGGTGGCGTTTGATACAATATACGGTAGTTTCAGCAAGGGGTGATGTCCGTTATTTCCCGCCCCGGAAACTAAACACTTAACCGTATATAGGAGATTGTAATTAGTACAGCTCGCTCGTCTATTGCATCCCGTCTGATTACGCCAGGAGCGCCCTGGTCGTCTAAGCTTAATCGCTACATACAGCTCAGAGCCCGACAGAGATCGGCCCGCAGCCGCAAGGTACGGGCCGCATTGCTAGTCGTGAACCTGGCCATACTGGTAGCCATCGGCGTCATGGTGCTGGGCAATCCGAATGCCGGCAGTATCGAGACCCCTACTCTTAACAGCTCAAGCGCATCGGCTCCGGCCAATCCGCTTGATCAAGTATCGTCGACGGACATAGCTTTGACGGTTGCCAGGGCAAGCAGTCTGCCGGAAACCACAGCCATCAATAACCAGGCACAGTCACAGGCCGCTAACATAGCCATAGCCACCAGCAATAATAACGTCACTACCAAGCCGGAAGTCATAGCCACGGCCTTGAAGTCGCGCGCCGATATATCCAGCTATATCTTCAAAAAAGGCGATACCATACCTAGTCTGGCTACCAAGTTCGGTATTACCTCGGACAGCATCCGCTGGTCCAACGACATCAATGGCGATACGGTACCGGCAGGCACCAAGCTATGGATACCCCCGGTCAACGGCATAGTATACACGGTGAAGTCCGGCGATACTGCCGAGAGCCTGGCCGCAAGGTTCAATTCTAGCAAGGCACAGATTCTGGCCTATAACGACGGCGAGATATCCGGCCTCCATGTAGGTGAACGCATCATCATACCCAATGCTTCCCAGCAGGCCAGTACGGCGGCGGCTATCGCTGCCGGCAGTGGAGTTAGCGGGACCGCTTTCCCATGGGGCAGCGGCCCGATGTACGGCTATAATGGCTATGATTATGGTTACTGCACTTGGTATGTCGCAACGCAGATAAACGTTCCGGGCAACTGGGGCAACGCCGCTACATGGGCGTACTATGCTCGTTTGAGCAATTGGAACGTCAGCTCACGGCCCACCGTAGGCTCCATAGCACAGAAGGGCGGCGGCTTCGGCCACGTGGCCATAGTCACGGCCGTGCACCCTGACGGCTCAGTGACGGTACGTGATATGAACGGTTTCGCCGGCTGGGGCGCGGTTGGCAGCGGCACGGTCTCATCAGGCTTCTTCCAGAACTTCATCACGCACTAGATGTTACGCTATAGTTAATGAGTTTCGTTGACGCGGTCACAGTAAAAGCATTGGCGGGAGCCGGAGGTAACGGCAAGCTTAGTTTCCGCCGCGAAAAGTTTATAGCTAAAGGAGGACCAGACGGCGGCGACGGCGGGCACGGCGGCGACGTGGTACTGCTAGCCAGCCGCAACCAGAACACGCTTGCGGCTTTCCGTTATCAAAAGGAACTGAAGGCCGAATCCGGCAAGCCCGGCGGCAACTCCAATAAACACGGTAAGAGTGGTCAGGATCTGTTGGTAGCTGTGCCGGTAGGCACGGTAGCTACTGGCGATGACGGAGATGCGCTCGCTGATCTTACGGAAGACGGCCAGAAAGTAGTTATTGCCCGCGGCGGACGCGGCGGCTTCGGTAATGCCCACTTTACGTCATCACGACGGCAGACGCCCAAGTTCGCAGAAAAAGGCGAGCCGGGCGAGGAGCTTGAGCTGAAGCTGGAGCTCAAGATGATAGCGGACGTCGGCCTGGTCGGTCTGCCTAACGCCGGCAAATCTACCCTTCTAGCCCGATTAAGCAACGCCCATCCGGAAATCGCCAATTATCCATTTACCACGCTTACGCCTAACTTGGGCGTGGTAGATATAGGTAAGAAGGCCAGTGTCTTATTCGCCGACATACCCGGCCTGATAGAAGGTGCCAGCTCGGGCAAAGGTCTGGGACATGATTTCTTGAGACACGTGGAACGCACGGCGGTTATACTGCATCTTATAGACGCGTATCACAAGGATGCGGCCGACGCGTACCGTACCGTGCGCTCCGAGCTGGAAGCCTATAGTCGGGATCTGGTAAAGAGGCCCGAGATAGTGGTGCTGACCAAGGTAGAAGGTCTGGACGACGAGATAATCAGCGACCTTATCAAGCAGGTCAGGCGCGACGGCACCGAAGAAAACATCAGTCTTTGCGATATCGTCGCAATCAGGTCAGGGGCTGGCTGAGCTGTTGTCCGTGGTACGGGATACGGTTGCGGACGTACGCGCCAAGTCCGCCAAACCGGGCGAAGAAATCCAAGGCTGCTACGCCCGTGATAAAGTTGGCCGACGACACCGGCAAGTGGCAGGTAAAAAAATCAGGCAAGCGTTTCATAGTCACCGGCCCGCGGATCGAACATTTCGCCAAGCGCACCGACTTCAGCAACGAACAGGGCGTCCAGCGCTTGCGCCACATCATGCAAAGGGCCGGCATCCTGCATGAACTGATACGGCAGGGCATAGAACCGGGCCAGACCATACAGGTAGGGCCGTCCAAGGAAGCTAACTTCACCTATTGATCATGGCTGACAGCTTTTTCTTTTATGATTTGGAGACTTCGGGGTTCAACCCGCGCTCGGCGCGTATAATGCAGTTCGCCGGCCAGCGTACCGACATGGACCTGAAGCCCGTCGGCGAGCCGGTCAACGTGCTTATAAAACTGACACCAGACACTCTGCCCAGCCCCGATGCCATACTGGTAACGGGTATAACGCCGCAAAAGACGCTGGCCGACGGCGTTACTGAAGCCGAATTCCTTAGGATATTCCATAAGGAGGTGGTAAAGCCGGGTACCATATTCACCGGCTTCAACAGCGTGCGATTCGACGATGAATTCATGCGCTTCCTTCTGTACAGGAATTTCTATGATGCCTACGAATGGCAGTGGAAGGACGGCCGGTCGCGCTGGGACTTGCTGGATGCCGTGCGGATGACCCGCGCCCTCAGGCCCGCCGGCATCAAATGGCCTTTCGCGCTGGACGGCAAACCGGCCAACCGTCTGGAGCTGCTTGCCAGCATCAACAAGCTGGAACACAGCAATGCCCACGACGCGCTCAGTGATGTCCAAGCCACCATAGACCTGGCGCGGCTCATCAAGGACAAACAGCCCGACCTCTTCAAATACCTGCTAGACTCCCGCGACAAGAAGAAGGTCGAAGCCTTGATAACCAAAGGCGAACCGTTCGTTTATACTACAGGCCGCTACTCTGGCGGACATCTGCATACCTCGGCGGCTATAATGTTTGCCCCTCATCCCCAGACCGGGTCGGCCCTGGTGTATGACCTGCGTCATGACCCGGCGGAGTTCATGGATCTGGACGTTGACGAGCTGGTTGACCGGTGGAAGTTCACCAAGGACCCCTCAGCTCCGCCGCGTTTGCCTGTTAAAACCGTGAAATACAACCGATGTCCGGCTGTAGCTCCGCTTGGAGTCATGAAAGATAAGAAAACCCAGGAACGTCTGGGCCTCACCCTTGAGACTATTGAAAAGAATCGCACCACACTTAAGGAGCACCACAAGCCTTTCGCGAAGAAAGTCCTGCAGGCCGTAGAAAGGCTGGACACGGAGCGCGAAGCCACTCAGACCGCGCTGGTGGACAACCAGCTGACCGCGGACTCCAGGCTTTACGAGGGCTTCATAGGCGATTCCGACAAATCCATGCTGCCCAAAGTGCGGTTGGCCAAGCTGGAAGAGTTATCGGAGCTGGAGGTCAAGCTCCATGACGCACGGCTGAAAAGTCTTCTGCCGCTTTATAAGGCGCGCAACTATCCGTCGGACCTGAGCAATGACGAAAGGACGGCGTGGGAAACATTCTGCCGCCAGCGGTTGCTGGAAGGCGGCCAGACTAGCGCCTTGGCCAAATATTTCAATCATTTGCAGGAGCTGGCCGCTGGCGCCCTGGACGATGAACAGCGTTATCTGCTGGAAGAGCTCAAGCTATACGGCGAATCTATCGCGCCGGTTTAGGCAGACGCCGGTGCAGGCGGCTGGCGTGAAGAGGCCGGTGAGCCAGGTCCTGGACATCATCATACTGGTGCCACCAGTCCCTGAGTATCTTAGCCAGACGCGGTTTGTATATCCTGAATATAATCACAGACACAGCTATCAGGCCCATCGTGGGCCAGAAACCGATCTGTATGTCTGTCCCTGGAATAATTCCCAGGACGATGAAACTGTACACCTTAAGATTCCTACCTTTACAACTTAAATTATACACCTTTTTGTCAACTCGTCAAGATTAGGGCATAGCACTTATGCTTAAGGTGTGAGAGGTGGAAAAACAGAGGAATTTTATGTATAATGGGTGGCCTTAACCCGAGGGAGAAAAGTGGCGGATCAGATAAAGGTCAAGGGTGCCCGCGAGCACAACCTAAAGAATATCAGCGTCGATATTCCGCGCAACAAGTTGGTGGTGATCACCGGCCTTAGCGGGTCGGGCAAGTCCAGCTGGCATTCGACACTATTTACGCTGAAGGCCAGCGCCGCTACGTAGAATCTTTAAGCTCCTATGCGCGCCAGTTCCTGGGGCTGATGGAAAAGCCGGACGTTGACCAGATAGATGGCCTGAGCCCGGCCATATCCATCGACCAGAAATCCACCTCGCGCAACCCGCGCTCCACGGTCGCTACCGTGACCGAAATATACGACTATCTGCGTCTGCTGTTCGCGCGCGTGGGCGTGCCGCACTGCCCGGTTGACGGAAAGCCGGTGGTCCGGCAGACCTCGGCGGGCATAGTCGCGCAGGTCGAAAAGAGCACGCCAGGCAAACGCATCATGGTACTGGCGCCCGTGGTTATAGACAAGAAGGGCGCTTTCGAGCACATCCCCGAGCAATACCAGCGCGCCGGTTTCGCCCGCGCGAGGGTGGACGGCGTGGTATACGCGCTTGACGAATTCCCGGAACTGGACAAGGCCTATCGCCACCGCATAGAAATCGTCGTAGACCGTCTGGTCAACGATAAGGACAGCCGCGGCCGCCTGGTGCAGTCGGTGGAGCAGGCCTTGGACGTGGCCGACGGCAAGCTCGTGATACTGGACGCCGATAGCGACGAAACCATTCACTTACAGTCTGATGTACGCCTGCCCGGACCACCCGGAAATCAGCATACCGGAGCTGGAGCCGCGCACCTTCAGCTTCAACAGCCCGCACGGCGCCTGTCCGGTCTGTACCGGTCTAGGCTCGCGCTTGGAAGTCGACCCGGACCTGGTGATTCCGAACGGCAACCTGACCATAGCCGAAGGCGCCATCCGGCCGTATAACCGTATCAACGTGGACAACTGGTATATGAAGAAGCTCCAGGCCGTGGCCGACAAGTATGGGTTTTCACTGCATGTTCCGACCGGCCAGCTCACCAAGGACCAGATAGACAAGATAATGTACGGCACCGGCAAGGAAACGTTCAAGGTATCGCTCGGCATGGGCCGTTCGTTCGAAACCACCTACGAAGGGCGTGGTGCCGAATCTGGAGCGCCGCCACAAAGAAACGGACAGCGACTTCATCCGCCGCGACATCGAGCGCTTCATGCAGGAAAAGCCCTGCCATGCCTGCAAGGGCCTGCGCCTGAAGCCCGAAGTCTTGGCCATAACCATAGGCAAGGATTCCATCATGGACATCTGCCAGCTTGTCGATAGACGAAGCCCTGGAATGGTTCAAGGGCTGAAACTGAACGAGAAAGACGCCAAGATTGCCCAGATGATTCTAAAGAGATCGGCGCCCGACTGCAGTTCCTGCAAGACGTCGGGCTGAACTATCTTAACCTGTTAAGGAGTGCCGCGACCTTAGCGGCGGCGAGGCCCAGCGCATCCGTCTGGCTACCCAGATCGGTTCCGGGCTGATGGGCGTGCTTTACGTGCTGGACGAACCTAGTATCGGCCTGCACCAGCGCGACAACGCCCGGCTGATCCGCACCTTGAAGCACCTGCGCGACCTGGGCAACACCGTGATAGTAGTGGAGCACGACGAAGAGACCATCCGCACCTCTGATTATGTGCTGGACATCGGCCCCGGAGCCGGCCGCCACGGGGGCAAGGTGGTGGCGGCCGGCACACCGGCCAAGGTGGGGAAGGCCCCAGGCAGTATCACGGCCGATTATCTGTCCGGCAAGAAACACATCGCCATTCCGAAGAGCCGGCGCGCCGGTAACGGCAAGGAACTGGTGATAAAGGGCGCCCGTGAGAACAATCTGCAGAACATAGACGTGAGCATACCGCTCGGCAAGTTCGTGGTAGTCAGCGGCGTCAGCGGTTCCGGCAAGTCCAGCCTGATAAACGATATCGTGGCCAAAGAACTGCAGGCGCGTCTGCACCGTGCTTCCACTGTGCCCGGCAAGCACGACGACATCGAGGGCATCAAACAGCTCGACAAAGCCGTCATCATCGACCAGTCGCCCATAGGCCGCACGCCGCGTTCCAACCCTGCCACCTACACCGGTCTGTTCACGCCCATACGCGAACTATTCGCCAGCGTGCCTGAGGCCAAGCTCCGCGGTTACAGCGCCGGACGTTTCAGTTTCAACGTCAAGGGCGGCCGCTGCGAGAACTGCGCCGGCGACGGCATCATCAAGATAGAAATGCACTTCCTGCCGGATGTATACGTACCATGCGAGGTATGCCATGGCAAGCGCTACAACCGCGAAGCGCTGGAAATCCACTACAAAGGCAAGACCATAGCCGACGTGCTGGCCATGACCTGCGACCAGGCCCTGGAATTCTTTGGCAACATCCCGGCCGTCGCGCGCAAACTACAGACGCTGGTAGATGTCGGCATAGGCTATATCACCCTCGGCCAATCGGCTACCACGCTTGTCTGGCGGCGAAGCCCAGCGCATCAAGCTAGCTCCGAGCTTTCACGCCGACCCACCGGCCGCACGCTCTACATCCTGGACGAGCCGACCACCGGACTGCACATGGCCGACATCGACAAGCTACTGAATGTCCTGCACGCCTTGGTAGACAACGGTAACAGCATGATAGTCATCGAGCACAACCTGGACGTGATAAAGAATGCCGACTGGCTTATCGATATGGGTCCGGAAGGCGGTAACGCCGGCGGCCAAATCGTCGCCGAAGGTACCCCAGAACATGTCGCGAAGGTTGCGAAAAGCTACACCGGCCAATATCTTAAAAAAATTATATAAGCGGCTGGCGTGGCCACGGGCAGAACCTTTAGCCACTTGTCCGACGGCCTGGATCAAGTTGATGAATAGCGTTGAATTATTTTGCTGAACGTTTCTCGAGCAATGCCTTGGCTACATGGTAGACGGTCGGGCCGAGCGTAAAGGTGATGGCCACAGCCACCGCTATCAGTATGTAATGGTCGATGTTGGGTATCTTGGTGCCGAACCAGTAGCCAATCATCGTCACTATAACGGCCCAGGCCGTGTCGCCTATGGCATCGAAGATTATGAATTGTTTGCGGTCCATCCTGGCAACGCCGGCGACGGCCGGAGTGAAGGTCCGCACGATCGGTACGAAATGGGCTAGTAGCATGGCCTTGCTGCCGAAGCGCTCAAAGAAAGCCTCTGCCCGCTGGACATAATCCTGCCGGAATATCATGCCGTCCGGTTTACGGAACAGACGTCGCCCGTAACGCCGTCCGATATGATAGCCGATATTATCGCCAGCGATGGCGGCCAAGGCGACGACGACGATTACCGCGGCCAACGGTAGCTTGCCTTGGGCCGCGAAAACACCGGCCGTCAAAGCAGGGTGTCTCCGGGGAAGAAGAAGCCTATGAACATTCCTGACTCACCAAAGACTATCAAGGCTATCAGCAGGAGGCCGCCGCTTTGTACAAGGTCCGAGACACTTGGCATGATTAAAGCCTAGACGCTTTTGCTTCGACAGTCCAGTCTAATCTGTTATAATTATCGGACATGTCTAAGGATTCTATAAGTTTACAGCTGGAGAAGCGTACAGTGACAGGCAAAGCCGTCAAGAAGTTGCGCAGTGACGGCCAGGTGCCTGCGGTCATACACGACCACGGCCGGCCGTCCATACACGTACAGGGCAGGGGCATCGATGTACTAAAGGTCTGGCACAAGGCCGGCAAGCACCACCCCGTGGAAATCAAAGCTGGCGACAAGAGTTTCGTGGCTCTTATAAGGGAGGCCACGTTCGATCCACGCAAACATCAGCTTACCCACGTGGTATTCAATGCCGTCGACAAGGACCAGAAAGTCGATGCCGAAATTCCCATACAGCCGCGCTATGCCGAAGGCAACGAAGCTAGCCCGGCTGAGCGTAACGGTCTGATAGTACTCGCCCAGCTAGAAACCGTACAGGTCAAGGCTATACCCACCAAACTGCCTGACTTCTTCGAATACGATGCCGAAAAGCTGGTAGAAATCGGCGACCATGTAACCGTAGACGATTTGGCTGTACCGGAAGGCGTGGAATTACAGACGGAAGCCGGACATACCATCGCCACAGTTTATGAACCGAGCGCATTGGCCGCCGCCAACGACGCTGCAGGCGGCACGGCCGAAGAGGGCGAAGAGCCTGAAATAGAGGGCGAAGAGGGCGAAGAAGGCGAAGAGACCGAAGGCGAAGAAGGTGAATCCGAGAACAAAGAGGGCGAAAAGCCGGCCGAGAAAGCCGGAGACGAAGCGGGCAACAAACAAGAAGCCGAATCAAAAAAACGATTAGGTCAAGCTTGCTCAATGAAACCGCCGGACTGGTGCTCCCAAAGCCGGGCGTAGAGCCCGCCCTGCTTAAGCAGTGATTTATGCGAGCCTTGCTCAATTATCTTGCCCTCGTCCAGGACTACTATGCGGTCCATCTTCTGGATGGTGCTCAGGCGGTGGGCGATGACTATCGCGGTCTTGCCTTTCATAAGCTCCCATAGGGCTTTCTGTATGACCTTCTCGCTTTCGGAGTCCAGGGCCGAGGTGGCTTCGTCAAGCACAAGTACCGGAGCGCCCGACAACATTGCCCGAGCGATGGCTACGCGCTGGCGCTGGCCGCCGCTCAGCTTGACGCCGCGTTCGCCGACGAAAGTGTCGTAACCCTCGGGCAGGACCTTTATGAAGTCGTGGGCGAATGATTTCTTGGCGACAGCGATGATCTCCTTGTCGCTGGCGTCGGGCTTGCCGTAACGTATGTTGTCCTTGATGGAGCGGTGGAATAACAAAGGTTCCTGCGGTACGTACGCGATAGACCGGCGCAGTTCCTGCTGTCTGATGTCGCGTATATCCTGACCGTCTACGGATATACTGCCGCCCTGGATGTCCATGAACCTTAGCAGTAGGCGGGTGATGGTGGTCTTGCCGCCGCCGCTCGGGCCGACCAGGCCTATGCGTTCGCCGCTTTTGATGCTCAGTTTGAAATCTTCGAAAAGCTTGTCGCTGCCGGCGGCCGCATCATCATACTGGAAGGTCACGTCCTTCAGCTCGATGGCGCCTTGCCGTATGCGGGAGTTCTCGGCGAAGGGTTTGTCCTGGACCTTGGGTGCCAACTCGAACAACTCAGTCATCTCCTGGGCGTCACCTGCCACAGCCTCCAACTGGCGGAAGATGAACGTACTGCGGGTCAGGCTGTCGATAATACGGAAGCTATATATCTGGAACAGAAGGAATATGGCTATACTGAGCGAGTGGTTCTGCACGAGCAGTAAGCCGCCAACGAAGATTATCATCTGTAGGACCGCGCATACCCCCTGGATTATCCAGCCGTTGCGTACGGCACGGTGCCACGCCTGGAAGAAGAAGGTGCCGCGAAGCTGGTTTATGCCATGATAGCGTTTCATCTCGCGCTCTTCGGCACCAAAAGTCTTGACGGTCAGGGAGTTGGTTATGACGTCTGCCAGTTCACCCACCTGTTCGCTTTCCTTCATCACGGCAGTCCGGCGCAGAGGCAGACGGTTAAGCGTGAACAGCACTATCACGTACTCGGTGACCAGCCAGATTGCCATCACGGCCAAACCTAACTGCCAGCTATAGCGGATCATTATGGACACGGCGATAGCCACGCTGAAAAGCTGGGGAATGAGATTGAAGAACAAAGTGTCGGTGAAAACCGTGTAAGTTTTGGCGAAGCGGCTGGCCTGCGTAACTATGGAGCCGCTGAAACGGTTAGCGAAAAAAGAATAATCCTGGCGCACCAGGTAGTCGAAGCAATCCTGATACAGCTCCTTGTCGACCTTCAGGTGAAGGCCGGATACGCCGCGGTCGTCACTTAAGATAGCCTGCTAGCACCAGGACGGCCTGCAATATTCCGGTGAACACCAGCAGGCCGGTGTCTATAACATGCTGCTCAATGAACTGTCCAAGCACTATGGCCACCATCAGCGGTATGATGGTGGCTTGCAATGCGAGCACCAGGCTGAACCCGAAGTTGAGAAGGGTCAGCCAAGGGTGACGTCTCCAATAGCTAGCATAAAGCCGGATGGCCTTGAAATTCGGTCTCTCGACGGTCGACTTCCATTGCCTATAGTGTATCAGTTAGTCGTCGTCTTCGATGAAGCCGCCGGACTGGTGTTCCCACAGACGCGCGTAGATACCGTCCTTGGCCAGAAGCTCCTTATGCGAACCCTGCTCGGCGATGCGGCCCTCTTCCATGACTATTATGCGGTCCATCTTCTGGATGGTGCTAAGACGGTGGGCTATGACTATGGCCGTGCGGCCTTCCATCAGCTTCCACAGCGCGTCTTGGATGAGTAGCTTCGCTCTGCGAGTCCAGGGCCGAAGTAGCCTCATCCAGCATCAGTATGGGCGCGTTCTTGAGCATGGCCCGCGCTATGGCTACGCGCTGGCGCTGGCCGCCGCTCAGCTTGACGCCGCGCTCGCCCACTAGCGTGTCGTAACCTTTGGGCAGGGTGGTTATGAAGTCATGTGCGTGAGCCATCTTGGACACGGTTCCAGACTTCTTCATCGCTGGCATCCGGCCTGCCATAGCGTATGTTGTCCATCAGGCTGCGGTGGAACAGCAGCGGATCCTGCGGCACATAGGCGATATGTTTGCGCAGATCGCGCTGCCGTATATGCGTGATGTCCTGCCCGTCTATGCGTATAGCGCCGCCGTCGATATCCATGAAGCTGGATAATAGCTTGGCCAGGCTGCTCTTGCCGCCTCCGGAATGTCCGACCAGCCCTATTTTTTCGCCTGGTCTTTATCTAAGGTCCAGGCCTTTGAACAAGCGGCTCGCGGCTACCTTCTTCGTAGCGGAAATTCACATCGTCGAATTCTATGGCGCCATGGCTTATGCGGACGGGTTCCGGATTCTCCGGATCCTTGATGGCCGGCTCCAGCTGGAGTATCTCCGTCATATCGGCGGCGTCGCCGAGCGCCCGGTTTATGTTCCGTATGATGAACATGAATTGCCACAGACGCTCGGTTAGCGACAGCGTATAAGTAAGCGTAAGGTACAGGGCGCCTATAGGTGTATGCAGGGTTACCACACCTATCATGCCGCCGCCGAAAGCCAGTATCTTTACGAATGCTATGCCGCTGCGGCTTATGGTCTCGTTCTTCATCTGGACGTTCATGAGCTTCCAGTGCGCGGCCGTTTTCTTGCCGGTCTGTTTTTCGAACAGTTTGGACTCGGTGGTCTCGCCGGCGAAAGCCCTGATGGTCGTCACGTTGGTTATGGCATCGGCCAGCTTGGCCGTGGTCTCGCTTTCGCTGTTGGACAGCTTGGTGTTGTAGGGTATTTGCCGCTTCATCTGGCGGTACATCATCAAGAAGAAAACGGCACAGACGCCCACGAATACCAGCGCGTATACCGGGCTTACCATGAGACAGCACTATCAAAGAAGCGAAGAACGCCGTCACGCCATGTGACGATATTCCAGTTGAAGATATCCATCAGTAGCTCGTATGACCGCACGAATTTGGTTGACTTGCGATACCAGAGCCCCGCCGAACCGGTCAGAATGGAACTTGCTGTCCATGTATTCAAGATGCTGGAAATATGTTCCGTAATTTTCTTCATGGCCTTGATCTCGTAGCGCCATACCGACATGGCTTGGGTCTGCCAGAGGACCATGGTCAGCGGCCGCAGTGATACTGAAGGCGATAAAGTAAGGCAAGATGCTGTGTACGGTTATGGTCTGGTTCGCAGCGTAAAGTTCCTGCAAACGGTTAAACGCCAAGGCTATTATTAGCTGCGGCAATACGTGATCGGCTATCGTCGCGATCATGGAGCCGATAGTCCCGTACCAGAACAGGAAAGGATATGGTTTGGTAAATCGCCAAAATATCTTTAGCGTAGGTATGACAGTCGGGGTATGATTTTCGGATTTCATGACACGCCGCCTCCCGCGGCGCGGTTTAAAATGCTATGTTCTATGCTTTCTATCGAGAGGTCAGCGCGCCGGAATGGCGGCAACATCGAAAGAGAGTTTTGGTTGTAACGTACATTTTTGGCCGCCTCCGGGTTACATCATCAGCCTCTGCCAGAGGTGATGAAGTTGCTAATAACACCTGACATCGTATACTATAACCCTTATGGATGCAACCAACGCCGGGTCGGCTTAAGGGCTGGGAATCATGGAAGGCACGCCGATTATACGCCGAGGAATCCGAAGAAGAGAAAAAGTCCGAAGATAAACTTAAAAAGCCCAAAAATCTGGGTTTTTTCGCCGTGGAATCCGAGTCCGGATGAACCCTCTGCGTTGGAAAAGGCCTGGGCCGAAACCAAACGCGAACCCGAAACGGAAGAGGCGAAGTCGGTTCCGAAGCCCGAAGATCGAAACGGTTCCCGCGCCGGGTACGGAAATAAAACCTGAGACACCGGAAATCCCTTCTGCGCCCGAGGCCCCGCCTGCCCGTACCGGCAGGAAGTCCTGCCCGCACCCGAACCTGCCCTGAGCCCGAGGCGGAAACCGACGCCGGAACCTCAGCCCGTGACTAATGAGAGCCTACGTCCGCGCGGAGGAGGCGAGGAAGAGCCAGCCGAAGAGATGCCGGAGGAAGCGGCTGCCCACGTCCGAAACCCCGCTGAACCCGAGCTGCCCGGATCCGAGCCTGCGCCCGTGACTGCAGCCTGAACCGCAGAACCAGAACCCGCAGCCGGTACAGCCAGAAGCGCCCGCGCCCGCGGCGGAAGTGCCCGAAGAGCCAGCCGTGGAGCAGGAAGCGCCCGCCGCACCCGAGCCTGTCGCCGAAGCCGTGACGGAACCGGAAGTTCCCGCGCCGGAACCGGAAGACGACGCCGCAAAGCCGTTCGAATTCAGCGAAGGCGCAGGACAGGAAGAGCCGCCCGAGCCGCCAGAGGCACCACCGCCCGAACCGCCGCGGATCGAAACCGCGCCGCCCGAACCGCCGCTTCCGGAACTGAACCCCCGGCCCGGAAACAGAACCTGCGCCCCAGGAAGAAGAGAGCAGGAGGACTCACCCGAGAGCGATGAGCCTGAGCAAAGCGGTAACCCATGAAAGTTATCAGGCCGCCCGCGGAGACCTCGGCCGTGCCGGAAGAAGTACAAATCGTCCCGCGCCGCCGAAGAGAAGCATGAGAGTGGAGTCGGCGCCCAAGGGGCCGTTGACAGGCCGGCGGGTCGAAACCCTGGGCCAGGCCCAACTGCTAAGCATAGCGGCCGAAATCAACATAGACGGCAACAATCTCCGCCATATATACGAAACGCACATGATAGGCGAACGGGGCTTAGGCGTCTGGTGGAGGAATATGAGAATGGCGGCGATATGCGCGAGGCTCTGAAACGTGAGATGCTTGAACACCAGATAGACTTTGAACGTGATCCGGCCATGAGGGATCTGGCATCGCCGAGCCATCCGGCGTCTGACACTCCTGCAGAGGTTGCGGACGACCAGCTTATCGACAGGCTGTTGGAAAACTCCGGCTCCGGCGACCAGCCGTCCGAAGAAAATTTGTCCGAAGAGCAATCTCCCTATCGCCAGGATGACAGGCCATTCATGGCAGACTACCCGCAGTCGCTCCAGGGCGGCACTGGACGCCTTGTTCATAGCCGTCATAAGCGTACTCTCCTGCTGGTAGTTTTCGTATATCTGAGCCGTCATTAGGTATACTTGGAGCTATGCAGAAAATATTGCTTTACTATAAATTCACTCCCATAGCAGACCCGGAAGCCGTACGTCTGTGGCAGACCGCGCTATGCGAACAGCTAGGGTTAAGAGGCCGCATCGTCATATCGGAGCACGGCATCAACGGTACGGTGGGCGGCGACCTTAAGGACTTGAAAGTCATATGCCAAGCAGACCAAGTCGTACCGGCCTTTCAAAGACATGGTTTTCAAATGGAGCGAGGGCGGCCGCGATGATTTCCCGCGCCTGTCAGTCAAAGTTACGGCCCGAGATAGTTACTTTCGGCGTGCCGGGCGAGGTCGAAGTCGATGAAAAGCGGCGTGGTCGGCGGAGGCAAGCGGCTCAAGCCGGAGCAGGTCCACAAGCTGGTGGAGGAACGCGGCGACGACGTAGTGTTCTTTGACGGCCGCAATGCTTACGAAGCGGCCGTGGGCAAGTTCAAGGATGCCGTGGTCGCGGACGTTCGCCACACACGCGACTTTCCGGACGAACTCAAAAAGCCCGAGTACGACAAACTCAAGGACAAGCCGGTCGTCACATATTGCACGGGCGGCATACGCTGTGAAGTCCTGAGCATGCTCATGAAAAAGGAAGGCTTCAAAGAGGTCTACCAGATCGACGGCGGCATCGCTAAGTACGGCGAAAAATACGGCGACGACGGCCTGTGGGAAGGCTCGCTCTACGTGTTCGACGACCGTATGGGCACCAAATTTTCCGACAAGGCGGCCGACATCGGCCGCTGCAGCCACTGCGGCGGGCTCACCAGCAATTACGAGAACTGCGCCGACAAATCATGCAACGACCTGATACTTATCTGCGAGGACTGTGTTCCTGAGCGCAAACACTGCGTCCGCCACGTCCTGCGGTAAAATATAGGCATGGCACTTAGCGAGGAATTGGAAGACAAGGTTGAAAGACCTGCCCAAGGAGCCCGGCGTCTATTTCCATAAGGATAAGGACGGCGGAATAATCTACGTGGGCAAGGCGGCAAGTCTTGCGCAACCGCGTGCGCCAGTATTTCCAGAAATCACGTAGCCGCGATCCGAAGACCGAAGCCCTGGTGCAAGAGATAGCCGATATCGACTGGATGACGGTGGATAGCGAGCTGGAAGCCCTGTTCCTGGAAGCGGAGATGATACGCCGCTACATGCCGCGCTATAACATACTGCTCCGCGACGACAAGGCGCTCAGCTACATCCGCATCGACTACGACAGCGACTATCCTACGGTCACTACCACCAGGCGTCCGCTGGATGACGGTGCGCGCTACTTCGGTCCTTACACCAGCACCACCGCCGTACGGCAATCGCTAAGCTGCTGCGCAAGGCCTTCCCGTTCGCAACTCGCCGTATAGCCGGCCAAAAACGTGCCACCCTGCATT
>CAWDZT010000005.1:0-176898 GCA_963807025.1 uncultured Candidatus Saccharibacteria bacterium
GAAGTCGGCGTCGCCGACGGCGAGGACTTCGTCAATCAGCAGTATGTCGGCCTCGGCGCGGATGGCCATCGAGAAGGCCAGCCGTACCTGCATGCCGGATGAGTAGTTCTTTAGCTTTTGGTCCATAAAGCGTTCCAGCTCGGCGAATTTTACGATGCTGTCGTACATCTTTTCCACTTCCTTTTCGGAAAAGCCGAGCATGGCGCCGTTCAGGTACACGTTTTCGCGGCCGGTGAGTTCCGGGTTAAAGCCTACGCCCAGCTCTATGAACGGTACCAGTTTGCCCTTGGTGTATACCTTGCCTTTGGTGGGCTGGTAGATGCCGGCCAGGATCTTGAGCATGGTGCTCTTGCCGCTGCCGTTGCGGCCTACAATGCCAAAGAACTCGCCCTCTTTTATCTCGAAGCTGATGTCTTTGAGGGCGTGCTGGGTCTCTTTGGATTTGCGTTTGCCGCGGCTCTTGGTAATGCCGGTGACCAGGCCTTTGACGCTAGTTCACCTTCTCGTGCGGCAGGACAAAGTCCTTGGATACGTTCTCTACGCGGATGGCTACTTCTTCGGGCATGCTACACCTCCTCCGCGAAGAATTTGGATTGCTTGCGGAAATATTTGGCGGAAACTACCACCAGTATCAGCGTGATGCCGAGCGGTATGCCCCAAATCCACTTGTCGCCGCCGTAGACCTGGTAGATGGTGTCGGTCTTGGTGGTAACGAGCACGTAGCGGGCATCTTGGATTATCTGCGCCATGGGGTTGAGGATCAGGAACTTGGCGGCTGCGTGCGGCACCAGGCTGAGCGGGTACAGGATGGGCGTGGCGTAGAAGCCCGCCTGCATGATGACTTCCCATATGTAGGTGACGTCGCGGAACTTCACGAACAGGGCGCTGAGCAGGAAAGCCAGGGCGAGCGACAGGATGAATAGCTCGGCGATGAGCGGTATCATGATGAGCGCCTTCCAGCTGAGCGCCACGTGGCCGAAGTACATGAACACGGCTATGACACCGAAGTTTATAAGCAGGTTGATGAAGGCCGAGAACGAGCCGGCCAGGATGATGACGTACTTGGGGAAGTTAATCTTGCGGATCAGGTCGCCGTTGCTGACGATGGACGCCACGCCGCCCAGCGTAACCTCCGAAAAATAGTTCCACAGCACGATGCCGAGCAGAAGATAGACCGGATAGTGCGGAATACCGCCCTTGGCCTTTAGGAACACGCCGAACACGAAGTACAAAATGACGAACAGGAACAGGGGCCGCAGGAGCGACCAGGCATAGCCCAGCACCGAACCCTGATAGCGCAGTTTGAAGTCTGTCTTGACCAACTGCCTGAGCAGGATGGTCGAATAGCGATAGCGGCTTTTCAGCCTGTGGATCTTATTGCTTCACGTTATGGCTTATTTTATCTGTTATCCGTTGGCGTGGCAATCCGGGCAAGTGAAGCTTACTACTGCTCATTCAGACCGAAGCCGGCCTTTATCCTCAAGCAGTTCAAGCATCTTGTCGTTGATGTAGAAGGCGTGGCGGCCTTGTTTTATAGCCCTCAGATACCCTGCGGCAGCCAGTTTTTTTAGGTATTTGCTGGCTGTCACGTAGTGCACATCAAGATCCTTGGCCAGGTTCACAGGAGACTGGACCGGATTTATGAATAAGGCGTCTATCAGCTCCGCGGAATATATGGCCGGGAACGCGGAGCGTATGCTCCGCTTGAAGTCGAGTCTTAGACTATCAAGGTTCTTGATTAGCTTGTAGCTGTGGTCGGCCTGCTGTATGAACCCCTTTATCAGATATCGCACAAATTTTTCCAGCTCGCCTTCTTCCGTAACAGCCCTTAACAACTGGTAGTACCTGGGCTTATCGGCGTTTATATATTGGCTTATGTGAATGGCGGGGGCCGAAAGTAGCTTGGAGCGCACCAGGTGCAAAGTCAGCAACATGCGGCCGGTTCTACCATTGCCGTCCGTGAATGGGTGGATGGCCTCAAATTGATAGTGTCCGGCTGAGGCTAGCACAAGGGGGTCGAGCTTATGGTCAGAGTTCATCAATTTTTCCCATCCTGCCATTAACCTGGTTATGTGCTGGGCCTCGGGTGGAGTATATCGCACAGTCCCGCGGCCATCTCTTATGTTCACTTGAAGCCTGCGATATTCGGGGTTGTCCAGGGGTAGAAGCTTACGGTGAAGTCCTTGTACAAGGCGGGATGAAAGGCCGGTTCCGGCAAGGTTTGCCAGCCCCCAGTGAAAAGCGAAGAAATAGTTTACTACCAGCTGGCTGCTGGTCTGGCTGGTTTCCGTTGGATTGATACGCTGTTGAAGAACTTCTAGCAGCGTTGTATTAATGTTTTCGATTTCACTGCTCTCAAGCGCCTCTTTCAGATATATGGGGTTCATCATTACATTACGGGCGTGCTGAGCACTTTCTAGAAAGCCTTCGACCTTGGCTATAGCTATTCGAGCCCGCTTAACGTCTTCGGAAACAGCATTTTCTACAGCCATAAGCTGTTCTGGTGTTATTGGAGGAAGTTTATACGGGACTAAGGCGTCAAAATTGCTCATGGGGTAAGTCTAGCAGATATATAAACGAATGGCTAATTTTTTAATATATGCAGAACTAAATGTTAAGTGAGTTCACATATGTTTGCTTATTTAAGGTTTTTATGCTTAAATATACATAATATGTCGATGGAGAAGCCTCACGCCATAACCGATGAGCAGACCGGTAAGACCGTGTCGTACGCGCCCGGCTCAAGGGAGTACGTTACATCCGATACCGGCGCGGCCCCGCCCTTCCGCAAGCGCGTGCTGGATCCGGAAGCCTACGGCGACGCCATCAGCAGTTTCGTTCAGAAAACCTGCGATGTGTTAGCATACGACCCGGCTACGGGCCGCGTTCTGGTAGCCACCAGGGCCAAGGAGCCCCAACCCGGCGACTGGGTGATAGGCGGACGCAAATACGCCGGAGAGGCTGACGAAGGCGCGGCACTTAGGAATCTTGAGCGTGAGATGGGCAAAAAAGTCGCCCAGATGGCGGAAGGCCAGCTTATCAAGATAGAGGAGTCTTACGACGTCATATGGGACACGCGCGAACATCCGGCTACGGAGAACGAAGCCGGCGAACGCGTCACCGGCGCCCACCAGGCCTCTACCGTCTTCGCCTTGCCCGTAGCCGAATCCGAGTTCGACGCCGCGGCCGTGCCGAACGAGGAATATGCCGGTATGCGCTGGGAAGATGGGTTCAATATAATAGACTCGCCAGACGGCAAGTATCACCCGGCTTTCCGCGACATAGTTACAGATACGCTTGAACAGGTCACCCGGCCGGATTAGTGTAGACTGGTTTATATGAAGAAAGTCCTCGTTACCGGCGCCAACGGGTTCGTCGGCCAGCATCTGGTGAAGGAGCTGGCGGATAACGGCATCTCCGTGGTCGGCGTAGGCGGCCCGGCAGGCGCAAAAGCCAAGTCGCCGCACGTGGATGAATACATGGTGGTGGACCTTAATGATGCCGCGGCCGTCGATAAGCTCGATTTTTCCGGCGTGGACGGCGTAATCCATCTGGCAGGCCTGGCCGCGGTGGGGCCATCGTTCGACAAGCCGCTGGAGTATATAACCACCAATGTGGGTATCGAAATAAACCTGTTCGAGGCCGCCGTCAAACAAGGCGCTAAGCCCAAGTTCCTGATTATCAGCAGCGGCAGTCTGTACGACGCCGAGCCCCCCTGCCCCTTACGGAAAAGTCGCCGGTGGTGCCGGAATCGCCCTATGCCGTAAGCAAAATCGGGCAGGAGCAGATGGCCTTCCATTACGGCGGGCGCGGCTTTAAGTGCGTGGTCGCCCGGCCGTTCAACCACATCGGCCCCGGCCAGAACCCCGGATTTTTGGTGCCGGACGCGGCCCAGCAGATTATCGCCTGCGAGAAGGGCGGACAATCCGAGATATCCGTCGGCAATCTTGATGCCAAGCGCGACTACACCGACGTGCGCGACATAGTACGCGCCTACCGCCTACTGCTGGAAAAGGGCAAAGGCGGCGAGATTTATAACATCTGTTCCGGCAAGTCCGTGAGCGGACACGACATAGTGGACGGTCTTATTGAAGGCCGCCGGCTCCCAGGCGCCGCTAAAACAGGATCCGGCGCGCATGCGCCCGTCCGACAACCCCGATATTTACGGCGACAGCTCCAAACTTGCCGAAGCTACCGGCTGGAAGCCGGAAATCACCCTGGAAGACTACCTTGGCAGACGTCATCGCCGACTGGCGCAGCCGTTCGGATTAACCGTCCATACCGCGCAGGTATTTAGCGGTGTCGGCGTCGTAACCACCACCGGTTATTATCGTCTTGTAAGACTTGTTGGCGCCCGGCTTGAACCCGGCCGGGTTGCCTACGAATACGAACGTCGTATCCACTTCCTGAGCACCGAAAGTTTCGGCTATGGCGCTGTCGCTGGCACTGTCTCCGAAGACCACAAAAGACAGGGGTTCGGAATCTTTCTTTCGAAGCCAATCCAAGACATCTTGGGCGCCCTTGTGTTTTCCGGCCGACATATGTTCCACGTCTGTCGCAAGGGTCGTGGCATCGACTTTAAAATCATTAAGCCCATGTTTGGATAGCAGTGATTTGAGCTCTTCCACCAAGACGGAGCGGGCATCGTTGAACTTACCCCAAGACACGTCCGTCCGCTTCTCTATACTGACTATGATGTGCTTAGTTTCGTCCCAGAACATCAGCTCATTTAAAGCATGTCCCGCCGCGATCCTTATCAACCAGTTCTTTGGCATCGTTCCTGAAAGCCTGCGGCAGAGCAAGACGTTTGTCCATATGAGTTTTTAGTCCGCTGTGCTTCCCTGGTAGTGGTTATTGCGCCCTTCTCCGTGACTATAAGCAGGTTGGACATTTCCGCATCGTCGCACGCCTTTTCGAGCTCGGGTAATATCTTGTCCTGTACCCATCTGAGCGCCCTGCCTGTTATGAACGCTACTGGCAACCCTTTTTTTAGGTCCGCTGCGATTATTTTCAGGGCTTCGCGGTTAGGGTTGTGGGCTTCCAGATCAGCCACTACCCCATCAAGGTCGAAAACCAGCATGGTGCCAGGTTTCCGTATGCCTGTCATAATTCAGTCCAGGTTGACGGCTGATTCCAGGCCGATGTCGTATTCGACCATCAGCTTTACCAGGCCTTCGAAGTCGACTTCGCGCTTCCAGCCCAGTACTTTTTCGGCCTTCGCGGGGTTGCCCAGCAATATGTCTACTTCTGACGGGCGCATGAATGCAGGATTTTGTTTTACGTAAGGCTTCCAGTCGTCAATGCCAATCTGTTTGAAGGCCAGCTCCAGGTAGTCTTTTATGGAATGGGTTTCGCCGGTGGCCAGCACATAATCGTCGGGTTGTTTCTGTTGGAGCATCAACCACATACCCCTTACGTAGTCGCCGGCGTAGCCCCAGTCGCGCTTAGGGTCCAGGTTGCCCAGCTCAATGTGGTCTTGCTTGCCCAGGTGGATGCGAGCGACAGCGTTGCTGATCTTGCGTGTCACGAATTCCACGCCGCGGCGTTCGCCCTCGTGGTTGAACAATATGCCGGAGGTAGCATGCATGCCGTAGGCCTCGCGGTAGTTCTTAGTTATCCAGTGGCCGTAGAGCTTGGCCACGCCATAGGGACTGCGCGGATGGAATAGGGCGTTCTCGTCGTAGCCCTTGCCGGGGCGGTTGTAGTCCAGGCCGCCGAACATCTCGGACGTGCTGGCCTGATAAAACTTCACTGATTTGGTGCCTCCGGTCTGGCGGATGGCTTCCAGCATATTGAGCACGCCTTTGCCGGTGACGTCGGCTACCAGCTGGGGCGCCTTGAACGAATAGCCCACATGGCTGATGGCCGCCAGGTTGTAGACCTCGTCCGGTTTGGACATATCTATGGCCTTGGCCAACGACGTCGGATCCGTAAGGTCGCCCTCGATCAGGTGTATGTAGGGCTGTTCGCGCTCCACGCGGGTACGCTTGGGGTTGTGCTGGCCGCGGATCAGGCCGAAGACCTTATAGCCTTTTTCGTTTAATAATTCGGCCAGGTAGTATCCGTCCTGACCGGTTATTCCAGTTATAAGCGCTTGTTTTCCCATAGCTTGCAATAGTATATCATCTGGCCGGCACGTTATTATAGATAACATGAAGCGAATCGTCATAGATGCTCGCGAACTGCGCACTAGTACCGGCCGTTACATGGAGCGTCTTCTGCACTATCTGCAGGAGATCGATCGCAAGCACGAGTACATCGTGCTGTTAAAGCCGGGCGACGTTGCCAGCTGGAACCCTGAGCACAGGAATTTTTCCAAACATATTTGCCCGCACGATGAGTTCGGCATCAGCGAGCAGATAGGCCTCAAGAAGCAATTGAACGGTTTGCGAGCGGATCTGGTGCACTTCGGCATGGTCCAACAGCCTATCTGGTACCGCGGGCGCGTGGTTACTACCGTGCACGACCTGACTACCATGCGTTTTTCCAACCCTGCCAAGAATTCCTTCGTATTTACGTTCAAACAGCAGGTCTATAAATACGTGGTGTGGCGGGCGGCCCATAAGTCTTCTTTCATTCTGACCCCGTCGGAATTCGTGGCCGGCGACGTGACGCGTTTTACCGGCGTGAAGCCGGACAAGGTAGTGGTGACGCCCGAGGCGGCCGACCCCATCCGTGCCGCCGCCAAGCCCATGAAGCAATTGGTCGGCCGCCGGTTCATCATGTACGTAGGCAGGCCCATGACGCACAAGAACCTGGAGCGCCTGATCGACGCCTTCGCCTCCCTGCGCGCCCAACACCCCAAACTCATGCTGGTGCTGGCCGGGCGCAAGGACGCCAATTATCAGCGCATAGAGGACGAAGCCTACGTCCGCGGCATAAAGAACCTGCTGTTTACCGGCTACGTCTCCGAAGCCCAGCTAAGGTGGCTGTATGAGCGCTGTGAGGCCTATGTGTTCCCTTCTTTGAGCGAAGGTTTCGGCTTGCCTGGGCTGGAGGCCATGCGCCACGGCGCGCCGGTGGTATCCAGCAACGCCACCTGCCTGCCGGAGGTCTACGGCGACGCCGCGCACTACTTCGACCCGCGCGACACCGCCGCCATGGCTTCCGCGATAAACGAAGTCCTGACGGATAAGAAGTTGCGCGACGATTTGGTTAAGAAGGGCGCGCGCAGGTTAAGAAGTATTCCTGGCGGCGCATGGCCGAACAGACGTTGGACGTCTACCACCAGGCTCTGGGTGAATAGTACGTTTTACGTACGTTTTGTATATAAAACGTACGACTTGAGGTGGTAGAGGGGCTAGGGTGTAGCGTCAGCTCCAGCGCTAGCGCCGGTGTCAGCACCGGCGCCAGCATCAGTATCATCTTCGCGCTCGCAGGACGATGTGGCGGTCGCGGCCCTCGCCCTCGCTCTCAGAGGTCAGGCCGTATTCGGCGGCCAGTTTGTGGACCACGCGGCGGTCGGCGGCATTCATCGGGTCCAGATCCATGGGCTCGCCGCTGTCTTGGACCTGTTTGACCCAGGCTTCGGCCTTGTCGCGCAGGCGTCGGCGCGCTGTTTCTTGTAGTCGGCCACGTCCACGTTCACCCGCGTGTTCGAATACTCGTTGTTCTTCAGCGCGGTGGAGGTCAGGTACTGGAAGGAACGCATGTTCTCGCCGCGCTGGCCGATCAGAAAGCCGTTCATGTGGGTGCTGGGCACGTTCAGCTGGATGACTTCTTCGTCGCTGGTGGCGTGAACGTCGGTGTTCAGGCCGAAGAACGATAGCAGGTCTTCCAGGTATTTCTTGGCGTAGACGATGGCTTCTTCCATGGAGTCATTGTCGTCATTTCTTCTGCCTCTTCTTCTTGCGCCGGGCGGTCTTTTTTGACTCGCGCGGCCTTCTTTTCTTCGGCGGCGGCTTCTACTATCTGGGCTTCGGGTATCTGCGACAGGTCGCGCTTGGACGGCTTGTCGGCGATGTCTTCCATCTCTTCCTCGTCCTTGCCCAGTATGATGGCCTGCTGGATATAGGCCACTATGCCGGTGGTGAGCCAGTACAGGCTGAGCGCCGAGGCCAGGCTGATGGTGAAGAAGAATATCATCACCGGCAGAAGATACATGGTGGAGCGGCCGACGGCGGCGTTGACCTCGGATTGGTCGGCCGGCTTGCCGGAGTTAGCCTGTTTGAGGATGTCGCGCAGGCCTTTCTGGTCTTTGCCTGTCGGCAGGAGCTGTCTGCCCTGGAAGAACTGGGCCATCGCGCTGCCGACGACTATGATGAACGCCGGGAAGTAGAAAGGCATGCCCTTGGTTACGGCCGCGCGGCTCAGGTCTACCCAGCCGAACAGCGTGTCGTCGAAAGCGTGGATGTTGTCTGCCAGATGCTGCATCCAGCCCATGTGCTGAATGGCCGGATAGGAGAAGGTTATAAGGCTGTGCGGGTCATCTATTATCTTCCGCAGGCCGCTGTACAGGCCTATCAGGACCACCAGCTGTATGACCAGCGTAGGCAGGGTGCCCACCGGATTTATGCCCTTTTCTTTGTAAAGCTCCATGAGCATCTGCGACTCCTTCTGCCGGTTGCCTTTGGTGGCCTTTTTATCTTCTTGATTTCCGGCTGGAGCTCGCGCATGGCCCTGGCCTGGTGCAGCTGTTTCTTCACCAGCGGCCACATCAGCAGACGGATGATGATCGTGAATATTATGAGCGCCAGACCGAAGTTATGGCCCGGCAAGATGGCGTAAATGAACACCAATAGGTTAAAAATCGGTTGGACGATTAAAGTCGTGAACATTTGCCTCCTACTATATCATGCCCACCGGTGTTCAGTGGGCAGCAGTCTTCTTGATCAGGCCAGCGACGGTTTCCTGCAGTTCTTCGGGCGGCAGCGTCTTTGAGTGGTCGCTGAAAACGGTGAATATCATGTCGGTGCCCGGATTTATGTCCGGCAGTCGCCTCTTTGACGGCGGCATATATCCGGCGCCTGATGCGGTTGCGCGACCACCGCCGACCGGTTGACCTTGCGGCTGACCACCACCGCCACGCGGTAGGGCTTGCCGGAGCCGCGGACGGTGTAGCGCAGGCTGAGCATGGGCGCGCGCGCCGTCCTGCCCCGCTTGTATACGCCGTTCAGGGCTTTGCGGCCGTGGAACCGGTGGGTGCGTCCGAGCATTTCACCTCCTTTGGAGCTAGCCGTTATCAGGCGGAAAGTTTGGCGCGGCCTTTGGTGCGGCGGCGTTTGAGCACGTTCCGGCCGCTGCTTATCGGCCATGCGCTTAAGAAACCCGTGCTCGCGGGCTCGTGACCGTTTCTTTGGCTGATGGGTGCGTTTAGGCATGGCTTTAGACTATATCTGTTTTACCCGTGTCTGTAAGACTATACCTGTGTTTACCCCTGTGTGTAAAGCGGACGTGCGCGTCTCCGCCCCATCCAATCCGGGGCCGTGGCGGTATGTGGTTTTAACAATGTTTATTCGTATATTTGGCGGGGGTTATCCACCGATCTGATATTATTGTCCACAATTTAACAGATGAGGCTCTAGCCTGTGTATAATTTTGTATCTGGTGCGGTTTTTTCATACATTGACGCATATGCTTGTAGATTTGCTGTGGAAAACTTATGATAATTTCGTATATTTAGTACGTGAAGGATAAATGGGGAGTTATATGCAACCGGGTGTTTTATGGCAGACCGTTCTGGGAGAAATTGAGCTTTCTGTCTCACACGGGAATTTCGTAACCTGGTTCAAAAATACCAATCTTATAAAGCATGAGGGCGACAGCTTGGTGGTCGGGGTCCCCAACATCTTCATAAAACAACAACTTGAGCGTAAATACGGAGATCTTATAACCAAAACACTCGGCAAGAACGGCGTGTCGGTCAGCAGTATAGAGTACCGGGTCGCCCAGCGGGTCCAGGCCGACAAAGATAGGGTTATGCGAGATGAGCCCCGCGCCGGTAAGAGTAGCCGCGCCGCCTAAACCCGATACATCTGCCGGCGCCGGCAGCGGTCTGGGCCACTCATACAGGCAGGGTCTCAACGAAAAATATACTTTTGATAACTTCGTGGTAGGCTCCAGCAACGAGTTAGCGTTCGCCGCTTGTCAATCGGTTGCTCAGAAACCGGGGTCCAAGTACAATCCCCTATTCCTTTACGGCGGCGTGGGTATCGGCAAAACGCATCTTATACAGGCTGTCGGCAACATAATCGCCGGTAAGAATCCTGACTCCAAAGTGCTATACATTTCCACCGAGCAGTTTGTACAGGAGTTTGTGGATGCCTTACGCTTTCGTAAGACCGCGGCTTTTGCGCGGCATTACCGGTCGGCGGACGTACTTATAGTGGATGATGTCCAGTTCATTGCCGGTAAAGAGAAGGTGCAAGAGGAGTTTTTCCATACTTTCAACGCCTTGCACGAAGCCAATAAACAGATAATATTGAGCGCTGACAAGCCGCCCAAACAAATCCCCACTCTTGAAGACCGGCTTAAGTCGCGTTTCACTGGCGGCATGGGTATAGATATGCAAATACCGGAGTTTGAGACGCGTTGTGCCATAGTCCAAACCAAAGCCGGCTTGCACGATAGCGAGCTAGATAATGAGGTGGTCGAATACCTGGCTACCAACATGCATACCAATATCCGAGAGCTGGAGGGGGCTTTGAACCAACTCCTCGCCTATTGTGAGATGCGCGGTCTTCAACCCACACTAGCTATAGCTTCCAGTTTGCTCAATGTCAGCAAGTCCCGGCCTAAACACTTGAGCGCCAAACAGATAATAGAACGGACGGCTAGGCACTTCCAGATACCCCTAGAAGATATAGTGGGGCCAAAGCGCGACAAAGATATAGTAGTTCCCCGGCAGGTTGCGATGTATATATTGAGGAATGAGTTGAAATTAAGCTTCCCTAAGATAGCCAAAGAATTGGGCAGGAAAGACCATACTACCGCCATTCACTCCGTGGATAAAATCGATAAAGAGCTTCGTACTGACTCGTCACTTAGAATGGCTGTATCGGAAATCCGGGAGCATTTATATGCATAAACTGCGTGTGGGAAACCCTGTGTTCAAACTGTTGATTGGCAGTGTAAAAAAATTTGCAGGTTTCTTTTTTCCAATATGTTTCCACGGCTTTTCCTATTGTTTTTCCCAGCTTTTTTCCAACCAATCTTATGTGGTGACGCTCCAATTTATACCCCAATTCCACAACCCTAATAACAATAACTTTTATATATTTACTTTAAATATTAATAACTACCTGGGTGGATAAAAAGGAGCGAACCTATGAAACTACAAGTCACTCAAGAAAACCTAAACAAAGCCTTAAGTTCCGTAGCTCGGGTTGCTAATAGCCGCGGCACCTTACCCATACTAGCTAATGTGCTCATTAAAACCACCAACAACCGCCTCAGCTTATCAGCGACCAATCTAGATATAGCTATTACCCACTACATCGGTGCCAAAGTAAGTGATGAAGGATCTATAACTGTACCAGCCCGTCTAATGCAGGACTTTGTAGGAAGTCTGCCAGAAGGTGTTATAGAGCTTGATTTACAAGAGAATAAACTCCATGTTTCAACGGAACAATATAAATCAGTGGTTAACGGTATAGTTGCTGATGATTTTCCTGCCATGCCAGCTATCTCTTCCGGCAAAAAATGGAGTTTGCCAGGCCAAGAGTTTAAAAAAGCCCTCCAACAAGTAGCTTTTGCCGCCTCATCCGATGAGACACGACCCGTATTAACAGGCATACTCCTAAGGACTATTGACGGGGTGCTGACTATGGCGGCCACCGACAGCTACCGCCTAGCAGAAAAAACCCTCGGCAAAAACAAAGAAGAAGTGCAGATGCTCATACCAGCGTCCGCCATGCAGGATTTGTTAAGAGCGGTTGGCGACAGTGAAGACCAAGTCAAAATAACTCACGATGACCAGCAAGCCTTGTTCCAGGTCGGCGATATCGAGCTGGTAACCCGCCTATTGGACGGCAAATACCCTGATTACAAAAAACTCATACCGAAGACGTTCTCCGCCAAAGCCACACTTAAGCGCGCCGATCTAATAAATGTAACCAAGGTTTCCAGCCTATTCGCGCGTGAAAGCGCCGGCAGTGTAACTATAGAACTGAATAAGGCATCAAAACAGCTTAGCATTCGCTCTGTAGCCTCCCAGCTTGGAGAGAACACCGCCACCGCCGATGCCAAAGTGACTGCGGACGGCAATATAACTCTGAATTCCCGGTACCTGTTGGACGCCTTAGGCGTATTGGCTGGCGAAAGCGTGGTATTCGGGTTTAACGGTAAGCTGGAGCCTACCCTGCTCTACGATCCCGACAATGATGAGTACCGGCACATCATAATGCCGCTCAAGTCCTGAGCCGATTATAATGGTTGTATGATAACCGACTTGCGCCTGCAGGACTTCCGCTCCTACCATGACGCCTCGTTTGAATTTAATAAGGGCGTGAATATAATAGTCGGCCCGAACGCCAGCGGTAAGACTAATTTATTAGAAGCTTTACTAGTTATAGCTCGGGGTAGCTCCTACCGCGCTCGCGACCCGGAGCTAGTGCGGTTCAAGCGCCCCTGGACCCGCATAGACAGCCATGACGACTCAGACGGACACCGTTCCATAAAGATCATCCTAGAACCCGACCCAGGCAAATCATACAAGGTGAACGGCAAGGAATACCGGCGTCTGCCCATGCAACAGACCTTACCGGCTGTCTTATTCGAACCTGAACACCTACGGCTGTTATCTGGAGGACCGGAGCGGAGGCGCGACTATCTTGATGATCTGTTGGAGCAAATTGAGCCCGGCTATTCCGTAGTGCGCCGCAAATACCGCCGGGCCCTGGCTCAGCGCAACCGCCTGCTAAAACAGAAGGGTTCCAAGGGGCAGATATTTCCTTGGGATGTGCGACTGAGCGAGCTAGCTGGCCAGGTGGTGCGGGCTCGCTCCGGACTGGCGGAGCGCCTAGACAAAGATTTAGGCAAATTGTACCGCAAACTCTCCGGTACCAACGTAAAGGTGTCGGTCGGGTATGGAGCCCGCTGGCCGGCCACCAATTATGGCTCAAGACTTCTTAAAGAGCTGGAGAACGGGCTGGAGCTGGACTGGGAGCGCGGATTCACCGGCGCCGGTCCGCACCGCGAAGACTTGATTGTACTGTTTGGTGGCCGGCCAGCACAGGAAACTGCTTCGCGCGGGGAGGTGCGCACGGCGGTGTTGGCGCTGAAGATAATAGAGCTCAAGATAATAGAAGACTTGCGCGGCATACCCCCAATACTTCTACTAGACGACGTCTTTAGTGAACTGGACGGCAAGCGCCGCCACGCCCTAACCGATTACCTCGCACCCTACCAGACATTCATAACTACAACCGATGCCGACGCCGTGGTCGGCCACTTTACCGAGAGCGCCAACATAATCGCGATAACTAAGTAATTCCCCGGACCAAGGTTGCATTATGCGCTATCCGGGCTGTCCTGGAGTGCCGGGATTGGGCGGCTTAGGCAGGGCGATATCGCCCTGGGCCTGGTCGAATGTGCCTTCCTGCTGTTCTTCGGCGGCGTTTAACTGTTTGAGCTGATCGGGGTTGGTGGTTATCAGGCCGGTCTCGGTAGGGCTGGCCACTACCTGTATGTGGACATGGTTTTGACCGGCGAAGAACAGGCCTTGGCCGACGGGGAACTGGCTCAGGCGTTTCTTTTCCTCCGCGGTCAATTTGAAAACATTTGTGAGTACGTCCACGGCCGAGGGAGATTGCTTGAGCAGGAACTGCATGGAAGCGTTGGCCACGATGGCCCGCCCCATACGCGAACCCATGAAATCTTCCACGTCTTGCGAGATGGTGGTTATACCTAGGTTGTACTTGCGCGCGCGCTTGGCGAGCGAGAACAGGAAGTTGGCCGAGTCCTCGTATTTCATCAACTGCCAGGCCTCGTCGACTACCAGTATGCGGCGTTTCTGATCGGTCTTGGTCTTGTTCCAAATGTAATTCAGCACAATGTACATGGCTACCGGGCGCAGTTCGTCCTCCAGGTCGCGCAGGTTGAACACTACCAGCGGGTTGTTGATGTCGATGTTGCTCTGCTGGGAAAAGATACCGGCGAAGGTGCCGGAAGTGTATTTGCGCAGGCGCTGGGCCAGCTGGGGGCCGGTGCCGCCCATGTGCAAAAGCGTGTCGTAAAGGTCGACGATGGCTGGCGGCGGGCTGTTGTGCGTGAGCGGGTCGTTGGTTATGCCGGCCCGGGCGTAAGTTTCTATAAGGGCCGCGTCCAAGTCGGCCTCCTCGCTTGGGGCCAGCGTTGGCATGTTGCCAGAGGAGCCTCCTGTGATCTCTACTTGCGCGCCGCCTAGCATCAGGCGCAGAAGGCCATGCAGAGTTATAAGGTTCGAGCGCAAGGCGTTATCGGCTTCTTCGCTGTCTACCACCTTGGGCAGGTCAAAAGGATTGATGCGGGTATTAGAGTTCAAGCTCAGGCGCACATAAGCTCCGCCCACGGCATCGCACATACGCTGGTACTCGTTCTCTGGGTCGATGATAAATATCTCGGTGCCGAACATCATACTGCGCAGAGCCTCAAGCTTGACCAGGAAGCTTTTGCCGGCTCCCGATTTGGCGAAGACCACCGAGTTGCCGTTCTCTAAGCGTGAAGCGATCGAATATGACCAGCCCGGAATTATGCATGTTGATGCCGTAGAGTATGCCGTTTATCCTGGCTTAGGTCGGCACTGGTGAATGGGAAACTGGTGGACAGAGCGCCGGTACTCAGGTTCCGGCGTATCTGCAGCTGATCCACCATCTGCGGTATTGTGCTGTTCAATCCTTGTTCCTGCTGGGAAGTGGCCGGTTTGCTGTAGACCAACTGCTGGCCGAGCATGGATTCGACTTTGTGGGCTACGTACTCCAGCTCATCCTGACTGCTGCCGTAGAGGGTAAAATAGAAGCCTAGGCGGAAGAAACGCTCTTCGCCAACCTGTAGCTTGTCGCGCATCTCTTCGGCGTCCTGTATGGCGGCCTGCTTGCCCGGGTCGCGCACCCGGCCCTTCTCGGCCTCTATCTGGATGCCGGCCTCCAGCTGGGTGACCTTCTTGCGCAGGTTTTCCAGCACTACCTGGCTCTCGACCGGATATATGTATAGGCTGAGGTCGATGATCTCGTCCAGGTTGACCATACTGCTAAGCCAGCCGGTGTAGAGCTGGCGCGGATAGCCGAAGACGTAATACGTGCGAGCGTAGCGCGTGCCGATCTGGAAGTGCGTGTTGGAGAACTCGAGCGAACTGGGCGCGATGAAGTCGCGCAGGGCCGTTATGCCTTTCTGGAAAGCCGCCTGAACCTCCTGTTCCTCGCGCTGGTGCTGGGCCTGGGCGACGGCGGCAGGGTCGGTGGGCGCCTGTTGTTTCTTCTTGCGCCCTAACATCACTCCAGCTCCTTGTCCAGCTGGGGCTGGGGAGCATTGCCCTGGCCCTTGGTGACGACGTCGGCCGTGGCATCGCCAAAGTTCTTTCAACTGCTGGCGGGTGGCGGTATCGGGGTTGTAGGTGTCGTAGTACAGCTCGATCAGTTCCTGGGTATCGAGCGGCAGGCCCTGGACTCCGCATTGCTGAAGACCGGCCAGCACGGCTTGGACCCGGTTTCGCAGTTCGGTCTTGGCCTCCTCCAGGTCGGCTTCGTTGATTACTACGTGCTGGTCGGATTTATTGAACAACTTGCCTACTCCGCCCAGGAAGTTCTTGCTGTTGGTCAGCGCCTTCTGCACCTCCACCACCGGGAAATACGGAATGACCACATAGAACTTCTTGTCCATGATGTTGGTCTGCTGGCTCAGCTGATCGATGTAGGTTATGTAGTCTTCCATGAGCAAGGCCAACAGCATGTTGTCGTGTTCGGCCCTTATCTTGTCCAGTTTTTCTATGTATATCCGCAGGTCGACTTTCTGCGAGCGCAGAAAGATCTGTATGGGGAAGTACAAGGAATTGAGGAACCCTTGGTAGCTGTATTCAACGGCCTCTTTTTCCTGAGGGCTCATCAGGTCGAAGTTGATGCTTTTGACCATGACCACCGAGCGGAAAGAGCCGTCGTTCATGATGACTATGCCGTCGCGGATCTCGGCTATCTGCAAGGAGTTCTGGGTACTGTTCGGTTTCGAGCCGGCTTTGTTTTTATCCTTCTTGCCGGTTCCCCCCTGCTGAACGGCGCCTGTCTGTCCGGGCGCAGGCTGGCCCTGAGCCTGCGGAAGTCCCGGCTGAACCGTGCCCGGTGCAGGCGGCTGTACAGGCTGTTGCCCGGGAGCTGGCGCGGCCTGCCCTTGTCCCGGCACTACAGAATCCATCGCCAGAGGCGCGTCCGGTTGGTTTGGTGCCGAGGGATTCATGCTTCGTTGCCCACCTTTGTTTCACGACCACGCCGGCTTTTTGAACTCGGACGGATCAGTGCAATGAAATTACGACTTCATCCTGCGGCCCATTAACCTGTTTGGCCCTTTGGGCTTCACGGGCGAGGGTCGATACGTTAAGGTCGTTGTTCTTGCTCAGGGACAGTATAGCAGGGTCACCGCTGGCTGTCACCGCTGTAGGAGCCTTAGCGGCTACCTTGGCGCGACTATCCTGTCCGCCGCCTTGCCCGCTCCGTTTAGCAGGCCCGGATGGACGCAAAGTCCTAAGATGGCTATATTCCCCCCGTGTCCCTTGCCGCCGTTTAAGCCGTGTGCTTAGATCCGGATCGTCGGCACTGGAGGCCGCGGCGTTTCCTGTTATGGCCGGCGGCGTAGAAGGGGCGGCGGGTCCGACCGAGGACGTAGAGCTGGCAGGCGCGGGATTATGGTTAATGAACCATTGTTGGGCGGCCGGAGCGGTCTTCTGCCCGGCGGCCATAGCCGAGGCGGCCGCTGCCGGTTGTGCAGTCGCAGGAGTAGGAGCCTTGAGTTGTTCTACCAGCCGCTGGTGGTAATCCTGGCCGGACTTATTAATCATTGTCTGGAACTGCCGGGCCAGCGGGTTGTTCTCGGGGTCCATGATGTCGTACGACGGAGCATCGTTCGGGCTCTCCGGCGGTACGTCGGGTATGCCTATAAGGCGGTCGCTGTCTGCGTTCTGGGGCATGTAGCCTACGGCGTCGATGTGCTTTATGGCCCAGCCGCGGCTGTCGATGGTATTGGCCAGAGCCTGCAGGCGGCTTTTGACCTCTGTCTGGCTAAGACCGTCGCTGTATACATGCTCGACCTTCTTGGGCACGGTTATGGTGACCAGCTCCTTGATGCCGCTCTGATTCCAGATACGCCGCCTGGGCTTGAAGAAGAACCGCAGTTTGGCCAGGGCCCAGGTTTCCGTGGGCTGGTCGCCGCCCCATGGGAAAGCGAAGAATGCGCAGAACAGTGCCGGCGGCAGGAAGAAGATTAGCAGGAACGGCACATGTTTGGCTACCACGATGAAGCATATGTACAGCAGGAAGGCCGCTATAAGCGCGAAGATGAACTGCCTGAGCGACAGCGGACCCAGTATGTGGTCCTCTGCCTCTATGTCCTGGATGAGTTTATATGTTGACACGGTATCTTAAGTATATCAAAATCCTATATACTTGAAGGGCAAATGGCCAACCCCCGACTCATCATCTGCGGATCGATCGCCCTGGACAGGATCATGGACTTCTCCGGAAAGTACCGCGACCTCATAAAGCCGGACAAGCTTCACGTGCTGTCTTTGAGCGTCTTGCTGGACAAGATGGAAGAGACCCCCGGCGGCGTAGCCGCCAACATCGCGCAGCGGCATAGCCCAGCTGGGCGAACGACCGGTATTGCTAGGTTCCGTCGGCCCCGATGCGTTCGCCTATATGAAGGAGCTTAAGACCGCCGGCATCGACACCGCCCACGTACACACCAGCCAGCTGCCCACGGCTTCGTTCAACGTCATGACCGACAGCGAAGACAACCAGGTAGGCGGTTTCTACCCCGGCGCCATGTCCGACTCCAAGAGCCTTAGCCTGGAACCATGGGCCGGCCAGGACGTACTGGTATGCGTATCGGCCCACGACCCGGCTGGCATGCGCGCCCAGGTAGAGGAGTGCAAGCGTACGGACTGCGCCTTGTATACGATCCGGGCCAGCAGGTCAGCAACAGCCCGGCCGAAGACCTGAAGGCCGGAGTAGAAGCCGCCGAAGTCCTGATAGCCAACGATTACGAGCTGGGCGTCCTCAGCGAAAAGACCGGTCTGAACGCCGAACGATATCAAGGCCAAGGTGCCGGTAGTAGTCACCACCTTGGGCAAGGACGGCTCCGTCATAGAAGGCGCCAAGGTCAAAAAGCCGATAAAGGTAGCCGCCTGCACAGCCGGCCAAGGTGGCCGATCCCACAGGCGCCGGCGATGCCTACCGCGCTGGATTTTTGTACGGATACTTGCGACAATGGCAGCTGCCAGAATGCGGCCGGCTGGGTTCGGCCGTCGCTTCATATATAATCGAGCGTCATGGCACGCAGGCCAGGCTTTCCAAGAAGGCCATAACAGAGCGCTACAGGCAGACATTTAACGAGGAGGTCAAATTATAATATGGCGGAACGACTACAAGGTAAAGGACATCAAACTGGCCGGTTGGGGCCGCGCCGAGATAAATCTGGCCGAGAAGGAAATGCCCGGCCTGATGGCCCTGCGCGAGGAATTCGGCCAGAGCCAGCCGCTCAAAGGCGCCCGCATCGCCGGCTGTATACACATGACCATCCAGACCGCCGTGCTGATAGAGACCCTGCAGGCGCTGGGCGCCGAAGTGCGCTGGTCGTCCTGCAACATCTTCTCTACCCAGGACCATGCCGCGGCCGCCATGGCCAAGGCCGGTACGCCTGTCTTCGCCTGGAAGGGCGAGTCCGAAGACGAATACTGGTGGTGCATCGAGCAGACGCTTAAGTTCGAAGACGGCAAAGGCCCGAACATGCTGCTGGACGACGGCGGCGACCTGACCGCCCTGGTCCACGACAAGCACCCGGACCTGCTTAAGAGACATCAAAGGCGTATCCGAAGAGACCACCACCGGTGTCAAACAGCTCAACAAGTTCTTCAAAGACGGCTCGCTTAAGGTTCCGGCCATCAACGTCAACGACAGCGTTACCAAATCCAAGTTCGACAACCTCTACGGCTGCCGCGAATCGCTGGTCGACGGCATCAAGCGCGCCACCGACATCATGCTGGCCGGCAAGGTCGCGGTGGTCGCCGGCTACGGCGACGTCGGCAAAGGCAGCGCCCAGATCCTGCGGGCCTTCGGCTGCCGCGTACTCATCACCGAAATCGACCCGATCTGCGCCCTGCAGGCCCTGATGGAAGGCTACGAGGTCGTGACCATGGACGAAGCCGCCCCCAAGGCCGACATCTTCGTCACCGCCACCGGCAACAAGGACATCATCACCGCTCGACCACATGAAGAAGATGAAAGACACGGCCATCGTCTGCAACATCGGCCACTTCGACGACGAGATCCAGATCGGCCCGCTGAACGCCCTGCCCGGCGTAAAAAAGGAAGAGATCAAGCCGCAGGTCGACCTGTACACCATGCCTGGCACCGGCCGCCGTCTGATAGTGCTTGAGCGAAGGCCGCCTGGTGAACCTGGGCAACGCCACCGGCCACCCGTCATTCGTGATGTCCAACTCGTTCAGCAACCAGGTCCTGGCCCAGATAGAACTGTTCACCAAGGAATACGAGCTCGGCGTCCACCGCCTGCCCAAGGAACTGGACGAAAAAGTCGCCGCCATCCACGTCGCGGCGCTCGACGGCCACCTGACCAAGCTGACCGCCGACCAGGCCAAATACCTCGGCGTCCACCCGCGACGGCCCCTTCAAAGTCCGACCACTACCGGTACTAGAACCTAAACTTTAAAACTATGGCTCAACCCGTTCGACGTCAAACCGCAACTTGCCTGTATCAAAACCCAAGCCCTGGAGTTGTTTTATAGCTTGTTGCGGCTGTGCCGCTGCGCTTACACCAGGAGCTACCTGAACAAGTATAGTAGGCGACCCGGAGAAGTTAATTAAGCTAAGCGAGTAGCCATTTTGGCTAAGCGGTAAGGCGTTCTGGAGGCTATAGATATAGTCCGGCACCTTCCGGCCCTTTAAGCCGATTCGTCTTATAGCGTAAACCTGTGAGCTAGAAGCAACAGTAGTTACATAAACATACGACCTATCATCGCTTATGTACAGACCCGTAATGGAGTCCCCTAACGGCGTATTGGCTAACAGCTGAGCTTTTTGCTGGGATAAATTGTATGTCCAAAGCTCAGAACTTGATGTGTAAAGTAACGTTGCGTTATTGAGCCACTCAAATTGTCCAACTACAGAATTGGCTGGAACGACAGCAACCTGATGCAAAGTAGCATCATAAATCGTCGGGCGTGCCTGATTAACCGTTGCTAGGTATTGACCGTTTGGCGACCAAGCCAGCCGTTCCGCCTCCACATTTTTCTTGGTCACTTTGCCAGAAACACTTATTATGGCCAGTAAGGACTTAGGAATATCACTAGGCTTATCGCCATATTTACTGTCAGAGACCGCAACTTCATGAACCCCTGCCGCCAAAGCCGGGCTAGACGATGAAGCGGTATATATTTTCTTGAAGCTTCCCTTCTGGCTCCGAGCATATACGTCCGCGCCGTTAGATACATAGATTCTCTTGTCGGGCGACACGCTGAAATTCACAGGCTTGTCCCCATAATAGAAAGGCACCTTTAGCAGGCTGACAGAGCCATTGATTATGGTATACAAACTTCCGTCAGTGCCTCTGCCGAGCCCGAATGAAGAGCTGGCCCACTGAACAGTTTGAAATTGTTGGGCAGAGACATCTTCCTTGAGGTTGTTTTGGCTATTGATTTTACTCAGCTTGCCAGTGTAGCCATCAAGATAAACCAGTTGATTAGCCGTTGCCGTGATAGCCTGCGCATTTTTGTAAGCCACCGGCTCCACGCCAGTAGCATTAATAGGATTTATGGTGTAGCGCAGAGTTGCACGGGGCTTAAGGTCGATGGCCTGGGTCGTAGCTATGGAGTTTCCAGTCACGGAAGCTACGTATTTGCCAGTACCGACGGTTACGGACAGTTTGCCGTGCGCCTTAAATCTTTGTTTTGTGCTCTGACTGCCTCCATCACTAGTTTTAGTGAGTACGATAGTGTTATGGGTGTTGCCAGTTGTAATAATAATCTTGCCAGTGTGATAGTAGCGCCACAACCAAGAGAACAAAAATATCACCAATATACCGCCTACTACTAGAAAGGCGATTTTCTTCAAGTTTGGCTGGGCGTTGTCCATACTATGATTTTCCTGTAATTCCCCAAAAGTAGCAATGGTGTCCCATAAATTATGTCCCCGGCCAATGCCTGGGCGTAAAGCCGCTTGTGGGGTAGCCCCACTTGAAAAAGTGGGGACCGCTACCACCCCAGCCAGCTGTATTCATCTGATAATGGCCTAGACCGGGCACATTGAACTCGATAAATACGTGGCTGGAATTTGCCCAAACAGTCATTGATGATCCCTGTCCAGCTTGGCCCCACGACTCAAGACCTGTAGAATCCCTGGCGTTGGCGTCTAACATACCAGCCTGGTGCAAGACCCAGCTCGTAGAGCTGGAGCAGTCCATGCCCTGCGTCTTAAGCGTCGCAGGATCAGTGGTGGCTATCTGCCCCGCACCATGAGAGCCGCCCCATACATAGCTAATGCCCATGTCTGAGAGTTGTTGAGCGGCCTGTACGGCGGCCTCAATTGTCCCCGGCATACTACTGCTAGCAGCAGAACAACTGCCCGTTGAGCCGGAAACACTGCCGCTGCCCCCGCTCTTCAGATAGTTATAAGTATTCACAACAGATTCGGCGTACTGTGCTCCGTTATAGGCAATTCCCACAGCTTTTACTTTAGCTTGGCTGGGGTTGTTGCCTGTCCCGCCGTGTTCAGCTATATATTTAGCAGATGTAAACAGGGCATCGGCCAGATTAGTCATAACTATTCTGCCGTCTCCGTCCCCATCCTGTCCATAGGTTTGTTTATCGTAATCGTCTAAGCCCATAGGCTCCGCATAACCCAAATCATTAGTTACATAAGCGCGGCCAGTACCTATTGGCGGCGCGGGCTCAATCCATTTGCCGTCCCCGGCGACGGGAGGGGGCTGCGCAGCATCGGCATTATTGCCAGAAGAATCGCCGGTCCGCCCCATCTCGTTGTAATAAAAAGTGACGAGAAGGTCGGGGTCTACGTTGTTTTTCTGGCCGGCCGCAACCGCGTATTGCTGGAATTTTTGTTGGGCTGACGGGGACATACCATGACCGGCTTGGGGGGAGATAGAGCCGCTGACAGTGATACCGCCGCCAGATGGACAACAGCCGCCAGACGAACTGCTATTTGACCCGGAGCCGGGCGGCATAATGTCTTCAATCCCCTTTACAACCCCCTTAGCGTAGTCACGTGATGTGCTTGAATCAATTGAGCCAGTAGAGGTCTGAGCTTGTTCGACGTATACCCATGGCACCTTGGCAAAGTACTGTGTGACCAACATGGTGCCCTTCATAGTAATGCCGCCTTGCTCTCGCGAAATAGACCCGTAAAAACCGGAATACGTACCTGCCTCCCACGACTGCCCTTCTATCTGTTGCAGATCCTTTGCCATAGTTGTAGCAGCTTGTTTGTCGCTATAGGCCAGCCTCTGGTCGGTATATACATCATGCTGGCCAGTAGTTTTAACGAGGTAATCACCCACTGCCGGGTAATAAATCTGGGAAGCCCCCGGATTTGTATGAAGTGAGACGCCCAGGGCGGCGTTAGCTTGGTTGCCTACCTCGGCACGTTTTTTCAAGTTAGTAGAGGAGTCATTCAGTGATTTTTTGGTGATAAGCACATTGTAACCGTCATTTTCTAGTTGGGCTTTCACGCGTTGGGCTACTTGCCAAACCTGCTTCATTTCAGGCTCGTTTTCATAGTCAAAGACCGGCTCTTTAGTCGCGGGATCAACGGTTTCGTCGGTGCCCGGAGCGTGCCCGGGATCCAACACTATAGTAGGACCGTTTGAGCTCGAGGGTGTGGCGCCGGCACTGCTTGCGCCGCCAGTGCTACAGCCCTTTTCATAAAAGCAGGTCCCGCCAAAGTCGCCTTGGTTGGCGCACGCGAAATCATTCGGGGTGAAGGCGGCAATCTGTTGCGAGCCGGTAATCACCAAAACCAGCACCGCCGTAGCGGCCAAACGCGAATACTTTACGAGGCTGTTTTTCATTTTCAGGGTTGTTGCGTTGTTTGTAGGCATGTTCATGGCGAGCCTGCACAGCTCGTGTCTGTGGTGTTACCAGGAACCTGAAGGCTGCTTTTTGCCCATTGATAAAAATCAAGCACCATAGCTTTTGATTTTGGAGTGGGTGCGCACTTTCCACTACCCCCGAGCGCAACAGCATAAGTTCCAACGTAGCTTCCAACCCAGGCGTCCTCCGAAACCCCCCATTCAATATTCCCACTAGTGCCGTTGTAAATGTTAATATCTGGGGTAGCAATCGTATCACCTGCAACTACCTTTTGACCATTATGAACTGTTGGTTTAATTCCTTCTGCAAAGTAAAGTGTAGAAGTCGGAAGACCGCTCGGCTTGGTATCGGCCTTAAGTTCAATATAGCCACCCCAAGTAGAAACACCCGTTGCTGCATAAAGGATCTTGCCGTCAAACGGCGCCACAATTTTATTCTTGAACGTGCCGTCGTATCCCATATCCAGCCGGCCCGGTGTCCAGCCGTCCGGGAAGGGGTTAGTAAAGCTACCGGACGGAGTTGCGCCGCCTGCGCCGCCGGAGGTCGTTACTTCCTGCATCTGACCAAGCTGATCCAAGGTATTGTTGTAGTTATGAGCCAAGCGCCAGCGGAAAACCAGATCGCCGTACTTGGGGTTATGAGGCCCCAGACTCTTTGGTGAGCACAGACTGTTGTCGGCCCGCACGTTACCGTTCTGGTCACGCTTGACGTCGCCGTTAGACAACATATCGCCGATAGATTCCGTGAAGCACTTGCCATACTTTGTGTTAATTTTATGCTCTTTGCGGCTTTGGTCCAGCACATATTGGTTGGCCAGCAGATCGCCGTAAGTCAGGTTCGGGTTATGTATAAGGTCTCTTCCTCCGGGGTGTAGCCAAACTGTACGTTGCCGTAGTAGGTGTTAACACTGGTTACCGGGGTGTCGGCGAACGCCGTTTGGTTGATTAAGGGGGACAAGACCGAGCCGAGGGATCGAAGCGGGTTGAAGACCTCGCCGCTGAGCTTGAATAATGACGCGAAAAACGATCGGTTTAAGTAGCCGCTTGCCATAATCGCGGTCCTGCTAAGGAGCGAATTGGGATTGTTGACTGCCAGGTAGCGGTTGAAAGTGCTTCGGCGGCTCTCTTTTAGGACCAGGCCTCTCATGTTAGCCTTATTATCCTGCGTGAGCGAGCTATCGCTCATCGGTGCGCCGTAAAACTGGCGCTGCTCATTCTGGTTAGCGTATAGGTTGGTGCCGGCATCAACGCCATCATCGTAGGATTTATCAGTTGCCACTGGACTGTGGCTGCCGCCCATTTCCGCCGCTACCAGTTGCCGCGCAAGCAGCGTCAGAGCCCCTATCGTTATAACTTGCTTAGTTGTATCTTTGGCGAAATCTTTGGCGAAACTTTTGGCAGCACTAGACTTAATCGCTACGCGCGACAAGAATGAACTGGAGCTGACCGCTGCGGACCCGTATTCGCTGGCGTCAAAAAGTGACAGCTGTTCGGCTAGGGTGGCGTCTACGGCTGCTTCACCGCCCGCTTCGGCGGCGGTGGCTTCACCGCCCGTGAACAGCGACGCTACTTGCACCGCTATATTCACTGCGCCCAGGCCGACACCCACCCATATATTGGTTAATTCCGGGCAGATAGGCCCGATAGCATCAACAACATTGCCAATGGGCCCTAAATAGTCCGCAATCGTATAGGTATACTGGCCCGTCGGCGAAGCTTGGGTCGACAAGGTAGTGCTAGTATCTACGCGTGAGCCGTTAGCTCGCATCTCGGCATTGCTTTTGGTGATGTCGCCTAGTTTCCAGTTAGTTGCGCCCGCCGCTTCGGCGCTGGCATCGTAACCGTTCTTTTGTTGGGCAGAAGCAGACTGCACCCAAACGGCGCTGCGCTCTAATTGATTGCTCTGAGTGTCTATGGACGGACCGGACTTTTGTATCGAGCCGTCATAAATCAAGCACAGCGGCACGGCGTACTTATATACCGGGTTAATAAAGCTTAACGCGGCATTTATAACACTGCCAATCGCGCCCTGCAGGCCGTTGGCGGCGACGCTTGAGGCGTCTTTGGCCATAGCCTTGGCTACATCCTTCGGAGTTTCATTAGGGTTGGCGACTATATCCTTTGCCTTAGCATCGTCAGCCAGGCTAGCGTTTAATTTATCTCGTACATCAGTAGCGGCCGCGTCAATACCGCTTGACTTGGCCCCGCCCTTGACGGGTTCCGACGTTGGATTCGGCTCGTCAAAAAAGGTAAGTTGTTTACCCTCGGCGGCCGCGACGGATTCTCGCTCTACCTCCAGGGCCGCCGCCGCGTCAGTCTTGCCGGCGAACCTGCCGGCGGCCCAGGCCACCAGACTAACGTCCAGCTCGTTTCTTATCTGGCTGGCAACCCGGGCGCGGGTTATGGGACCGATGTCATTAGCTTTTAGCGCGTCATTTAAGTTGGGCGCGAAATCCCGCGCGAATGAAATATTTTTGGCAAACTTGTATCCAGGTATAAGGTTTTTAATCGTACCCCTAGTAATACCCACTTCCTCGCCGTTTATGGTAACGCTATCTAATATCTGCCTGCCAAGCCGGCCGTCACGATAATTGAATGCTAGTTTGTCGTCATGCCCAAAGTTTGAAATTATCTGCTGAGGCCTATATTTATCAAATTTTGACCATAGGTCTTTGACCTTGCCGGTTGCCGAGTCGTAGTATTTGGCCTTTGCGGCGGCATAGGCGCTTTGATCAGCTACGTCAACGCCCATTTTCTCGGCAGTAATGGTATCTGTACTCTCGGCCATTTGCCGTGTCACCCGGGCAAAATTGTAGGCGGCTACATGCTCGGCAAAATCCACGACTTTGTAAGCCCCGGCCAGCAGTATAATTAGAATAATAAGAAGGCCGATTATGCCGACTCCGCCAAGTACCCCGCCAGCTATCCATTTGTGGCTTGCAAGTTTTTTAAAACGGTCGAGGGCATTACGTCCGCGGTTGCGGGCACGGCCAAAACGGCCCCTATTGTCGCCCGAGGCATTATAAAGACCGCCATCCTCCGAACCGTCACCCGCCGAAGTTTTATTAGATGCGCTACCTACACCCGACTCCTCAGAGTCTTTTAGACTGCTTGGGCTTGCGGCTTTTGAGCCGGCGCCTCCATCACTACTCTCGGGGTTACGCTCGGCTTGGTTAATTTCGCCGCGCGGATCAGAGTCATCGCCGGCAGCTGGTCCATCATGGCCAACGTCAGAATCCTGATCGTAATCTGAACCTGGTCGGTCATAAACTGAATTTGCCATTTTAGTTTTACCTGGTTACGGTAACCATTACTAGTATTATTATACGCTATCAGTAGTGTAGGGTACAGGGGTTGCCGGGCCCTCTAAACCAGAAAATAGGCTGCGAACTAACGCTTACCGGTCAACAGACGGTAGACTTCCAGGCATTATGCGTGACATCAGGCTCGCAGCAATATGTTTGCGGGAATCATAGTTAAGAAGGGCATTTGTGGGCTTTATAGCCTCTGCTAGAAACACAGGGTCTGGCAAAGCACCCCACCCCACCCCATTGCTTCTTATGAGTTCATGGCCGCGCTTTGAGCGCAACTTGCCATCCTTGCAAATGGCTACTTGCTGTGTCGGCATAATGTTAAGCCTTGCGAACACGTAGCCCAGCTGCGTATCACCGGTTTTGGGCAGAAGGAGGGCCTTAAACAAGCCGGATTTGGCGATATTCATACTGCTTGTCCAGGCGCGTACTCCCTCCGCGCTTCTCATATGAATTATAGGTTCGGCATCAGGCCACCCAGGGCCATCATTATTGCCCTCGACCATTCCAATAAACCGGTCCAGGGTCTCCAGCTCTTCACCGTTAAGGTACAGCGCGGGGTCAGTCCCAGACGGATCGCCAGAAATTTCTTCCATGTGCGCCCTTAACCGACCAAAATGGTAATTTCGGTCTTGCGCTTTATCAAAATCTGAGCGCATACTGCCGGCAATCTCAATAACATCAGCCATAATCTAGATTATACCAGATTAGTACAAATTAATCAAATACTTCGTAATGTACGGGCTTACTGTTCTTCCTCTTCTGGCGCACCGCCTCCACCCATTCCTTCTTGCATTTGCTCGGTGCTCAGCCCGCGCTGGTGCTCTGTGTTACCGCTTTTAGCCGCCACATCTCTGTTAGTCTGAGGTCTTTCTACTTGTCGTTGACTAACTTGTTCAGTTATAACCTGGCCAGTATCGTCTTTAACGTATTGCCGAACAGGGGCTTGTTCTGTGTGTACTTCGCCTGTTTCTCCTTCCATGTATTGTTCGTAATCTTCAAGGGCGGGCTGCAGGGCTTTGTAGGCTTCCGCGCGCTTGTTATCGGCGCCCAGGCCAGATTTGATGGAACTTAACGAGCTCGCCATATGTTCGGCTGCCTCTTGTTTTTGTTCGGCGGTGAACCGCCCGGTTTTATCAGACATAACTTCGGCCAAGAAGCCATTGCCGTTTCTTAATGCCCGGCCCTTGCCCTGGGTAAGCCATTCATATTGCTGAGAGTTACCAAACGCCGACATCTTGGCATCATCCGTGAGCCGGTCTTGGCTAAGATGTTCCTTGCCCTGCGCGGCAGGATTATACAGTTTTGGCCTCCCGCCATTGTATAATTCATCGCCTTGCTGTAATGCTAGGTCTCCTATGCTTTCAGTGGAAGCAGACAGGTCGTGACGCCCAGCACCCTTACTAATGCCGGCCGCCTCGGCCGCGTAAGTATAGGTGTTAACGCCGTCACCCTCGCCGACCCGGGCCGCCAAGCGCCCTAGGTCATTAACGTCTCTTATGGCTGTGCCATCCTGTGCCATATTGTAAAATGCGGCTACGCCGTGTGCCTTAGTAAAGGCTCCGGCAGACTTGGCGGCAGCTACTGCCGTATCCGCGCGCTCTGCCGCCTGAGCTTCGCTCAGGAATGTTTTACCGTCATCGCCACCAGTCGTTAAGTGATCGATAAGCGCTTGGCGTCCTCTGTTCTGATCTCCCATACCCTCGGCGAGGACGCGGTTGTAGTCGTTTTTGCCCCTTATGGACCGCATGCCGGGGTCCTTCATCAGTTCAGCGCCAGCGCCCTGGGTTACTTTTGCCCGGGCTTCCTTACCGACGGCACCCAGGCCGAAGCGCCCTTTGAAGCCGGTACCGATACCCTTGGTAGCTTCGTTAATCCCGTCCTGTATCCTGCGGGTACCAGGAATACGGCCTTCAAAACGGGTGCCCGCTTTTAGTCTTCCCGCGTTGTACTTGGCGCGGTTACTGCGGACATTGCTCAATAGGCCGCGTGCCCCGTTAGTAAGACCGTTAGAGTTTACAGCATTGCTAAGACCGCCCATCATGGCGCCGGAGAACCGGAAGGTCAGCGGGACTGCGAAGTATGGCCCGAAGTAGGCGATGAAAGCAATGGCCTGGTGTATGAAGCCGCTGCCTTGGTCCGAAGAGATAGCAGAAAAGATATGTCCGGCGGTTATAAAGGCGACAATCATCGGGAACATCAGGAGCAGTTTACTGAACGACTCCCACCAGAATTTATAGGCCCTTTGGGTGTTTGGCAAAACATAAGCCAGGATAGCGATAGGCGAAACAATTACCAGTAAGATGACGGCAATCTGCCGCAGGATCAGCACCAAAAAGGTTACTATGACCGCTATTGCCGCCGTGCCGACAAAAGCCAGCATGCCAAACAGGTCAAAAAATATGCCACCGAGCGCCAAAGCAAAGGTAGCCAGTATTCCCTTACCGCCGCCTACCTTGATGTTTTGACCCAGACTGTGGAACGGGGCGTCAAGCAGATGGCCGACGCCGTAGCCCAGGTCATTGCTCACAGTCACGAAGAATCGCATCAACTGCCAGGACAGCGTAATAGCGATAGTGGCTATTAAGATACGCGGCAACATCTTGCGAATCGTATAAGCATCCAGTATCTCCATGCCCAGGGCTTGTGATATCACCATGATTAAACCGGCAATAACCAGCAATCCCAGGGCGATGTTGCGGAATGACCGCCAGGCCGCATAGTAGTTATTGCAAGCATTATCTTGCGCGCCGCAATTGCCGTTGCTATCAGTGAATATACTGTTTGGATTATCCGACGACGTAGTATCCGACGCACCGCTGCCGGTTCTCCCTAAGACCAGCATGTTGTTGATCTGGCGGTCAAGGCTAGTGACAATAAGGTTCATGCCTTTAACTATTCCACAAAGCAGCCAGTTGAGCGGGTTAATAGCATTAAGTACACCCCCAAAGCTCAGGCTAATACCCAGTTCACAACTTACTCCACCCCCGCCGGCACTGCCGCCACCACCACCGCCATTATTGGGATCGTCATGGCAAGGCGCCGGCGTTACCAAGCTTCTGGGAAAAAGTGAAAATATGGGCGTCGGCAGAGATCTACCTGCGTAGCATGCTTTAAGCATGGTGTTCATTTTAGCACGTTGCCAGGATCACAGGAAGCCGAACCGTCATAGTCGCCAGGGCCTGATGTAGACCGTGGGCAGCCCAATCTTAGATGCCTTATAGCAGTGGCCCGTTAGAGCCGCTTAACTATTAAGATTTGGCATAACCACCCTTGACATTATTGATAAAAGCGTCAAACGTTCTGTGAAATAGGGAAGTCCTTATGCGTACTGTAACAAATTTGGGAGCCTCTTCTTGCAGTATATGATAGGTTATACTACCGATGTAATGGCTCCGGCCGTCGGCAAGGACACGGTGTAATACAAAGGTACTAAAATATTGCGGACTGCCGATTGGAGAAGAGATGGTGAAATTGGTTGGGGGAGCTATTTTGACATGTGCTGCGTTGTCCGGTCCTCCGCCTACGCCAGGGTCTTGCCAGTCCATGTCGACGTTAATATTCTGAGGGGCGATCTCGTGATGGTTTGAACCCATCAGGACTTCCAGAAGCGGTTCCGTTAAGTACATCAAAGGGCCGACCACTGTCAAAGATATCCTGCCCCAACAGTCGCTGTTTTTCACTTCATATTGAAGAGAAGAATGATGAAATGTACCGCCAACGGAAATACAGCTGCCGACCCTATGAATAGACCGTAAAAACGCCGGAACCCGTTTTCCATTGTCTCGGCCTGCATATTATTGTTGCTAGTTTTGGTGTGGCCGCGCTTTTATACAGGCTAAGCACAGCCAATCATTAAAAAATGCTGTCGCCTGCGCCGGTGAAAGTGTTTCAACCAGAGTTTGAGGCTGTTCCGGCGAGTATACAGATAGCGCATCAAAACCAGCAGTTTACAGTATACGATGACCGGTGCTGGGGAAATTCGGTGCAATGTTAAGGTAGAGTATTTAAAAAGTAAACTGATTCCCGATGCAGTCGGCAAGAAAATACCTGCGATTTTGATAATAGTACGGACTTCAATAAGGCTGCGCATAATGTTTTTTACTTCCCCGACGATTATGCCTGTAAAGGCGACCTGGCCAGTCTGTTTAAGGCCTGAATGATTTAGTAGTATTCTATTGTCGACTTTTAGCCGTAAGTGTTTAATATTAATTAAAGAAGAGTAGCCTCTGGCCTTGATTGCTTAATCTTAAAATAAAAGATATGAACAAGAATAACAAAAATGATACATAAAAAATTTTTTTCAAGTTTCACGCTGTCTATATTCTAGTATCTTTGCTGTCACTAGCCTCGAGTTTACTTATATCGACTCCGCAAGCCAGCGCCTTAACGCAAAAGCAAAAAGCGGCCCTCTCTTTTTGTAGAGGCTGGGTTCCTACGCACACAGTAGATGCTGTAAAAGGCACCGTTCCTGTTAACCCTGCCCTTGTCAACGAACATGTGGCCGTGTGTGCTGCAGGATACGCCGCCGCCTTAAAACCAGGCGCCAAGGCGCCGCCCTCCAATAACTACGGCTCCCCTGACGGTATCTGCCATACACAGATTTACACGAATGACAATGATTCTGCATATTGGTGCGAGGCAGGCTACATAAATGCGTACTCGAACAAGTCGGCCTCTGGCCAATCGAAGACGCAGACAAGACCCAAAGCCCCGCCGATAAGCGACTGCAATAAAGCAAAGAGCAAAGCCAACCGGAAAAAATGTAAACAAGAATACAGCCAATGAAATAACAAACCTGGGGCCGTGCAATGCAAGAAAAATAGGATTGACAAGTTCACAAGTAACCCTTCTAATCCTTCTGGTCACTCACCCAGCAAGGCTCCTAAGACGGTGCCCAAGACCGACTGCAATCTTAAAGCAGGCTGTGACTTGATTAAGACCTACGTAAACCCGTTAATAAGCTTTCTGTCGATTGCGTTCGGGCTGATAGCGGTAATTTCTATTATCATGGGCGGCATACAGTACTCAGCTTCACAAGGCGATCCGCAGAAGGCCGCGCAAGCCAAGAGCCGCATATCCAACACATTCATAGCCATATTTGCCTATCTCTTCCTATACGTTATTCTGCAGTTCTTAATACCTGGTGGGCTGTTTCACTAGGAGCATATGATGATTAATTCGATAATTACCCTGTTTTCATCCAAAGCTACATTGTTTGCTGCTGGTATTGTTGGTAACAGTTGCAGAGGCGGCGACTTTCTAGGGCTTAAAAGCGTGGTAGTACTATTTGCCGGCAAGTGATTTCAATGGCTGTAAGATTAAGGACTTTAATTTCCTGCCAGCCAACGGGCGGTCTGATTTATTGTTGATACTGCTGGCAGTCATAGATGATTTACTGATAATTGCCGGCATAGTTGCCGTAGCTTTCGTGGTACTGGGGGCTTTCAAGTACGTAGCCAGCCAGGGCGATCCGGAAAAGACGGCTTCGGCTCAGTCAACCATTATGAACTCATTGATCGGTACGGCTATAGCTATCACGGCGGCGGTGTTCGTTAATTTCTTGGGACAACGGTTGGGCTAACATGAAGGCGTTTTTACTAACCATAGCCTCAAGCATAAATGCCGGTAACTTACCCGAACCAGCGGCTAACCAGGATGAGCTAACAACTATATTGAGCGTAGTATTCGGTATCATTGGCGCGCTTGCCTTGCTAATGATTACGGTCTCCGGGTTGCGTTACATAATCTCGGCTGGCAACCCGGAAAAGACATCCAAGGCCAAGAACGGTATTGTTTATTCGCTTGTAGGCCTAGTAATAGCCCTTTCGGCTGAAGCGATAGTAACCTTTGTGGTGAAAAGACTATGATAAGACGATTGCTACCCGCGATAGCTTTGCTCACGCTCTGCTTATTCGCCGCACCGCGGCCTGTATTAGCCTTTAGCTTCTTCCAGGGCGTGGACTGCAGCACATATAGCGGCAGTGACAAACCCACGGTTTGTAAAAGCCAGCCCCAAAGCGCCAACGGGAACGTCGTAAATCCCCTAACCGGACCCGATGGTATGTTGGCCCATATTACTAGCATCGTGGCCTACATTGCCGGCGCGGCGGCTATAATTATGATAATAATCAGCGGGTTTAAGTTTATAACGTCCGGCAGTAACGTCAGCACCGGCTCTCGTACTGATACTGACGTGGAGGATGCCAGGCGTGGTCTTGCCAATGCCATTATCGGCCTGGTAGTCATAGTGCTGGCCCGGACTATAATAATATACGTATTGAATAGGCTATAAGGGAGGAACCCCATGAAGCGAACCATACTCAACATAATACTAATACCACTGCTGACACTGATGCCAGCGGCAATCTTGGCGGAGCCTGCCTACGCCGCTTGCGGTAATTCGTCCGCCGCACAGCAAGTTGCCGCCGGTATAGACGAGACGACCAATGCTTCCTGCGATGCCAGCGGCGTTAACAAGGCCATCTCTACGGCGGTAAACATTTTGACTGTTGTAGTCGGCGCGGCGGCCGTCATAGCGCTAATCTGGGCTGGCTTCAAATATATAACCTCGGCTGGCGATACCAACAAAATCGCTAATGCTAAAAGCACGCTTATTTATGCTATCGTCGGTATAGCCGTAGTGGGCCTTGCGCAAGTCATAGTCCATCTTGTCATAACCACTGCCGCCAATGTGAAGTGACCACACCAAGCTTGATTTAAACGAACGTATTGTAGTATAACCTTAAGTAGTAAAAAGAAAGGCCCACATGATTAAAAAAATTAAAAGTTATATCTTGTCCGGAACGTTGTTGCTGACAATGGCCGCGCCGGTCCTTGCCCCATCGATAGCCTCTGCCGCTGTACCCAACTGTACCGGTGTCCCTTCGTCTGTCGCTGGCGGTGCCAGTACGGCGTCCGGCGGTAATATAACATGTGATAATGGCGCCGGTGGTGACGCCGCCGTTACGAGTTCCGTCGGTAAGCTTGCAACAAGCGTGGTTAATATTTTCACGATTATTGTCGGGGCAGCGTCAGTCATCATGATTATCTATGGCGGCTTCCGCTACATTACCTCTGGAGGCAGTAGTGAAAGAATTGGCGCCGCCAAGACTACCTTGATCTACGCTATCGTAGGCCTGATCATAGTTGGTCTGGCCCAAATCCTAGTACACTTCGTACTTAGCCAAGCCGCTAACACCGGCGGCCAGTCATTCGGCTAAAGAGACTAAACCCTATAGGACCTGGATCTTCTTGACCGTGTCCTGCTGGACCTTGGTGAAGCTGATGGTCAGCACGCCGTCCTTGAGTACGGCCTCAATCTCTTCTTCTTTCACGGGTACGGGCAGAGCGATGGTGCGCGAGAATTCGCCCCAGTAGCACTCCTGCAGGAAGTAGTTCTCGACGCCATCTTCGGTGCCGGAGCTGAGCGTGCCGCGGATAGTGAGCTGGTTGTCTGAGATGCTGACATCCAGGTCGCTTTTGTTCACGCCGGCGGTGCGTGCCTTTACTACCAGTTTCTGTTTGGTCTCATAAACGTCTACGGCCAGCTGGCCGGGTACGTTCTCGTCCTCGTCCCATTCGTCGTCAGCGGCTGGTGCGGCGGCGCCTGCCGGAGCCGGTTCCGTGGCCGTAGCGGTCTCGTCGCCCAAAAAGGCTGCGGTTAATTCGTCTTCTTCCAATAACAGATCGTCGTCGCGATTCTTTCGCGCCATAGCTTATTACCCTCCATCGTTGTTTATGGTACTGTCTGCAGTTTTTGCCGGGAGCAGGAAACCCTAAGAGATTAAAAATCTTGCATTTTTGTATTGCTAGCAGTATAGCTTAGGCTGTAACCGACGCGCAACGCCTAAGAGCACATATTTACAACACATTAAACACAACATGAGCATAATTGATACCCTAATGTCCGTTCTGGCCCCATATGAATGCCTTGGCTGTAAGACCGAGGGCGGTTTGCTGTGTGGAGTGTGCGCAGGAGGCCTGTCCGCCGCGCCTGAGCGCTGTTATAGGTGTCAGACAGCCTCTCCTGCCGGGCGGACCTGCGGCGTTTGCTCGGCCGCGAGCGTGCTTGGCCGCGTGCGGGCAGTTTCGCCTTATGCGGGCATGGCCAAGGAACTGGTAGCTATGCTGAAGTTCTCCGGCGCCCGGACCGCATCGCGGGAGATGGCCGTCCTTATGGCGCCGCTCCTGGAGGCTATGTCTGACCCGGACGTTTTGGTCGTGCCCGTGCCTACGGCTACCGGCCGGGTACGCCGCCGCGGCTATGACCAGGCCCGGTTGCTGGCCCGCGAACTATGCCGCCGAACCGGCCTGCCCCGCCTTGATTGCCTAGCCCGCAGTGGACAGACTCATCAGGTGGGCGCAGGGCGGGAACGACGACATGAACAGCTTCAAAGAGCTTTCCATACGCGCAGGCCCGGGGCGGTACAAGGGCGGCACATATTGCTGGTGGACGACGTAGTGACTACCGGCGCCACCCTAGAGGCCGCCGCCCTCGTTCTGCACGATGCCGGCGCCGCCCGCATCGAGGCCATCACGTTCTGTGCCGCTTGACCGATAAAAAAATAACACCGGCTATCCGATGTTATTTCTTGGCGGAGAGGGGGAGATTCGAACTCCCGCGGGGGCTAACGCCCCCCTATCGATTTAGCAAACCGACCCCTTCAGCCACTTGGGTACCTCTCCTCGTTTGCCATACCATTCTAACGTACTTGGCGGAAGGGGTGGGATTCGAACCCACGGTACCGTTGCCGGCACGCTGGTTTTCAAGACCAGTTCCTTAAACCACTCGGACACCCTTCCCCGGACGTGACTGTAACAGGGGTGATTATATCAGTAAACTTCGCGTTTTCAAAGATATCAGACTATTCAAAGATAGCGGGCTTGGGTTACAATAACGCTTATGGGAACCGACAATCAAGGAAAGCCTGCGCCCGGTCAGACAGTGGCACCCACGGGTGCCCAGACCCAGGCCGCACAACCTGTCGGACCGGCGGCACAGGCCCAACAGCCACCCGCTCAGCCACAGCAAACACGGCCGGCGCCGCCGTCGACGGCCGCACAACCGGCACCATCGGCAGAGGCGGACGAGGCTGAAGAGGCTGACGACGGATCATCCATAACCTGGACAGCCTCCGAGTTCATAGCCCACGATAAGTCCTCCAGTTGGTACGGCGCCCTCGCCTTATCGGCAGTGTTACTCGCCGGTCTAGTCTACTTTATCGCCAGGGATTTCGTGTCGGTAGCTGTGGTATTGGCGGCCGCCTTGACATTCGGCATCTATGCAAGCCATAAACCCCGCCAGACGGAATACCGACTTGATTCCAGTGGGATGAACGTGGGTCAGAAACGTTTCGGCTACGACGCTTTCCGCTCCTTCTCGGTGTTAGAGGAAGGTGCTATACCCAGCATAGTTTTCATGCCTCTGAAAAGGTTCGCCGTGCCCACCACTATTTACTACCCCCCGGAACAAGGGGACCGGATAGTGGGCGTACTATCGGACCGCCTGCCTATGGAGCAACGCGGCCACGATGCTGTCGACCGCCTGATGCACCGCATACGGTACTGATGGCGGCGTTAGCCGCCGCGCTTGCTACCTGCGCCCCGCTCGCTCTTTGCGGTGCAGTTTGCGTTCCATCCGCTGTATAAAATCGTGCTTGGCGTGCTTGGCGTCCCATTTATCAAAGTTGTCCATCAAAGCTTCTATCTCGTCGTTTGACATATTCTTTGGCCCCCTTGCCTTTTATTTTGGTTGCAATATCCATTATTAGCCTTATGCCTGTCAGGAAGCTGTAAACATTTTCACAAGCCGGCTCATGCTAAACTTTCCTCATGGCAAGCTTGAAAAAATTCGTCCGCGGCATCAATGCTTTCCAGCAAAGATACCGCCCGACAGCTTTCGCCGTGGCCGTAGTGAAGCGCTACGGTGAGGATAAGGCCGGTTCCAAAGCCGCCCTGCTTACCTACTACGGTTTCCTGTCGCTCTTCCCTCTCCTGCTTCTGCTGACTACTGTCACCAACAGCATTATTGGTGGTCATCCCCAGCTTCAGCAAGACGTCCTAAGAGGCGTCACCAACTACTTCCCTCTTCTGGGCAAACAATTGTCCGAACAGGTCAGCGGCCTGCACCGCAGCGGCCTGGCGCTGGCGGCTGGCATCCTGTTCACGATCTACGGCGCGCGCGGCGCGGCCGATGCTTTCCGCAAAGGGGTCCAGCAGGTCTGGAAGGTACCCGAATCACAGCGCGATGCCTTCCCGAAGTCCTTGCTTAAGAGCCTGGCCCTGCTGCTCATAGGGGGCGTGGGCTTCATTACGGCTTCGATCCTGGCTACGCTGACCGCCGGTGCCGCCCATAGCCTGGCCTTCCGCGCGCTGTCGGTGCTCATGAACGCGTTCATCCTCTTCTGGGTGTTCAACTTCCTTTTGGACTTCAGTCTGCCCAGGCATCTGCCGCTTAAGGAAACCCGGGTTGGCGCCGCGGTAGCGGCCGTGGGCTGGGTAGTACTGCAATCGCTGGGCGGCATCATACTGGCGCACCAGCTTAAGAATCTGGACGTACTATATAGCTACTTCGCCATCACTTTGGGCCTGATGTTCTGGCTGTATCTGCAGGCCCAGATACTCTACTACGCGATGGAAATCGCCTATGTGCACTCTCATAAACTGTGGCCAAGGAGTATAGACGGATCCTTGCCGACGGAAATTGATAAACAACTCCAAGCCCGCGAGCCGCGCGACTAGTAGCTAAGATATGCGCGCCACCAGACCCTCCGGCGCCCCGAGGCCCTTGGTCGTACCGGCGGTTGGTCTGTAGTCGTATTCATAACACTCCCCTCTCCTTCCATAAGTCCATATACATAATATGCCGGCCCGGATAGGCCGGCTGTAAGTTTTCCTACAGGGACGGGGAGCTACTGCTTGGACTTGAGTATGGCCAGGATCTCGTCCAGGCGCTTCAGTTGTTTCTTGTGCATTTCCATCAGCTCCTCGACCTCTTTCTTGGCCTCGACGTTGGTCTGGTAGTCGTGCTCCGCCATAGCGGCGCTGATGCCGTCGGCCCGCTTGGCGGCGATGAGCAGGATGGCTCCCTGCAGGCCGGCTACCATCGACAGCATCAGGTTAAGCAGTATGAAAGGGTATTTGTCCCAGTGGCTTATCAGCCCCACTGTATTGAGTGCGGCCCATATGCCCATGAATATAAGGAAGCTGAACACGAACTTCCAGCTGCCCATGCCGTTGCGCATCTTATCGGCCGCCCGGTCGCCCATGGACAGCTTGGCCTTGTGCGCCTTATGCCAGTTGAACGGCTTGAACGGTACCTTGAGGACGAGGGGTGGTTCGTCAGCGGTGTCGTGAGCGGTGTTTTCAGGTGCTCCCTCAGAGGCACCTTCCCGTCAGGGGGCGTATCCATATTCGGAGTATAGCACAAGCCTTATGGCTCGGTAGTCTCGGTGGCAGGCGGCTCGGGCGTTTCTGCTCCCACCAGCTTGCGGCCGACGCCAAGAGCGAGCTTCGCGCCGGCCGAACCGGCTCCTAAAGCCTCGCCCCCAGTACCCATTAGGAAGGCTATCGTGTTGCCCGATCCGTCCCTTATCACGCGGCCGGGGCCTATGGCGAACCTGCGCATGATACAGCCTGCCGCGTCAGCGGCCACGGCATTGCCGGCGCCGTCACCCTCCTCCGGCACCCCGTCAACTTGTTCTGCACCCATGAGTATCCTCGCCTTTTTCCATGTAAGTTTGATGGCTCGTACCTAACATAACCGTAAATCACGCGTCTGCCTGTAAAAATGGTTACACTTTCTGCAGGATGCGGGCCGGACGCTTGCCGCGGGCTCTACGTGCCGCCGGCCGCCCGGATTGCTTCGCGGACGGTTTATGCCCGTAACGCGTTATATACCGCTCTACCAGCTCGCGTGCGGTGCGATCCTCTATCTGCTTGGGCGGATGCTTCTGGAAGTAGGCTGCGGGCTCGATGATGGCTCCGGAAAGGCCGTTGTCGAGCGCCAGCTTTAGGCAGCGGATCGAATCGATAGCCACGCCGGCCGAGTTCGGCGAGTCCTCCACGGACAGCCGCAGTTCCAGTTCCATAGGCACATCGCCGAAGTGCTTGCTTTCGATCCGGATGAAACAGATCTTGTTGTCTTTCTGCCACGGCACGTAGTCGGACGGGCCGACGTGTATGTCGTCGCTTTCGATGGATTGCCCGCGCGCCTCTATCTGGGACTGCACGGCTTCGGTCTTGGAAATTTTCTTGTGCTCCAGCCGATCGCGCTCCAGCATATTCAGGAAGTCGGTGTTGCCACCGGTGTTGAGCTGGTAGGTGCGCTGGATTTTCATGCCGCGGTCCAGGAACAGGTTGGTCAGCGTGCGGTGAACGATGGTCGCGCCGACCTGGGATTTGATGTCATCGCCAATTACAGGCAATCCGGCTTTCTCGAACTTCTTGGCCCACTTGGGGTTGGACGCGATGAAGACCGGTATGCAGTTCACGAAGCCGCAGCCGGCATCGATGGCCGCCTGGGCGTAAAATTCGGTGCCTTCCTGCGAGCCCACCGGCAGGTAGTTGATTACAGCCTCGGCGCCGCTGTCTTTCAGGACCTTGACCACGTCGACCGGCTTTCTGCTTATCGTTTACCGGTACCAGGGGCGAGGTATATTTGTTGACGCCGTCCAGCAGCGGTCCGCGCGAAACTTTAACGCCGGTCTTCGGCACTTTGGCGAAAACTGTCGTATTGTTCGGCTTGGCATAGATCGCCTCCGCTATATCCTTGCCGACCTTGTTGCTGTTGACGTCAAACGCCGCGACCACTTCCAGGTCGCGGATGTGGTAGCCTCCGAAATTTACGTGCATCAGCCCGGGGACGAACCCGTCGTCTTTCACGTTACTGTAGTAGTGAACTCCTTGTAAGAGCGATGAAGCGCAATTGCCGAGCCCGACAATCGCGACTTTTATAGTGCGCTTTGCCATAGTTAAATTACCCTCCTGTGCTGACCATGCTAGGCAAAGCCGGACTATAAGACAAATATATAATTTATATGATAGTATAAATAAAACTTATGGACGATAGACTAAAGAAGTTCGCGCAGCTAGTCGATAGGAAAAGTTTTACGCACGCGGCCAAAGAACTGCACATTTCCCAGCCTGCTCTGACGCTGGCTATCAATAAACTGGAGCGTGAGCTCAAAACTTCGCTACTGGTGCGGGGACATGGCCGACTAGAGTTGACTAACGCCGGACAGATCGTATACAACGCCGCGATTGAATACAGGACGGCGGATGAAAATTTGCGTACCAAGCTGACGGAACTGGCCCGCAGGCGGCCGAAGGTCACAATCGGTATGATTGACAGCGTGGCCGCGGCGCTTAATGACGAAGCCCGAGTCCTTAGACGAACTTGAGGCGCAAGCTGATGTCTCAATAATCGTTAACGATTCACGCTACCTGCGCGCCGCTGTCGAGAACCGTGAGATCGACCTGGCTTTCGCGGTTCAGGCCAATGCCATCCACACCAACCTGGACGTGGAGCCCATAGGTCCCGAACCGTTTGTCCTGGTGTGCCGTCCCGACCGCCTGGCCGGCTTCCAAGCCGCCCTAAAAACCAATAAGCTATCTGATTTCATCAGCTATGACCGGCACTCTACGACCTACGGCCATATTCATAACGGCTTGCGCAAACTGGGTGTAACCACGCCTCGCCCGGAGCTTTATTCAACTAGCCCGACCATCATGCTGCATACCGTCCTACGCGGCCGGGGTCATGGCCGCCTTGCCCTATGTCCTAGCGAAGGAACAGCTGAACGGCGGCAAGCTTATGGCCCTCAGAAAGGATGGCCGTACACTGGTCATCGGCTGTCCGTTAAGCGTCGTCAAAGCCCGCGGCAAACTCTTGCCCAAGGCTCTGGATGACTTCTCTGCCGGTGCCGAAGCCATCCTTGGCCGTCAGACCATGGGGTAAACGTCTATGGCCGGTTCTTCATAAGGGTGGTTCCGGCGTATCGCTTTGACCACGGCGTCCATCTTTGACCGCTCGCAAGTCACCTCGATCCGCTCCTCCGCGACTTCTTCCAGCTTGCCGACCTTTCCTATTGCCGGCTTGGCGCCCTTGCCCGGCAGGAACCGGCCTACGCCTTTAGACGAGAAGCTGGCGTGGCTGTAATTACCGAGCGCACCGCCTCCGGCCTCGCCGATAGCACGGCGCACCTTGTCGGCGCTGGCCTCCGGCACCGTGACTACTATCTTCACGAGCTGTTTCATGCCGTCTTCCCCTGCCTGCGTTCCCAATCCTCCGAAGATATCAGTTTGTCCGAATCCACCGGCCCGTCGTATTCGTATACCCAGGCTAGCTGTCCCGGCCGGTCCAGTTCTACCAGCCGGCGGGTGAAGCCGGGCAGGTCCGGATTGTAGTTATCATGCGCTTCGTATTCGTCCAACAGTGCCAGAGGCTCTTCGTCGTCGATTTCATAAAGTTCACCGTGGACGCTCTTCCTGTCGCCATCCAGCTTGAGCGCGGGGTATCGGCCCATGTCGTAGATGTTGCCGGGTATCAGGCACTTGCCGCGGGGTATGAGCTTGCCCTTCAGGTGGTTGCGTATGCTCGTGTGCTGGTCTTGCAATAGCGTGCCGTAAAAGGCTATGTACTGAGGGTCCGACGCCATGGCTTCATACTAGCATTCATTGATAATGGTACGCGCGACAGGATTCGAACCTACGACCTTCGGCTCCGCAAGCCGACGCTCTATCCAGCTGAGCTACGCGCGCTTAAACTTAACAGGGGTAATTCTAACACGTTCCACCTATGAATGCCAGCCCCGTCCTGTTAAAATAAACGGCCAGGGAGAGGTGACCGAGCGGTCGAAGGTGCTGCTCTCGAAAAGCAGTGTGCCGGCAACGGTACCGTGGGTTCGAATCCCACCCTCTCCGCCATAGATATCACCGCTTTTTAATATCTGGGCATTGTGATTTACTAAAGCCATGGACGACCAAAACGACCGAAGCCAACAGAACACGGACCCCGCGCCATCACCACGGAACCAACTTGCTGACACAGGAATGGCACAGCGCCAGCCTTCACAAACCCTTAGTAAAACGGACAGAATCAAGCGCAGTTTCTTTCAGATATTAATCGGCTGTCTTTTGGGCGCCGCCTCAATAGCAGTAATCGCGGTGCTTATCGGAAGTTTCAACGACATATTAGGCAGGGCGCTGGGCACGATAGCTATGGTAGCGCTACATGCTATCCTCAGCTTCAGCTACATATCGGAAACCGATAAACGTAGCAAGCAAGGCAGTCGCTGGAACACGGAACTGTTCAGCAACACCGTGTTCACTTTGATAGCGGTAAGCTTCATCACCTCTATATTCGCTATCTGGCAACTCCTGAGCGGCGATCTGACATTCAAACTTTACTTGTTCTATGGCGTCCTATTGTTCGCTACGCTTCATGCCGATGTCCTGTACCGGATCCGCGGCTTCGAGAAGAGGATAGACAATACCGTGGCCGCGAACTACATATTCATGGCGACGGTGGTCATAATGCTCACCATGGTCATATTCTCTGATGACCCCTCGGTACTGGGCGACTTCTTCTACCGTCTACTGGCCGCCACGGCCATAGTTGACGCTACCATTACCATCACGTCGATAATCATGCACAAGTTGTATTTGCAAAGGCATCCTTTGCCCGCTTCGGCTGGGCAGGCGGCCGCGCAGACCAAGAACTTCTGGCGGAATCCGCTAGTGGTATTGTTGATGATCTTCCTGGCTTTCCAGGTTATAGGAAGTCTGGTCGCGGCGATAATAGGCGGGCTTTAGGGCTACTGGATCAGGCGCGGCTTCTTGCGGCGTTTGGGCTTGGGCTTGGCCGGCTCCTCGGGCGGCTCTGAGGGCTTCTCCGGCTCTTCCTTGGGCGTTTGGGGTTCCTCAGGCTCCTCTGGCTCCGCGTCGGCGGGACGGGCGCCCAAAGGCATTATGCTGTCGCCGAACGGCCTCATGAGGCGCTTACGGGCCTTTAGAAGGGGCATGTGGCCCGCAGGCTCGTCTGTGTCATCGCCGGAGCCGTCGTCGTCCGGCTTGGGCTTCTTGTCGCGGGTAGCAAACAGGGAGCCCAGGATTATTGCGGCCAGCACCAGCAAGGCGATGCCGAACAGCAGGTCGGTCCTGGCCATGGAAGACTCCACGCGGTGGGCGAAGTCGGTCAGCGACTTCTGCAGTTCGCCTACGCTCGGCGTTATTGAAGACGTGGTCTTCGGCTTTCTTGATCGCGAAGTCGGATGTGAACTTGACGGCTACCAGCACCGCCCCGGCCAGGGCCAGTACGAATCCCAGCCGCCGCAGGCCTTTGCGCCTGGTGACGGCGATGAAGACTATGCCCGCGGCGAACAGAACGCTGAGGCCGCCCAGTATGAACGGCATCTTCTTGGCCGCCTGGAAGGCCTTGGGCAATTGCGACAGCTTTTCGTAATACGGCTGTTTTTCCTGGTTGCCCTTGGGGTTGACGGCCTTGGCGGTTATGACCGGGTCGCTTAGGAAATCGCCCGTCTTGCTAGGCTTTTGGTGGTCTGGGCGCCCGCCTGGGCCGGCTTGATGTTCTTGGGACGGCAGGTGGCGGCAAGGGGGTCCACGTTCTTCTGCTTGAGGGCCTCGGCGCCTTTGCAGACCGGCAGAGTGGCGGTGTAGTCTTTGACGATGCGGCCGACCCTCTGCGCGAACGTCTCTTTCTGCTTGGACAGGTCGATCATAAACTGCGGCTTGGCGGTCTTCCCTTCCAGCCAGGCGTAGTTGGCGTCTATGAAGGCATTAACGCCTTTTTGGATAAGCTTGGACGGGAACGATGTCTTGGCCGCGGCCTGTACCGCCGCGTCGCTTAACGAGATAGGACTGGACTGGTTATCGCCTTCGGACTTGGAGGCCTGTTTGCCGACGTAGGCTACGAAATGATCATAGATCCGGCTTTCTGCCAGATATGTCTTGACCTTCTCGGGCTGGCCGAGCGTACGGTTAAAGCTGGTAGAGAAAGCCGTGCCCAGCAAGGCCGCGAGCAGAAGCAGGGACAACAGCCAGACTACACCCTTCCGAACCCAAATCATTTAATCATTGTAACCCCGACCGGCGGTTTTTGTTAATTTTTCCGGCAATAAACAGCAGAAGACCCAGGATTACGGCTCCGGCCGCCCACGTCCGGACAGGCCTGCTCTTTACTGTCTTGTCCGTCTGAGACCGCCCGGATGGTTCCGCGGACGGCCTGGTTACCAGGTTTTACAGTGACGGCTCCCGTAGTATGTGCACGGACTCGCGACCGGGTCCTTAGATTCGGCTTACCGGGGCGTTTCCCGGGGCCGGATTTTCCGGCGGGCCCGATCAGGCCGTCGCAGATGTCGTCGACGCCGTCCTGGTCGCGGTCCTGGCCGCTATTGATGGCTCCGGGGCAGGAATCCAAGATATCGTCTATGCCGTCGCCGTCAGAATCCGCATCGCTCGCCTGGACGTAGAACGGCGCGGTTACGTCTAGGGGCTGCCGTTCTGGTTCTCTCCGGTCAGATCGATCCTGTGGCCGCCCGGAACAGTGCTGGCGGGAATCCGTACGGAATCTTCTATGTTGCCGGAACCGTCGCTGACTACCCTGTCCAGCACTTTACCCGACGGGCCGTCCAGCCGGACCTCATAGACGGCGTCCGTGCGCAGACCGTCTTTCGCGCCATCGGCATGCACGCGCAGCGTAGAACCGCGCTTTGCCGTTCCGGGAGCCAGGCTATGGTCTGGCAGTAGGACGTACACCGTACGCCCTGTCCTGGGCGCGCTGAGCAAGGCCGTGCCTGCGTTACCGCCGCTGCGCCGGCCTTGGCCTGTCCTGTCCCCGGCAGATTATGTACCTGCCGCAGTATGGGCAGGATGGATTGTTCCATCAGCTCCTGCCCCAATGCGTTAGGATGGTAGCTTTCCCTGCCCAGCAGGCCTATGCCGCCTGCGCCGAAATCGTTGCCGGCCGTCAGGCCGTTCATGGCCACGTCGTAGCCCTTGGCTTCGCACAGACGGTGTCCGTAGAGAGCCCGGCTTATGTCCACGTATGTCGGCGCCGGACTCTTCGGCCGCCTTCTCGAGGTCGTAATTTATGTAATCTACGAGTTTCGCGGCCAGCTCCAGTTCATTCCTGTTCAGCTGGACGTTCAGGGCGCAATTTCCGCCGCTCAAGGCGATTTGCGGATAACCGATCACATATAGCCGCGTATCCGGAGCTTCTCTTTTTAGTTGTGCAAACAAGGCTTTCCAGCGCGGCACGGTCCGGTCTACCAGGTTCTTCAGCTCCAGGCGGTCTTCGTAAGTCTCGTAGCAGGTGTTGCCTCTGCGGCGCAGGCTTATGTGCGGCGCCACGCAGTTACGCAGGATGTCGCCGAAACCGATGTCGTTGCCAGCTATGGACACGGTGGTTACGCGTGGCTGCCAGCGCTGGACGAAACGGTGCTGTGCTATGTACCCGGGCAGGAAGCCGGCCTCTATTGATTCCAGCGCTTGCGGGCGGGATTGCCGCAGTTCGTCCAGGCTGGCGCCGTCCTTTACCTGGCCCTTGTAGTTGCCGCTCGTATTGCCGATGTCATCGATAACAGCGCCGGAACAGGCCGCCGAATGCCCGCCGGATCCGCCGAACAGGTCGCGCGCCAGCAGAAGGGGGTATGAATTGACGGACAGATGGCAGGTATTGTCCGGCGTGTCGGTACCCGCCAGGTAGTCGAACGCGCCCTCGCCGGAAGTATACGAATCGCCCAGGCCGATGTAGTCCGTAGCGACGTTATGGCGGCCGCCGGCGCCAACTCGTAAGTGCCGCTGTGGGCGCTATCGGACGAGATCGCTTCAAAGCTCAGCAGGCCGTCGTTCACGAATCTGAGCCGTTTTATCGTTCGCAGGCCGGGAATCTTCGAAGCTACGAACGGCCTGTAGTCGTATGATTCGCAGTCTAGGGGCGGCAGGTCGCGCTGGTCGTGCTTATCCGCCGCGCCGCAATCCGTCAGATCGTACACCTTGAATTCGCCGGCGTAGTCATTGTCTATAGCTATCCGGCGCCCGTCCTCGCTGACGGCCACTTGTGATTTGAGCAATGCGGGGCTGCCCGTACTGCCGTAGGCGGGCGCGAAAGGCTTTATGTCCAGCGTGTTCAGGTCCACGCGCACGAACGAACCCTCCAGCGTTTCTGCGGCCAGCCAGCCGCCCCCTTGTGAAAATGCCAGGGTCTGCGCGTTGATGACCAGCGGCCTGCCGCCAGGGTCTTTTAAGGTCAGGTCCGGCGGAGTCGTAAGCTTCTTGGCTATGAGCCGTCCCAGCATGTCCCTGCGGTCCTGCATGGCGGCCAGAGGGGCTTTATACAGGCCTATCTGCGCGCCGCCTGTGCTTAACGGGCTCAGTGCCAGCATCTCCCCGGCTTTGGGCCACGGTACCGGTATCTGGTGGGCCGTATAAGGCTCCAGCGGCAAGCCCTCGTCCGTGCCATTGAATATGACCGTATAACTGTCGCTGTCGAACATTCCGAAGGCTGTCCAGGTGAAGCATCCCGTCTTCATGTCGTGCCCGGCTACGAGCCGGTACGTAACAGTGGTGCAATCCATATTGCTGAACAGGACAGGCGTATTCTGGCGCGGACTTAACGGGCCGATCCTTTTGACCGCCATATGGTTTGGGGCTGTCCAAGCTGTCTTCTCGTTGGCCTTGGTAATGCCCAGGCCGGAACCGGCAGACACCAGCACGGTGCTTAAGATGCAGCCGAACAGCGCTGAAGCCGCTGCCAGGCACGCTAGCCGCTTCGCGAACCACCAGGAAAATACTTTCTGCCCCATAGGTGACCACGACTATCTATTAGGTATGCGTGCCGGCAAAGCATAAGCGTCTGGATTGCGTGCGATGTTAATTATGATTTAAGAAGATTACGCACTATACCGCTGTGAAATGCATTTGTAGGCGTAGTGTCGCATCCCTGCCCCGGACCTGTAGTTACAATGTGGGTACATTGTGATTACAGCCTTACCCCCTTATTGCGTTGAATTCCAGTCAACCGCCGCCTGACCCTATATGATGTAGAATAAGCGCATGGAAGACAGTATCTTCACGAAGATCATCAAGGGGGAGATTCCCTGCCATAAGGTGTACGAGGACGATAAGACGTTCGCCTTCCTGGACATCCATCCCAAGACGCCCGGCCATGCTCTGATAGTGCCTAAGAAACAGGTGGAATTCGTGTGGGATCTGGACGACGAGGATTACCAGGCCGTTATGGGCTACCGCTAAGAAGGTCGCTCTGCGCATCAGAGAGGTGTTTGACCCGCCCTACGTGGGTGAGCTGATAGTTGGTGATGAAGTACCCCATGCGCACATACACGTGTACCAGTTCGCCACCATAGAAGATTCGCGGCCGTATACCGGACCAGAATGCCGAACCCGACCATGAAGAACTGGCCAAGATAGCCAAAAAGCTTGCGTTTTAGGATACAATAAACACATGAAGCTACTTTATGCGGTGTTCTTCGGAGCGGGGGTGGCCGCGGTCGCCTATTCCAGGCTGGGCCGACGCGTCGGCTATGGGAACCAGGCTAACGTCTGGCTGATGGTAGGCGTGGTGTTCGTCCTGGTCACCTTTTTCTTCTACACCATATTGGCCTTCCTAGTTCCCGCAATAGCCATTTAAGGCCATTCTGATTGGCCTCCTAGCATATTGCTGGTATTATATGGCTATGGACGAGCAGGGGCTGGGCAAACGGTTGCAGGAAGCGCGCCAGAAGGCGGGCCTGACGCAACAACAACTCTGTCATCAAGCGAACCTTAGCTTCTCTACCCTGACGAAGATTGAGCGCGGCGCCATCAAGTCGCCTTCGATCTTTACGATACAGGCCATAGCGGGAGCTCTAGGGGTGGGCCTTGATGAACTCGTCGGGCAGGCGCCGCGCGGGGGCGCAGACCGCCAGCTTAAGAGGACGAAGAGCGGCGCCCGCTTCATCTTTTTTGACGTTAACGGCTGCCTGATCCACTTTTATCAGAGGGCGTTCGCCGAGCTGGCGGCCGCCACCGGCGCCCGTTCCGACATCGTGGAATCCGCCTTCTGGCGCTATAACGACGACGTCTGCCGCGGTACGCTCAGCCTGAGCGACTTTAACGCCAAGCTGGCCCAAAGGCTGGGCGTTGACGCCGTGGACTGGCAGAAGTACTACATGGACACCGTGGAGCCCATAGAGCCCATGCAGGAGCTGTTGAAGTGGGCATCAGAGCGCTACAAGGTAGGCCTGCTGACCAACACCATGCCCGGCTTCCTGAGTACCATGCGGCGCAATCGCCAGCTTCCCGACCTGCCCTACGACGCCATAGTGGATTCCTCAGAGGTGGGAGCTATCAAGCCGGAAACACCGTGTTTATGAGATCGCCGCCGAAAAGGCCGGCGTGCCGCCGGAGGAGATATTGCTGATAGATGATTCCAGGATGAACCTGATGGCCGCCGACAAACTGGGGTGGCACGTGCTCTGGTTCGACGATTCCCGGCCGGACGAATCAACCCAGCGCGCCCGCGAGGTCTTGGAGCCTGCCGCCGAGCCGGTTAACTCTGGGCGGTATGACGGCGCCGGTGGTGCCGGTATCGTCCCCAGGCTGTACGGTGGGCGTGATGGTGAAGCGTTCCATCTCGGATTCCAGCGCCGCGAGCCGGTCCTTGGTGTCCTTGAGCTGTTCCTTGGTCTGCGCCACCACTTCCTTGGGCGCGTTCTTCACATAAGCCTTGTTGTCGAGCCGGGAGCGGAGCTGTTTCTCGAGATTGATGTACTGCCCCTGTTTGACCTGGATTTCGCGCAGGTACTTCTGGGCCGCGGCCTGGCTGATGTTCAGCCAGCAATGGTGCTTGGTGCCGGTCAGGTACAGCCCGCCGGTCTCTTTGGTGCCGCCTACTCCGGGTTCGCCCGGCTTGGTCTGCAGTACGTCGCGCAGGCCCGCCATATGCCGGATGATGGCGGCGTTATCGCTCAGGAACGGGTCATCGGTGTAGCACAGGACGGCGTCTTTCACGCCTACGGCCTTGGTGATGTAGCGGGCCTCGGTGACTACCGCCTTGATGTCGGCGAACTCCGCGGCCTTCTTCTTGTCGTGGCTGATAATTTTCCTCTGTATTTTGGCCGCCAGCAAGCTGTCGTTCTCCCATTTTAGGGTCTGCCAGATGGTCTCGGTTATGAAGGGCGCGAACGGATGCGCCATTATCAGAGTGGTTTCCAGCAGGTAGGCCAGGAGCTGTTTGTTCGGCTGCGGCCTTGGAAGCTTCGACGTACCAGTCGGCCAGGTCGTTCCAGACGAAGCGGTACAGGCGATCATGGGCTTCGCTGAAGCGGTAGTTGTCCAGGTCGGCGCTTATCTTTTCCTGGGCCTCGGCTAGCTGGCGTACTATCCAGTGGTCGGCGGCCGATACCGTCTCTACCCTGTCCCGGCTGACCTTATCGCCGATGGACATCCTCGATGTAGCGGGCGATGTTCCACAGCTTGTTGCAGAAGTTGCGGTTGGCGATTATCTTGCTTCGTCCCAGCCGCTGGTCGTTCCCTGCCGACATGCCCTGGACCAGCGCGAAACGCAGAGCGTCGGTGCCGTATTCGGGGATAACTTCCATGGGGTCGATGATGGTCTCGGGGTCGCTCTTGCTCATCTTCTTGCCGCGCTCCGTGCGCACCAGGCCGTGCAGGTAGACCTCTTTGAAAGGCACCTGCCCCGTCATGTAGGTGGTGGCCAGTATCATGCGCGCCACCCAGAAGAACAGAATGTCCCAGCCGGTCTCCATGACAGAGGTAGGATGGTAGGCCTGGAAGTCCTTGCTCCGTTTAAGAAGTTCCTCCAGAGGTAATTTATTATCCTTTGCCAGTACGGGGTCCACCAGGGTACTCCATGTCCACAGGGCGGAGCTGAACCAGGTGTCCAGCGTGTCCGGGTCCTGTTCCCAATCGTGCCAGCCTTCGCTGGTGTCGGTGGGCGGTGCGGCGCCTATGTAGGTCTGGGGCTCGCCGTCCTGGGTGGTGCGGTACCAGACGGGAATGCGGTGCCCCCACCAGATCTGCCGGCTGACGCACCAGTCGCGCAGGTTATCTATCCAGTGGAAATATACCTTCTCGAAGCGCTTGGGTGTTATCTTGATGTCGCCGTCGCGTACGACGGCTTGCATGACTTGTTTAAGGCTCAGGCGTCTTCCCTTTCCAGTCCACAGCCGGCTTGTTGACGTCCACGAACCACTGCAGACGTATCTGGGGCTCTATGACGCCTTTGCCGCGGCTGTTCAGCGCGACGTTATGGACGTAATTATCATCCACCTTGATTAGCAAGCCCTTCTTCTGCAGTTTCTCGACTATCTTGGGGCGGGCCTCTTCTATGGGCATGCCCGCGAATTCGCCGGCTATGGGCAATAATTTCCCGTGAAAGTCTATGATTTGCTCTTTGTCGAGCTTGTGGCGCTCGGCTATCTCGAAGTCAATCTGGCTGTGCCAGGGCGTAATGGTCATGACCCCTGTTCCGAACTTAGGGTCGACGGCCTCATCCTTGATGATGGTGGCGGTTATCTTGCCGTTTATCCATTCGACATCGAAAGTGTCGCCGTGCTTGTACTTCTGGTAGCGGATGTCGTCCGGATGCATGACCACGTATTTGTCGCCGAACTTGGTCTCGGGCCGGGCGGTGCCTATCTGGAACGGGCCGTACTGTGAAGGTGTAGAACTTGCCCTGCTCTTCCCTGTGGACCAGCTCGTCATCGGATACGTTAGTCTCTAGCTTGGGGTCCCAATTGACTATGCGGTGGCCCCTGTAAATCAGGCCGTCCTGGTACATCTTTGACGAAGGTCTCGTTAACACAGCGGTTCAAGGCGTCATCCAGGGTGTAGCGCGCCCGGCTCCAGTCACAGCTGGCACCCATGGCTCGCATCTGGGCGTTGATGGTGTCGCGGCTGTCGCCGACGAATTCGCGCGTACGCTTCAAGAACTCCTCGCGGCCGACCTTGTGCTTGTCGGTCCCCTCCTCTGTCAGGCGGTTTTCCATGATGGCGTTCACTGGCAAGGCGGCGTGGTCGGTACCGGGGAGCCACAGTACGTCCTTGCCCTTCTGGCGCTGGTGCCGGACTATTATGTCCTGCAGGGTCACAAACAGCGCGTGGCCGATGTGGAGCGTGCCCGTCTCGTTAGGGGGCGGCATGCTGATCGAGAAGTGCTCCTTCTTGCTGTCCGGGTCGGCTGTGAATAGCTGGCTCTTCTCCCAAAGGGCGTAAATGTCTTCTTCGTACTCGTTGGCCTGGTATACCTTGGACAGCTTCATTACCTCAATCATATACCCCTGTAGCGATACAGGCAACGCCAGGCTGTAGCTTTCATGTGAAAGCTACATGCTGAGGCTGGGTTCGATGCCCAGCTTGTAGGGGTCGGCGGGCTTACGTCCTTCTTTGGCCATGAAACAGCCGAGCGCGGCAACCATGGCGCCGTTATCCGTGCAGAGTTTAGGGTCGGTGTAGGCTATGGGCAAGGGCAGGGCTTCGGCAAGCATGCGGCGTAGCTCGGCATTGGCTGCTACACCGCCGGCGATGACTACGGAGGCAGGTGAATACTCTTTGAACGCCTCTACGACCTTATCTACCACGGTCCCAGCCGCTACGTGCTGGAAGCTGGCGGCTATGTTGGCCTTCTGAGCGCCGGAGAGCCGCTCTGACAGCTTGGTAGAGGGGAAGTCGTGTCCTTCACCGATCTGCTGTTGAGCCAGCCTTAAAACGGCCGTCTTAAGGCCGGAAAAGCTGAAGTCGTACTTATCCATCCTGGCCTTGGGAAGTCTGAATGCTTCCGGATCGCCTTTGACCGCCGCTTTGGCGATAGACGGGCCGCCGGGGTAGGGCAGGCCGAGCATCTTTGCTACCTTATCGAAGGCTTCGCCTATGGCATCATCGTGGGTCTGGCCGAGTATGGTGTAGTCGCCGTGGCCGCGGAACAGTACCAGCTGGCTGTGCCCCCCGGAGACTATGACGGCGAGCAGGGGGAACTTCGGCTGTGCACCAGGGAGCTTATAGCTGGACAGGGAAGTTCCGGTCAGAAAATTGGCGTAGACATGTGCTTCCACGTGGTTTACGGCGTACAAAGGTTTCTTGTGCGCGATGGCTAGTGTGCGGGCGGTCAACACGCCTATGAGCAGACTGCCGCCCAGACCCGGCCCGTACGTTACAGCGATGCCGTCAATATCGTCCCAGGTGCAGCCGGCATCGCCCAGCGCCCGGTGTATTACGGGTTGGATGGCTTCAATATGGCTGCGCGCGGCAATTTCTGGCACGACACCACCGTATTTCACGTGCAGATCCATGCTCGAGGCCACCGAGTCGCTAAGCAATTTCCGACCATCTTTGACTACGGCTGCCGCCGTTTCGTCGCAGCTAGTCTCTATACCTAGGATATTCACTTCCCAAGAATATCATGCAGGCCGCCATTCACTTGCGCGACCCGCCTATTTAGTACGCAATAGTTGACAATATTCACAAAATTTGCTAGAATAGGCTTTCAGTCGAAATAAAAAACACAAACAATCCAAAAGTATCGGCTAAGCAGAAAGGACAATTCAATAGTCATGAGCGAACGATTAAGCGGCCCAGCTCAAGCAGAAGCCAATGCGGCCGCTACCATAGAAGCCAACCAAGCAGCCCGTCAGGTTACTGACAAGGCGCTGGCCGACAATGAAGCCTTCGAGAAAGGCCACCACCTGCAAGCTGAAGCTAATGTCTTGAACAGGCAAATTGATCAGGGCGCTGCCGATGACTGAAAAAATTGATGATGCTGAGTCGCGGCGTATGTCTATTGAAGCGCGTCGTACATCCCCGGAGGTACAGGCCATGAACCAAGCTGCCGAAATGGAGATTTTTGGTTCGCGCGGCGAGACCCGCGGCTATGTTGACGAAGATGGCCAGCCGCTGACCAAACCCGTCCTCGGCATTGTAGACCAAATTCGCGGCATTTCACGGGCATCAGAAATACGCGAAAACCCCCGTTATGGTACCAAAGAGAGTGACCGCAACGCGGCAGCAGATGAGTACGAAGCTAAGTTCAAAGCCGGTCAAGGCGAAAGAGACGAGCGCGCCAAGGGCTACATAGAGGGTATTGAACAGCTGCAAGAAGAAGGCTATGAGCTATCGCAGGCAAAACTAATCACTGACTTGACCACAGAGGTCGCTAACAACCAGAACGCATTATTTAGCAAGCTGACGTCTCGTGCTATAGGCGACAGGGATCCGAGCACCATAAGTGACGAAGAGACTAGGAAGATTAGGGGCGAAGCCGTTGATCGCGTAATCGCGCATACCGTGCGCAACGGTGACGACATAGGCATGCTTAAGCAGATAATTAAAGACAAGGGTCTGTTTAACCGTGAAGAGTACGAAAAATTCCGCTACAAGAGGGGTAATGAAAAGAATGGCGAACGCAAAGAATTCACGCGCTATCGTCAGCAGTCCATAGACAGCTACAAGAATGGACAAAGACATCATGGAGCGCAATGACGTCGTAAGCGCGCTAGTCGCTAAGGACCTGTTGCGTCAGCGTGTAGCCGAAGCTGAAGCCGAAGGTCGCGGCGATGAAGAGCCGCCCGAGGAAGCACCTGTCACTGAACCACTTCCAATAATTGACCCGACGCCTAAAGGTATCCGTGCCCGCGTACGTCACACCATGGCGAAAGCCGCAGCCTATTTGGGCGTTAAAACCCAGCAAGTTAGTGAATACTTCACCGACGAAGAGAGAGGCGACGGTCGCAAAGCTATAGCCGCCGCCAGCGTGGTAGGACTTGTTGCGTTAGCTGGTGCTGCTTACTTGGATCTAAAGTCCGGCGGCTCGTCCGGCGCTTCGCACGTTGGAGAGATGCCAGTGCCCACGGGCGTAAAGCCCCATCACCATGAGGCCGCTCAGCACGCCCAGAATGTTGCCCATGGTGGAACTACTGCACACGAAGCTAATCAACATAAAGACATCTTGAGCCTAGGACACAAAGGCGACACCATTGAAGGCGAAGTCGCTAAGTATCTTCACACTGACCTCAAGGACCCTAGTGTTACCAAGGTAACCGAGGTAATCCTGCACAATCAAGGGATTAGCTGGGATGACGCTCGTCAGTTACCGGTAGGCTACAGCTTTAATATGCCGCCCCACCATATGCTTGAAGAACTACTGAAAAACAGCAATACAAGTTAATAGCTACGGATACACACAATAGAGCGGACTCTTTACAGTCCGTTCTGTTTTATTATGAAGATTGCCGTAGGTATACTAGTTCACATGGGTTTTAGGAGTCTGATAAAGAAGTTTATCCCCACGGGATTATTTCCGGCCATAGAGCCTTACGGGCACTTGGCGGAAGCAGTACTGTTCAATGCCATGAACGGCTTTCCGTCGCGCGGTCTGAAGGTCATCGGCGTGACGGGCACCAACGGCAAGACCACCACGGCTTTTATGATTCACCGCATGCTCCATGAAGCTGGCTACAAGATTGGATTGATGAGCACAGTGGCTTACGGAGTGGGCGACGATATCACTCCGCAGATGCACCACATGACTAACGTGCGCGTGCCCGAGATGATGAAGCGGCTAAAATGCGATGCAAGGCCAAGGCGCCGAATGGCTGGTGATGGAAAACCACGAGCCACGCGCTGGCCCAGCACCGCGTATGGGGCGTGCCGTTCACGCGTGGCCGTCATGACCAACGTGACGCATGAGCATCTGGCATATCACAGGACCTTCGAGCGCTACGGGCCGCCAAAGGCCAAGATGTTCAAATGGCCGACCGTAATCGCAAAGGCCTGCGCGCCGGCATTATAAACGCCGAAGATCCCAGCGCCGACATTTTTGCCAGAGCGACAGCAATACCGCTGACTATACGGGGTAAAAAAGGGTGATGTGCGGGCGAAGGACATTAGTGTCGAACCGGCCGGCGTCCGCTTACACGACGGAAATACGAGGGCACGAAGTACGCATCAAATGCCATATACCTGGCAGTTTCAATGTGTATAATTCGTTGGCTGCCGTTGGCGCCGGCATACGCCTGGGTCTGAGCGTGAAACAGATAGAGCAGGGAATCGCCGCGCTGAAAGGCGTGGAAGGACGGATGACGCGCGTTGACGAGGGCCAGGACTTTGACTGTGATTGTAGATTACGCGCATTCGCCGGACAGCTTCGAAAAGTTATTCAAAGATATGAAGACCGATAGCCAAAGGTAAACTGATAGCATTGTTCGGGTCGTTGGGCGGCGGCGATATAGGCAAGCGCGCTATCCAAGGCGAGCTGGCTGGCAAGTACGCCGACGTAGTGGTGGTAACGGAAGAAGATGACCGCCAGGAAGACGGCCTGAAGATAATGGGCCAGATCGCCGAAGGCGCCATCAAAGCCGGCAAGAAGAAAGAGAAGGATATGTTCCTTGTGCATGACCGCGCCAAGGCCATCAGGTTCGCCATGGAAAAGGCGGGCAAGGGTGATATGGTGCTTCTTCTGGGCAAGGGGCATGAGAAGACAATCGAACGCGCCGACGGCGAGCACGAATGGGACGAAATAGCCGCCGCCCGCGACGCCCTCAAGTCCATCAAATAATAATCAGTAAGTGTGTAAATCCGGGTTCAGTAGTTCTCTTGCGAGAGGGAGCGAGACGGAAGTCTCAAGCTCTAACGGAACGAACCTCTGACAAAACTATACTGCTGAACCCGGAAAACCGGATGACGCGCGAACGTCGAGTTGAAGCCTCGTGCTACGAGCGCGTCATCCGGATTCCGTGTTCCTACCTACCTAAAGTTGAAACCCCTGTGGTACCCCTGGTGCCTCCTACCTGTTGGCCGCTCTTGTGCTTTTTGACTGGCTGAGCCTATCGATCCTCCCAGATCTGATTTCTCAGGACGAGAATATTCTTTCTGCGACACTGAGTACGTACTCGGCCTGTTGGCGAGCGCTGCCGTTGTGATGTAGGGCGCAAATGAGTTCGCCTTTCTTATTGAGCCAAGCCAACTTCACTTGCTTGCACCGTCGGACAAGTTCCAGGATCCTCCTGCGCAACTCATTGTGCAGATGTGATACATGGATGTTGAGCTGATATCTGCGAACCACAGAGTGCTTCAGCGCTACTTGTCCGACTTGGGATCCATTCGCTGCAACCGCTAGTGACGTCATTTCGTCTTCTTTCCGTAGGGAACAGGAATTTGCATAATATACCAGACAAGTTGTCAAAGCGCAAGCGGTGCCCTAGGGGATCATTAGTGGGGCTTGACCTTGTTTTAGCACTCTTGTATATTGAGTGCCAGAAACCGATGAATAATATGGAGGTTCTAGATGAGCTCACCGTTGCAGCCGCTGGGTGATTACGTAGTCGCCCAGGCCGAAGAAGCCGAGAGCAAGACCAAAAGCGGGCTATACCTGCCCGATAACGCCAAAGAAAAGCCTAAGACCGCCAAGATAGTGGCCGTTGGCCCGGCCGCAAGGCAGGTCAAGGTTGGCGACCGCATAGTTTACAAAGGCTTCAGCACCACCGATGTCAAAGTCGGAGGCGACGAATACATATTGGTCGAAGAAAAAGACATCTTAGCGACCGTTAAATAAGGAGGATTACCATATGGCAAAGAAAGTATTTTATGACGACGACGCTCGCAAGCGTGTGCTTGGCGGGGCAGAGATTCTGTACAACGCGGTGAAGACCACCATGGGCCCTAAGGGCCGTAATGCGGTCATCGGCAAGGCGTTCGGCGCGCCCACCGTGACGCATGACGGCGTCACTGTGGCCAAGGGCGTGGAGCTGGCCGACGATGATGACGAGACGCTGGGCTACAAGGTCGGCGCCGAGCTTATAAAGCAGGCCGCTTCCAAGATGAATGACGTGGCCGGCGACGGTACCACCACGGTAACCGTACTCACCTACCATATCCTGTACGAAGCCAACAAGCTGATAGCCGCCGGGCACAACCCGATGGAACTGCGCAAAGGCCTGGAGGCCGCCGCACACGATGTAATCCGCAAGCTGAACGCCATGTCGGAGGATGTCGCGGGCAAGCAGTCGCGCGTGGCCGAGGTAGCGACCATTTCTGCCGGCGACGCCGAAATCGGCAAACTAATCGGCGATGTGATAAGCAAGGTCGGCAAGGACGGCGTGGTCACCGTAGAGGAAGGCCAGGGCCTTGAGCTCGAATCCGAAGTCGTGGAAGGCTTTACCTTCGACCGCGGCTTCGTCAGCCCTTACATGGTCACCGACACCGCCCGCATGGAAGCCGTCTACGACAAGGCCGCCGTGGTCATCACCGACAAGAAGATCTCCAGCCTGCAGGAATTCCTGCCGCTGCTGGAAAAGCTGGCCCAGACCGGCAAAAAGGACATGGTCCTGATAGCCGACGATGTAGAGGGCGAAGCTCTGGGAACGCTGATACTTAACCGCCTGAAGGGCGTGTTCAACACCGTGGCCATTAAAGCTCCGGCCTTCGGCGACCGGCGCAAGGACGAGTCCTGAACGACATCGCCATCCTGACCGGCGCTACGGTCATCAGTCCGAAGACCAGGGCATGACGTTCGAGAACGTCGACCTGGACGTGGTCGGTTCGGCCCGGCGCGTCATCGTCAATAAGGACGAGACCACTATCATCGAGGGCGGCGGATCGCAGACCGAGATCGCGGCCCGCATCAAGCAGATAAATGCCCAGGCCGCGGCCGCCACCAGCGAGTACGACCAGGAGAATCTGGAGAAGCGCAGTGCGGCGCTTTCCGGCAAAGTCGCCGTCATCAAGGTTGGCGGGGCTACCGAGACCGAGATCGAAGAGAAGAAATTCCGCGTGGACGACGCCGTACACGCCGTAAAGGCCGCTTTGGCCGAAGGCATCGTGCCTGGCGGCGGCGTGACGCTAATCAACCTGGCCCAAGGCATCAAGGTCAAAGGCACGGACTCAGTGGCGGCAGGCGTACAGCTATTGAAGGATGCGCTGGAACAGCCGTTCCGCATCTTACTGTCAAACGCTGGTCTTAACCCCGATGAATGGCTGCCCAAGGTCAAGGCTGGCAAGGCTGGCCAGGGCGTGGACGTCAACGATCCCAAGGCGCTGGTAGACCTCAAAGCCAAAGGCATAGTCGACCCGGCCCGTGTCACCAAGGAAGCCGTCCAGAACGCCGTGTCCATAGCCGGTACGTCCATAACCATGGGTGCGCTGGTGGTAGAAATACCCGAGAAGGAATCTGAAAGCGGCGCTGCAGGCGGCGGCATGCCAGGCGGCATGCCCGGCATGATGTAACCCACCGGTTCCGGCCTTACTTGGCTGGGTGCTGGGTGAAGTAGTTGATTTCGTTGACTAGGTCGAGCAGGGCCTGGGCGCGGGCCTTTTCGTCCTTGATGTCTTCGGCCACGTCGTAGGCCTGTTTGATCATATCCTGGTTGTCGCTGGCCTGGATTATCATCATCAGAGTGCGGAACTTGTCTTCGGGCGACAGGTCGAGCTGGCCCAGCATGGGTTTTAGCTCGGTAAGGGCCTTCTGCTTGATGTCGATGAGTTCGTGCGGGTACATTGTCGTCGTCGTCGGGCAGGTCGCGGGCATTGATCGGCATGGGCGGCATGGGGTCCGGACTGCCGCCGGCAGGGCCGATGATGTCGCTTATAGGTTCGGGGTCGTCATCGTCTTAGGACTCTCGTCTTTTGGCGCGTCGTCCTTAGAGGTATCGTCCGTTATGAGTGTCGCTGTCGGCGGGTTCGCCGGGGTGTTGCCAGGCCTGGTCGTCGTCCACCGGTTTGTCGTCCGGGGTCCGGCGCGTCGGTTGAAGTCACCGTCAGGCAGGTGCGGCCTGGTCGTCCTGAGCCATCGAGCCGTCTGCGGCGCGCGTCATCTTGCTGAGGCTCAATCTGCTCCAGATTCGTCATGGTTTTCGTGGTCTTTCTTATCGTCCTGGTGCCCGAACATCGTTCCCCCTGAAATTGGTGCTACTTAGGCTATACTATATACAATCGCAACCTAAAAGCACAAGGAGTTTGGGGATAAATGTTGGACGATCTGAAAGTCATACATGAACGTGACGCGCAGGACGCGCTGGGGGTGGTAGAAAAACAGTGGAAGCAATTGAGCCACGACTTCGGTGTGGACGCCTCCAAGTTATCAGGCGTGGACAACGTGGTCCTGGCGGGCATGGGCGGTTCGGCTTGGCCGGCCGTGTACCTGCAGGTCTGGGGCGAGCCGTCAGTGCCCTTCGAGATAGTGCGCGACTACAGCTCTGCCGGCCTACGTGGGCAAGAACACGCTTGTTCATATCGTCCAGCTATTCCGGCAACACCGAAGAAACGCTGTCGGCGCTGGACGAGGCCGAGAAGCGGGGCGCGAAGATAGCCGTCATGACCGCCGGCGGCAAGCTGAAGGAGCGGGCCGAAGCGGCAGGGCACGTGCTCTACGAGATACCGGGGGGCATCCAGCCGCGCATGTCGTCGTTCTTCTTCCTGGCCGGCCTGGTCCAACTGCTGGAGCCGCTGGGCCTGGTGCCCAAGGGCAAGCTGGACGAGCTTAAGAAAGTCGGCGGCTGGCTGAAGGACCAGATCGGCACCTGGGGTCCGGAAACGCCCGCGGCCAAGAATGCCGCCAAAGCGCTGGCGCTGGAGCTTATGGGCAAGTCCATAGTTGTATACAGCGGGCCCAAGATGTTCCCGGCGGCGAATAAGTTCAAGATCTGCCTGAACGAGAACGCCAAGAACGTGGCCTGGGTCAACCAGTATCCGGAGTTCAACCACAACGAGTTCATAGGTTGGTCCAGCCACCCGGTAGACAAGCCGTACGCCGTGGTCGAGATCCGCTCCGACCTGGAGCACGAACGCGTGCAGAAGCGGTTCGTGGTGTCCGAGCGCCTGCTGTCCGGCAAACGCCCGGCGCCGCACGTGGTCAAGCCGGAAGGCAAGACCCATCTGGAACAGCTGCTATGGACCTCTAATTTCTGCGACTTCGTGAGCGTCTACGTGGCTATCCTGAACGGCCTGGACCCGACGCCGGTGGGCCTGGTCGAGAAACTCAAAGAGTCACTCAAAAACTGAAAACGCTGCTGCTTGCACTTAGGCATAGGCGCTTGTTATAAGTGAGGCATGAAACTGTTCCTGGTATTGGGAGTGCTGGCGGCGGGCTATACGTATTCGTTGCTGCATAACACCAACATAGTGCTTACCCAGGTACAGCACCTCAACGCTACCTATCAGTACGTGGCTAACCATTCCGACCAAATTGCCACTGGCCATCAATCCCACTGATATAATTAGGCCGGTATGAATACTTGGCAATCGCCCCGCAGCAATTTGTCCTGGCGCTGGGGTTTTCTACGGTGGTCAGTGTCGGTCTGTTCGCTTACGGCGCCTGGCGCCACCATAGCCTGGCCGCGGCATATCTGCCTTGGAACCTGTTCTTGGCCTGGCTGCCGCTGTTGCTGGCGATACGCCTGATGAACGTATTGCGCCGCAAGGCCTGGTCGAGCTGGGAAGGCCTGGCCACCAGCTTCCTGTGGCTGGCGTTTCCTGCCCAACAGCTTTTACCTTATAAGCGACTTCATCCACCTGCAGGAAGTCGAACCGGTTCACGTGCTTTACGACTCGGTGATGTTCACGTCGTTCGTGGTTACCGGCATAGCGCTGGGCTTCACCAGCCTTTATCTGGTACACAACCGTTTATTGAATTACATGAGGGAAAGACGGGCCGCCATCTGGGTAAGTGTGATGCTGTTGTTCTGCAGTATAGCCATATACATGGGGAGGGACCTGCGCTGGAACACCTGGGATATCTTCGTGAATCCGGCCGGGCTGCTGTTCGAAACCGCCGACCGCATACAGCACCCGGCATCTTATCCGCATATGCTGTTGGTCGTAGCCGCGTTCTTCGTACTGCTGACAGGCATGTATAACCTGGTGTGGCAGAGTATCCGTTTGGTGCGCAGGATGCCGAGATCATGAAGCACATAGTTTCCATCACCGACCTAAAAGAAGACGAGATACGGTCCGTAGTAAAGTCCGCGGCCAGGCTCAAGGCCGGCCTGAAGAAGGGGCGTCCGCAGACGCCTCTGCGCGATAAGAGCATGGCCATGATATTCGATAAGCCCAGCTTGCGTACCAGGCTGTCGTTCGAAGTCGGCATGACCCAGCTGGGCGGGCATGCCGTTTACTTGGCGCCGGACGACATCAAGCTGGGCGTACGCGAGACGGTGCACGATAGCGCCGTCGTAATCAGCAGTATGGCGGATGTGATCGTCGCCCGAATTTCCAGCCACGAAGCCATGCAGGAACTGGCTGAATACTCAAGCGTTCCAGTCATAAACGCCATGACCGACCTCGAACATCCTTGCCAGATTTTGGCCGACCTGCAGACCATATATGAAGAATTCGGCAGGTTCAAAGGCGTCAGACTGGCCTATCTGGGCGATGCTGACAATAATGTTACTAATTCGCTGGCCTTAGCGGCAGGCATGCTCGGTATGGAAATGCGTGTCGCAGCGCCGCGCGCATACAAGTTATCGCCGAAGATACATCGCCATGTTAAAGGCTTGCTTGAGTTTGATGAGCCTGAAAAGGCTGTCAAAGGCGCCGATGTGGTCGTGACCGATACCTGGGTCAGCATGGGCAAGGAGGCAGACCAGACCAAGCGGCTGAAAACCCTGGCGCCTTTCCAGGTCGACTCCCGGCTTATGGAGCTGGCCAATAAAGACGCTATATTTATGCACTGCTTGCCGGCGTACCGCGGCAAAGAGGTGACGGCCGAAGTGATTGACGGCCCTAGGTCCAGAGTCTTCCAAGAGGCCGAGAACCGCCTGCATGCCCAAAAAGCACTGTTACTGCACGTACTGACTTAGGTCCGGACCCTTTGCAAGGTGCGGACTACCTGTTTTTTGTGCTTGAGCTTATGCATGGCTTCCACGATGGATTGGCTGGCGGCGACGCTCGTTACAACAGGCACCTGGTTGCTCAGGGCGGCGAGGCGCATTAGATAACCGTCTGACCGCGCCTTGCTGCCGCCCGGTATGTTGATCATAAGTCCGACGTCATTGCCGTTTATGAATTTCACGGTGTTGTTGGTAGAACTTTCGCTGACCTTGGCGATTTTCTTAGCTACCTTGATGCCGTTGGCTTCCAAAAATGCGGCTGTACCCGTGGTAGCTACCAGGTCATAGCCGAGCTGATGAAGCTCTCGGGCTACGGGCAGCATAGGCTCTTTGAAAGGGTCGGCCAGCGTTACTATGACATTGCCCGCGTCGGGGATGTCCAGGCCGCTGCCGATCTCGGCTTTGGCGAATGCCTCTGCGAAATCCGCGCCGCGGCCCATGACCTCGCCCGTGCTCTTCATCTCTGGTCCCAGCACTGTGTCGACGTTGCTGAAGCGGCTGAATGCAAAGACCGACTCCTTTACGGATACGACGTCTTTCAGGTGGCCGGTGTGGCGTATGAGCCCCTGGCGGTCGACGTTGAAGCCGTAGGTCTTGGCCAGAGACTTAAGACTTTCGCCGAGCATAATCCGGGTGGCTACGCGGGCTACTGGCACGCCGATGGCCTTGGCCACGAACGGGACTGTCCGGCTGGCCCGCGGGTTGGCTTCGATGACGTAGACCTCGCCGTCCTTTATTACGAACTGAATGTTGATAAGCCCCACGACGTCCAGCTCCTCCGCTATTTCGGAGGCATAGCGCACCAGGCCGGTGATGGTTTGGCGGCTGATGTTTTGCGTAGGCAGTACGCAGGCGCTGTCGCCGCTATGGACGCCGGCACGCTCCACATGCTCCATAATGCCGGCCACGGCTATATCGCCCTTTTGGTCGCGCAGTGCATCCAGATCGATTTCTACGGCGTCATCCATGAACTGGTCCAATAATACCGGCCGTTCGTCACTCAGTCCGCCCTCTTTGGACAAGGCGGACAGATCCTTGAAAGCCTCTTCCAGCTCTTTTTTGCCGCGCACTATGCGCATGGCGCGTCCGCCCAGCACGTAACTGGGGCGGATCAGCAGGGGGTAGCCGATTTTACGGGCTATCGCCGATGCTTTTTTAAGTGTTGTGGCGGTGTTGCCCGCGGGCTGGGGGATCGACAGTTTCTTGCAGAGCAGGTTCCACTCGTCGCGATCTTCAGCACGGTCAATGCTGGCAGGCGGCGTGCCCAGGATGAGTTTACGCGGCAGGTCGGCCGCTAGCTTGAGCGGCGTCTGGCCGCCCAGGCTGACGATGATGCCGTCAGGTTTCTCTATGTCTATCACGTTGCGTACGTCTTCCAGGGTTATGGGCTCAAAGTACAGTTTGTCGCTGGTGTCGTAGTCGGTGCTTACGGTTTCCGGGTTGCAGTTATACATGATGCTCTCCACTCCGGCCTCTTTGAGGGCGAAGCTGGCATGTACGCAGGTATAGTCGAACTCGATGCCCTGGCCGATACGGTTGGGGCCGCTGCCGAGTATCATGACTTTCTTGCGCCGGCTGCGGACGACCTCGGATTCGTCTTCCCACGATGAATAACAGTAAGGGGTGTCGGCGGCGAATTCGGCGGCGCAGGTATCGACGGTCTTGTAGGTCGGCAGGACTTTCAATGCCTTGCGGCGCTTAGCTACCCGATCCGGCGTGGTGCCCGCCAGATAGGACAACTGGGCGTCCGAGAAACCCAGCTGTTTCATCAGCCTTAGCTCGCGGGCACCTGCCCGCAGGCCTTTTCCGGCGAATTCAGTCCGTGCGTTCCCTATTCGTTTCATCTGATACAGGAACCAGGGGTCATAGCCGCACCGCCGGCTGATCTTAGCAGGGTTTTCGCCGCGCCGCAGGAGCGACTCAATCTGGAATATCCTGTCCTGTGTAGGCTTGACTATGGCTTTTAGCAATCTGTCGGCCGGGACATTTCGTCGAAGGCCTTTTCCTTAGAGTCGGCGTTCAGGCCGCCGCGGCCGGTTTCCAGACTGCGCAGGGCTTTCTGCAGGCTTTCGGGGAAGGTACGGCCGATGGCCATGACCTCGCCGATGGATTGCATCTGTGCGCCCAGCACGCCTGTACTGCCGGGGAACTTCTCGAATGCCCAGCGCGGCACTTTGGTCACCACGTAATCAATGACCGGTTCAAAGCTGGCCGGTGTTTTCTTGGTGATGTCGTTCGGTATCTCGTCTAACGTGAAGCCTACCGCCAGCAGGGCGGCAATCTTGGCGATGGGGAACCCGGTAGCCTTGCTGGCCAGGGCGGAACTGCGGCTCACGCGAGGGTTCATCTCGATGATTATCTGTTCGCCGGTCTTGGGATTCACGGCGAACTGGACGTTACTGCCGCCGGTCTCTACGCCCACTTTGCGCAAACAGGCGAAGGCCGCGTCGCGCATCCGCTGGTATTCGACGTCGGTAAGGGTCTGCGCCGGTGCCACGGTTATGGAATCGCCGGTATGCACGCCCATGGCGTCGACATTCTCGATGGAACAGATGATGACGCAGTTATCTTTGCGGTCGCGCATGACCTCGAGTTCGAATTCCTTCCAGCCTTTCAGGCTCTTTTCGACCAGGATTTCGCTTATCGGGCTGGCGGACAGGCCTTCGTAGGCCAGTTTTTCGAATTCGGACGCGGTTTCGACTATGGACGCGCCCTTGCCGCCTAGGATATAGGCCGGCCGTATTACAACCGGCAGGCCGATCCGCCTCATGACGGCCTTAGCCTGTTTAAGATTGTGCGCCGTGCCCGAGATGGCGGACTTAAGGCCGATGGCGGTCATAGCGTCCTTGAATTTCTGCCGGTCTTCCGCCGTGGCTATGGCCTCTGGACTGGCGCCGATAAGTTCTACGCCGTACTTCTTGAGCACTCCGTTTTCGTGCAGTTCCATGGCCAGGTTCAGCGCTGTCTGGCCGCCCAGCGTGGATAGCAGGGCATCCGGCTTCTCTTTGGCGATGATCTGTTCCAGGACCTCGGCCGTCAGCGGCTCTATGTAGGTGCTGTCGGCGAAGTCCGGGTCGGTCATGATGGTGGCCGGGTTGGAGTTGGCCAGGATATGCGGTAGCCTTCGGCGCTAAGTACCCGGCAGGCCTGGGTACCGGAGTAGTCGAATTCGCAGGCCTGGCCGATGTTAATCGGCCCGCTGCCGATTATGAGTATCGATTTTATGTCGGTGCGGCGGGGCATCAGCGGTGCTCCTTCATCAGGTCTTTGAACCGGTCGAACAGATAGCCGGCGTCGTGCGGGCCCGGGCCGGCCTCGGGGTGGTACTGTACGCTGAAGGCCGGGTAGCGTTTGCTTCTGACGCCTTCGACCACGCCATCGTTAAGGTTGCGGTGGGTTACCGCAACATCCTTAAGGCTTTTTTCTACGACGGTGAAATTATGGTTCTGGCTGGTAATTTCGACCTTGCCGGTGGTCAGGTCCATGACCGGGTGATTACCGCCATGGTGGCCGAAGGGCAGTTTGGTGGTCTTGGCGCCCAGCGCCGCGGCCAACAGCTGGTGACCCAGACAGATTCCGAATATAGGCGCCTGTCCTAACAACTCCTTGATAGTCGCCACGCCGTAATCTATGATCTCCGGGTCGCCCGGTCCATTACTCAGGAATATGCCGTTTGGCCTGGTGCTCATGACCTCTTGCGCGGAAGCTCCGGCAGGCAGGACTGTCACGGTGGCGAATTCCGCCAGATGGTCTATGATGGAACTTTTTATACCGAAGTCCAGGGCCGTCACACGTAGCCGGCCCGAGCCTTTCTTGTAGGGTTTGGGCGTGGTCACATCTTTAACCAGGTCTACGCCGCCGGTGCCGCGCTCGCGACGGGCCGCCTTCAGCAGTTCCGCCTTGGTAGCCGTGCCGAAGGCGCCCGGCAGGGCGCCGCGTTCGCGGATATGGCGTGTCAGTTTCCGTGTATCCAGGCCGCAGATGGCGCTGATACCGGCCTGCTCGAGCCATGCGCCCAAAGATCGGTCGGCCCGGTGGTTGCTGTAATGCTCATCATAATCCCGGATAATCGCGCCGCGGGCAAAAATACCGCGGCTCTCGTTGTCTTGACGGTTCACGCCATAATTGCCGATGTGTGCGTTGGTGAAGGCGACTATCTGGCCGGCATAACTGGGGTCGGACAGTATTTCCTGGTAGCCGCTGAGCGCGGTATTGAACACCACCTCGCCGCTGTTGATGCGCCTATCGGCGCCAAATACAAAACCTTCGAAGACAGTGCCGTCGCGCAAGACGAGACGGCCTGCTTTCACAGGCGTCCCCCTATAAGAATAATGTCCTCAGCCATTAAAACCTTATTTTAACTTGATTATTAAGCGTCCGCAAGGCGCCGCCCCTTATATAAGGTTGCGCTTAAGCTCTGATTGTAGTATCGTTAGTATCATGAAATTACTGATTGCAAACGGCAATGTCGTCCGCCGTAGCTCGCGTATTCCCGGGAGTTGTCCTTGTGATTGTTAAATAAAATAAGGCTCCAGACAGCTCCCGACAAGGGAGCTTTTTTAATGTTTGGAGTACATATGAAGACTAAACTTTGGCAGAACGGGGGCAAACTTGACCCGCTGGTAGAAAGCTATACGGTAGGCGAGGATTACGAGTTGGATCAGCGCCTGCTCGGTTACGACATACGCGCCAGCAAGGCCCATGTGGCGATGCTGTGTTCCATCGGCATCCTTAACAATGCAGGGTGCAAGAAACTGCTGGCGGCACTGGACGCGCTCTACAAGGAGTGGTCAGTCGGCAAGTTCAAGGTACGCCCTGAACACGAGGACGGCCACACCGCTATCGAGCTGTACCTGACGGGCAAGCTCGGCGATCTTGGCAAGAAGGTACACACCGCCCGGAGCCGAAACGACCAGGCGTTGGTAATGATGCGCCTGTACCTGAAGGACGCCCTGCACGACACTAAGGAACTGCTGACGGTCTTGGCGGCAGCCTACGGCGATACGTCTAAGCGCATCGGCGACGTAACCATGCCGGGCTATACGCACGGCCAGAAAGCTATGCCTACTACCGTGGCCGCGTGGTTGGGCTCTTTCGCCGATGGCTTTAGCGATATGAATCTGGTGCTTAACGCGGCCCTGGAGCTGGCGGACCGTAACCCGCTCGGCTCGGCGGCCGGCTTCGGCGTGGACCTGCCGGTGGACAGGGAGATGACCGCCAAGGAGCTTGGATTTGGCGAGGTGCAGGACAATCCCATGTACTGCGGCCTGTCGCGAGGATTGTTCGAGCTCGTGGCCATCCAGGCCTTGAATCCGGTGATGGTGCTGGCCGGCAAGTTCGCCCGCGATATGCTAATGTTCACTGGCCAAGAATACGGCTTCTTCAGCCTGCCGGATGAACTGACGACAGGTTCGTCCATCATGCCGCACAAGCGTAACTATGACCTGTTCGAGATAATGCGCGCCCAGGCGGCCGCCTTTGGCGGGCATACAGCGCGCTTGCAGGCTATTACAGGGGGCGTGGGCAGCGGCTATAACCGTGACCTTCAACTTACGAAAGGCATAACGGTCGAGGCATTCGACACCGCCATGGCTACCCTGGAAGTCTTGACGCTGGCGGTCTCGCGCCTACAGGCGGATAAAAAGGCCTTGTCCGCCGCCATGACGGACGAATTGTTCACAGTGGCTGAGATAAACAAGCTTGTAAGCCAAGGCATACCGTTTAGGGACGCCTATATGCAGGTCAAGGACATGCTATAGTTTTTGTTAGTGAGGAAGACACCATAGTAACAGTAGGAATCGTTGGGGTATCTGGATATTCGGGCCGCGAATTGTTGCGGTTGTTGCTGGATCATCCCCAGGCCAAGGTTGTCTATGCCTCGGCTAACACCACCGAAGGCCCGGTCTCAGAAGTGTGGCCGGAATTTAAAGGCAAGACCGACCTGGTGTGCCAGGCCTACGATGCAGACGATGCCGCCAAGGCTGACATCGTATTTCTGGCGACGCCCCACACTGTGAGCATGAAGCTGGTGCCGGGGCTACTGGAGCGCGGCGTAAAGGTAGTGGACATGAGCGGCGATTTCCGCCTGTCTTCAGAGAAGGAGTACGTAAAGTGGTACAAGGCGGACGAACATAGCGCGCCGCATCTGCTGGACGACGCGGTGTACGGCTTGCCTGAGCTCTACGCCAAGCAAATCAAGGGCGCACGGCTGATAGCCAACCCGGGCTGTTACCCTACCGCCAGCATACTGTCGGTGGCGCCACTGGCCGGGAAGGGCATAAGCAGCGTTCACATAGACGCGAAATCGGGTGTGAGCGGAGCCGGGATTTCCAAGGCGCGGAAGCTGATGGAAGGCATGAAGGACAACCTCAAGGCCTATAAAGTATTGGCGCACCAGCACAGCCCCGAGATAGTCGAACAAGTATCGTTCCTGGCCGGCCGGAAACTGCCAGTGGCGTTCGTGCCGCATCTTCTGCCGTTCGAGTACGGCATCTTCACCACCGTTTACATTAACCTGGATGAGCCGATGACTCAACCGGAGGCCCAGAAGATATTCGAAGATTTTTACGATGACGCGGCGTTCGTTAGGGTGGTGCCGGCGGATGCCGACATGGAGCTTAAGGACGTGGTAGGCACGAACGATGCGCAGGTGCAGGTCAGCGCCGATCCTGATCAGAACCTGCTAGTGGTCACGACCGTGATAGACAATCTTATCAAAGGCGCTTCCGGGCAGGCGGTGCAGAACTTTAACCTGATGAACGGTTTTGAAGAGACCACGGGGCTGAAGACGTGAACAAAGCTGACGGCGGCATACTGGCGCCAAAAGGGTTCAGCGCCGGCGCGGCGGCCGCCGACATCAAAGCCGGCGGCGGATTAGACGTGGCGCTCATTTGGAGCGATAGCCCGGCCGTTACCGCCGCCGTGTTCGCGCAAAGCAGTATTCTGGCCGCGCCGGCGCGCTTCAGCAAGTCGAACGTGCAAGACCACGACGTACGGGCCATCGTCGTCAATAGCGGCAACGCTAACTGTATGACCGGCACCGAAGGCGAGGAGCACGCCGGGCGAATGGCTAAAGACGCGGCCGGATTTCTTGGCATCGAAGCTTCGCAGGTGCTCGTAGCCTCTACCGGAATAATCGGTAAGACCTTGCCTATCGACAAGGTCAGCGCCGGCATCAAGGCCGCATTCGATAATAAAGGTTCAGGCGACGATGTGGCCCGGGCTATCATGACCACTGATACCAGGCCAAAATCCGCAGCCTATATTTGCGACATAGGAGGAAAGACCGTGACTATCGGCGGTTGTGCCAAAGGTTCCGGGATGATCCAGCCCAACATGGCTACCATGCTGGCTTTTCTGACGACGGACGCGGCCATAGCACCGGAACTGCTAGATAAGGCTCTGCGCCAAGCCGTGAAGCCTAGCTTTAATTCCATAACTGTAGACGGCTGTTCCAGCACAAACGATATGTTATCGATCACGGCCAACGGCCAGGCTGGCAACCCCACCATCAACGAAGACAACGAGGATTATCAGACCTTTCTGGAGGCCTTGAAGCAGATCTGTCTGGACCTGGCGTTGATGATAGTGCGCGACGGCGAGGGCGCGACCATGTTAGTTACAGTGCACGCGCAGGGCGCCAAGGACTACGATCAGGCCAAACAAGTCGCCTACGCCATAGCCAACTCTCCTTTGGTAAAGACGGCTACGCATGCCAAGACCGAGAACTGGGGCCGTATCGCTCAGGCCGTAGGCGCGCTTAATCTGGACATCACAGAGGATACGCTAAACGTTAAAGTAGAAAATTCTGCCAAGGACGACCTGGAAATAACGGTCATCGTACAGCTCGGTCAAGCTTCAGCAACCGTCTACACCTGCGACCTTACTAAGGAATACATCGACATAAACGTCGAATACAACTAGAATAAGACCGATGACCGAGGAAGAGTTCGACCAGTATGTCCTGCCGACGTACCCTCGTTTCCCCATAACGATCATCAAGGGCAACGGCAGTTACATTTATGATGACAATGGTAAGAGGTATTTGGACTTTATGTCCGGCTGGGGAGTTTCTAATCTGGGTCACAGGCCTCAGCCCGTCTTGGAAGCCATCGAAGACCAGCTCAAACAGCTCATACATGTACCGAATGTCTTTTATCTGGAGCCGCAAGGAGAGCTGGCACGGCTGCTGGTAGAGAACAGCATAGACGGCAAGGTTTTCTTCAGCAACAGCGGTGCCGAGGCTAACGAGGCGGCCATCAAGTTCGCCAAAATCTACGGCAAGGGCAAGCGCCACAAGATAATCACCGCCGAAAGGTCATTCCACGGTCGTACCACCGCCGCCATGGCGGCCACCGGCCAGGTAGCTATCAAAGAAGGTTTTGAACCGTTGTTGGAAGGTTTCGTACACGTGCCGTTCAACGACAGCAAGGCGGTCGAGGAGGCGGTTGATGATGACACCGTGGCCATAATGCTGGAGCTGGTGCAGGGCGAGGGCGGCATACACGTGGCCGACAAGAAGTACATGGCTGACATTAGGCGCATGTGTTTGGCAAAGGACATCCTGTTAATCGTAGACGAGGTTCAGACCGGTATAGGCCGTACCGGCACGCTGTTCGCTTACCAGGGATATGGCGTGGAGCCGGATATCATAACCAGCGCCAAGTCGTTGGCCAGCGGCCTGCCCATAGGAGCTACGATCGTATCCGATAAGGTGGCCAAGCTGGTTAAGCCGGGGATGCACGGCAGTACGTTCGGCGGCGGTTCGCTGGTGTCGGCGGCAGCCATAGCCACGCTGAAGATGGCGCTGGACCCGAAGGTCCAGGGCAACGGCGAACTCATAGCCGAAATCCTGGCTACCAGGCTGGCCGGCCTGGAGAACAAGCACAAATCCATCAAGCAGATACGCCAGAAAGGCCTGATGATAGGCGTAGAGCTAGACCGGAGCTCCAAGCCTGTGGCCGAAGCTTGCCTAAAAAAGGGACTGTTCATCAACAGCACGCAGGGCAAAGTACTGCGGCTTCTGCCGCCCCTGACCGCAACGACCGAAGAGGCCGCTCTGGCGGTCTCCATAATCGACGAAGCGCTGGCGGAGTCGTCGTGAAGATATCAGACCTGCCCCGCAAACAAGCTAAGCGTTATCTGGAAGCGCTCCAAGACCCCGCACCCCACAAGCAGTTATTGATAAAGGTCGGCGGCGGCCTGCTGGAAGACAAGGCCGAGACCATGGAGCTGGTCGAGGCTCTTGTAGAGCTGACCCGCCGCGGTGTACATGTACTGCTGGTACATGGAGGCGGCCCGCAGCTTACCGAAGCCATCAAACGGGAAGGCAACGCTACGCGTTTTATTAACGGCGTACGCTACACCGACGAGACTACCTTAAGGCTGGCTAAGTCGGTATTTACCAACCTTACCAATAATCTGGTGCAGACGTTTAACAACCAGGGCGTCAAGGCCGCCGCCGTACAGTCGACCCGCATTGTCAGCGCCAAGCGCGACCCGGATCTCGGATTTTGCGGTAAAGAGGTAACAGCAGTTGCCGTGAAAGATGTCGCCGATGCCATGGAACGGGGCGAGGTCCTGATAATGAACTCTCTGGCTAGTGATGTCGATGGCGGCGACACGCTTAACGTCAACTCCGACACCATCTTCCGCGCGCTTGCGGCGGAGCTGAAGCCACACCGCATGGTGAGTCTTACGCAGACCGGGGGCGTCTTTGGGCCGGTGAAGGGAACAAACTCCCGTGAACTGCTGAGCGGCGTGGATGTCCGCAACATCGACGCCCTGGTCGAAGAGGGCATCGTGAACGGGGGCATGGCCCTTAAACTGCGCGAACTGGCTTCGGTGCTTGACGGCCTGGAAGCCGGTTCGGCCATATCCATAACCAAGCCGTCGGAACTGCTGGCGGAACTGCTGACCGACCAGGGCTCGGGGACCTTCGTCTGCAAAGGCCTGAAGATCATACGGGCCAAGGAACTGGACGACCTGTACGGCGATTTTTCGGCCATGATAGCCGATACTTTCAAAAAATCCCTGCCCGACGATTATGATAAGCAGAAGTTCGAAAAGATTTACTTCACGCCGGATCATCTGGCTTTCGGCATAATCACCAGATTGTCCGATGGAACGCCGTACCTGGACAAGCTGGCGGTATCACCCGAACAGCAGGGCCGGGGCGTGGGCGAAAGCCTGTGGTACTGCGTGGCCAGGGATTACCCGAACATAGTCTGGCGTTCGCACATAAATAACCGTTACGCTACCTGGTACCACCGCCACGCCGACATAATGAAGCGTAGCGGTGAGTGGATACTATTCGGCCGCGGCATGGATTTTCCGGAGCTGGAAGCCCTGGAGGCCGAACTCGTTTCCGTCCCGCACATGCGCTAATCTGTTAAACTAAGGATAAATGAAGGAAGAACTGGAACGGCGAGTGACCAAGGTCTGCGAGGACCTTTATGGCGCTGATAGTATGCCGCGGGGCGTTGATCTGACGCGGCCCGAGAAGAAAGTTCGGCGACTTCTCGACCAATGCCGCGCTCCAGCTGGCGCCCAAGCTTGGCAAGAAACCGCGCGAAATAGCCGATGAACTGGCCGGCAAGTTACCGGCGACCCTGGCTAATGATATCAGCGAAGTGTCCGTGGCCGGCCCCGGCTTCATCAATCTGAAACTAAGCGACAAGGCCTTAATGGAGGTTCTGGAAACCAAGCCCGCCCGCCCGCTGGAAGGCCAGGTGATAGTAGCCGAATATTCGGACCCGAATCCGTTCAAGGTACTGCACGCCGGACATCTGTATACCAGTCTGGTGGGTGACGCCGCGGCCAGGCTCATGGAGCAGGCTGGCGCAAAGGTGCGCCGCGTCAACTTCGGCGGCGACGTCGGTCTGCACGTGGGCAAGACCATGTGGGCCATCCTCAAGGAACTGGGCGGCGAACACCCGGACAAGCTTGACCAAGTGCCTAAAGGCAAGCGGCTGGACTGGCTGAGCGAGCGCTATGTGGCCGGCAACGCGGCATATGAAGAAGACAACCAGGCCAAAGAGGAGATCGAGGACATCAACCTGCGCGTTTATGACCTGCACGAGGCAGGGATAAGTCGACAGCGCTTTCGCCAAGATATATTGGACCTGCCGCCAATGGAGCTACGACGGCTTCAACGCGCTGTACGAAAGATTGGGCATGGTGCCGTTCGACAAGTATTACCCGGAAAGCGCCGTAGCCGAACTGGGCGTGAAGGCCGTGCGAAAGCACACCGGCAAGGTTTACCAGGAATCCGACGGGGCCGTAATGTTCAATGGCGAGCCGGACGGTCTGTTCGTGCAGGTGTTCATCAGCCGCCAGGGTCTGCCAACCTATGCCGCCAAGGACGTCGGGCTGATATATCACAAGCACCAGGACTTTAAGCCGGACCGGTCGTTCATCATCACCGACGTCGCGCAGAAGGACCACTTGGCTGTGGTCATGCTCAGCGTGAGCCGGTTCGCGCCGGAGCTGGTAAAAGCCACCACGCATTACACGCACGGCCAGATTAAACTGGCCGGCGGCCAGAAGATGAGCAGCCGCAAGGGCAACATCCTGCGTGCCGACGACATCCTGCAGGCCGCGCACAAGGCCAACTTGGCGCTTAAGCATCCGGAAAGCCCGGATACGGAGCTGGGCGCGGTCAAATACGCCTTTCTGAAGAACCGTATCGGCGGCGACACAGTCTACGACCCGACCGAATCCATCAGCCTGGAAGGCAATAGCGGTCCGTATCTGCAATACGCGCATGCCCGGGCCTGTTCCATCCTGCAAGAAGGCCCACCCAGCACCTTCATCGCACAAAAATACAGCACTGGAGCCAGACGAGCGCTCCCTGGTACGCAAGATGGGCGAGTGCCCGGAAGTTGTCGACAAGGCGGTGGCCGATCTGATGCCGCACCACATCTGCACCTATTTATACGAGCTGGCCCAGACCTTCAACCGCTTTTACGAAAAGAACCGTGTCATCGGCGACCCGCGGGAGGCGCTCAGGTTAGATCTTGTGCAGAAGTATGCGCAGACGTTACAATTCGGACTGGAACTGCTCGGCATAGCCGCGCCGGAAAAGATGTAAGGAGTTATCATGGCAGCCAAAAAGAATAAACGTACTACGGACCGGTCGCAGAACGTAACAGCCGGCACTGGCATACGCATGCAATCGCCGATTAGCTATGATCGCCAGCCCAAGCCCACCATTCCCGAAATCGAAGTAGTAGGCGGATTCAAGACCTTCCTGCAGCGAACACGCCGTGGTCGCACTGGCCATCGGTTTCGTGGTAGCTACGCAGGTACAGGCATTGGCGCGCGAGCTCATAGCCAGCTTCGTCGCTCCGGCGTTCAAATTGCTGTTCGGCCACAGGCTTAGCACTCGTACCTTCACCTGGCACTTCCACGGCCGCTCGGCCGACTTTGGCTGGGGCAGTTTCGTCTACGCCCTGATAGACGTGCTGTTCGTATTGGTTGTCATATACGTGGTGGTCCGCATATTCAAGCTGGAGAACATGGAAAACCCCAAAAAGAAGAAGCCCAAGAAGAACGAGACCGTCGTAAGGTACAAGTTTGAAGAAGAAGACTGACGACGAGTGGAAAGATAAGCTTACGCCCGAGCAGTACCGCGTACTGCGCGAAAAGGGCACCGAAGCGCCGTTCACCGGTAAACTGCTGAACGAAAAGGGCAGCGGCGACTATGTCTGCGCCGCCTGCGGCGCGCTTTTATTCAAGAGCGACGCCAAATATGACTCCGACGTACCCGGCCTGGCCGGCTGGCCCAGCTTTGCCGAAGTAGCCGCCAGCGATACCGTGGAACTGGCCGACGATAACAGCCTGGGCATGCACCGCACCGAAGTTATCTGCAAGAACTGCGGCAGCCATCTGGGCCATCTGTTCGACGACGGATCATCGCCCACGGGCAAGCATTACTGTATAAATTCGGTCTGCCTGGACTTTAAAGACAAGGCTTAGCAAACTTCGTGCTTGTTGCCCCAGGCGGCCATCTGCCTGAGGATGGGCTGGAGGTCGCGGCCCTTGGGCGTAAGCGTATATTCGATGCGGGGCGGGACTTCCGCGAAACTCTGTTTGGTGATTATGCCTTCGGCTTCCAGGTCGTCCAGGCGCTGGCTAAGCGTGCGCGGGTTTATATGGCCGACGGACTTTTCCAGCTCGCAGAACCTTTTGGGGCCCGCGAACAGGTCGCGCAGGATGAGCGCGGTCCATTTGTTGCCGATCACGCGCATGGCGGCGGCGATACAGCCGACCTTAGGCTCGAGTGGTTTCAAGTGATTTAACAGGTACGCATATTCATTACTTTACAAAGTATAGCACGAAGAGGACACATTTAATCATCATTTAATCTGTTTTGGATAAAATGACCCACCTGCCTATCTCTTTCGAGAAGAGCCCAGGAGCTCTTATCAGCAGGCGGGAACCTTTATCTAAATTATAGCAGAGGAAATATACAATAAGCTGTCAATACCACACTGTGAATTTTTGCACAGGCAAATACCCTAGTTTTTTGACATAAGCTACGAAACGTGTTGACATAAGAAGAACCAAGTGATACTATTATTAGTGAAAACAAGTCATATTGTTTTCTCCGCATTAAACCTTCGGCCGGTAGTTTCTAGGCTACAACGCGGGGGGTTTTTTGTTTTTAGTCGATTTTTTTATCAAAAACAGATATAAAATCTAAGCGTCCACTTCTTTTATTCTGCTTAACTTGCACACAGTACCCAGCACCGTCCTTAGTAACTCCATAAAATCTATGTAGATAATCACCGTCTCTAAAAATCGTATGGGGAGCACAACGAGAATTACGCAATAGATCAATTGCCGCTTTGTAGAATTTTAATCTTATTGTGCGATCTTTTCGGCGTTTTTCCATAAGGTGATTCCAAAATAGCGGCGATATAAATATTTTACTTTTGGCAAAATATTTTGACCGTACATATGCATGACGACGCGGTGCTTATTTTACTTATCTTCTTAAACTCCCTCCTTGCGTTAGCAAGAATTTCATCATAAGAAGTGCCGGGCAGTAAGGCTAGCCTTAGATTTATAGACTTTCATTCAAGTAATTATCTCATATAGAGACAAAGACTAATCTACCCCAAGGTTTTAAGCCAACCTATACTTGCAATATTATACAAAAAGCTATATAATATCCAGTTAATAACCTATAGGAGAAGCAAGTGGGTCATCCATTCGAAGCCGCCACCGATAATTCTGGCAGGATACTTAGTTACATTCCGGAAGGTCATCCCGGCGTTAAGGTAAGCCCGGAAGATATCGCCGGGTCCATTGATGGGGGGAGAGGGTAGTGCTGGACGAGGTCGAATATGACCTTACTGAAACCGGAGGCTTAGTCCATCCTGACGTGGAAGTAATCGACTCTGTTGTCCTTGGTTTTGGTGTGCGTCTGGATGCTGGTACGACTTTCCATCGTTTCAAAGATGATCTTATGGATCCAAGGGATAAGATAGAGATAGGCAATAACTCAAGGATTGTAGGAACAGAGATTGCCGACCAGGTGACTATAGGCAGTTATGCGCTTATACATGCGCAGTTAATAGGCACCAGCACGAAAATCGGCGATTATGCCAGATTAGGACAGGGTGTTACCGTTGGGCACGGTGTAAATATAGGCCCGACCGCTAAGATTGACAGGGATGTCCAAATTGGTCACCACGTACAAATTGAGCATGCGGCAAAGATAGGCTACAAAGCTGTACTTGGCGAACAGGCACAGGTCGGACACCATGCTAAGGTGGGGGGCGTTCACTGGAGAGGGCCCAAGAGGTGTCAATCAGGACGGTATCTTCATTAATGCCAAAAAGATCGTGCCTCCTAAGGCGAACGTACAGCACTAACTTATTGTCATCCGACTCGGTTATAATGTTTGGTAATGATAGATAAGCACGCCGTGCCGACCAAACTGCTGTGGGTAGACCTGGAGATGACCGGACTGGATCCGGAAAAGGATGTCATCCTGGAGGTGGCGGCCGAGATTACGGATTTTGACTTTAAAACGCTGGCCAACTACGAGGCCATAGTCAAACAGGACAAGCAGACGGTGGTCGACCGCATGGGCAAGAACATCTGGTGGAAGGACTTCCCGGAGAACCGCGACGAATTCGTGCGCAAGATGGACGACGGCAAGCCCAGCAAGCAGGTCGAGAAAGAGCTTATAGAACTGGTAGAGCAACAGTTCGGCAGCGAGCCGGCCGTATTGGCGGGGAACAGCATCCATAACGACCGCAACTTTATAAAGGCGCAGTGGCCGCACCTGGACCTTAAAGCTGCATTACCGCATGCTGGACGTATCCGCCTGGAAGATATTTATGCAGGGCGCCTACGGCGTAAAGTTCGAGAAGAAGGAGGTCCACCGGGCCTTCGACGACATCCAGGCGTCAATAGCCGAGCTCCAGCATTATCTGGAGTGGTTCAGCCATTCAACGCGATAATCTAACATGGCTACGCTGTAGCTTATCTTGCTGTGAAAATCGTTAACCCTGATTTAATAACTATGTAATAATTAGGTGGTAAACTATGGACACAAACAATTACAAGCAGGCAAACGGCATGGTCAATATACCCAAGGGCTCAATCCAACCACCAAAATCATCTAACCCAAGTCCATCCAAGGGTCTGATTAAAGCCACCAGTTGATATATGGCCTCAAGCAAGGCGCTCCTATTGGTGGATGCCAATATTATTTCGCACGCTCTTACAGATAACCAAACTCCGGCGTATGTAAAGCTTTTTGCCAGGCTAGAAAAGAAATATAAGTTTGTGGTCACGGGGTTCACCAAGTACGAGATAATGTGCACTTCTGACAAGGCTCATAAAAAGAAGATAGAAGAGTTTATTGAGCAGAACATGGTTTACGTGACCTTATCAAAGGCACTGATGGACTTCGCGGCAAAGCTCTGCTATCTCTATAAGCAACACCCAAGCACGAAGCATAAAATAGAAATGGGCGACATTGTAAATGCGGCTTTCGCAATTAGTAAACCGTGCGACCTCCTGACAATAAATAACGTAGACTACCCGCTACCATTCTTTTCCGAGACTGGACGTGAGTATGTTAGATATAAGTCAAAAAAAGGTAATAATATTACTGATGTCGTACATGTTCTAAAGCCTGATGTAGAGCATACGAAATCGTGCTTTGATGAACACGATGTATAGCGGAGTAACTAAGAGAATTGAACCTGTGCTTCGCCGCTACGCTTAGGTGAGGCCCAGCTACCACCACTTTGTGATAGGCCTAATGCAAGCTTAGGGTTGACTATACAGCGTATGATGGCGGCGAGCTGTACGAAGTTCATTAAATAGAAAACAAAGTACATAGCTGGCGCGAATAATGACATGCGAATCTTTTTTGTAGCCTTCATATGCTCATCTGGCCATACGTTGAGCATAAGGTATCCCGTTATCGTCATGTAGGCGCCTATCAGCATGGAGGGGTTTAATAACAGGCAACAGACGTAGACGACGTAACCGACCGTCAGCGGCTCTTGACGTATTAGATTAGTGTCAGTATAATTAGTTTTGATAGTTTTAAGGGTGGCGCGGATAGGAACAAGCGCTCGGTGTCATTATTTAAGAAGTTAGCATCTGTTACTACAGCATTTTTACTTGGGCTGAGTACAGTTTTGCCTTTGGTTATGTCGGCATCGGCTGCCGCATCTGACAATCTGATTGCCAACGCTTCGGTTGAGACTCCTGATCCTTCGAACAGCGCTCTGCCACAGGCATGGCAAAAAGGTGGGTGGGGAACCAACAGCGCCACGTATTCTTATCTGAACAGCGGCCAAGACGGCAACCGCAGTGTGCAGGTTCAGGTAAACAGTTACACAAATGGCGACGTAAAGTGGTATTTTGCGCCGGTTTCAGTGCAGACCGGCACACAGTACACCTTTAGTGATTACTATAAATCGGACGTACAGACCGACGTCGTGGCCCAATTTGATGACGGTAGCGGCCACTATACCTACCAGGGCCTTGGCGGCGCGGCACAAAGCACCAGCTGGAAACAATATACTGCCACTTTCGCCGCACCGGCTTCAGCCGTACATGTGACGATATTCCATGTGATTAATAGCGTAGGTACGTTGACTACGGATAACTTCTCGCTTACCGGACCTTCTACAGTAACACCTCCGCCTCCACCCCCGGCCGACAACCTGATCGCCAACGCTTCGGTTGAGACGCCTGATTCCTCCAACAGCACCTTCCGCAATCCTGGCATAAAGACAAATGGGGCACGAACACAGCCAGCTACTCCTACCTGAATACGGTCAAGCGGCTCCGCAGCGTAAGCGTGAAATGTCCAGCCACACAAGTGGCGACGCCAAGTGGTACTTTAATCCTGTGGCGGTGCAGACCGAGACACAATACACTTTCAGCGATTATTATAAATCGGATGTACAGACCGACGTGGTGGCTCAATATGAAGACGGTAATGGGAATTACACCTATGAGGACTTAGGTGCCGCACCGGCCAGCATTGGCTGGAAACAATATACGGGCGGTTTCACGGCACCTGGCAATGTGGCTAAAGTAACCATCTTTCACGTAATCAATAGCGTAGGTACGCTGACCACGGACAATTTCTCGCTTACGGGGACTGCAGTGACGCCTCCGCACCCTCCGCAGGGCAAACCTTATTGCCAACGCTTCGGCCGAGACACCCGATCCGTCCAACAGCGCTCTGCCGCAGGCATTGGCAAAAAGGTGGGTGGGGAACCAACAGCGCAAGCCTTTCTTATCTAAACAACGGCCAAGACGGCAACCGCAGCATGCAGGTAAGTTGAGCAATTATGTCAGCGGCGATGCCAAATGGTATTTCAACCCGGTAACTGTGGATGGCAGTGAACAGTACGCATTCAGCGATTACTATAAATCGACCGTCGGAACAGAAGTTGACGCTGTATTTACCATGTCTGACGGCAGTATGCGTTACCAGCTCATAGGCCAGCCCGATGCCTCGCCGAGCTTGGCAGAATTTCTCGACACACTTTTCCGTTCCGTCTGGAGCTGTAAACGTGACGGTCTACCACTTCATCAAGCAGAACGGTACACTGACCACAGATAATTATTCGCTTAAGCCTTACACGCCGGATGGTTTTAACCGCGCGCTGGTCAGCCTGACTTTCGATGACGGATACGCCAGCACCTACGATAACGGCCTGCCTCATACTGCAGAAATACGGGTTTACTTCCACGCAGTTTATAATCACTGAGCGAGTAGGACAGCCTAACTACATGACCCGTGCCGAGGTCCAGGATTGGTAATGCTAAAGGCCACGAGGTCGCGTCGCATACCGTCAGCCACCCAGATCTTACTCAAGACAGTACCTGGCTCAGCTGGATGCGGAACTGTCTCAATCGCAGACTACCTTGGAAAGCTGGATAGGGGTACCGGTAACGGATTTGGCGTATCCATACGGCCTGTACAATGATACGGTCATCAATACCGCCCAGAAGTACTATGGTGCCGCGCGCAGCGTCGAAGCGGGCTTCAATGACAAGAAAGTTTTAGCCCCTACGACATACGCGTACAGAATGTATCCTATACCACGACCGCAGCTCAGGTTGCCGATTGGGTGGCCCAGGCACAGCAGACCCATACATGGCTGGTACTCGTATATCATGCGGTCAATCCTGACCCCAATGCGACTTATGACGCCGAAGGCGACGTAACGCCGGAACACCTGGATGCCCAGCTTGCGGCCATCAAGGCCAGTGGCATAACGGTCGAGACCATGCAGCAAGCATTTACAGAAGTTGAAACCCAACTTTAACGCAGTCAGCAATTATTAAATCTTTATAAAATAAACTTTACAAATTTACATAAATAAGGTACTATAGTTGATTGAAGGGCTAAGTTGTGGGGTCGCACCCCATAGGAGGTGCGGCGGCTGTTCAGTCAACCTAAATTAAGGATAGATTGATGGCACGCGCCTCTGGGAGAACAAGGTCGGCACGATTAGGAAAGGCGAAAACACGCGCAGTAAAGCCGCGTGTAGTTGCCTTATTGCCGGCACACAACGAACAGGACATCATAGAAAAGACTATCGCGTCTTTGATGAACCAGTCGTATCCGCTCGACTACGTGCTCGTAATAGCCGATAACTGTACGGACGATACCGTTAAAATTGTAAAACAATGCCAGAAGAAGTACGGAGCAAAAAGGCTCCGGCTGACCAAGACCGTGCGTAACAAGCACAAGAAAGCCGGCGCGCTTAACCATGGTTTTAAGAAACTGAGAAGCAAGCCTGATTTTATCTTTGGCATGGACGCTGATACCATTCTTGACCGCAAGATTATAGAGGCTGGCGTACGGCAATTCAAACGGGAGCCAAAAACAGGAGGCATATGTTCTGCATATAGGGCATTGCCTTTGAAAGAAAACGCCACCATGTGGGAACGGTACTTATGGCGGCTACAGAACATCGAATTCGGTCTGGCTAACGCTTGGAGAGTCGAAAATTATAAAAGTGCAAGAGTGCTTCCGGGAGTATCTGTAATGTTCCGGACGGCCGCATTAAAAGATGTCAACAAACAGCACAGAGGTAACGTATGGGCAACCGACAGCTTGGTCGAAGATTATCGCTTGACGCTTGAGATGAAGGGCCTTGGGTGGCAGGTCAAATCTTCTTTAATGATGATATCGTGGTCTGACGTGCCGCTGAAGTTGCGAGGAAAGGGCGGTCTCTTTGACCAAAGGCAGCGCTGGTACAGCGGAACCGTGGATGAGATCCGCCTGTATAAGCTTAAAAAACACACGAGGTACGAAGCATTTACTATTTCGTTGCTGACCGCAAACCTGTTGATGCGCGTCCTTCTGTACGGAACTTATGGCATAGTTCTGGCCACAGGCAGTGTAATACAGTTGGTTTCTTTCTTCTTTCTGCTTCCCGTTGCCGCGTCGCTCATACAGTTTCACAGGTGGATAAAATATACTGACCAGCGCGACAAGTGGCAAGGGTTGATGACTGTGCTGTTGATTCCGAACGAACTTTACGCAATTTTCAGAGAGTCTATATATACCTATTCAATATGGCTTAGTTATCGCAGGCCCGATAGAGCCTGGTAGTAGCTAGATAAGGGAAAGGACTAACATATGCAAGTACCACAACCGCAAATATCACTGGTTTCAAGTGTGATGCCCGTGTCGAGCACCGACGTTGCACTTCACGAACTTGTCGGGATTAGCTGGCATATGCTGATACCATATACAATCCTTGGCGTAGGCCTGATGACCTATGGTCAGGTCAGGCTAGTGCGCGGACAACGGGCATTGCTCAACAGCCGGAGCTCAAACATGCGCAAACCTAAAGGCCCACGCAGGGCCTAGTTCCTAGACCCGTTAGATCCATCGTACGGGTAGTAATATATGGACTTTATGTCCATAGATGCGGGCAGGGCTGAGTTATCTATACCGTTGCCCGGGAAATGTGCCGTATCTTCTCCAGCCCATATGCCACCCATAGCTAGATTAATTATCATGTAGAAGGGCTGGTCAAACGGCCAGGTGCTATAGTCTGAACTGCTCGGCTTATCGTAGGTGAAAAAGGGCGTGTTGTTAACTTCGAGAGTTATGGTTGTTGGCGTCCATAACATAGAATATGTAACATATTCCTTATCATTATTCGGCACCTCTACTTGGTCAAATGACCCGATTCCATCCGGATGGTTTTTCTGGTCGGAGCGCGTATGCACCACACCGTACGCTATATTCGGGTTGAAGCCAACCGATTCAACCAAGTCTATCTCGCCGCCGTTCAAATACCTTAGACTGTCGCTTTGCGAGCTTAAGTCCCTGTACTTGTTATTAGCAGGCAAGAACCAGACTGCCGGACTGGTTCCTACCGCCTTCGGTAGCTTGGCGGTCACATCGACTCTTCCGTATAAGTACGAGAGTTTTTTCTCGGTATCAACCCGGGCCGATGCGTAATTGTTAGATTGCTTTTGGCGAGTAGCCACTAACGACAGGGATCCGTCCTTTATGTGTATGTTGGCAGGGTCATCAGTATAATACTGGGCTTCCTCATTATTGTTCTGTGGTGCGCCTTTGTATATGTTCCAGTACCGTGAATCAAGCTTACCTGAGGTGTCAGTCGCGAAATTCTGCGACCAGGTAGGATATTTTGAAAAGTGCGGGTTATCCTGCGCAGGCCCCGGCGTCGTTATTCTGCTTGGCGCCCTTGTGGCTTGAGCATGGTTATTCAGTGCATTGACGTAGCCATTAACACCCATGTGGCGACCATAATAGAACCCGGAAACACCCGCAATCACCATAGCTACTAAAAGTAGCCGGGAAGATAGTTTGCGGATAATTCTATTAAATTTTCGTTTGCTGGCGTGCTTCTTCCTTGATTGGGCGCGTTTCTTGGTCTGGGCCCGCTTCTGCGGTTTTTTGCTCACGGACTTACGTACGGTTTTGGTCTGCTTGACAGGTTTACGGACCTGTCGGGTCTTCTTGGCGGTTGATTTAGCGCGCTTGACCTGGGACTGCGCAGGCTTCTTAGCTTTAATGGGCTTAGCGGCGGAACGCGTCCGTGACTTAGCGCCAGACTTACGCGCAGGCTTTGCCTGCTTAACGGTCTTCTTGCGGACAGTCTTCGACTTCTTAGATAGCTCGCTCATTGCAATAATCACCAAAACTTTGTAACATAGCTTATTTTAACATAGAATGTTACAATATGCAATATTATGGGCGCCTCAACCATCTTCTTAACCTAGAGCTTATGGCTGTAATACAATGGAACGCATGGACCATAAGACAGTAGAGAAATTTATATTGAGTATGCCGAACGCGCGGCTGGATTATCCGTTCGGCGAGGGCGTGGCCGTATATAAGACATGGCGATAAGATGTTCGCGCTGATAAGCGAAGGCAAGGATCCGGTGCAGTTGAGCCTGAAGTGCGACCCTGAACTGTCTAAGGTATTGCGCGAGAAGTACGTGGAAGTCATGCCCGGCTACCATCTTAATAAGAAACATTGGAACACTTTGGTGCTGAGCGGCCAGCTGGAATGGGACGAAGTGAAAGGGCTGATACGGCACAGCTACGAGCTAGCGGCCGGTTAGCCTCTTGAATTAAGCTGGACGCCCAACAGCTTAGCCTGGTCGTAGCTGTCCGTTAGGATGGCGCGGCCTTTGGGGCCTTTGTTCGCCTGATAAGCTTTCTGAAGATCCTTGCCGTACTCGTCCAGCTGGGAACGCATTATATCTTCGAAGGTCTGGTTGTAGGTGCCGGCGCTCGCCGCGGCCGTCAGTTGTTCGTCGGTCATCGAAGAAATCTTCAGGCTTGCTTGTTTTGCATCGACTTTCTTGCCGGCCTTCGCCAGGTAGTTTGCTATCTGTGATCGCGAACTGGACACGGCGGCCTGTACGGTAGCCGCCAGGTTCGCGTTCTTGCTGGACAGGCTATCTTCGACGCTGGCGTTGTCGGCCAGATGTATCAGTTCCGTCTGGTCCTGGGCGACGGTTATAAGTACGGCGGCGTTGCCTCCGCCGCCCGTGAATGCCCGTAATATAAGTATGAGTACCAGCATCACCATCATTCCTCCGCCTGCCAGGATTATGAGTCCGCGCTTGGAACCGCCGCCCGTAAGCTTGCTCATCAGTGATGGCTTGGGAGGCTCAGCGGGGTTTGTGATGAAATTATAAGGCTGGTCCTGGCTAGGAGGACCTGTGAGCGGCGCGGGCGGCGGCGCCGGAGGCGGTTGTTGGCCGCCCGGCGTTAGCGGATCAGAGGGTGGCATGGCTTTAATTAAAACATAAGCTTATAGCATACCGAAACGGCCGATTACTGATATTCTTATTAATATGACGAGACAGCAGAGGCTGGTGTTGGCGGTGAGCATCCTGGCTTCGTTCGTGGCCTTTCTGGACGGCGCTATAGTAAACGTAGCCTTGCCGGCCATACAACGGGAACTCGGCGGCGGCCTGGTAGGCCAGCAATGGATAGTGGACGCGTATCTGCTCACGCTCGGCTCTCTTATACTCATAGCCGGATCGTTGTCCGACTTGCTAGGCCGCAAGCGCATAATCCAGATAGGCCTGTGGGGCTTCGCCATAGCCTCGCTGTTGTGCGCCGTGGCGCCGGCCGTGGCGCCGCTTATAGTATTCCGCGCCCTGCAGGGCATGGCCGGCGCCCTTCTGGTGCCCAGCTCCCTGGCGCTCATAATATCTACCTTCTCGGGTCCGGCGCAGGGCAAGGCCATAGGCACCTGGACGGCCTGGACCGGTATATCCTTCATCCTGGGCCCTCTGGTAGGCGGCATATTGGTCGACCAAGGTTCCTGGCGCTGGATATTTGCCATCAACATCCTGCCCATAGCGGTCACTTTGTACTCTGCTAAGACGGGTCAAGGCGGACAAGCCGGAGCGCGGCCCCAAAGCGGTGGACTGGGCGGGAGCACTGCTAGGCGCCCTGGGCTTGGGCGGCACCGTCTTCGCCCTTATTGAGCAATCACGGCGGGGCTGGTCCGATCCGCTTATCTTCGTGCCGTTGGTACTAGGCGTGTCGCTGTTCGCCATCTTCCTGCTGTATGAGCGCCGCGCGCCCAAGCCCATGCTTCCGCTCGGCCTGTTCAAGAACCACAACTTCAGCGTAGGCAACGTGGCCACATTCGCGGTATACGCCGGCCTGACGGCGTCGTTTTTCCTGCTGGTAGTCTTCCTTCAGCAGGTGGCCGGATACTCGGCCCTGGCCGCCGGGCTGGCCGGCGTACCGGTCACCCTCATATTATTCGCGTTGTCGCCTAAGACGGGCGCTCTGGCCGGCAAGTATGGCCCCAGGCTGTTTATGGGCTTTGGTCCGATCATCGGCGCGCTCGGATGGCTGATGTTGGCACGGCTTGGCTCCACGGTGAACTATTGGACGGACGTTTTCCCGGCCATCGTGGTATTCGGCATAGGCCTGGCCATAACCGTCGCGCCGCTTACCTCGGCCATACTGGGCGATGTCGACCCCAAGCAAGCCGGTATCGCGTCGGGCGTTAACAATGCCGTGGCCAGGGTGGCCGGCCTGATCGCCGTGGCGGTCGTGGGCGCGATTGTAGCCACTCAGTTCCACAGCGCTCTGGACAGGCAAGGCCTTACAGGCGTGTCCCCGAACGCCATCGCCAGCGCTAAGCGTGCCTCTTTGCAGACCACGCCGCCCAAACCCTACGCCGGCGATGTCGCTTTTCGCCGCGCGCTGGAGTCAGCTTCGGTATCCGCCTTCCACGCCGGCATCTACACCATAGTCGGCCTGATGGCGGTCGGCGGCGCCGTGTCGCTGTACGGCATCCGCAACCCAAAGACCGAGGGCGTATAGCATAGCGAAAGCCTTTTGATGTATAATAGAGGTCATGAACAAGAAGATTACTTACACGAAATCTTCGGATAAGAAGCTGATGCGGAAACTGGCTAAGCAGATGAAGCCGGCTCTTACTTCTCTTGCCAAAAAATAGATGACTTACATACTGCCTGATGTGGAAACGGTGGAGTTGCTCCACGAGGCGGTTTTAGCGTTTTCATCTGGCAAAGAAGGCATTCATGATATGAAGCTTATAAAAAGCGCGGTTAAGCGCCCTGAAAGCTACGTTCACTATATTGAAAACTACGACATAGACACCATATGCGCTGTACTAATAGACTCTATAGCCCGATATCATGGCTTCAAAGACGGCAACAAGCGGACTGCCCTCATGGCGTCAATCTACACGTATAAATTAAACAAGGTACATTTCACTGCCACCAAAGAGATGAACCAAGATTTTGACAAACTTGTTATGTGGGTGGTTACAGAAAAACCGTCCATAGAAGATATATGTAAACGTCTTAAAAAATTAAGAAAACTCTACGGGAGCAAGGAACAGAGCTGGAGAGCTATCCTCACGGCATTCGCCAGCGCTAAGCTGTTCCGCATGCTCATGCTTTGATAATTTAACTGGCGTACAATAGAGGTCATGGACGCGGTCGACGAGGTTAAACAACGCCTGAGCATAGAGGATGTGGTCAGCGAATACGTCCAGCTCAAACGGGCGGGGCGCAACTGGCGCGGCCTGAGCCCGTGGACCAACGAAAAGACGGCCAGCTTCATGGTCAGCCCGGAAAAGCAGATATGGCACGACTTTTCGTCGGGCAAGGGCGGCAATATGTTCAGCTTTGTCATGGAGGTGGAGGGGCTGGACTTCAAAGGCGCGCTGGAACTGTTGGCGCGCAAGGCCGGCATCGACCTGGAACAGTACCGGAGCGCGGGGCCAAGGCAGGGCGGACCGGACAAGGAGCGCCTGCACAAACTGCTGGATTTGAGCGCAAGATTTTATCAGGAACATTTTAAAAAAAGTAAAAAGGCGCTGGAATACGTCTTCAAACAAGCGCAAATTCACTAAAGAAACCGCGCTGGAATGGAAAATCGGTTACTCGCCCAACAACGGCACGGCGCTGATAAACTACGCCAAGTCCAAGGGCTACACGGATAAGGAGCTCCAGCAGGCCGGATTGACCGCGCGCAACTACCGCGGCGGCACGCAGGATATGTTCCGCGGCCGGCTGATGATACCCCTGCAGGATCCGCAGGGCCGCATGATGGGGTTCACGGCCCGCTTGCTGGACGATGAGCCGAACGCCCCCAAATACATCAACACGCCCCAGACCGCGCTATACGATAAGAGCCGGCATATATACGGCCTGCACCTGGCCAAGGAATCAATCCGTAAAAGTAAGTTCGTGGTGCTGGTGGAAGGCAATATGGACGTCATTGCCAGCCATCAGGCCGGCGTCCGCCAGACGGTCGCCACGGCCGGTACGGCCCTCACCGAACCGCATCTGAAGGCGCTCAGCCGCTTCACCGGCGACATACGCCTGGCCTTCGATGCCGACCAGGCCGGCGTGGCCGCCACCGAGCGTGCCATACCCATAGCCTCCAAGGTCAAGGTGACGCTGAGCATGATAGATATCCCCAGCGGCAAGGATCCGGATGATCTTATAAAAAAGGACCCCAAGCTGTGGGAGCAGGCCATCACCAAGCATCAATACGCCCTGGATTGGTTGATGGCCCGCTACAGCAAGGAGCTGGACCTGAATTCCGCGGTAGGCAAGCGCGAATTCAGCGACATCCTTCTGCCGGTGGTTCGCGGACCTGTCCGACCCGGTGGAGCGCGACCATTACCTGGGCGCCATAGCCAAGGCTATCGGTACTACCAGCGATGTGCTGGAGCAAAAACTGAAAGCCGTCAGCGGCCCGGAGCCGCCGCGCCGGCGCCGGGTCAAGACCGCCGACGGCGAGCTGGACAAGGCGGCGGTCGAGAATAAGAAGGCCCAGGACAAGTTCATGAGCCTTATGCTTGCCAGGCCGACCCTGCGCGAATTGATGGGCATCGTGATCCCCGAAATGCTTTACGAGGATCCGGCCCGCGAATTATTGCAATTTTTGAAGAAAAACCCCGATTTCCCAGCACCTTTGACATCAAAAAAAGCAACGTTGTCGTTAAAGACGGTAAAGGTGCTGGGGGATTATGTTAAAATACAAGCATTACTCTATGAGGAGCTGTACCAGGGCCTTGACTTAAACGAGCTTCACGAAGAAGCCGCCCGGTTACGGATAAGATTGATCGAAAACTACGTAAAAACTCAAAAAAATAAACTGTCCGAAGCAATGGATACCGCCGACGAGGCGGCTACCCGCGAGATTGCTGGTCGAATCCAAAAGATACGACGAATTATTGAATCATATGAAAGGAGACGCCTGATGGCCAGACCCAAGCGCAAGAACAGCAAGAAGGCCCAGAAGCCTTCGGAAGACCAATCGCTCGAACAGGCCAAGAAAGACCTTATTGAGCGCGCCAAGCGCGATAAGCGCATCGAACAGCGCGAAATCCTGTCGGCAATACCGGAGACTCCGGCCAACGCCGAAATTCTGGACGCGCTCTACACCGAGCTGGCCGATCTGAACATCGAGATAACCGCATCCGACACGCCTGGCTCCAAGCAGTCCGACAGCTGGGAATCCGATGAAGAGGAGGAAGAAGAGACCACGCAAAACCCCCGTGTATCTGGACGACGATGTGGCCGACGACTCGGTCCGGCTGTACCTGCGCGAAATCGGCAAGATACCCCTGTTGTCCGCCGAAGAAGAGCTGGCCCTGGCCAATCGCGTGGTCGCCGGCGACAAGAAAGCCAAGGACCAGATGGCCGAGGCCAACATGCGCCTGGTGGTTTCAATCGCTAAGCGCTACGTGGGCCGCGGCCTGGACCTATTAGACCTGATCCAGGAAGGCAACACCGGCCTTCTGCGCGCCGTCGAGAAGTTCGACCCCGATAAAGGGTTCAAGTTCAGTACCTACGCTACCTGGTGGATTCGCCAGGCCATAACCCGCGCCATCGCCGACCAGGCCCGCACCATCCGCATACCCGTGCACATGGTAGAGACCATCAACAAATTGCTCAGGACCCAGCGGCGCCTGACACAAGAATTGAACAGGGAACCGACCAACGAAGAAATCGCCAACGAGATGGAGATTGACGTCGACAAGGTCGAACACATAATGAAGATCAAACAGGATATCTCCTCGCTTGACGCTTCTATTCGCGACGACGAAGAAGACAGCGTTCTGGCCGACTTCATAGAAGACGAAGACACCGTTTCGCCCGAGGAATCAGCCACCGGCCAACTGCTCAAGGAGCAGGTCAAGGATATGCTGGCCGCTCTGACCGAGCGCGAACAAAAGATCGTTAAACTGCGCTTCGGCCTGGAAGATGGCAAATCGCACACGCTGGAAGAGGTGGGCCAGGAATTCTCCGTGACCCGCGAGCGCATCCGCCAGATAGAAGCCAAGGCCCTCGCAAAATTGCGCAAACACCGAGACGCCAAAAAACTTCACGACTACATCAAATAAGCATGGACAAAAAAGTACAGATAATAGGCATCTCGGGGACCAACGGCGCCGGCAAGGATACGGTCGGCCACATGCTGGCCGACAAGCACGGCTATCTGTTCGTATCCATAACCGACATACTGCGCCGCGAGGCCGAGCGGCGCGGCCTGGAGGTGAACAGGGAGAACCTGCGCTCCATCAGCGCCGAGTGGCGCCGCGAATCAGGCTTGGGCGTGCTGGTAGACAAAGCCGTGGCCGAATACGAGGCGGCCAAGGACAAGTACCAGGGCGTGGCTATAGCTTCGTTGCGCAATCCCGGCGAAGCCGACCGCGTACACGAGCTGGGCGGTACGGTGCTTTGGGTTGACGCCAATACGCGCATCCGTTACGCACGCGTGCAAAAGGCCTTGGCCAAGCGCGGCCGTAAGGACGAAGACAACAAGACGCTTGAAGAGTTCAAGGCCGAGGAAGCGGCCGAGATGAACCAGAGCGGCGATTCCGCTACCCTTGACATGACGGCCGTCAAATCGCGCAGTGACGCCACCGTCATCAACAACGACAAGTCTCAGGACGAATTCCTGAAGAGCATCGAGCGGATCTTAGAGCTCTGGTAAGTCCTGCTTTGGTCAGGAGCCTAAAATACTGACCGACCGGGCGATCAATAGCGCCAGCGTAAAGACCGAAACCAGCGCCTGAAGGGCCATGAGCATCTTGGCCTGACGGGTAAGCGGCTTGGTGTCGGCCGGGGCGAAGTTCACGGCGTTGGTGATAGACATGAACAGGTAGTCGGCGAACTCGGGCTGCCAGTCCGGAAATTCCGCTTTAAGGTTTTGCTGGGTAAACTGGAAATCCTTGTCGTGGCGCGACCAGCGGGTGCGCGTCAGGCCCGGGCTGTCTATTTCCCAGTACCAGAGCCCGAACACGATGATATTGGTCATGAAAATGGCCACGGCGGAGGCGAGCAGGCTTTCGCCGTTCACTGTGCCGTGCTGGGTAATCAGGGAGTGCAGTACGTAGATAAGGCCGCTAGCGTTGGCTACGGATATTATTCCCAGCAGAAGGATCGCGAATACGTGGTACATGCCTTTGCCGCTCTCACGCTTGAAGTTGACGGTAAGCGCTATGAGCACCGCCAGCACCAGTTCGGTGGCTATGATGAAGAAGTGCGAGCCCGGGACTACATCGGTACCTATCCGCCTGGCAAGCACCTGAAGGCCTATGGCGACCAACAGGGCTAACTGGGCTTGTACCAGTTCGCCGAAGCCTATACGATGACGCAGCATGTATTTAGTTTAGAATAAAGACATGGACTCCGCCAAGCCCGCAAAGGAAGAACTTAGGAAACGGCTCCAAAAAATCCGCGCTGACCTGGGCGGGGAAGCACGCCACGAAAAGTCCGAAGCCATAGCTTCCAGTCTTCTGCAGGAGATTTACTGGGAAAAGGTACGCAGTGTGCACTGTTTTGAGCCCATCATGCGGCTGGGCGAGGTCGACCTGGTTGATTTCGTCACCGCTTTGCAGAACGACGTGGCCAACGTGAAGGTGTATACCTCGCGCAAGTCCGGTGATACTTGGCAGGTGGTGGACACTACCGATGATAAACCCGTGGCCGAAATACCCAGGTTCGACGTAATTATCGTGCCGATGCTCGGCTTTGAACCCAAAACCCTGCACCGCATAGGCTACGGAGGGGGCTATTATGACAAGTTCCTAGCCGGCCAGCCCCAGGCCAAAAAGGTCGGCGTATGCTACGAAGACTGCAAGACCGAACGGATTCCCACGGAAGCCCACGACATACGGTTGGACATGATTGTCACCGAAAGCGGAGTTAATAAATAGTGCTAAGGGTATACTTGAAAGTATGAGCAAGGAGCCGGCTGGCGAGGCCAGGAAGAAGTTCGTCATCATCGACGGCAAAAGCGTGTTTTACCGCGGCTACTATGCTATGTCGAACCTGAGCACAAAAGACGGCACGCCCACGGGCGGCGTGTTCGGTTTTGCGACTATGGCGCTGGAAGTCGTCAAGCGCCTTAAGCCTGACTACGTGGCGGTGGCGTGGGACAAACCCAAGACCAACATCCGCAAACGCGTGCAGATGTATCCTGAATACAAAGCCGGGCGTAAGCCCGCGCCGGAAGACTTCAAGGCCCAGATACCTATCCTGCAGGAACTGCTGAAGGCGTTCGGCTGGCCCCTGTACGAACTGGATGATTACGAGGCCGACGACATCATGGGCACGCTGGCTCTGCAGGCCGGCAAGAAGGACATAGAGACCCTGCTGGTCACGTCCGACCTGGACATGCTGCAGGTCATCAGCCCGCTCACACATGTTTATGCGCTCAAGACCGGCCTTAGCAATATCGAATTGTATTCACCTAAGAGTTTTGAGGCCAAGTACGGCATACTGGTGAATCAATTCCTGGACATGAAGGCGCTTAAAGGCGACTCGTCGGACAATATTCCGGGCGTGCCGGGCGTGGGCGAGAAGGGTGCCGTCGAACTGTTGAAGCAATACAAAACGCTGGACGGGATATACGACAACCTGCCCCTGCTAAAGGAAACCACGCGCAAGAAACTAGAAGCGGGCAAGGATATGGCCTACCTTAGCAAGGAGTTGGCCCGCGTCTGGACGGACGCGCCCATAAAGCTGGACCTTAAGGAGGTGAGCGGCCATCATATGCAACCCGGCAAGATACTGGAACTGCTTGCAGAAGCTGGAGTTCCGCACGCTGGCCCGCCAACTGCCGGACGTCATGCAGGACGGGATCGACGACCACCTGGCCAAGAACGGCGGCCACCCGCTCGCGGCAGGCAAGAACGACATTATTGATACGCCCGATAAGCTCGCGGGTCTTGAGACTGCCGGCCTCCGAACACATCTATGTGTGTTCACGTACGGCAGGCAAGCACGGCCGCCGGCCCGAGGTCCTGGTATTGAGCACGGACGGCCGCACCGCGCATACGCTGGACCTGGCCAAGCTGGACAAGGCCGCGGTAGCGGCCCTCTTCAAACCTAAGCGGCAGCTTATAGGCTACGACATCAAATCATCGTTGGAATTATTGCTTGAAATAGGCGTGCAAGACCTGCCGCCGGTAGGCCACGACGTGCTCATAGGCGCCTTTTTGCTCAACAGCCTGCGGCGTGAACAAACTTTGACAGGCCTGGCCGAGACAGACCTGGATTACGACGGTTCGCCGTTCGAGGACCTTGATAAGGATGAGTTCATGGCTCGCGCGCCGGAGTTCATCGCGGCTATCAAGGCTCTCCACACCAAGCAGGCGGCCGAGATCAAAACACTGGACAAGCTGGCAGACCTGGCCAGCCGACATAGAATGGCCGGTCATCCCCATGCTGGCCCGCATGGAGCACAGAGGCATAGAACTCAACGTTAAGTATCTGGAAAAGTTCGCCGACGAGGTCGACGACCTGATATCCGACTACGAACAACAGATATATGGCTACGCCGACCAGGAGTTCAATATAGGCTCGCCCAGCCAGCTGGCAGAAATTTTGTTCGACAAGATTAAACTTCCCGCGCAGGGAATAAAAAAAGGCAAGACCGGCTACAGCACGGCGGCTAGCGAACTCGATAAATTGCGCGGCCAGCACGCGATTATCGATTTGATTACTCAATACCGCGAAGTCGCCAAGCTCAAGAACACATATATAGATACGTTGCCCAGGCAGGTGGATGAAAACTCCCGCTTGCATACCACCTTCGCGCTTACCATCGCCCAGACGGGCCGGCTTTCCAGCAACGACCCTAATTTACAGAACATACCTACGCGAACCGACCTTGGCCGGCGCATCCGTACGGCGTTCGTGGCAGGCAAGGGCAGGAAACTGGTCAGCGCGGACTATTCGCAGTTCGAACTGCGCCTGGCGGCGGTCCTGGCCAAGGACAAGGAGCTCATAGAGATGTTCAACCGCGGCGCGGACATACACGCGACCACGGCCGCCCAGGTGTACGGCCGCGAGCAGGAAGATGTCACCAAGCAACAGCGCCGCGCGGCCAAGGTGATTAACTTCGGCATAATGTACGGTATGAGTCCGCACGGTCTATCCAAAGCCACGGGCATGGGCCGCGACCAGGCCGCGACGTTCATAGACCGCTACAAGGACCTGCGCAAGCCGTTGTTCGATTACATGGACACCATACTTGAGTTCGCTCGGAAGAAGGGCTACGTTGAAACTCTGTTCGGCCGCCGCCGACCCATGCCGGACATCAAATCCAGCAACTTCATGGTCCGCCAGGCCGCGGAACGGGCCGCCATCAACATGCCCATCCAGGGCACCGAAGCCGACCTGATGAAACTGGCCATGGTCGAAGCCGACCGGCTGCTTGCCAAACGTCGAGGACTGCCACATACTCCTGCAGATCCACGACTCGATACTGGTCGAATGCCCGGCCGACGAGGCCGAAGCCGTGGGCAAGGCCCTGAAGAGCGTGATGGAAGGCATCTACAAACTGCCGGTCCGTCTGGACGTGGACATCACTATCGGCGACAACTGGGGCGAACTATGAACAGTGATAACGATAAGACCCTTCAAGCTTACAACGCGAACATTCAAGATTACGTTGCCGCTAATAGGCAAGTGGTGGAAGGCGGTATGAAAGTCTGGTTAGACAATGTACTAAAGCTTGTACCTGAAGGCGGCCGGATTCTGGAGATTGGCAGCGGCTACGGCAGGGACGCAGCCTACATGGAAACGCTTGGATATGACGTCTTGCGCACCGATGCCGCCGAAGGCTTCGTCGACTTGCTCAAGAGCCAAGGCCACAAGGCCGAAAAATTGAACGCTCTGACTGATGATTTCGGATCGAGTTATGATTTAGTGTTCGCCCATGCCGTCTTCCTGCATTTTAAACCCGAAGAATTAAAGCTGGTGCTGCACAAATGCTTTGATTGCCTGAAGCCCGGCGCCGTACTGGCGTTTTCAGTCAAGGAAGGCGAGGGCGATGGCTACCCGGATGATTATCTGGGTGGATCCAGGTATTTCCGTTTTTGGAAGAAGCCTGAGTTACAAGAGGTGACTGAGGCGACGGGTTTTTCGTCCGTGGAGATAACCGAACGCCAAGGTACCAGAGATGCGATGCTCCAAGTGATTGCCAAAAGATGACACCTACTTACTTCGCCTGGTACACGCCGTAGGTGCGGATTTCTTTATTGCCGAACAAGGTTATATAGCCCTCACGCTTGCAGATTTTGCTGGTGAAATCTTTGTGGTTGCGTGTAATGAGCAACATACCACTGGATTTGTATTTCTTGAGCGTTGAGAAAAGCTCGAAATCCGTCGAGCTGAATTTATTGCACTGGCGGCTGAAAGCCAGCATATCGGCCTTGGCGGGCAGATCACGTTCAATTGGCAAGCCAACCATGGTGTTGAACGGCCGGCCAAAAATTATTTCCAAATAGTCCACTCTGTCATTAAGCATGGCTTCATCCTTAGTGCCGCCAAGCGTTTCAAGAATAACTGCTCGTATTGCCAATAGATCACAGTCCAAATTAATAAGTTCTATGAATAAGTCGGCGGCCTCTCGCTCGAATAATGAAGCATCAATTAGGAAGTTAGCGTCAAGCAATACGTGTTTAGACCGTAAAACCTCCATCGAACCGGATTCGATGACGTAGCCATTATGCACTCTGTTCTTTTTTTTCTTCCTCGAGGGTTTTGGCGAATTTATCGGCCGCCTTTATAAAGGCTTTCTTGTCGAAAGGCTTCCTTGGCGGCATCGGTGGTAATTTCTGCACTTTTTTCTCGCTCATGATTATTACTATAGCACGCGCATTATGCCCGGCTGTGAACTGAATTACAAACGGAATTAGCAAATATTTAAGAAGTTTTTAATAATCTCTCGCCACTAATTGAGCTCAGCTTGCTGTAAACTTGTAACGTGGATATCGCGCACATTTTAATCATTTTTCTGACCGGTATTGCCGGTGGGTTCCTGGGCGGGATAATCGGCGGCGCCGGCATCATATCGATTCCAGTGATGATATTCCTGGGGCTTTCGGCAGACACGGCCATTGCTACCAACGCGCTTACCGGACTCGGCATAGCGGCATCGACTTTGCCTTTGTACCACAGGGCCGGCATGGTGCGCTGGAAGACTGGTTTCAAGCTGGCGCCGGTCGCCTTGCTTGGCGGCTTCCTAGGCGCCAGCGCGCTGGTTCGGGTGGACGCCAGTACATTAACTGTACTCGTGGGCATACTTCTGCTGTTGATGATACCGGTGGTATTGAACTCGCATAAAGGGCTTAAGTCTGTCCATGAGGACGGGCACAGAATTGCGTTGGGATATCTGATTTACTTGTTGGTGATGATTTACAGCGGCTTTCTGGGTGCCGGCGGCGCGGTATTCGCCATGTACGCGCTGGTCTATTTCTTCGGTATGACTTACATCCAGGCCAAGGCCACGCTTACGGTGACCATGGTCTTTCTAGTCACGATGACACTGGCGATTTTCCTGGCCCATGGGCTGGTGGACTTCAAGCTGGGCATACCGCTTACTATGGGGATGTTCATCGGCGCGGGCATAGGTGCGAAGACGGCTATTAAAGAAGGCAACGCCTGGGTGCGGACCGTATTCATAATCGTGGCCCTGGCTTCGGCCGCCAAGCTGTTGTTCTTCCCCTAGCGCTCGGCCCTACGCTTAGCAGGGCGGCGCCTTCGGCGGCGGCGGGAAGAGATGCGTTGTCCTTCGCTCCTGGTCAGCCGCAATGCGAGGGTGATGGTCCATAGAGCTATCAAGGCTATGCTCAGGCTGGCCAACAGACCGGGGATGTTTCTCTCCCCGTGCAGTCCTATCTTGATGGTGAACAGGGATACGGCCGCTATGACGGCTTCTATGCCGATCAGAATCCAGGCAAGCCACTTACTACGGCTGTTCTGCGCGAACAGGCCTATCAGCCAGATACTGCCGAACACCACGGCCACCAGTACATAGAAGATTATTGAGATCAGCAGATTATTTATACAGTTGCCGCTATCCTGGCGGCAGGTAGTGACTATCGAAAACGCCTGGCTTATAAGCGCGTACAGGCTCATCACGACGAGTTGTATCAGCGTAGCGATGCCGGTCTGGTAGGTGAGTTTCATGCTTGTGCTTAGTATTATAGCGTTTTTTGCGCGCAAGGGGATGACGGCCGTAATTACATTGTAGTCACATTGTAAGCACACCCCTCGCACCCCCGTAAGCGCGAACGGGCCATTTTATTGCTAAAAAAGCATAATAATGGTAGGATATATATAATCACGCTTAGTGAGGTCTCACCCATGAGATACATAATCGGTCTTATAGTCACCATAGGGTTGGTATCGGTCCTTATAGTCCTGCTGATGAGCGGCGGCGGCGACAGGACCGCTCCGCCGCGCCCGAAAAGCCTGATCGATTATGCCTCTACCGACGCCCAGGTTGTAATGACCATAGATGGGCCGGTCAATGCCGATTCACTTCACAACCAGATCCGGATTACCGTGGACAGGACCAATGTCACGTATGAACAAATCAAGGGCTATCAGGACGACGTGGTCAAGACCAAGCTCTGGGCCAACAACGAACCGGCATATGACGCCTTCCTGCACGCTCTTTTGCATGCAGGTTATAGCAGGGGCAATAACGACCCGGCGCTCAAGGACGAGCGCGGCTGGTGTGCCACGGGTGATCGCTATATATTCGAGCTTATCCAGGATGGCAAGACACTTCAGCGTTATTGGGACACCAGCTGTCATAACACCCACACTTACGAGGGCAACATCCGTCTTACTACGACCCTGTTCGAAGCCCAGGTGCCGGGTTATAACGAACTGACAGGCAGCATACGACTTTAACCGCCGATCCGGAAGGTCAGCCGCTTGGTCGTCTGGCACCGGCGCTTAATCTCGGGCGTACGCAGGCGCAGCGTATTGGCCAGCGCCGCGCTCGGCACGCCGATGACTATGTCCTTATCGCGCACCAGCACTGAAACCTCCATCTTGAACTCGTCCTTCACGTACTTCTTGATAGACGCCATCTCGGGCGGCTCGTCAAAATCCTTCCGGTGCAGAATGTCAGATAAGGAATCCATATCTTTATTATAATGTAGCTATGCCTGAATTGCCCGAGGTTGAGACAATACGCATAGGATTGGCGCGTCTTCTGCCGGGTCGCCGCGTAAAAGCCGTGGAGCACGATTGGCCCAAAAGTTTTCCGAATGCGCAGACTGACATCAAGAAGTTCCTGGTGGGCGCGGACATTAAAGCGCGTCAGGCGGCGGGCCAAGGTCCTGCTGATTGATTTTCTACCGGATATACTCTGGTGGCCCATATGAAGATGACGGGCCAGTTGGTATTCCGCGGATCGAAAGAGAACTTCGGGGCGGGGCACCCCAGCGATTCGTTGGTGGGCGAATTGCCGGACAAATCCACGCGGGTCACACTGGGTTTTGCCGATGGCAGTAAATTGTTCTTCAATGACCAGCGCAAGTTCGGATGGATGAGACTGGTGCCGACGTCCCAGGTCGGCCAGCTGGATTTCTTCAAGAAAATCGGGCCTGAACCCCTAGAGAAGGGCTTCACGGCCAAGGTGTTGGAAGAGCGGGCCGCCAGGCGCCGGAAGTCGAACATAAAATCCGTACTTATGGACCAGACCGTGCTGGCCGGGGTCGGCAACATATATGCCGATGAGGCGCTATGGGGCGCCAAACTGCATCCGGCAACTCTGGTGCAAGGACCTTAGGCCGGCCGATTTCCGCAGGCTGCACAAGGAACTTCTATATGTATTGAAGCTGGCTATAAACAAGGGCGGGTCGACCGACAGGAACTACGTGGACGCCAGCGGCCGCAAGGGCAGTTATCTGGGGTTCGCGCGCGTGTTCAGGCGCGAGGGCCAGCCGTGCCCGCGCTGTGGTACCGACATAATCAAGATGCGGGTAGCCGGCCGCGGCACGCATATCTGCCCGAAGTGCCAGAAACTTTAGCGGCCCATCGTCTTAAGCAGTTTCAGCACGTCTTTTACGCCGAACAGCCGGAAGCGGGCCGCCGTGCGGCCGCGGCCGACCTTGATGCTGTAGGCTGACGGAGGCAGTACTTTGAACAGCTCCTCGTCGGTGACGTCGTCGCCCACGAAGAAGACGAAATCGTAATCGCGCTCCAGCCAGTCGCCGGCGGCCGCGCCCTTGCTGATGCGAGGGTTCTTTATTTCCAGGGCCTTGTTGCCCTGCATCATCTGCAGACCGTATGTCTTAAGCAGGGGCTTGAATACGCGCTTTATAGTCACCGTGTTCTTCTGGGCGTAATAGGCGGGTGCGGCGCGGTAGTGCCATACCAGGGAATGGGGCTTTACCTCTACGCGAGCCTTGGGAGTCCTGGCGGCGTACTTTTCCAGCTGGGGGAGCAGGACTTTCTTCCATTCGGTATCGACCTTCTCCACGGTGTTCCAGGTCTTCCGTCCGGCTTTCTTAAAGGCGGCGCCGTGTTCGGCCACCAGGTTTATGGGCAGATTGCCGAACCACGGACCCGAGCTCTTCCGCGGTCCTGCCGCTTATGAGCACGACGTCGTTGCGGCGGTCCTCGCCCAGGTTCTTCAGCAGGTCTATGAGCGCCTGGGGCGGCTTTGTATCCTTGTAATCTTCGGTGAAAGGGATGAGACTGCCGTCGTAATCCAGGAACAGCAGGCGGTCTTCGGCCTTTGCGGTAGTCGCTGCAGGAGCCGGACGCGGTTCCTGCCCCTGAGCGTGTAAGTGACCTTGGGCGTGCCGGGCACCGGTTTTTGCAGGGTTCCCACGAATTCCTTGGCCCAATCCTGGACGGTGTTGCCTGAAAGCTCCTGCTGCATGCGCTTAAGCCGTCCGCGCAGTTCACGCTTGCGCATGGTAAGTGCCTGCTGGAGCGCGTCCACAAGCTCCTGCTTATTGCGCGGGTTGACCAGTATGGCGTCGGGCAGTTCGTGCGCGGCGCCGGCGGTCTGGCTAAGTATCAGCACGCCGCGTTTGCGATTACTGGCGATGAACTCCTTGGCTACCAGGTTCATGCCGTCCCGCAAGGGCGCTATGAAGGCTACGTCGGCTATATTATAAAGCGCGGTCACTTCTTCGAAGGGCACGGACGTAGTTCATGTAATCCACCGGCTTCCACTTGGCAGTGCCGTATTCTTCGTTGATTTCGTTGGCCAGGGCTTTCAGCTTCTTGGCCAGGTTGCGGTAGGACGCTATGCCCATGCGCGACGGCGCCGCCACCATGCTGAAGACTATCTTGCCGCGCAGTTTCGGTTCAAGCTCCAGGAAGGTGCGGTAAGCCTCCAGGCGTTCCACCAGGCCTTTGCTGGGGTCCAGCCGGTCGACGGCCACTATCACGCGGAGTTTCTTATATCGCCGCCGGTATTTGCGTACGGCGGCGCGCACGGCTTTGGATTTGCCGGCCGCCGCGTATTTGTCGTAATCGATTCCCATGGGGAAGTTGCCGACCTGCACCGTGTGGTCGCTTAGTGTAATCATGTTGCTTTCGGCCTGGGCCAGTCCCGCCTCCTGGCAGCTTTCCAGGAAGTTGTTCACATAAGTGGTCGTATGGAAACCCGACGACGTCGGCGCCCAACATGCCGCGCAGTATGGTCTTGCTTTCGCTTAAGCGCGTTGAAGGTCTTGAAGCCGGGGAAGGGTATGTGCAGGAAAAAGCCTATATTCAGGTCCGAGCGTTCAGACCTGAGCTGTTCCGGCACCAGCGTAAGCTGATAATCGTGGACCCAGACGCGGTCGCCCGCTTCCGCTACGTTCAGCGCCGCCTGGGTGAACTGGCGGTTCACGCTCTGGTACGAAGACCACCAGCGGCGCCGCTCGGCGCCGTCCGAGCCCCGGCGTTTGGCCAGGGTATGGAACTGCGGCCATAGCACGCTGTTGCTGTAGCCGTTATAGAAGTTGTCTATCTCGCGCTTGGTCAGGAATACCGGACTGCAGTTGCGCTTGGCCAGCTCGTCTACTATCTCCTGGCGGTCAGCGGGCGTAAGGTCATCGCTGGCTATGCCGGGCCAGCCTATCCATTTGTTATTGGAATCTTTCTTGATGTAAGACGACAGGCCCGTCGCCAGGCCTCCCAGACTCCTATTGAAATGCAGTTTGCCTTTGGATTTTTTGACGCTGACGGGCAAACGGTTCGAAACGATTATGACTTGGGACATAAAAGGTATTACTATCTAGCATAACAAAGCGACAGGCTCGTGATACAGGTTACAATGTTTATATGTTAACGGTGTTGACGGGAGGCAATGGCTTTGCTCTGGAACAGGAGCTCGGAAAGCTGGTCGACGCGTACGTATCGGAGCACGGCGACCTGGGACTGGAAAGGATAGATGGCCGCGAAGCCGACACTGTCGGCTATACGCGAAGCCCTGACGAATGTGCCTTTGCTGGCCGGCCGCAAACTGGTGGTGATCAAAGGCCTGGGCGCCAATAAGACGGGCCGCCGAGCAGGTTGAACAATTATTCGAGTGACATACCGGAAACCACCGATGTCGTGATGGTCGAACCCAAGTTCGACAAACGGCTCAACTACTATAAGTTTCTTAAGAAACATGCCGACTTCCGGGAATTCACCGAGCCGGACGCGGCCGGTCTGGCGCGCTGGCTGGTGGAGGCCGCCAAGGCCGGCCGGCGGCTCCATTAAGCTTCAGCGATGCGCGCTATCTGGTGGAAAGGGTAGGGGCCGGACAACAAATATTATCCAACGAGCTCGACAAGCTTTGCTTTATGATTCGAAAATCACGCGCCGCACCATAGATTTACTCACAGATCCCGCGCCGCAGAGTACCGTCTTCCAGCTGTTGGAAGCGGCGTTCGCCGGCGACCGGCGCCGGGCCTCAGAGCTTTACGCCGACCAGCGCGCCCAGAGCGTGGAGCCGCCGCAGATCATAGCCATGCTGGCCTGGCAGCTGCACGTACTGGCCGTGATAAAGACGGCCGGCGATCGCTCGCCGCGAGCCATAGCCAAAGAAGCGGGGATAAACCCGTTCGTAATCAGGAAAAGCCAGGGCATAGTCAGCAAGATGTCGCTGGCTGACGATTAAAAAGACTGGTCGCGGACCTGCTTCAGGATAGATGTTAGCACCAAGCGCACCAACGCCGACCCGGACGAAGCCCTCCAGCACTACCTGCTGAAGCTGGCGAGCGGACTGATTATTTCTTAGACGTAGCTTTGGCCGCGGGCTTGGCAGTTTTCTTCGCTGCCAGTCTTCTTTGCGGCGGGCTTGGCCTTGGCTGCCTTCGGCGCTGTCTTCTTCGTGGCCTTGGTGGGTTTGACGCCGGCGGCCTTAGCCTTGGCGGCGGCCTGTTTCTGCAGGCGGGCGGCCTTGTTCTTGTGGAGTACGCCTTTCTTTACGGCGGTGTCAATCCGGCTCTGGGCCTCGGCATGTGACTTGGGGGCAGGGCTGGCGGCGAAAGCCTTCCAGGCCTCGCGCAGACTGCGCTTGGTCTTGGCGTTGCGTACTGCCGCCTTGCGGGCGGTCCTGACGCGCTTCTTTGCTGATTTGATGATTGGCATAGACAGAGACTATAACAGATAAGCTACTTATTTGTAAAGAGACCGGCCCGCCGGCGTCATGTCACCGGTAACGTTGCGGATATGACATTTCTAACCTCTGTAAAAATATGTCAATATGTAGCTCGACATAATTGACCCCCAGGTAATATATGCGTATACCGGCATCGTAACGTACGCAGGAAAATATATACCCTGCGCCAGACCTAAAAACGTCGAACAACATATTGTCATAAAACGCCCCCTGTTATTCATGTCATATCCGCAACACGCCGGGATGGTGGGGAAATAGATGCCGGCCGGTAGGGCCAGCGGCATAAAAAACAGTGGACAAGCGTAAGCTTTTATGGTAGGCTCAAAGGTGAGCATACCCAAAATAAAAATCGGCAGTATTAACAACAGATGGATGACGCCAAAAAGCAGCTCATAGATAGGCTCCAGAAAGCCAATAATATATTGGTGACGGTCAGTCATGATCCTTCAGTGGATCAGCTTGCTAGCTGTATCGGCCTGACCCTTCTGCTCAACAAGCAGGGCAAACACGCCGCCGCCGTATTCAGCGGCAAGGTGCCGTCTACCATAGAGTTCCTCAAACCGGACGACACCCTTGAGAAGAACACCGACTCATTGAGGGATTTCATCATATCGCTGGATAAAGCCAAGGCCGATAAGTTGCGATACAAGGTCGAAGAGGACGTGGTGCGCATCTTTATCACTCCTTACAAGACATCCCTGAGTGCCGACGACCTGCAGTTCAGCGAAGGCGACTTTAACGTCGATGTCGTAGTGGCGCTGGGAGTGAAACAACAGGAAGACTTGGACCAGGCTATCACCGCCCACGGCCGGATACTGCATGACGCCACCGTCACCAGCATCAACGCCTCGGCCGATGAAGGGCTTGGCAGTATTAACTGGCATGATCCCCAGGCCAGCAGCCTGAGCGAACTGGTAACGGACATAGCGAAGGCCCTGGACGAGGGTGGCAAACTTATGGATGAACAGATAGCCACCGCGCTGTTGACCGGCATAGTTTCTGAAACGGGCCGCTTCAGCAATGATCGCACCAGCTCTCAGACCATGAGCGCTAGCGCGACTCTGCTGTCGGCCGGCGCGAACCAACAGCTTGTAGCCAGTAAGCTGGAAGAGAAGCCGCCGGAGAAACAGGCCGAAGACGCGCCCGCCAGCGGCAAGGACGTTAAGAAAGACGCAGAATCAGACAACGGCGAGTTGGACATAGACCACAGCGCCGCCCCCGCGCCTCCCGAGCCGGCACCGGCGTCGGCTGAGCCAGCGGCGTCTTCGGAGCCGGAACCGTCCGAGTTGCCTCAAGAACCGCCCCAGGAACCGTCCGAACCTGAGGCTCCCGTTTCCAATCTTACGCCCGGGCCAAGAATGATGACTGAACCACCCAGAATGGGAGGCAGGCTTACAGCCAACAGCCAGGATGAACAGCTGGATCCGACCACCGACCCCTTGAGCATGCCCCAGAGCGAACCTCCGGCAATGCTCAGTCGCAAGGGTAAGAAACCGGCCCAGACGCCGCCGTCGGCTCCAAAGCCTAAGGCGCCATCCAAGCCTTCTACGCCGCCACCACAACCGCCGGCACCCGCGCCTCCGGCGCCGCCGACTTCACAGCCCCCCGCCGGCAAGCCCGACGACAACGCTACGCTCTCTGAAATAGAGAAATCAGTGGTAAGCCCGCATTCCGCGACCTTGTCCGAACTGGAAGCGGCTCGCGGCGAAGTAGATAAGGCGTTGATAAATTCCGCCGAATCAAAAGAACCCATAGATGCTCTTAACGCTCAGCCCCTGGGCGATGAACTGCACGGCTCCCAGCCTGCCCAGGCGGTACAATCCGATGCCAAGCCTCCTGTCCCGCCCGCGGATGATTCCGATGCGGATAACACCGGCTCGCCGCCTCCGGTACCGCCCCCGATACCGTTCCAGTTCGGCAACAACTCGCCACCCCCTCAGCAGTAGGCCATGCAAGGCCTACTGTTAATAGACAAACCGCCCGGATGGACTAGTTTCGATGCCGTCAACTACGTGCGCAAAATAGTCGCGCAGGCGGAAGACAAGAAGCCCAAACAGGTAAAAGTGGGCCACACCGGCACGCTGGATCCGTTCGCGACCGGCCTGCTAGTCCTGCTTATAGGCAAGGAATACACCAAAAAGGCCGGCGAACTGGCCAAACAAGACAAGACCTACGAAGTTACCATGAAGCTGGGCGCAACCAGCTCCACCGGTGATCCCGAAGGGGAAATCACCCCCTACGAAGCAGTAGTATCAAGTACTGCTCCCGCCGAAAAAGCCCTCCTGGGGGCCTTGGAACGCTTTACGGGGCAGATTTCGCAGGTGCCGCCGGCGTATTCGGCGGTAAAAGTGGGCGGCCGAAGAGCCTATAAACTGGCCAGGGAAGGCAAAAAGGTTGAAATCGAGCCTCGCCAAGTGACCATTAACAGGCTGGAACTAGTTGATTACACCTATCCGGAAGTAAGACTGGTCGCCGATGTCTCCTCGGGGACGTATATACGTTCGCTGGCAGAGGACATAGGTTCGACCCTGGGCACCGGAGCTTATACCACGGCCCTGCGCCGCATCAAGGTCGGGGTGTACCGGGTATCGGACGCCGCGAACCCCAAGGATATAAACGCAGGCAATATCCTAAACCGCCTCCAGGCCTTGAACAAATTTTTGGCCGGCTTAGGGGTTGCATAAGATCGGCTCATCTGTTAAAATGCGTATGCATGATTCAAACGGAGAAAAAAGCTGCGGCCATAAAGAGCGCGCAGGCTCATAAGGACGACACGGGCGGTGCGAGTGCCCAGGTCGCTGTCCTGACTGAGCGCATCAAGGAACTCACCGAGCACCTCAAAACCCATAAGCACGACTTTATGGCCCGCCGCGGGCTTCTGCAGATGGTCGGCAAGCGCCGCCGCCTGCTCCGTTATATAGCCAGAAGGGACAGCCAGGCATATCTTAAGCTGATCAAACAGCTCGGCATCCGCCGCTAGGGCGCCCAGGCCAGGGGCCTCGAGCCATCGAGACCGCAAGCTTGTGCACATTAAGAATAATTAGGAGTATTCCTAGTCAGAGCCACAGATATATAGCCCCTCATCAAGCACAAGGGTGCGCCGTATATTTGAACTCTGCCCGGGAAACTCTCGGAAAGACAGGAGAACATGGGACAGACCATAAATCCATTCGGTAAGAAAATCATCAAAGTAGAGACGGACTTCTGCGGGCGCAAGCTCAGCCTTGAAGTAGGCCGCGTCGGTTTCCGTACCAGCGCCAGCGTAATCGCCCGTTACGGCGACACGGTAGTACTGGGTACGGCCATGGTGGGCGACAAGCCAATCAGCATGGATTACTTCCCGCTGAGCATCGACTACGAAGAGAAGATGTACGCCGCCGGCAAGATCAGCGGCTCCCGCTTCATCAAGCGCGAGGGCCGTCCCAGCGACGACGCCGTGCTGATCAGCCGACTTATCGACCGGCCAATAAGGCCGTTGTGGCCGAAGGGCTACCGACACGAAGCCCAGGGCGTAGCTACCGTTCTGAGCATGGACCCGGAATTCCGCCCCGACATGATCGCTATGATCGCCATGAGCGCGGCCTTCATGCTCTCCGGCGCGCCGTTCGAAGGCCCCATAGCCGGAGTTCGCGTAGGTTACGGCAAGGACGGCAAGCTGGCGGCATTCCTGCCGCTGGAACAGCTTGACGCCGGCGGACTGGACTTGGTGGTAGCGGGTCGTAAGAACGGCGTCATGATGGTGGAAGCCGGTGCCAGCGAAGTTGACGAAGCCCAGGTGGCCGAAGGCATCGAGTTCGGTTTCAAGGCCATACAGCCGGCTATCGAACTGCAGAAGGAGCTTATAAAGAAGATCGGTGTTACCAAGCAGGAATATGAACTGAGCCTGCCCGATCCGGAAATCCAGAAAGCCGTCGATGAGTGGCTGGAAGGCAAGCTGGGCGAAGACCTGCGCAAGCCATATCCGGAACGCAACGAGTTCGTTACCCAGCTGCGCGACGAGATGCTGGACGCTTTCGCCGAAAAAATGGACGAAGCGGAGTTCACGGAACTCCTCGGCCATTACCGCGACGCTTTCCAGATGGCCCTGCACAAAGACGTGCGCAAGGGCATCGTAGACGATAATGTCCGTCCCGATGGCCGCAAGATGAACGAGATCCGCCCCTTAAGCAGCGAGATCGGCTTTCTGCCGCGGGCGCATGGTTCCAGCCTGTTCACACGTGGTGCCACGCAGGCTATGAACATTGTCACGCTGGCGCCGACCAGCTTAGCGCAGTTGGTCGACACCATGGAAAAAGAAGGCGAGCGCCACTACCTGCACCACTACAACGCGCCAGGCTATACAGTCGGCGAGGTTAAGCGCTTAGGTTCACCGGGCCGCCGCGAAATCGGCCACGGTTACCTGGCGGAGCGCGCGTTGACAGCCGTTTTGCCGGATGAGGCCGAATTCCCGTACGTTATCCGTTCGGTTACCGAAATCATGTCGCAGAACGGTTCGACCAGTATGGCCGCCACCTGTTCCAGTTGTATGGCGCTGATGGACGCTGGCGTACCTTTGAAAGCTCCCGTGAGCGGAATCGCCATGGGCCTGATGATGGACGGCGACAAACCATATATATTGAGCGACATCGCCGACGCCGAGGACTTCGCGGGCGATATGGACTTCAAGGTCGCCGGTACCGCCAAAGGCATCACGGCTTTGCAGATGGACATGAAGGTCCACGGCCTGCCGGTAGAGATACTGAACAAGGCCTTGGAACAGGGCAAGAGCCGGCCGGCAGGAAATCCTGGAGCACATGATACAGACCATCAGCGAACCGAAGAGCGAGCTGAGCCCGTACGCGCCGCAGGTGGAATCCGTTCAGATCAACCCGGACAAGATCCGCGAGGTCATCGGCAAGGGCGGTGAGACCATCCAGAAGATTACCGGCGAGACCGGCGCCACCATCGACATCAAGGATGACGGCACAATCATGATTGCCAGCCCGGATGCGGACAGCATCAATGCCGCCAAGCAATGGATTGCTTCCATCGTAGAAGAGCCGGAAGTCGGCAAGATCTACAAGGATAAGCCGGTGGTCAGCGTGATGGACTTCGGCGCCTTCGTGCAGATTATGCCGGGCAAAGACGGTCTGGTACACATCAGCGAGCTGTCTGAAGAGCGCGTCGGCAAGACCAGCGATGTCGTCAAAGAAGGCGACAACGTGGACGTCAAACTGGTTGCCATAGACGACCGCGGCCGTCTGCAACTAACCATGAAAGCCGTCAAACGCGACAAGGAAGATAAGGGTAAGAAAGGTTAGTTTTGGATCGCAGTTCAATAAATAGACGCTCTTACTGGCTGGCCGGCTTTGGAACGGCGACACTCTACGTAGCTCTATTTGTCCGCGACCCGCAATTCGGCAAGACCTTGTACTGGGTGCTGAGCATATCCCTCCCCGTGGCTTTAGTATTGATGTTCATTACAAGGAAGCGATGAAATGTTAGCCAAATTTGACCGGTGGCACCAAACGAAACCCGGACTGTTGATTTTTGGCCTGATTGAGCTGGCGATCGCCTACGGCTTTGCCAGCCTGGCCATCGACCGCGGCAACTTCTGGTGGTACCTGCTGACCTTGATCTTCCTGGTCGGCGCTTTACAGAATCTATTCAAGTTAATCGGGAAAATGATAAATGGCGGGCGCAAAGCAAGCTAAGCTGGACGATATTAAGCAGAAGATCCTAGACGACAAGGCCACTCCTGATCTGGCCGATGGCGCTACGCAATTGGTGTTCGGCGTTGGCAATCCGGACGCCGAGATCGTGTTCATCGGCGAGGCGCCGGGCAAGAACGAGGATCTGAAGGGCGAGCCGTTCGTCGGCGCCGCCGGTAAGTTCCTGGACGAGATGCTGGAGATGATCGGGTTGAAGCGCGAGGGCGTCTACATCACCAACATCGTCAAATACCGGCCGCCGGGCAACCGGGACCCTCTGCCTGACGAAAAAGAGGCTTTCATGCCTTACCTGGAATCCCAGCTGGATGCCATCAAGCCCGTACTAGTCGTTACGCTTGGCCGCCACAGCCTGAATTGCTTCTTGCCCGACCTGCGCATCAGCGAGTGCCACGGCCAACCCAAGCGTTACAAAGGGCGTGTCTACTTGCCTTTGTTCCATCCCGCCGCCGCGCTTTATAACGGCTCCATGCGCCAGACCCTGATCGACGATTTTGAGTCGATCCCCGCGATTATCGAGAAGATCAAATCATCAACTAAATAACAAGTCATAGAAAGGAAAATTCATGACACAAGATAACAACTCTAAACCCAGACGGCCATCCGGCAAAGATGCCGGAGGCCGGAACAAACAAGGTGGCGGCCGCGGCCAGCGCTCCGGCGGCCGTAAACAGCAGGGCGGCGGCCAGCCTATGGCCTCCAGCCTGACAACTTCGCGCGGCCAGGCCGTGCGCGCCCAAAGGCGCAGCGCACGCCGACGCCCAGCGCATAGCCAACCAGTACTTCCGGCGGCTGAGATGCAAATCACAGGCAAGAAACAGCGCCGGGCCAACTTCATCGATGACAGCCCCAGACTGAAGATAATCGGCCTGGGCGGCATGGATGGCGGCGGCTCCAAGAACATGATTCTGGTCGAATACATGGACGACGCAGTCATAATGGACTGCGGCAACGACCTGGGAGTGGACCTGCCGGGCATAAACTACGGCATAGCCGACACCGCCTACCTGGAACAGGTAAGACACAAGCTTCGTGCTTACGTGATTACGCACGGTCACCTGGACCACATCGGCGGCCTGCCGCATATCGTACCTAAGTTCCCGGCGCCGATCTACGGCTCCAAGTTCACCATCGGCCGGGTAGAGGAAATCTTCCAGAACTTCGGCCTACCTATGCCGGACGGTTTTGAGCTGAAGACGATGACCATGAACGAAGACACTCACGAACGGCTGAAGATCGGCGCGTTCTTCGTGGAACTGGTACGTGTGACTCATTCCATACCCGGAAGCAACGTCATCGTGCTGGATACCCCGGTCGGACGCATCATCAACACTGGTGATTTCCGGTTAGACCCGAACCCCCTGGACCATGAACGAACCGATACCGAGCGCCTGAAAGAGCTTGGCCAGGAAGGCGTCCTGGCACTGCTTAGCGAATCGACCACCACGGAGCGCCCGGGCCGTACGCCGAGCGAATCCACTATCGAGCAGAGCTTCAAGGACATAATGGACCAAGCTCCGGGCCGTATCTTCATCGGCCTGTTCTCGACCAACATGAACCGCATACAGATGTTAGTTAACGCCGCGGTACACCACAACAAAAGGGTCGCCATCGATGGACGCAGTATGGTAAGCACGCTCGAGATGGCCGTACGCCACGGCTTCATGCGCATACCCAAGGGTACCTTCGTGCCCATTGCTTCGTCCGGCTCCATGAAGGACCAGGATCTAGTGGTGGTCTGTACCGGTTCCCAGGGTGAGCCCAGCTCGGCACTGCAACGCATGGCCGCCGGCGAGCACCGCCACATAAAGATGAAAGAGCAGGACTCGGTCGTACTTTCCAGCACGCCCATCCCGTATACTGGCAACGACTCCGCCATCCGACTGATGGTCGACGAACTGCTCAGCAAGGGCGTGCACGTGTTCCGGCACGAGACGCACGAGGTGGACGGCATCGGCCCCCTGCACGTTTCTGGTCACGCCAGTCGCGACGAGTACGCTGACATGATAGATATGATCAAGCCCAAATTCTTCATACCTATATACGGCGACTTCACGGCCAAGAAATACCACGTGGACCTGGCGGTGGAGCATGGCATACCGCGCAAAGACACGTTGAACGTCGGCAACGGCCAGGTAATCACCTTGACTTCGGACAAGATGGAGGTGGCAGGCGAGGTTCCGCACGGCACGGTTCTGGTCGACCAGACCGGCGCTATCGTGAACAACGTGGTCGTGAAGGACCGCGTACTGCTCAGCGAAGAAGGCCTGGTGGCCGTCGTACTGACGGTAGATAAGAAGGCTGGCGCGCTATTGACTAGCCCGGACATCATAAGCCGCGGCTTCATATATATGCGCGACAACGAAGAGATCATGAACGGCCTGCGCGTCGAACTCAAGCGCGCGGTTCAGCAAAGATTCAAACGCGTGGACCTGGACCGGTTCAAGGCCGAGCTCAAGGAGCATGTCACGCACTACCTGTTCGAACACACCCAGCGCAGCCCTATCGTTATACCGGTGGTGAACATCATCAGCGGCGCGGCCGGCGGCGGCAAGCAGTCGTCGGGCAAGGGCAGACAGGGATCCTCCGGCCAGCAGGGCAAGGACGGCTCAAGCCAGAACGGCCAGGGCCAGAACCAGCCCTCGCAGGCACCAGCTAAGGAAAAGACTCCGGAAGAGATCGCCGCCGAACAGCAGAAACGCTTCGAAGAGATGCGCGCCCGCCTGCTCACGCAGGACGCCCGCATCGACTAATCCGCTACCGTTCAGATTGACAGAGCACCTATACGCGAGTATAGATATAGATAGCAGTGCTTCGGCGGGTGGGCAGGCTGGAACGCGGGGTACGTTAACAGCTCACCCAAAACCAAAAGCTAAATTCATAATAACGACCGCGGGCCGACTGGCCGGCGGTTAATGGAGGGTAGAATAATGGCTACAAATAATGGAGCTTCGAGCTGGACAGGCTGGATCGCTTTCGCAGGCATACTGATGATACTGCGCGGTCTTTCCGAGGCCTTTCTAGGCATAACGGCGCTGATTAACAATCAGTACCTATTGATTACCGGGAGCAACAATCAATTGGTCCTGAACACGGCGCACACCAGCGCCTGGGGCTGGGTAGACTTGGCGGTAGGCCTGGTAGTACTGGCGGCCGGTTTCTCACTGCTTCACGGCAGTAACTGGGCCCGCATTTTCGCAGTCGTCTTTACCAGCTTCTCATTCCTGGTGAACATGGCTTTCCTGGGAATTTTCCCAGTCTGGTCCATCGTCGGAATGGTAGTTGACGCTTTGATCCTATACGCCCTGGTCGTATACGGCAAAGAAGCAACGCGCTAAGAAGACTGAGCGATCACCGAAAAAGCTTGCGAGTGGGCAAGCTTTTTTAGTTTACCTATGCTGTCTTACGATACGTTTCGTTGAAATCGGCGGGGCTTGGTAAACGGTCCTCTTGGACACCGTCTTGCCGTTGCGCCTTACTATGTCTACCTGCGAGCACCTTGGAGGTTTGGGCAACGGGCCCGCCGCGGCGGGAGCCGGACGCTCGCAGGCTTTCTCGCCGTCCAGGGTCCATACGTTGCCTTGCACTTCCTTCAGGTCAAGCTGTGCTCCGCTCACGAAAGGTATGCCTATGCTTATCGTCTGCGATACGTCGGCACCACGGCCGCTTGCGTCATCTATAGCTTCCCATATGCCGTCTACGAGCCAAGGGCGCGGAGTGTGGCCGTCGCCGTGGCAGTTCTTGCCGGACACGTTTACGAACAGCACGCCGGCCGCGAACAAAGCGCCGGTGAATCCGGCTATCGTATTGGCTATGCGGTAGGACCGGTTGCGCCGTCCGGCTGTCTCAGGGGTGTACCTTGGTAGCAAGGGTTCGTCCTGCACGACAGACCTGTCTGATACCGGAACACCTTCGGCTTCGGCGAAGACCTCCTGCTTACCGGATTGTTCCGCCGGAGTTTCATCAGGCTCGGCCGCAGGTTCGGGCTCAGGGCCAAGTACGTCCGGTTCCGGCTCTTCGCCGTCCGATGGACCGCCACGGGTTTTCCGGCGCAACCGGGGTACAGGTATAAGAAGCGGTACGGGCAGGGGCAATGGGTCCCTCTGATGATGCTTATGCGTGCGGATCGCGTTGATATTGTAGCGGACGCAATACTTACGCTCTACGGTGACGTCTCTAGAGGGATGACCATATGATACATGCACCTCTACCTTCCGGGCGTTGCCCAGTATGCCGGCCAGCGCTTCGCGGTCGGCTTCAGGCACGTCGGCCTGCCCGGTGTTCCAGGCGTCTATCAACTGTCTGGCGTCGTCAAAGCCGGCTTTTTTGGCCATCTTTTCTATTCTGCCCGCCTGATCTTCGGTCAGCTCCTGTTCCACGGGCTCGCCGTAGGTGAAAGAAGCGTCCCGGGTAGCCTTGGACAGCGAGGGGTTATCTTCGATGGCCTGTCGGAGTTCTTCTTCTACCACGGTGGCGCGCTTGCGCGCCAATCCCAGGTTCTTTTCGCTGGGAGCAGTAAGTCCGCCGTCCGGACCATCATCTTCAGCCGAAGCGTAACCCGTAATTCGGATGCCTTTTATGTCATAGCCTTCGCGCACATTGCCGGCCAAGTTGCCGACTATCGTGTCCAACTCGTTGGGGTCGGTATATTCTCCGGCGGCCGGATCGCGACTGAAATCCCGCGCATAGGCCTGGCCGCTCCGGTTCAGGTAGAAATTGTCCGCTCTACTACCGTACTCATTAGTCTGTCGGTGTCTCACCGTATGTCTTCGCACGTATTGCCGGCTCGTAGTGGTGTGATAATCGATACCGAAGGCGTCGGGAGTCATGAATCGCTGTATGGACTGCATTGTCGAACCCTCAGGGAAGTCAGCCTCATGGAAAGCCACACTGGCGGCCAGGGTCGCGGCGGCCGAGACAGCTACCGTCGCCGGCCAATTTATCCTATCCCGTATAGCGCTCAATACGCCGCCGCCCCGGTCTTCCGGCGGCTCCTGTTCAGCGGGTGGGGTGCCTTCAAAATCTACCATAAGTCTTATAGTCCATGATTATCGTCCCACCGGTGATAATTGCGATAATTTTATCATATTAATCTGATTGTTGCAACTATAGCTTTGAAAGACGCAAGCCATCATTGACTAAAGTTGTAAAAATTGCTATAATATAGGCTCCCCTGTAAAGGGGGCGTGTAAGTTGATATAATTTAAGCTAATGGCAAAAAAGAAAAAGACAACTAGTAGGAAGAAAAGAGCGGCCAAGAAGGCCGAAGCGCCAGAGCACTCGCAATTCTTTGCGCAGGCCGGCGCAGTGGTGCTTGATGCTGGCGGCGTTCCTTTTGCTGTTGGGCGGTTTTGGCATCGGCGGGCCTTTGCCGGTGAACATGTTCAAAGGCGCCTATTGGGCCTTCGGCTGGGCCGCGTATCTGACGCCGGTCGCGCTGGCGTATTGGGGGGTTTATAAGTTCAAGGCCGAGGACGGTCAAATTCCGTTGTCAAACTTCGTAGGCATGCTGGCCGTATTGTTTTTTGCCAGCGGCTGGTCCTATACGGCGCTTGCCGGTCAAGAACGCGCAGGGCAGACTGGACCGGCGGCTATGGCGGCATGGTGGGCAAGACTCTTCGGCAACGCGGTGCTGACGGCTATCAGCCAGGTACCGGCGGCGCTGATATTCTTCGTGTTCACGGTGTTATCCATCTTCTTCGCATTCAAAATTTCGCCAAAGGTACTGTTGGGACTCGCTGATTTGTTCAAACGTCCGGAGGGTGAGGAATCGGAGCTGGCGGCGCTTAAGAACAAGGCGGCCGAAGCGCCGGGATTCAAGCTGACGGAGGGCGTGCCGGTGGAGCATCATTCGCCCGGACGAGCCAAAGCCGAAACAGCCCGGCCTTAAGAACAGCGTCCAGAAGAAACTGAGCGGCCGAACGAAGACCACAGCGCCCTGACGACCACCGGCGACCCGGACTGGCAGTTCCCGAGCGTCACCCTGCTGAACCAGAAGCAGGATAAAGCCGACGCCGGCGACGTGAACAGCCAACGCCCAGATCATCCACGACACCTTCGGCAACTTCAATATAGACGTGGAGATGGAGGGCGCCAACATCGGTCCGCGCGTCACGCAGTACACGCTCAAGCCGCCCACGGGCGTGAAGCTTACCAAGATAACGGCGCTGGAGAACAACCTGGCGCTGGATCTGGCCGCGCACAGCATCCGTATGGAAGCGCCGATTCCGGGCAAACGCGCCGTTGGCATAGAGGTGCCCAACCTTAAGGCCTGCCACCGTGCGCCTGAGTTCCGTGGTGACGTCACAGCCATGGCAAGGACCTTAAGTCGCCCCTGGGCTTCGCCGTCGGCAAGGACATATCCGGCACGCCCATGGTGGCCGACCTTGTAAAGATGCCGCACGTGCTCATAGCCGGCCAGACCGGATCCGGTAAATCGGTGATGATAAACAGCCTGCTGACCAGCCTGCTTTACAGGAATTCGCCGGCCGACTTGAAACTCATACTGGTCGATCCCAAGCGCGTGGAGCTTAAGCCCTACGACGACATCCCGCATCTTGCTGACGCCGGTGATAACCGAACCGGAAAAGTGCATAAGCGCGCTCAAGTGGGCTACGGCCGAGATGGAACGCCGCTACCGGGCGCTGTCAGACGCGCGCAAGCGCAACATCGAGGAGTACAACGCGCTCAAGCAGGAAGAAGGCATGCCTTACATAGTAATAGTCATAGACGAGTTGTCGGATCTGATGATGGCCGCCGCGCGCGACGTGGAAGCCCTGATAGTGCGCATTGCCCAGAAGGCCCGCGCCGTGGGTATACACCTGGTGCTGGCTACCCAGCGTCCGTCCGTCAACGTCATAACCGGCCTTATAAAGGCCAACGTGCCGTGCCGCATAGCTTTCACTACGCAGAGCCAGGTCGACAGCCGCACTATAATCGATCAGGCTGGCGCCGAGAAACTGCTAGGCGAAGGCGACATGCTGTTCCTGACCAGCGATATGCCCAAGCCTAAACGCATACAAGCGGCGCTCATCGGCGAGAGCGAGGTCTCCAAGGTCATGGACTTCATTCGCATGCAAAGGCCGCCCCAATATGACGACGAAGTGGTATCCCAGCCGGTCCAGCTTAACGGCAAGGGCGGGGTGGTGGCCGACGCCGGCGGCGTGGACATGGACGACGACATGTGGCGCGACGCCGTACAGGTGGTCATAGACAACAAGAAGGCCAGCACCAGCCTGTTGCAGCGCCGCCTGCGCATAGGCTACGGCCGCGCCGCCCGCCTTATAGAGACCATGGAAGAGCAGGGCATAATCGGCCCGGCCGACGGCTCCCGCCCGCGCGAAGTACTGGTAAGCTCTGTCGACGAGGTATTCGGCGGCTCGGGCTCGGATGATAGCGGCGATGCCGGCGGCGGCTCTGAAGCAGACGCTGCCCTAGACGAGAATTTCCCTGACGACAACGACGGTTAGCGCCGACTGGTTGCCAAATTCGAGAGCTAGTATTAAGCTAGGCTTGTAGTTCATAATTCAAGAGGACAAACATGGCAACAATGGAAGGAGCCACCGGGTGGGAGGAAACATCAACCCGGACTGATGACTCCGGTTCTGCTATGGCTGTGGATGGCGCCGAAACGCCGCGGCTCGGTTTTTCTGAGGACGAGGTAGTGGATGCCGCTCTCGTGCAGGACGAGATAGACTATGCGGCCCACATGGCTGTCAGCGAAGAGGCCGCTATGCGGCACTTCGGCAAAGACCCACGCGACATGCTATAAGACGCCACGGTGCTCATGCTTGCAACGCTGACCGCGCAGGCGGATAATTCTCCAAGCATGTCAGCAGAGAAGTTATTCAACGATGGCTTGGTGCGGGAAATGGCCGAAGCCGTTCCTACCCCTTTCCACCTATACAGCGAACAGGGCATACGGCGCACGGCCCGGGGGCTAAACGCCGCGTTCGACTGGGTGGAGCCCGGCGAGGACGGCATAGGCTATGTGAACCACTTCGCCGTCAAAGCCACTCCCAACCCCTATATCTTGGACGTGGTCCACGGTGAAGGCATGGGCGCCGATGCCAGCTCCGGGCCGGAGATAGAGCTGGCCGCGGCGGTCGGCATGGAAGCGCCGTTCATAATGTTTACCTCCAATAACACGGCACCAGAGGAATACGTCGAAGCCCACGCCGCGGGAGCCATTATCAACCTGGACGACATCAACCAGATCGATGTCCTGCAGGACGCATTAGGCGGTGATTTCCCCGATACCATAAGCTTTCGCTACAATCCCGGAGGCCGCAAAGACGGCGGAACCAACGCTATAATCGGCGACCCGGAAGAATCCAAGTTCGGCGTACCGGACTGGCAGCTGGAAGCCGCTTACCGCCGGGCCAAGGAACTGGGGGTAGAGCATTTCGGCATACATACCATGGTGGCATCGAACGAACTGGACGCTGACCAGCACGTCGCCACGGCCGAGATATTGTTCGCCAAAGTCGCGGAACTGAGCAGTAAGCTGGGCATCGACTTTGAGTTCGCCAACCTGGGTGGCGGACTGGGTATCCCCTATAGGCCCGAAGAAAAGCCAGTTGACTACGGCGAACTGCGCCGCGGCATCCGGCAGGCTTACGATAAGCATATAACCGGCAACGGCTTGCCGCCGCTAAGAGTCATAAGTGAAAACGGCCGCCATATAACCGGCCCTAACGGCAACCTGGTTACCCAGGCGCGCAGCATAAAGGATACCTTTCACCGCTATGTCGGCCTGGACGCCAGCATGGCCGACCTTATGCGTCCGGGCTTGTATGATGCCTACCATCACATAAGAGTGGTCGGCAAATGGGCCGGAGTTGTATCCATGCAAAGAATAGTGGGAAGCTTGTGCGAGAATAATGATCACTTCACCGGTTCGGATACCAAGGAAAGACTACTGCCCATGATAGAGCCGGGAGACATCGTGGTCATTCAAGACACCGGCGCGCACGGCCATGCCATGGGCTTCAACTACAACGGCAAGCTCAGGAGTGCCGAGTATCTTCAGGGCTGCGACGGGACGGTGCGTCAGATACGCCGGGCAGAGACTCGCGACGATCTGTTCGCCACCTTGGACTACCCGGGCCTGCGGTCCGGCCAAGCTTGACCTACAGGGGTGACTCAGGTATAATCAAGCACACCATCAACTTCAGCTTGCATCCCCTAGTGAGTGTAGGCTTTAACCGAAGGAAGGAGTGCAGGTTTGCATCAATACGAAATAGCCGTGCTATACCACCCCGATTTGGAAGTGGACCTTAGCAAGGCCGAAGAAAAGGTCAAGAAGATAGTCACCGGCAACGGCGGCAAGGTCGTCAAGGAAGACAACTGGGGCAAGCGCAAGCTGGCCTACGACATCAAAGGCAGTGAGTATGCCATCTATGTGTTTTATACCGTGGAACTGCCCGGCGAAGTCCGTGAGGAAGGTAGAGAGCACGCTCAATATCACCGGCGAAGTCATCCGCTTCCTGATAACGCGGCCGGACCTGAAGGCCATAGCCAAGGCCGAAGCGATGAAGGCCGAGAAGGCCGAACAGGCCGCCAAGCGCGGCGACCAGGCCGACAGCAATGATAAGAGATAAGGAAGAAGATGATTCTTAAGAAAGCCTTAAATTCCGCCGCTTACTCTTGCTTGCAGCTTGACTGCCGTTCAGGCCGGGGGTAGGGTGTACATACAAGATAAGGAGTACTTATGGCACGAAGTCTTAACCAAGTAATATTGATGGGCAACCTCACGCGCGATCCGGAACTGCGGCAGACGCCTACCGGTCAGAACGTCACCAGTTTCAGCCTGGCGCTGAACCGCAGCTACAAGGATTCCAGCGGCGAATGGAAGGAAGTCACCGACTTCGTAGATATCGTCTGCTGGGCCACGCTGGCCGAGCGCGTGGCGCAATATATGAGCAAGGGCCGGCGCTGTCTGGTGCAGGGCCGGCTGCAGTCCCGCTCATGGGAGCAGGACGGCAACAAGCGCAGCAAGGTAGAGGTACTGGCCAACGACGTCACCTTCCTGGACAGCCGGGGCGGCGGTGACGGCGATAACGCCAGCACCTTCCAGTGATGCGGACGATGCGGGGTCATCCGAATCGGAAGGTGCCGGGAAACCTAAGCCCGGCAAGAAGACCAAGAAGGACGACGTCGTTATAGAAGACATCGGCGACGAGCCCATAAACCTGGACGACATACCGTTCTAATCAATTTAAAGGAGTTAAGATGGCAAAGATATTCAAACATCGGACAGACGTAGCGTTCTTCGACTACAAGGATTTTAAGACCCTTCAGCGTTACGTGAACTCTTACGGACAGATCGAGAGCCGCAAGAAGACCGGTCTGACCGAAAGCCAGCAGAGACGCCTGAGCGTGGCCATCAAAGCGGGCCCGCCACATAGCGCTTTTGCCATTCGTAGCCAGCAACTAGCGGGGAGGATCTGATGGCGCTCAGCATCACGGAACTTAGGAAAGGCGCGATCTTCCAGTGGGAAGGCGAACCTTTCCGCGTAGTCGAGTATAAGCAGAAGGTCATGGGCCGCGGCGGCTCCATCGTGAACGTACGCATAAAAAGCCTTCTGGACGGCAAGGTGCTGGAGAAGACCTTCAAAGGCAACGAGACATTGGAGAGCGCCGATGTCACCACACAGCCGGTCCAGTATCTTTATAACGATGGCAATAACTTCTTCTTCATGAACGAGAAGACATTCGACCAGTTCGAAGTGCCTGCGGACCTGGTGGGCGACAGCGCTGGTTACATCAAAGAGGGCGACCAGGTTCAGCTCCAGTTCTTCGATGGCCGTGCAATCAGCGTGGAATTGCCTAAGAACGTGCCGCTCAAAGTTACTTATACGGAAAGCGTCGTCAAAGGCGACACCACATCATCCATAACCAAAGACGCTACGCTGGAGACCGGCATAACCGTAAAGGTTCCGGCTTTCATCAAACAGGGCGACACCTTATCCGTAGACACTGCCACCGGCGCCTACCGCGAACGCTTGAAAGGCTGAGTCCTGCAAGGTCAGTACCGTGCCGCATGCTAAACTTATGGTCATGAAAGGCCGGCTCGATAAAAGAGCTGGTTGAAGAAGGGCTGGTGCCCACCAGGAGCCAGGCGGAGAGTTATATAAAGCTTGGCAAGGTCAAGGTTGATGGCCGCGTGATAGACAAGTCCGGCTTTTTGACGGGGCAGAACAGCAAGGTTGAGCTGGAGGCGGATGAGCAATATGTTAGCCGCGCCGCGCTTAAGCTGGCGTCGGTGACAGAGCGGCTTAAGCTGGACTTCCGCGGCAAGACCGTGCTAGACGTCGGCAGCAGTACCGGCGGCTTCACCGATTATGCCCTTAAACACGGAGCGCGCAAGGTCATAGCGGTCGACGTAGGCAGCGGCCAGCTTCACCCCGGACTGCGCGCTGAAGAACGTGTAGAACTGCATGAAAAGACCGATATCCGCGACTTCAAGACGGAGCAGGACATAGACTTGGTTCTGGCTGATGTGTCGTTCATATCGCTCAGGGAGATTCTGCCGCATGTGGCTGGGCTTTGCGCGCCGGAAACCAAGATGGCAGTCATGGTAAAGCCCCAGTTCGAGGCCGCCGGGAGCGGCCATAAACACAAAGGCGTGATAAAGAACGACACCATGCGGCGCCAGATTCTGAAGGATTTCGAAGCGTGGGCCATGGGGCACGGTCTGGTCGTATCGGACAAGGCGGATTCATCCGTGAGCGGCGCCAAGGGCAACCGCGAGCGCTTCTATCTCATACGCAAAGCGTAAGCAAATATTAAATGTTAAAGCACGTACCATAGTGCTAAACTTTAAAAGATGTTTCTTGCTTCACGCGTGCAGGCCGGCCGGATGCTGGCTAAGCAATTAGCCCACAAGTACCGCTACGAGAACTGCGCCGTCATGGCGCTTGACGACGGCGGGGTGATGATAGGCGCCCAGATAGCCGCACGTCTGCACTGCGTGCTGACTTTGATGATGTCGGCGGAAATCAAACTGCCCCAGGAGCCCACGGCTATCGCGGGCATCACGCCCGGAGGCACCCTATCCTATAACCACAGCTATTCGGAGGGCGAGCTCAGCGAGCTGGCCGGCGAGAACTTCGGTCTTATAGAACAGCAGAAACTTACTAAGATGCATGACCTAAACCGGTTGGTAGGCAGTGGCGGCACCCTCGACAAACGGCTTTTAAGAGGGCACAACGTCATAGTGGTGACGGAAGGAGCCAAGGACGGTTTCTCTATCGATCTGGCGTATGAATTCCTGAAACCGATAAATATCGAGAAGCTGGTGTTCGCCGTGCCGTTCGCCAGCGTAGAGGCCGTGGATCGCATGCACGTGGTGGCGGACGATCTGTACTGTCTGAACGTCGTGTCGGATTATAGAGACACCGATCATTATTACGATACGCACGATGTGCCCGACCACGAAACGGTGCTCCACACCATCGAGCACATCATACTTAACTGGAAGTGACTAGCTGGAGATGACCTTGCGCAGGGCGGCCACGTCCTTGAGCAGGGTAAAGGAATTGCGGTTGTCAATCAGACCTTTGCGTTGTAGAGCGGCTATCTCGCGGCTGGTAGTCTCGCGGGTGGCGTTTATGGAGCTGGCTATATCCTGGTGCCGCAGAGGGACCTCGATGAGCAGACCTTCCTTGGTGGGCCGGCCGAAGCGCTGGCTCATGGTAAGGAGGAAAGGATATGATGCGCTCGCGCACGGTACCGTACTCCAGGTTGAGTATGCGCTCGCCGTGCAAGCGGTACATCTCCATGGTCATGTCTAGCAAAGGAGCCAGGGCGTCGGGGTTCTGGCTTATGAACTGCAGGAATTTCTTGCGGCTTATGCGCCAGGTGGTGGTGGGCGCCAGCGTGCGGTAGATTATGGAACGCTCTTCACCGGTGATGGCCCAGATGAGCGGGAAGATTTCGTCCTGTTTGCGTATGATGAGCAGGTTTTCTTCCTCGTATCTGGTAATGTCATAAGCTTTTACCAGACCCTCATATATATAGAATATGCCGGGCGGAGCCTCGCCTGGCTTGACTATAAAGTCACCTTTCTTATAAACCTGTTTGGCCCCGTTCAGCCTGAAGAAGTCCACCAGTTCCGCAGTCTGCTTCAGCGTGGCCAACATCGCTACCTTATTATAACTTATTATGAAACGACGTGTCGATTATCACAAAAAATCCGTGATTAAGTTCTCCAGTCAAAAGTTAATATTTTCACCCTCGGGAAAGGCGGGGCAGGATACCATATAAATAGCCAACCTTGTGGAGATATAGGAGGCTCAAAATGGTAGACAAGAAATCAATCGAAGCCCAGCTTAAGCGCATCGGCTTCAACCAGCACGCCTGGGGCAGACAGGAAGTAAAAGAACTGCCCAAGATAATATTGCCTGATGAGGAGATATTTGAGTGCGTCAACGGCATCTACGAAAGCGGTTTCGCGCTTTTGGTGGCCACGGACGTACGAGTACTGCTTATCGACAAGAAACCGCTGAACTATCTGACGATTGAAGATCTGCGCTTCGACATGATTAACGAGATAGACTATTCACACCGCATATTGGGCGCCCACGTGGACATAACTACCGGCAACCGCGAACTAAGGTTCCATACCTACAATAACCGGGATAGGCTCAGGAAGCTCATAGGCCATGTCCAGCACCGTATGGCGGACATCAAGAAAAGACAAGACACTCACCAGGAGGGTCAGATACAGCACCTGGAACAGATAAACGATCACCTAAGGACCTACCTGACGGAGCAGTACAATCACCAGCAGGAACTTCAGCAAAGGCTTGAGAAAGTGCAGAAGGGCGGAGGAACTATCAGCAACCCCGAGCCGCCACGGCCCAGTCCGGAGCTATCAGATTATCTGTTGGCGCACGGCCTGAAAAAGCAATACGAAGCTCGGCACGGCCCGTGGCCTGCCGAAGAACCTGTTGCCGAGGCCGTAGACAACACCGAAGCCGCACGGAAGGAGCTTTTAACGGAAGGGCTCAAAGAAGTCTTCGGCAACCGCAATGATCGCAGCCGGGGCCAGAGCCACGCCCATTCGTTCGACATCAACCCTCTGCGCATAGCCTATTCCAAACTGCCCATGGCCTTGCGCAACCGGAAGTTCGGCCGCCCGTCACTGCACGCGCACAGCCGCGCCGACGGTGCCCGCAAAGCGGAAGCTCAGCTGTCCAGCCAGCCAGCGGCCGAACCTCAGCCCAGCTAGACGTTGAACTTGAACTCAACCACGTCGTCGGGTTTCATCGCGTAGGTCTTGCCTTCGGTACGGACCAGGCCGGCGGCCTTGGCGGCCGCCCAGGAGCCGGCCTTTACCAGGTCGCCGTAGTTTACGATTTCGGCGGCGATGAAGCCGCGCTCAAAGTCTCCGTGGATGGCGCCGGCCGCCTGCGGTGCGGTCGCTCTTTGGGATGTGGTCCAAGCGCGCACCTCTTTCTTGCCGGCGGTCAGGAAGCTCTGCAGGCCTAGCGCGCCGTAGGCGGCCCGGATCAACTGCCTTAAGCCGGATTCCTCCTGGCCGTAGCTGGCCAGCAGCTCGGCCGCGTCGGCTTCGTCCAGATCCTTCAATTCATTCTCCAGTTTGGCGCAGACGAACAGGGCGGGCGAGGGTGCCACGGATTTACTCAGCTTTTCCTTAAGCGCCTCATCATTAAGCCCGGCCTCATCCACGTTGAACAAATAGATGATGGGTTTCATCGTTAACAGCTGTAAGTCGGCCAGATTATCGACGTCTAACCTCTTGATGGCTCCACAGCGGCTCGCCCTGGTCTAAAAATTTATTCGCTTGCTTATAGGTCTCCAGGACAGGCTTCAATTTCGGGTCGGCTCGCGCTTCTTTTTCAAACTTCGGCAGACGCTTGGAAACCGTCTGCAGGTCGGCCAGTACCAGCTCCGTGTTCACGGTGGCTATATCTTTGGACGGGTCGTGTTCGTTGTCGACGTGCGTTACGTTCGCGTCGTCGAAGGCCCGCACCACCTGGACTACCGCGTTAGTGGAGCGGATGTGGCTCAGGAACTGGTTGCCCAGGCCTTCGCCTTGGGAAGCGCCGGCCACCAGTCCGGCTATGTCCACGAACGCTACGGTCGCAGGCACGACCTTATCCGTATCGTACATCTTGGCCAGCACCTCCAGCCGTCCGTCTGGCACCGGTACTATGCCGGTATTCGGATCTATGGTCGCGAACGGATAATTGGCCGCCAATATATTATTGCCGGTCAGGGCGTTGAACAGGGTGGACTTGCCGACGTTCGGCAAGCCGACTATGCCTATGGATAGCGAACTCATTACGTTTCAGTCTATCATTCCTGCGCACTCTTACTTCCGGCGCCTCAAAAAAGTGATGCATAAAGTATGCGGTCTGCATACTAAGTACATCACTTTTTGGCATAGCCGGATGGAGCGTGTTCTATATGTGCTGGACAGTTTGACCGCCAGCCAATACAATATGCGTAAATGGCGAGAAAAAAGAAAGAGACGAGCCACTGGCTGATATTGGTGCTGTTGGCGCTGGCGCAGTTCATGGTGGTGTTGGACGTATCCATCGTGAACGTGGCCCTGCCGGCCATCCAGCATGCCTTCCATATGACGCAGTCCAGCCTGCAGTGGGTGGTAACCATGTATGCGCTGGCTTTCGGCGGCTTCCTGCTGTTCGGCGGGCGCAGTGCCGACCTGTTCGGGCGGCGCAAGACTTTCCTGGCCGGCGTAACGGTGTTCACGCTGGCGTCGCTGGCCTGCGGCCTGGCGCAGTCCGAAACCTGGATAATCATCGCGCGCGGTATACAGGGGCTGGCGGGGGCGTTCATGTCGCCGGCGGCGCTGTCCATCATACTGGTTACTTATAAAGAAGGGCATGAGCGCAACGTGGCCTTGAGCGTATGGGGCGCGGTAGCGTCCGGGGGTGCGGCCGTGGGCGTGCTGGCCGGCGGCATAATCACCCAGTACCTGAGCTGGCGCTGGAACTTCTTCGTCAACGTGCCGGTGGGCATACTGCGTGGTCGTCGCGGCCCTGCGCATCCTAGATAGGCACGAATCCACGCTGGACCACAACGAACTGGACCTGCCCGGCGCCATATTGGTTACCGGCGGCCTGATGTCGCTGGTATATGCCCTGGTTAAGGCCCCGCAGGACGGCTGGACGTCCACCGTACCCCTGTTATTCTTCGGCATCGCGCTGATAGCGCTCATAGAGTTCGTGCGCAACGAACAACACTCCAAACACCCGCTCATGCCGCTAAAGATCTTCAAGATCCGCAACGTGGCCGGCGCGGACCTGCTCATGCTGTGCATGGCGTCGGGACTGTTCAGCGTGTTCTTCTTCACTACGTTGTATATGCAGCAGGTCCTGGGCTATACGCCGATAAAGACAGGCGTGAGCTTCCTGATAGTGCCGGTAGCCATCGCCATTACGGCTACCAACGTGCCGCGTGTAATACAGAAGATAGGCTACAAGCCCATCCTGATGACGGCGCCGCTGGTAGTCAGCGGCGGTTTGTTCTGGCTGTCGCACATACCGGTGGACGGCACTTACTGGGGTAATGTGGCCCCGGGCTGATACTGCTGGGCTTAGGCATGGGCGCGACGTTCGTCAGCGCTACTATAGCGGCCACCTCCGGCGTGCCGCATCATGAATCGGGCCTGGCGTCGGGCATGCTGAACACGTCTCAACAGGTGGGCGGGGCCCTGGGCCTGGCCGTGCTTACGGGCATATCCACCTCGGCCGCCACGGACTTTATAAAGAACCTGCACCTGATGGCGCCGCCCACGTCGCACCAGCTGGCTTCGGCCCAGGTCCAAGGCTTCCATGACGGCTACCTGATAGCTTCGACGTTCGGTATCGCCGCCGCCCTCGTGGCCACGTTCGTCATCAAGCAGCAGAAAGCCAAGAGCGACCCCAGCCACGCTAAAGCTTGACTTGTGTTGACGAGTGTGCTAATACTATGGTGTAACATCTTTAGTTGAAGAGGTCATATTTTATGAGTGACATAGAAATGCTTAACCCAACGCATCAGCCGATCCAGGCCGCGGTAGAGTATAGTCCCATGCCCGACGATTGCTATGGACCGGTTGCCGAGCAAGCCGTTGAAATAGCAGATGGCATGGGCGGGGAACGCATGGCTGAGGAAGCCGACGTCATGGCCGGCGGCATGAGCTGGGCCATGAACAAGCTGCGGAACACCCGGCCTGCAAGATGGGCGGCGGGCGTCTTGAGCAGTGCGGCTATACTTGCGCCGGGTGTGGCAAGCGCATCCCATACTGGCGGTAAGTTAGAGCGTGAATGCGCAAGCGAAATCCTCACTGAACCGACAATTGAAACGGCCTTTATGCAGAATGCTGGCAAGCCCAACCAGTTAGTCTTTGCAAAGTTCGCGTTTGACGGTGTAAAAAAAGAATGCGACAGTCGCTTCAAAGGGTAGTTTCGGCATACCCCGGCTGATAAAAGGCAAGCACAACATAGTCAACTTGGACGGCCCCCTGCACGGTAAGTGGGTTCTGGGAGAATACTTTGGCCTAAGGGCAACATTAAGAACAACAGGCCTGGTGAAGGCGGCTATCTGCCTATAACAGCAATCACGGCAAGGCCCGTTACTGGAAGCCCGGCAACAAAGCTGACTACAGACTGCGCCTTCAGGAGGAAGACGCGCGTACCGGTAAAATCCTAAGGACCAAGATAACGAAGCACCCCCTAGATATCTATAGGGGAATGGCTCCTAAAAGCGTCAGACAGCGCTAGGCCTGTCTGCGGTTTAGGCAGTTCGACGCGCACAAACGCTTGCGCAATAGCGCTTATGTTCCTATACTGTTAGCCAGGTATAGGCCATGTCAACAGACACTAGCAAACAGCGGGCCCGATACAGAAACTCCAACGGCGGTCCAATCGAAAGAAAACGGGCAGGTAACACATACGCCCAGACTTGCCAGGTTCAAGGTAAATAAAAAAGTCCTTTACGTTATCCTGGCCATAATAATAATACTGGGAGGTTGGCGCTTAAAAAAGAATTACACGTCGGCGAAAAGGTCTATGCCCAGGCGGCAGGCCACAAGGTATACAAAAAAGAAATCGACGACCTTATAAACGGCAGCAAGACCGTCACGGCGCATAAGGCGGCCGTCGTGTTAGCAGACAAGTACCTGACAGAAGCCATAGCCGAACAGCATCATGTTACGGTTACGAAGGCGGAGATCAAGGCTTACGTCCGGGAGAACTACCACGAAAACGACCCTGCCAGACAGATACAGCCATCCTCTTATGTGCGCCAAGCTCTCGTCAATCAATTATATTTCACCAAGCTGGCCGCTGAAAACGTAGGAAACTACAAGGGTAAATTGCTAATTGCGAACTTTGGCCGCAACATACCGTATCAGTCATCAATATTGTCCGAGATGAAAGCCGACAACCCGAAACTGGGTAATCCCAGCGCTATTGCAGCCGACAAGCAATATGCCCTGAAGTTCATCACCAGACTATATAAGCAGGTCAAGGCCAAGAAAATTACCTTTGGCCAAGCCATCCAAATGGAGCATAAAGACCCGGTCGTCGGCGAGAAAGCGTATCCGACGCAAACTCATTCCGGATTATTCGACGGTCCACTCAGCCAAAACAACGCATTGGCCGTCAAATCCATCCGTGGCAAGCTGCAAAGCATAAAATTGCATAAGCTGACTCCGCCATTCGCGGTCAAAACGCAAAACTCGGCATATAACAAAAAAAGCACAGTTGAAACTTACTACTTGGTTGTGTGGCTGGACTCGCGCTCGGGTGGCGATAGCAACCTGAGCTTCCTACAAGAGTTGGCTCAGGCTAAGAAACAGCTGGGGTATAAGGTAAATGTCTAAGTTTTTACTCAAGTTCCTAGCGGCGGCGTTCATTATAACGGCCGGCGTTTTTGTGATGTCGGGCGGCCATGCGGCCGCCGCGAGCAACAATTGCCCCGGAGCGCCATACGGCAACTGGGGCAACCATAGCGGCCACATTGGGGATATGGCTGCGATGGAAGTCCACGCTTATGATGGCAATGATCCCAACAACCAGCTGAACGTAAACTATACGATTACCTCGCATTTACCAGGCGGGAACGACAAGCAGATATTCCTATGGGATGCAGGCGCTGGCACCTATGATCCGACCCATCGTTATGACACCAAAACCTTTGCCACGGGCGCGCACATTTCGGGTGACGGCGGTTCTCAGTGCAACGGCTGGAGCGTCATCGGACCGGGCGTTAACGGCCAGGACGGTAACGGTTACGTGCTTGATTGCGGTTCTGGCTATACCTTTACCGAGTATCATATAACACACGTTGATAATCCCGGCGGTGCGGCAGGCACCTGGTCGTTGTATTTCGGGGGAACCGACTATAGCGATGACGTTAATAGCAACGGTGGTTCACTACCCCCAATCCATGCTGATAACGGAGGGACCGTACAAGTAACCCTGGTGTGGCACCCCGCCAATGACTGGACGCTGGACAGGTCGTCTAGGGTAGACGGAGTGGCGGGAACCATCTACGACAATGCCGGCACCCACCATACTTTCAGACATTGGGTTACCCAATGCCGGACCCAACACGGCGACCTACAAATGGGATGTCCAGGGCGCCGGTAGCAATCCGAACTCCGGGGGAAATATCAACGTGGGCAGTGGCAATAACGGTCCGCAATCTCCGCATGGTAAGTTGGCGATAGGCTTCACCATTCCCTCTGGCGCGGCAGATGGGACGAGATACTGCCAGCATATTCACTACACTAAAGCTAACGGTTCCAGTTCGGGCGATGGAAACAGTTCGCCAGCATGCATAATAGTCGGAAGCAGTCCGGGCTCGCACTCTCTTGGGTGTACCGAGTCGAACATAAACTTACCGCATAATGGCGGGCACCGATGGTATATAACGATAACCGGCACAGACTCAGATGGCAGCTACTTTGTTGCGCCCGACAGTAGCTACACCAATGATACACTCGACATTCACTACACCGCGCTGGCCCAAACCGTTCATGTGTATTGGCATACATATACGTGGGACGGCTATAAATGGAACGAAGACTCCGGCTCCCCAACCGACCATTCCTATGGTTGTTACCACGCGAGCTGTAACAACTTATGGGTGCAGGGCGACGGGCCGACGGACGGAACCAATCCCGACGGCACCCAGCATAAATTGTGCGCACCGGACAGCCGTTCAGCGCCTATGTGCCCATTACGAACGATAACACCGACCCCAGCAAGCAAACCATAGATTCAAGCGCGGGCGGCTACAACTTCAGCATCACGGAAGGTCCGGACGAGTATCAGGGAGGATATGCCGCGCATAGTACCGGTTTCAGTCTTAATCCAGGCGACACACGAACGGCGCAGGTAGACTTCGGCGCTAATGGCAACACGAATTCCATAAGAACTCTAAGACTGGAATTTTACCCTGATTACTATGGGTATGGCAGTCTTGGCTCCGGCTGTTCGATAACGTTCCCGATATACCAGCACTTCAACATAGAGCCGTTCGCCAAGGTTGCCGACGGTACGAATCCGGAAAACCCCTATGAGACCGATGGCACGACCCACGGCATAAGCTACATAGTCGGTGGCGACTTGACGGAAGGTAGGACCACTACGGCCACGACCACGGCTGGCTGACAAAGAACGGCGGCACGGTCGACTCCCACATTACTTCTGACAGTTACGGCACCAATATAAGACACCAGTACGACCATCCCGACTCCGGTTTCAAGGCCGGGGACCATACTGTCCGCACGTGAAGATTTCGCCGGCGAACGGCTACCATGGTCCAGTCGGGTATGGCGACGTTGATAATCATGACGCCACTGCCAATCCCGGCTGCCTGAAGGTGTCAACGAGCCGTTCTTCAAGGTCTATAACAGCTCTATATCAGCCAGGAACGGGCTGAATGATCCAAGCGGCACGTGCTCGGCGACCGCGGCGAACAGCGGCCTGCTGGCGGGCTGGAACGATAATCTCTGACCTGGGGCGTTGACCGCGGCGCCGGCGCCCAGCTGTCGGCTTTGGCGCTTATCAAAATCACCGGAGTGGCCAGCGCCCAGACCGCCATTGCCAGATCGCCTACGGACCTGACGTTCGCGAACACTGTTTCCAGCGACAAGACTACATCCAAGGACAGTCCTTCGCTAGGCGGTAATTTTGCCGGCACGCCGGCCTGCGACAGCGTGCCCAAGCAGGATCCCGGCGCCTCCAATATTGGTGCCTCATCCGGCGTACCGGCGAACGGCAATTACAAGCGCACGGGCGGTAGCATGAAACTGACAGGCGGCACCGTAAGCGGCAATACATCCATCTTCGTGGACGGGAACGTATATATAAGCAACAGCATAACTTACAGCGGCGGCGGCTGGTCGCCCGGCCATGTGCCGTCTTTCGTACTGGTGGCTACAGGCAACATCTACATCGACAACAACGTGCATCAGCTGGACGGAACTTATATTGCCCAGCCAAAAGACAGTACGCATGGCGGCACCATCTATACCTGCGGTACCTCCAGCTACCAGGTCAATAACAGCTACTCAGGCTGTAAGAACCAACTGTTGGTGAACGGCAGCCTTAAGGCCGATAACATCAAACTGCTCAGGACCTTCGGCTCTCTGCGCGACGAAGAGCCTGATCCGGCTCACGGCGCCAGTGCCGTGGGTATGCAATACAGCAGTTGCGGCAGTTACGGCCATCCGGTAGGCGGTGAACCATGCCTGCCAGCGTCGGGCACAGCCGGTCTGCGCTGTATCGCACATCAATGAGCCTGCGGAAGCGGTCCTGACTCTAAATCTGGGACGACAACATCCTATGCTTGCCCAACAGCTCGAGCGTAAATCTGTACTGGACGCATTGCGCGACTTACCCGGGCTGTGACCAGAGCGCCTCGGGCATAAGCTACCGACCCCGGCCAACTGCACCTTGCCAGGTCCAGAATGGGACGGCACTCTCACAAGCCAGTACATATCCTTATTGCGAACGGTTCAATGTATCTGCCTATGACCCCGACACCTGGGACGACAACTACCTCTGTAGCGACACGGACTATCGGTCTTAAGTTCTACACCAGCCAGGCCCAGCGCCCAAGCGGATGCCGCCAATCCCAGCCGACAATGCATAACCATAGCCGAGCTGGCTGACCACGACGGTAATTGGTCCAGCGGCTACTGGCTGTGCATGGACTACACGCCGGCCGCGCCGGCTACGGCGCACGTGGCTACGTCCGTGCAGTAACGCAGGCACACAGTTAGTTACCAGCACCTGCGCCGCGGAGGTCATACGGTTCAGCCCCGAGCTTTATCTGACAAAAGACCCGGGAACACAGTCGCCAAACCAGGGAGCTACGCAGTACGACGCCATTACGAGCTTACCGCCAGTACTGTGATAAGATAGGGAAAATGATGGGTGGGACAGAAAAAACAAACGGGCTAATAACTGATAGCGCTTATGCTATAATTCGAAGCATGACGAACCTGAGGTCCGTACCATGAGTTCGATTTTGTCTAGCAGTAACGGCGACTTCTTCGGACTGGACATAGGCAGTACGGCCGTGCGATTGGTTGAACTGCAGGGCAAAGGCCTGCCTAAGTCGCTCGTTAAGTATGCTTACGTGCCGCTCGATAGCACCCTGTCACTCAGCGATTCCAGGGCGGACCAGCAAAAGCTGGCCCAGATCATATCCCAGCTGGTGGGCCAGGCGCATGTCACCACCCGCAACGTAGCTGTAGGCATACCTTCCAGCCGGGTATTCACGACTGTCGCGGATGTCGACCGCGTATCCCCGGGCGAATTAGCTAAATCCGTACCGCTTCAGGCCGATGCTCTGGTGCCTACGCCTTTGTCGGAGTCCAAGATTGACTGGTCCCTGCTGGGTGACTCGCCGGTCGACAAGACAAAACAGGAGATTCTGCTTACCAGCGTGCCCAACAAGTTCGTTGAGGGGCGGCTGGATATGCTAGAGTCAATCGGTTTGAACGTGATCGCGTTCGAACCCGACAACCTGGCCATGGCCCGGGCGCTGTCCATGTCGGAAGTCGGCACCCAGCTTATACTGGACACCGGGCATAACGCGACCGACCTGGTCGTGATGCAGGCCAACGCGCCTCGCCTTACCAGGAGCATACCGACCGGAATGGACGCCGTCATAAAAAGTGCCGCCAACAGTCTTAACGTTGATCGTAAGCAGGCTGAGCAGTTCGTGTTCAAATTCGGCCTTAGCCAAGACAAGCTTGAAGGCCAGGTATATCAGGCCATCAGTGGGACCGTCGACCTTCTGGCCGCAGAAATCGAAAAGTCCATAAAATTTTTCCAGAAACGATACTCAGCGGCCAAGGTTGAGCGCATCATTGTAACCGGCGGTGCGTCAATCATCCCTGAATTCCCGCTTTATCTGGCCAATAGGTTCGGTATAAACGTCGAGATAGGCAATGCATGGCGTAACGTGACATACAGCCAGGACCGCCAGAACGAATTGCTGGCAGTATCTAATCAGTTCAGTGTGGCCGTTGGGCTGGCGGAGCGCGAAGCATGATACAGCTTAACCTTCTACCAGATGTAAAACTGCAGTACATAAAGGCGCAAAGACAACGCCGCCTGGTATTCAGCGTGTCGGTACTGGCGGTCATAGCATCCATAGGCATCCTGCTTTTCCTGCTGAGCATAGACGGCCTGCAAAAGAAGCATCTGAGCGATCTGAGCAACGACATCAAGTCCGAATCTTCCGAACTGCAGAAGAAGCCGGGCATCAACAGGATATTGACCGTCCAGAACCAATTGCAGAGCCTTACGGACCTGCATTCGCAGAAGCCGGCCGCGTCCAGGCTGTTCACTTATCTGGTCCAGTTGACGCCCGCGAAGGTCAACATCAACGACATAAAGGTCGACTTCACGATGCAGACCGTAACCATCACCGGCACCTCCGATAGCTTGAGCGACGTCAACAAGTACGTGGATACCTTAAAATATACCGGCTATACCACTGATTCCAGTCCGGACAAGGCGCCGGCATTCAGCGACGTGGTCCTAAGTAGTTTCAACCTTAATACCGACACCCAGGACCCCAGCCAGGCCGCCAACTATACCATAGATGCCTCGTACGATAAGACCATATTCGATATCACGCAGAAAGTTAAGATCATAGTGCCGCATCGGGTAACTACCCGCGTACAGTCAAGCCAACCCACGGATTTGTTCAAGGCGCCGCCGTCCACTAAGCCGGGAGGAGCGCAATAATGGCAAACGTACCCCAGATATCAACGCGCAAGCTTGTTATAAGCAAGACCAACGCGCAGATGGTCATAGCCGTGTCCGTGGCGTCTTTCGTGACGGTCTTCTGTCTGGTGGCCTCTAAAGCGGTCTTCAGCCAGAATGCCTACCAGGCCAGGGTTATAGCGGCCAAGCAGAAGGCCCACCAACAGCTGCAGGACAATCTGGGTACTTTCGATAATCTTAAGAAGGCATACGATGGTTTCGACTCGGCCGGTAAGAACATCATTGGCGGTTCATCCAAAGGATCCGGTACTAATGACGGCAGCAACTCCACTATAATCCTGGACGCTTTGCCGGATACATACGACTTCCCGGCGCTTACGTCCAGCCTAGAAAAGATACTGACTTCGGGCAGTCTTAAAGTTACCAACATCACTGGCACCGACGATCAGATCAACCAGCAGGCCAACACATCCAGCCCCCAGCCCAAACCTGTCGAAATGAGCTTCACATTCACGGTAGACAACGCCAATTACGGAACAGTCGGCCAACTGATAGGCAGACTGCAGAACTCCATAAGGCCCATACAGGTCGACACCTTGGAGCTGAGCGCCGCTAGCGGATCCAGCGCAAGCAGTGGCATAACGGCCACGGTTGACGGCCACACATACTACGAGCCTTCCAAGAGCGTATCCATAACTAAGAAGGTGATCAAATGAAACAGAAAGACATAGCCCTTATAGTGGTCATAGTTTTCATCAGCGCCCTTATTTCCTGGTTCGTATCCAAACAGGTGTTCGCGCCTCCCCAGAAACGCCAGCAAGAGGTCGAAGTGGTCGATCCCATAACGGCCGACTTCCCGGAAGCGGACAAACGCTTTTTCAACAAGTACTCATTCGACCCCATCCAGCTAATCACCATAGGCAAGAACGCTAATACGAATCCGTTCAGTGGCAAGCCGCAGTAGGGGGCGTCTGCCATGAGCGTATTATCTGCCGGCGGTGAACAACAGCTTGAAGATACGCTGCTGTCGAGCGGTATGATAGCTTCCGCCAAGCTCGCTGAGGCCCGCCAGAAGGCAAAAGCCAAGCATGAGCCGCTGGTGGGCTACTTGGTAAAGAACCAATATATAACGGATGAACAGTTGACAAAGGCCAGCGCCACAGTCACTAAACTGCCGTATGTCAATCTTACCAACGCCCGCATAAACTCCGACATACTACAGCTCTTGCCCAAAGATATAGCTGAGCGCTACATGGCGGTACCGCTGGGCGAGATGCAGCATCGCCTGGTGGTGGCCATGCTCGATGCTGGCAACGTCCAGGCGGTCGATTACCTTAGCAACCGCATAGGCCGGCCGCTCAAGGTCTATGTAGCGTCCGAGGCCGGCATACGGCAGGTACTGAAGCAATACGAAGCGCGCCTGGACACCCAGATAAAAGACGTACTTAGGGAAGAGGCCGCGGCTGAATCCGCCGAAGCCGACCGAGCCGCTGGCGGCGATCAGGCCGCGGCCGGCGCATCCAAGGATGCGTCCGTGGCCCAGGGCAAGGAAGCTAAGAACATAAAGACCATAGTCCAGGACTCGCCGATTTCCAAGGCTCTCTCCGCCATCCTGGAGTTTGCTACCCGCAACCGGGCCAGCGATGTCCATATCGAGCCGCTGGAAAAGGAGCTTAAGGTGCGTTGCCGGATAGACGGCGTACTTCGCGAGATCATGCGCCTGCCCAAGAACACCGAGCCGGCTTTCATCTCGCGCGTCAAGATCCTCTCTAACCTGAAGATTGATGAGCACCGTATACCGCAGGACGGCGGCTTCACCGTGATAGTCGACAAGAAACCCATCGACTTGCGTATCGCTATCTCGCCGACCGTCTGGGGCGAGCAGGTAGTCATCCGCCTGCTGGACAAGACCGGCACCTCGCTTAAGCTGGAGGACATGGGCTATCAAGCGGCCGGGCCTTGCGCCTAATACGGAAAGGCCTGGAACAGCCCAACGGCATGATACTGACTTCCGGTCCCACCGGCTCCGGCAAATCTACCTCCATGTACGCACTAATCCAGGAAATCAAGCAGGACGCCATCAATATCGTCACCCTGGAAGATCCGGTAGAGTACAAAGTGGACGGCGTTAATCAGATACAGGTGAACCCGGCTGTCGGCCTGACTTTCGCCAACGGCCTGCGCAGTATATTGCGCCAGGACCCGGACGTGGTGATGATAGGCGAGATCCGCGACAAGGAGACGGCCCAGCTGGCCGTCCAGGCCGCCCTGACCGGCCACCTGGTGTTCTCGACCCTGCACACCAACAGCGCGGCCGGCATTCTGCCGCGTCTGCTGGACATGGGCATAGAGCCCTTCCTGATAGCCAGCACGGTGCATACCGTCATCGGCCAGAGGCTGGTGCGGCGGGTAGCCGAAGACGGCAAGAAGGCCTATCAGTCGTCGGCGGCCGAGACCAAGGCTATCCAGTATACTTTGGGGGGTCTTTTGCCGGCCACGTCGGAACAGGTGTCTTCTTTCGCGGCGGATCTTGGCTATAAAAGCTTGCCCTTGAGGAACCAAACCGCTTATACTTTAACCCAGGGCACGGATACTCCTGATACTCCAGGAGGGTACCGGGGCCGCATGGGGCTCTACGAAGTATTTGAAGTAACAGAGGCCATACAAGCATTGATAATGAAAAGAGCGACCACCAGCCAAATCGAAAGGACCGCCTTGCAGGAAGGTATGGTCAATATGCGCCAGGACGGCTACTTAAAGGCCGTGGATGGTTCTACGTCCTTGTCCGAAGTAAATCGCGTGGCCGCGGAGGGCAGTTCATGATAGAAGGAGGTGGGTATGGCCCAAGCACAGCCTAGGATTGAGGTATTACTGGACGAGGTCGTTAAGAAGAAGGCCTCGGATCTTCACTTGCAGGTAGGTCTGCCGCCCATCATAAGGGTCGACGGGGCCCTGACTCCCGTTACCGGCGCCGACCCGCTCGACGAAGAAGCTTTGGAGGCGCTGGTTTTCTCCATACTTGATGAGGACCAGAAGCAGATACTGCTCAAGGATAAGGAGTTCGACTTCAGTTTCGCCTACGGCGATCTGGGTCGTTTTCGCGTGAACGCCTTCCATGAACGGGGCAACATGGCCGCCGCCCTGCGCCTTATACCTAACGAGATGTTGAGCGTCGAACAGCTGGGCCTGCCCGGCATAGTCAACAAATTCGCCGATTATGCCCGCGGCCTGGTGCTGGTGACCGGACCGACCGGCTCCGGTAAATCGACTACTCTGGCTGCCCTCGTACACAAGATCAACCAGGAAAGAGCTTCGCATATCATCACCATCGAAGACCCCATAGAATACACTCACAAGTCGCAGAAATCGGTCATCGTACAGCGGGAGGTCCATTACGATACCTATTCGTTCAGCGCCGCTCTGCGCTCGGCCCTGCGCGAAGACCCGGACGTGGTGCTGATAGGCGAGATGCGCGACCTTGAGACCATAGCCAGCGCTATCACCATCGCCGAGACCGGCCACCTGGTGTTCGCCACCCTGCACACCAACAGCGCCTCGCAGTCCATCGACCGCATGATAGACGTATTCCCGCCGCACCAACAGCCCCAGATCCGCGCCCAGCTGTCGAACATCCTGATGGCCATATGTTCCCAGCGCCTGATTCCGTCGATTGGCGGAGGCCGGGTAGCCGCGGCAGAGATATTGATAGCTACACCAGCCGTACGCAATATCATCCGCGAAGGCAAGAGCCACCAGCTGGAAGCCGTCATCCAGACCGGCGCCGAGCATGGCATGCAATCCATGGACAAGACATTGGTAAGCCTGATACACGCCGGTACCATAACCTACGACGAAGCCCGTAACTTCGCGGTCGACCTTGAAGAACTAGACAGGCTCATGAGGGGTTAGCCGGGAGGACCAGATGCTCAGCTTTAACTACGAAGCCAAGAACGCCAAGACAGGCAAGAAGGTAAAAGCCCAGGTAATGGCGGACAGCGAGCAGGCCGCGGCCAAGCTCATACGCGAGCAAGGTCTTACGCCGCTTAGCATAAAGGCCGAGAAATCCGCCGACAGGCCGCCGGTTCAAGCGCATCAGGACCAAGGACAAGGTGCTGTTCAGCCGCCAGCTGGCTACGCTTATCAATGCCGGCCTGCCTCTCGTGCAGAGTCTGCGCAGTGTTTCACAGCAGACTACCAACAAAGCGTTCAAGGTGATCATCAACCAGATTATCAGCGACATCGAAGCCGGCAAAGCATTCAGCGTCGCCCTGAAAAAACATCCTGAGGTCTTCAACCGGGTGTACATAAGCCTGGTAGAGGCGGGGGAGACTTCCGGTACGCTGGATAAGGACCTTGAGCGACTGGCCGACCAGCAGGAGAAGGACGCCGACATCATAAGCAAGGTCCGCGGCGCCATGATCTACCCGATAATAGTCTTGCTGGTGATGCTGGCGGTCGTGACCTTCATGGTCGTCAAGGTCCTGCCCCAGGTCAAAAACATCTATGACAGCCTGCCCGGCGGCGTATCCCTGCCGTTAGTGACCCAGGTCCTGCTGTTCATCTCGCAATATAGTCACGCACTTCTGGTGGGTCATACTCATATTCATAGCATTGCTGATATTCTTCGGTTCCCGGTGGGCCAAGACGCTTGGCGGACGCTCAGTCGATCGACACCTTCAAGATGCGGTGCCTGGCCCATAGGCAGGCTGTATATGAAGATGTACATGGCGCGCTTTTCTCGTACCGGCACTACGCTGGTGGCCGCCGGAGTTCCCCTGGTCCAGGTGTTGGAAATCACCGCCCTGGCGGTCGACAACGTACACATAGCGGCCTCTTTGCGCCGCGCCACAGAGAAGGTAAAAGGCGGCAAAGCGTTGTCGGACTCCCTGGCTGGCGACCCTAACTTCCTGGAGCTCGTACCTAATATGCTGCATATAGGCGAGCAGTCGGGAGCCATGGAAACCATGATGTCCAAAGTGGCCGACTATTACGAAAAAGAGGTCGATAACGAGATAAAGAACATCAGCACCATAATCGAGCCGGTCATGATGATAATAATGGGCATCATAGCCATCACCATTGTCGCGGCCATACTTCTGCCGATTTACGGCCTGGTCAACCAGACCGGCTTCACTAATAACAACATATAGGCCGGAGAGGCCCGAAGAGCGCCATGTCTGACAGGCAAACATCAAACAACAGCGGTTTTACCATAGTAGAGGCCATCATCGTCATAGCGGTGGCCGGCATCATACTGTTGATGGTATTGCTCGCCATACCGGCGCTTCAGCGCAGCGGGCACAATGACCGGAAGAGGCACGATGTCCAGACCATACTCGAGGCCGTTTCGCAGTACGAACTTAATAATTCCGGCAGCTCTGCCTGACGAGGAGCTGCGTCTCCGGAGTTATCTTAAACAGCACGCCGGCAAACTGTCATATTACTCCTATAGCAAGATATCCATATCTTAGTCCGAAGCCATGCAAGAACTACTGGCGGGCCTTCAGAACGGTACGACCGTAGGCGACACAGTAGCGCTCTATAACTATCAAAAATGTCTGTCGCAAACCGCACGGCTTCAATACCAGCAATAACGCCGGCGCCGGTTTCAACGACGTGGTGGCCCTGTACGCCATAGATACCAGTAATGGCAGGGCGCCGGCGATGCCAGAACATATAGAGCTGTGGAAAACTTACGACACCGACTTGCTTTTACCGTCGCCACTGATTATCATTAAGCTTAAGAGTTAAGTAATTAATTGCAAAGGGGCACCTGCAATGTTAAGGAAACTACAAAAATCTAACAAGGGCTTCACCATCATCGAAGTCATGATAGTGCTGGCTATCGCCGCACTGATCCTGCTGATAGTCCTGCTGGCCGTACCGGCCCTGCAGAGGAACTAGCCGCAACACGGCCATCAAGAACGACGCTTCCGCGGTAGTAGGCGGCGTATCCGAATTTGCATCCAACAACGATGGCAAGACGCCTCGATGTCCGCCTAACATCATGCAGTGCCGGATCGGTTTCGCTTGGAGCCAGCGGTCGCGACTCCGTCCAACCCCAAGATCCAGGGCAGTACGGGAGCCGAGTGCGCTAGCACAGGAGCTCACACTTACAGCCTGACCAATGCCGACAGCGGCACACTTCACGTAAACTTCGGCGCTAAGTGCCCAGACACCGTTAGCGACCAATCCGTAACCACGGTAGCGTCCGCCCGTTCGACGGCAGTGGTCTACGCCATAGAGACTAACAGCAACGTACTTGCCAAGTGCGTAGACGGCTAAGCCGTACCTGAAGAATCCGAGGATACCAAGGTAAAAAAGGGGTAAGTTTGCTTAAAAGTTCCAAAACGACCGGTAAAATCCCGCATCTACCTAAGCGTTCACAGGGCTTCACCATCATCGAAGTCATGATAGTGTTGGCAATCGCCGCACTGATCCTCCTAATCGTCCTGCTGGCCGTACCGGCCCTGCAGAGGAACTCGCGCAATACCGCGATTAAGAGTGACGCTGCAGCCATCATCGGGGGTGTGTCTGAGTTCCGGGCCAACAACAGTGGCCAGCTTCCCAGCGGGCTCCACTCGAGCTACGACAACAACGGCACGATAACGCTAAACAGTGCTACGGGTACGGCGACTAAGGTCAAGATTCAAAAAAGTGACCAGGTCTACATACGCTTTATCGACGGTAATACCACAACTTCCCATGCCGTAGCAGGTAAGTTATGGATAACTTTCCAGACTAAATGCCCGGATACCTATAGTGGTTCGTCGGTAGCCCCCGAAAAGAGTTACAAGTCGGCATCGGTAGTCTACGCCATAGAGACGAACAGCACGCTGCTGGCTAAGTGCGTCGACGGCTAAGCTGTATATAGAGGAGGTAAGTTTGCTAAAAAGTTCCAAAACGACCGGTAAAATCCCGCATCTACCTAAGCGTTCACAGGGCTTCACCATCATCGAAGTCATGATAGTGTTGGCAATCGCCGCACTGATCCTCCTGATCGTCCTGCTGGCCGTACCGGCCCTGCAGAGGAACTCCCGCAATACGGCCATCAAGAACGATGCGGCGTCCGTAATAGGCGGGATATCGGAGTTTAAGTCCAGCAATACAGGTAAATTGCCGACGGGGACAGGCGGAACAAGGTCAACTTACGACAACAGCGGCACAATAACCCTTAACAATACGGCGAGTTCGCCTGTCAATGTCAAAATCCAAGCAAGTGACAAGGTGTGGATACGCTCGTCGACGTCAATATATAGCACAAGCCCTCAGCCCGGCTGGCTATGGATTGAGTTCAAAACAGAGTGCACTACCCACTCCGTCAGCGGACACACCATAACGTCGCAAGCCAGCAACGCGTCGACCACGATCATTTACGCTGTCGAGACCTCAAGCGGCTATGCCGCCCGATGCGTGGACGGCTAAACCGGAACAGAAGCTTTGTGCTAACATAAGGGCGATGATAATAGCCATACTGATAGTCGTCGGCCTGTGCTTCGGAAGTTTCGTCAACGCGCTGGTCTGGCGTCTTCACGAAGGCAAGCTGTCGGTCGTGCGCGGCCGCTCGATGTGCCCCCACTGCAGGCACGAACTTGCCGCCAAAGACCTGGTACCGGTGCTCAGCTGGCTTTTTCTTAGGGGCAAGTGCCGGTATTGCGGCAAGCCCATATCCGTACAATATCCGTTGGTAGAGCTGGCCACGGCCAGCCTGTTCACGGCCTCTTACTTATGGTGGCCCGAGGCGTTCAACCCAACACAGATAGCCATATTCGTGCTCTGGCTGGCCCTATTGACCGGCCTGATGGCGCTATTGGTCTATGATTTACGGTGGTTTCTGCTCCCGGACAGGCTGGTATACCCGCTAGGGGGTCTGGCTGCCGCCCAGACAGCGGTCATCGTATGGACCGCCGATAAGCCTCCTATAGCGCTACTGAACGCCGTCCTGGCCGTAGTAGTGGGCGGCGGCCTGTTCTTCGTGCTGTTCCAGATGTCGAAAGGCAAGTGGATAGGCGGAGGCGACGTAAAGCTGGGCACTGTGATCGGCCTGGCTGCCGCCACGCCGGCAGCCAGCTTCCTGGTAATCTTCGCGGCCTCTTTGACAGGCAGTCTGGTATGTGTACCCCTGTTAGCTACCCGCCGCTTAAAGCGCGGCAGTATGATACCGTTCGGGCCGTTCCTGATAATCGGCTTAATAATAGTACGGCTGTTCGGCGCCGATATCCTGGATTGGTACCGGCAGACCTTCATTAATTATTAACAGGGATGATACCCATAACGCTTATGATATACTTAGAGCATTATGCCAGGTGGCCGAAACAGACAATCCTTGGGCTACACAATCGTCGAAGTCCTTGTAGTGCTGGCCGTGTCGTCTTTCATGTTCGTGATAGCGGCTAATTTCATAAACGGCAGGCAGGAACGCGCTTCATTCGCGTCCGGCTCTAATGACCTGGCGTCCGCTTTGCGGAACGTGCTGAATCAGGTCGCCGACGGCCACTATAGCGACGTTCCCATGACATGCACTAATGCGGCGGAGGAACGCTGACCATCAACGGCGGCGCTTCAGACCAGACAAGGAAAGAACCAGGACTGCGTCTTCCTGGGCAAGCTGATGCGTTTTAATGCCGCCACCGCGGCAAACGGCCCAAGGCGTATTACAAGGTTTATTCACTGGCCGCCGCCCGCGACGCCACCGGTGCTCTGCCTAATGCGACAGTCGCGAACATACCCGATTTGACCACCGAGGAGCACCATCAGCCAGAACCTGTACGTAGAGACCATGGACGTGATAGATACATCCAACGGTCACGACACCGATGCCTTCAACTTCGGTTTCGCCCAGGGGCTCGGCACCATAGATACACTGTCGCCCGACGTTTATAAATCAGGCTCCCAGAACGTGGGCCTGATTTACTTTTCCGACGCGCCAAATTTGGTAACCGTGGGCGGCACATACATTAAAACCGGCTCAATCGGTTACATTCTGCCTGACGGACGGGCACCGCTCCGCCACCATGACCCTGGGCGGTAATACCAGCGACACTAACAACAGCAATGAGCTGAGTATCAGGACTAAACAGCTGGGGGTAGCGCCATGTCCATAAAGGAGCCATTCGGGCGATACCATCATAGAGGTCATGATAGTGCTGGCCGTACTGGGGTTGGCCATAAGCATATCCTACGCTACTGCTAACCGCAGTCTTTTGAACGCCCGCCAGGCGCAGGAAACTGCCGAGGCGACCGGATTGGTGGAGACACAGGTCGAGAACCTCCGCCTCCTTTCCTATAACAGCACCCCCGGCAATACCGATCCCACGACCAACATATTCCTTCCCGCCAGCACTTATTGCATCCTGGACCCTACCGGCTCTTCGCCCATAGATACCAGCCCCGCTGCATTGCCAAACGGGCAGGTACCAGGTGCTCATCTATAACTGCAACAAGCTTCCTGCCGACTGGCCCCTGTGTCAATGCCAGCGGTACCGACACGCTGGCGGTCCAGGCCGCAGTGGCCGGACGTACTCGGGCAGGGCAACGACACCGTGACCGTAGATTACAGGGTGCATTCAAAATGATGCAGGAGCATGAACGGCATCAACAAGGCTTTACCATCGTAGAGCTGTTGATAGCCACGGCCATCCTGTCTACTATATTGGTCGCCGTGACCATAGTCATGCTTAACATCGGCAACCTTTACTACAAGGGCGTGAACCAGGCGCTTGTCCAGGATACCGCCCGCGGTATCGGGGACGAAGTATCCCAGCGCCTGGAACTGAGCAGTCAGCCCCAGGTCAAAAGCGCGGCCAGCGCTGGCGGCGTCGCGGCATACTGCATAGATAACACGCGCTATACCTATGTCATAGGCGTACAGATTGGCAGTTCTCCTCCGCCCGGGATCGGCACGGTCTTCAAGCATGTACTCTGGCGCGACACCATCCACTCGGCCGATACCTGCGTGACGGCGAACCTTGCCGCGGACAACCCAAGCCTGGGCTCCGACGCGGGGGGCGCCGACGCATACCGACGGAACCGAACTCATGGCGCCCCGGTCCCGGCTGATAAGCTTTTCCATCAACCCGCTGACGTCGCCCTATAAGCTGAAAGTAGGGGTGGCCTACGGGGACGACGACCTGCTTTGCAGCCCCTCAGTTAATGTTGGCGGTATGCCCAGCTGTTCGACGGAGGCCGATGATGCCCCACCTGGCCGATTATCTGCACGGGGACCTGCACTGCAAGGGCGGTCAAAGGCCAGCAGTTCTGCTCGACGTCCGACCTGAGCACTATTACCGTAGTACAACGATTGACCGCGGACTGACGGTGTAATAGGATGATAATGGTTATGTTGCAAAAAAATCACAGACGGCTCAATGAAAAAGGATTCGCTTCCATAGCAATAGCACTGGTCCTGATAGCCGTTCTGGCGCTGTTGACCGTAGGCTTTGCTCAGCTCGCGCGGCGCGAACAGCAGAACGCATTGAACAAACAGCTGGCCAACCAGGCGTTCTATGCCGCCGAAAGCGGCGTTAACGACGCCTATAGTGCCATACAGAAGGGTATCCTTACCACCAGTACGCCGAAAGTCGGTGGCACCCAATGCCTGGATCTGCCCCTGCCGGGCTCAGGCTCCGCCGACATAAGCAATCAGCAGGGTGTGTCCTACAGCTGTGTACTGGTCGACCTACAACCCAAGACCCTGGTAAAGGATATAAGCGCTGACGGTGACTGGAGCGCTTACTTCACGACCGTAGGCGGCACCCCGGACCACGTAGTCTTTAGCTGGAGCAGTCTGGGCAGTAAACCGCCCAGGTCCAGCGGCGGGTTCGAACCAGCACCGAACTGGCAAGAGATAGCCGTCATGCAGTTCAGCATCACGCCGGTCACCAGTTCTACGCGCGACCAGCTTGTAAACGACACCTTTACGATTTACGGTTATCCCTCTACCAGTTCAGGCTCGGCTACTTACAGCTCGTCTCTGGGCAATCAGGGTAAGGTGGTGAACGGTGGTTGCAGCAGCACCGACAGCTCCTGCCACATAACCGTAAGCGGCCTGCCAGGGAACACGACGTACATAATTCATGCGCACGCATATTATGATGCCACGCACTTCACGTTCCAGCCGTTTGATGGCCCGACAGCGCTGGGAACGAAGGACGCCCAAGCCGTGATAGACGTAACAGGCAAGGCGCGCGAAGTCCTTAAGCGTATACAGGTGCACGTGCCCGTCACTCCGCCCAACGGCCTGCCCAGCGGCAGTTCGCTGGACGCTCAGAATATCTGCAAACGGTTCACCACGGACCCTGCGAGCAACTCGCAGAACGCCTTCGGTTCGTTAGGCTATCCGGCCGGTGCCACGGTCGCCTGCGACGTCACTAATTAGAATTGGCGTTCCGGTGGAATTTCGCGTGCACGTTTTTTAGGTGCAGGTCGGTGACGTGCGTATATATCTGGGTGGTAGCGATGTTGCTGTGGCCCAGCAGGGCCTGGACGGAGCGCAGATCAGCGCCGTTCATTAACAGGTCCGTGGCAAAAGAGTGCCTGAGCGTATGGGGGCTCACATGCTTGGTGATGCCCGCCAGAAGCGCGTAACGGGCTACAAGGCGCTGGACGCTGCGCGCTGTCAACCGGTGAGCGGCGCCATTGCCTTGGCGCACGAACAGTGCCGGCATGTTATCCTGGCGCTTTTCCAGGTACCGGCCGACCCAATCAGCGGCCTCGGGGCTTATGAAGATGGGCCGGTCCTTCTGGCCTTTGCCCCTTACCATGAACTCGCGGCGCTTTAGATTGATGTGGCCGCGGTCCAGACCTACCAGCTCGCTTACGCGCAGACCCGAACTGAACAGCAGTTCCAGTATGGCCCGGTCCCTGAGTCCGCCCAGGCTGGATATGTCCGGCTCTTCGAAAATGCGCTTCAAGTTCGTCCTCGTCCAGAAAAGTGACTTGTTTGCGCGCCGTCCGCGCCAGCTCAATTTTGTCGGCCGCCAGGGCAGGGATGCTGCGTTTGGCGCAGTATTTAAGGAAGCTTCTAAGAGCTATCAGATGGTAATTCTGCGTTATCTTACTCATTTCGTCCGCTGTATTGGTGCCTAGCCGGTTCAGCCATAACCGCCATTTGCGCACCAGCTCCTGATCTATGTCGGCGACTTTGACTTCGCCGGCGAAATCTATGAGCCGCGTCAGGTAATGGTCGTAGTTCTCGATGGTCTTCTGCGAGCGATTTTGCTCAATCTCCATATATTCCAGAAAATCAGTTTTTGCTTTGTCGAAAAACATAAGCTCATTCTAACATTGTGCGACACTCTACGCACTTCGGATAGCGCACACCCTTGTTGCAGCGATATCAACATGCATAACGATATGACCTCCACTGTTAGTATGCATAGCCCCATGGCGTAATCCGGCTACCCAGGTAATACTGTATGCCTAACCATAGGTATGCTAAGGGTAGGTTTACATGGATGATGACGGGTCAAGCGCATCAGGCCGATGCCATGCATGGTCCTACTTACAGGTCATGTGCCACTTGGCGCTAAACGCGCCGAAGCCCTGCGCGTAAACCAGCTCCGGACCCTGCCAGCCCCCGCCTTAAACAAAACCGCTAACAAGCCGCAATCTAGCTGTACCGCCAAACCTGCCAACAGACAACATACACCTTGCTCCTAACCCTAAAAACGTCGAGCTACATATTGACATGTTGTAACAGAGGGCAGAAATGTCATATCCGCAACAAGGCTACCTCAGTCAATCTTGTGATAAAATAAAGCGAATGGAACAGACCCTCATAGTATTCAAGCCGGACTCGGTCATGCGCGGCATAGTCGGGGAAATCATGACCCGTTTTGAGCGGGCCGGGCTGAAGATAGTAGCCGTCAAAATGATAGACCCGGAGGACGAGCACTACATCCATCATTACGAGAACATAGGTACGCTCAAGACCCGCAAGGGCAAGGAGATCTTCGAGAGTCAGATAGCGACCATGAAGGAAGGGCCGGTTATCGCCATGGTGCTGGAAGGCGTGGAAGCGGTGGAAGCGGTGCGCAAGATGGTGGGCGACACCCAGCCCAAGAGCGCTCTGCCTGGCACAATCAGGGGCGATTACGCCCACGTAAGCTACGGCCAGGCGTCCAGCGTAGGGCGCGGCGTGGCCAACATCGTGCATGCCTCGGCTGATTCCAAAGAGGCGGAGCAGGAGATAGCGCACTGGTTCTCCAAGAGCGAGATCCACGACTATCTGACCGTCCACGACCGCTTCACCCAGCCCAGGCCGAAGCACAAGTCCCCGTAGTTCAATGGATAGAATAACTCCGTCCTAAGGAGCAGATAGCGGTTCGAATCCGTTCGGGGATACCAATCAGGACTGATACAATACGCTTATGGCAGGCAAACAGAAGAACGAAAAGTACTTCGATGACCAGTTCGACGACGAAGAGGTGCTCTACGTCTTCCGCAAACACCCTATAATCATGCGCAAAGGGCTCATCATGGGCCTGTTCGGGCCGCTTATTGGAATATTGCCGGCGGCTTTCAGGCCGGAGCTGGGGTTCGGTTTCTTCTTTGGAGGCCTGGCGTTCGGGTGCATAATCGGCCTGATATTATTTTTCCCGAGCTGGGTGGGCTGGCACTTCAGCGTGTTCATAGTGACCGACCAGCGGTTCATCCAGATAACACAGAAGGGCTTCTTCCACCGCGCAGTGGCAGACCTGGGCCTTAAACAGATACAATCGGTCAATTACGAGGTTGCCGGCATGGAGGAAACCCTGCTGGGATTTGGTACAATAAGGATGCAAACATACGTGGGTGACCTGACGATACACAAGGTGCATCGTCCGGCTAAGATACAGAAGAAGCTCCTGGGTATTTTGCGCCAAGAGGGAATTGACGCCAACGCCTATCCGGTCGCCAGTTCCCCTAATGTAACTCATGATACGGATGAAGAAACCGAAGAAACTGCTCAAGAAACCTAAACTGCCCAAGGCTCCCCGCAAGATTGCGGGCAAGCTCCCTTTCAAGCGGTCCAAGAATACTACGGAAGAGAAGTTCTCCAAAGCCCTGAGCGACGTGCCGCGCATTACCAACGAGACGGTGACAGAGCATCGTGAGGAGATGCTCTCCAGCGCCCGCAAATTTATCTATCCGCTTCAGCACTCCAAGCGCCACATCGTCCGCAATTCCATATTCATATTTGTCGCTGTACTGATGGTTTTCTTTGGGCTCTGCGCGCTAAGCTTGTATAAGTTCCAGAGCACCGGCGGCTTCATCTACGACGTGACGCGCATAGTGCCGTTCCCGGCCGCCAAGGAGGGCCACACCTGGATAAGCTATGAATCCTACCTGTTCGAACTGCGCCGCAACATGCATTATTACCATAGCCAGCAAAGGACCGATTTTTCCAGCAAGGACGGTCAGGTCCAGCTGGCGCGGCTTAAGCGCCAGGCTATGGACCAGGTTATTCAGAACGCCTATGTCAAGAATCTGGCCAGGCAGAACCATGTATCGGTCAGTGGCAGCGATGTTTCCAACCAGATTGATCTCCTGCGCAATCAGAACCGCCTGGGTGACAGCAACCGGGTATTCCGCGACGTTCTCAGCGAGTTCTTCGGCTGGAGCGAGTCTGATTTCCGCCGCCACCTTCATCAGGAGCTGTTACAGCAAGCAGTGGTCACCAAGCTAGATACCAAGGCTACTGCCCGCGCTCAAGCCGCGCTTAACCGGCTGACCAACGGGTCAAAATTCTCCAAAGTGGCCAAAAAGGTGTCGGACGACGCGTCCACCAAGGGCAATGGCGGCCGCTACCCCGGCACCATCACCCGGAACGACCCGGACCTGCCGCCAACCATCACCGCCGAGCTTTTCAAACTCAAGACCAACCAGACCTCGGCCATCATCAACACCGGTTACACGCTCGAAATCGTGAAGGTCCTGGACCGTAGCGGCGGCAAACTGCACGCCGCCCACATCCAGTTCAACCTTAACAGCATCAACGACTACATCAAGCCGCTAAAGGCCAAACATCCAGCCCGCGAATACATAGACATTTGATTTTTATGGGGCGAATTGCTATGATTACCCCTGTTGCATTGGCAAAAACCAAATTGCGATAGGCAAGGGCTCGTAGTGAAGAGGCCTATCACGCCTCCCTGTCACGGAGGAGATCGCCGGTTCGAATCCGGTCGGGCCCGCCAGTGAAAATGAAACGCCTCTGAAAGGAGGCTTTTTATTTTCACCAGATGGACTGAACAGATTAGAACCGGGCAAGTGAGCGCTAGCGAACGGCCGGTTCGGCGTAGCGAGGCCACGCGCAGGTGCTCGCACCGAGCATGGCTGAGCGGAGAAGCGACGAGCCGAAGGCGAGGGAAGCGCTATCCGGTCGGGCCCGCCAAGTCTAGTGGCTTATAATAAGTATCGATGCCCAGTGACAAAGAAAAAGCCAAATGCAAAAGCAAATCTCGATATGGTTCAGATTTTGAAGCGAGGCAATCAATCAAACGGATTCGGCTGAAGCACGGAGCAAGCAAATCGCTTAGATCATACAAATGTCCTGTTTGTTTTGGATATCATATTACCTCCAGCCCTCGCCGATAATAGCTTCAAGCCCAAATAGTTCGGAAATCCGACTCAATGCCCCGCCAATATGCTCATGCTTGCACCTATCATTATTGAATCGTAAAGTTCCCTTATGGCACAGAACCCCAATGGCGATCCTGACGCCGATCCGGCCGAAGCCCAAGTCCTTACAGTGGACCGTGATCGCGAATGGAACGGCTTCTTGGGCAGAGCTCTTGGAAAGGCAGGTTTGGTCTGCCAGACGGTCACCGATGCCGATGCCGCCACAGAGGTACTTGCGCAAGAAGATACGGAGATCGCATCTGTCATCACCGATGGTCTGGGAGGAAACTGGCAACAGGTCGCCGCAACCGCCATCGAGGCGGGGATTATGCCTGTCTTAGTGACCAGGAGCTCATTCCCTCTATCCGGCGCGGCAGAAATGGGCGTGCCGACTTTCGGCAAGCAGGAGCTTCAGAAGAATTCCCAAGCGCTTCAGCGTCTGCTTAATGCCGTGGCGCCCTAATTCCAAACCTGCTTCCACCCAAGCGAACTGCGAAGGCCAGTCAACGACCTCGAAACCCTGACGCGACATAATTAATAGATGTCGCTACCTGTTATGATATTGATATGAAAATACTGTTCCTGCAGACGGGCGGCTCGATAGATAAGGATTATCCTAAAGGCGAAGACAACGACGGCTACAGCTTTGTGATAACCGAGCCGGCGTATGAGCACATATTGGACTATGTGAAACCCAGCTTCGATTACGAGACCAAAACGATCCTACGAAAAGACAGCCTGGATATGACCGAAAAGGAAAGATCGACGATTCTTCAAGCCTGCAAGAGCAGTCCAATCAATAAGATAGTCATCACGCATGGTACGGATACCATGCTGAAAACTGCGCGGTTACTGAGCCAGATCGATGACAAGACCATAGTCCTGACCGGCGCGAGGACCCCCGAATTATTCAAAAATACCGATGCGGACTTCAATCTAGGCACAGCGATTGGCGGGGTGTCGGTACTGGATCCCGGAGTCTACATAGCGATGAACGGGCTGGTGTTGCCTTGGGACAAGGCTGTACTCAACCAAGAAACCAAGCAATTCGAGGAAAAGAAGGCTTAGTCCGTGAAGCACAAAGCAGAAAACTATATAGGCTGGTATGGCGTCCTTGCCATCTTGCTGGCTTATTTACTGCTTAGTCTTGGCGCCATAGCCGCCCACAGCCTTGCATACCAGCTCCTGAACCTTACCGGCGCTCTGGGCATAATCATCGAAGCGCTTTCCAAAAAAGACGCACAGCCGGCGGTCCTAAACGCCGTCTGGGCACTCATAGCCCTTGTAGTCCTGGTCCAGCTGGCGCTGGGGCGCTAGCTATCAGGCTATTTGAGACGGGCTTTGACGCCCTCTACCATATCTTCATATTCAGGTGCACCGATGGCCCTGTTGAACCAGGGCTTCCTACCGCTGACTAAATAGCCGGTTATAGCTTTTTGCATGCGTTTGGCCGGCTTCCTGGTAGCCGCGTGCAGTACGGCCACGGCGGCATCAAGGTCCCTGGGGTCTGTCAACTCAGAGCCCTTGCCATCACGATATTTCAGAGGACTCCATTTTAAGCCGTCTCCTACCAGCGCGGTTTCAACAGAAAACCCCCTGAATCCTACGCTTTCACCGTCCTGGCTGACTGGCAAGCAGACAAGCGCGCTCCAACCGAAGACCTTTTCGCCTTCCGGGGCCGACGCTTCAACTATGCTATCGTCCTTTAGAAGTAGCAGGTCATTCCTACTGAACAGCGGCGTGCCAGATATATGAGCTCTCTCAGTTCCCGGCATCATAGCCGCGTAGCCCAACGCCCGGTCCACTTGTCTGTGCATCTGCCGGTCATCGTAGCCTAGGAAGGGCGGTTGCGGCGGCTTAACGAAATCTATACCCAGCCCTTCTATAAATTCGGTCGGTGGTTGATATTTTTCAGACATGGTTTACTCCCATTACTGGTCCAGTCCGGCAAGGAATTCGCCCTGCGCACCCATCTTGGCTTTGGAAGTCGTATCTTGGTATTTCCGGACCGCGTCAACTATGGTTTCTACAGACTGGTCCAGGTCAGTTAAGTAATCAATGACCGTGTCCTTAGGCTCCTCGGCCTTGAATAGCTCACGACCCTTTGGTACGCCGCCGACCAAGTCCGTAGGGAAGTGGACATGGTGCGTCATCCATAGCTGACCAAGAGTAATCCTCGCTTACGTTATCCAAAGGCGCTACCGCGCCTAAGATTTGTCGTCGCTCCTCGCGTCCCAGCGCCATCCGCGCCGCCGCTATAAAAAACGTGCCACGATCTTTAGGGGTGTCGGTATCAACGAAGTGTTCAACGAGGTTGAATATTCTTTCCTGCTGACTCGTATCAGTGCCTAATTCTTCGCCGGCTTCCTCTATCTTGTGTTCTCTGTCTATCCGGTAGTCGCGGCCATTGAAGAAAGCCCGGTACCTCAGATGAGAGGCATATTCTTTGATTGCGCCGAAATTACTCGGCTCACCCGGGTTTGTTGCCGGGCCGATGCCGACGTAGCCTTCGCTTATTATGTCCAGGATGTCGGATACCCGGCCCGCCCCATGGCCGTCGGGCCTATCTATGGCGTACCCCACGCCATTCAGGATCGAGTTACGCACATTTGGACTTTTTAGGCGTTTTGCGATTTGTTTAAACAGGTCCAACGAGGCATCCACCACCTCGTGGCTGGGGTGTAGCGGGGCCGTGGTCATATCGTCGCAGACCTCACCCGCGTAAACCCTGGCGTAAGCCGGGGGTTCCGCGGCATCGAACTCCTCGCCCCATGCGTTAATGAACATCAAGGCCTGGCCTGGCGGCAATTGTTCCATCGGGCCGGGAGCAATAAGTCTTCCTTCTGGGCTGGGCATAGCAATTCTCCTTAACTTATATTGCGCATATACCCAGAGTAGGGCATAATAGGAGTTTTAACCAAAACGTGTTAAACTACGGATATGGCGCAGGCGCATATAGATACCGTTCCGCATCAATCAGCCGAGGTTTACCGGGTGCTCGAAGGGTCGAAAGGCATGACGGCCAAGCAGGTCGCCAAGGAGCTCAAAGTACTGCCTAACACCGTGTACCGGGCCGTGAAGCCGCTGTTGGAATTCGGCATGATCGAGGAACTGGGCGGTTACCCGGCGAACTACAAGGCTCTGCCGCCCAATTCGGCCATGAATTGGTACCTAAGGGCGGCGGCACAGAGCTTCCGGCACGATTTTGGCGTCCAGGCCGGAAAAAAGGATGACTCGGCGCCCAGCATCACGTTCATAAAGAACAGGGAGCATCTGCTTAAGCTGGGCGAACAGGATGCCCGCAACGCTAAAAAGAGCATCAATTACATCGTGTCGGGTCACCGCGTGCCGGACAGTACCGTGCTGGCTTACCGCAAGGCCGCCGCGGTGGGCGTGCGCATCCGGGCCATCACCCAGAATACGCCGGATGCAATCGGGCGCGGCGGCGCTAAACTGGAAGATTACCAGGATATGGGCGCGGAGGTCCGGCATTTCCCGAATATAGGTATCCGGCTGTTCGTGTTCGACGGTAAGACGGCGTATCTGACCTCTTATGACACTGACCAATCCAGCCGGGCGTTCGGCATCCGCTTCACGCATGGGCCTGTGGCCGCCCAGCTGGACGAGCTGTTTAAACAGCGCTGGCGCCAGGCCAAGCCGCTCAGCCAGTAGCTAGTATGGACATCATTAATTTTAATGTTAAAAATATAAGTTATGAGTGAACTGAGTAAGTCTACTAACCCCAGAGTCAGGCGGTCTTACGCCCACGTAATGCTGGGCAAGCTGGCCAACGGCGAGGTGAATTCAGCAGATGCCCAAGATGCCATCAGCCGTGCCGACCAGACCAGAAAAGGCCGGGCATCGAACTTTGGAAGGGCGATGGTGAAAGCAAGGGAAAGAGCCGGAGAAAAAATGCTCCGCGAAGCTCGTGAAGCCCACGACGAGGCAATGCGAACCAGGCCCACTATAGATTACGATGTCGAAATAATTACTAGCGTACCTCTTCCCGACGGCAGCCTCTTACCCATCGTAATAGGAGCCAGTTCCGGAGAGGAATTCGACAGGGCACATGAAGAGAGCGAAGAAATCGCGCGTGGTCCCGGGGGTGTGGAGGCAGCTACGGCCCACATGCTTAGGAGAATGGCTCAAGCCGGCGGTTTGGAGTCGCAACTAGCACTTTATAGAGGTGTTGAACTTGGCCGGCTGGCAGAACGTTCCCAGATGGCAGAACCCGCGGTAGGTCCGCCAGCCTGACCGACTCTGCTATAATCATGATTAGTGAAAGCAATACACAAACATGCGGCAATAAAAAACGCCAACCTTGATCGGCTTACATATGGCGCCGGGCTTCTGTTGCCGGCTATGACTTTGCCCCAAGCTTATGATGTCTGGGTCAGCCATGACATCGGAGGAGTTTCAGTCCTGACTTGGAGCCTGTATGCCGCGGTGTCGCTGGTATTCGTGATGTTCGGCGTCAGACACAGGGAAAAATTGCTCATCATAACGTACCTGCCCATGTTCGTGGTTGAGCTGGCCATCATCAGCGGGCTGTTGTTCAGGCTCAGGTGATATAATGAGCCCGTCATGAGCGACGGGCAAAGCAGGCAGACGCCAAGGGTACCGATCCACCAGCGGCTCGACATAGTGGCGCTATCGCAGCTGGATACGCTGTTGGAGCAGGCGAACCAGGTACTGCTCAAATGTAATACTGTGTTCCCGTTCGACCTGTTTCCGAATACTCTTATAATCGACTACAACAAAGTCGACATCATCTATAGGAGTTTCTTTGCCACCAGCCAGACGGTCTCTGTGCCGATAGCGCGCGTCAACCACGTCACGGTGGATGTGGTAACGTTCCTGGCTACGCTGAAGATCGAGGTGAGGGGTATGGACAAGAATCCAGCTCCGCTGATGTTCCTGCGGGCGCGCGACGCGCACTTGGCCAAGAATCTTTTGCTTGGCCTGGTGGGCGCGCATAACCACGGCATAGACTTGTCCAGGCTCCAGGGGCAGCAAGTTATCGATAAGCTGACAGAGATTGGCCGGTCGATTTAAAAATTGCTATTTAAGCTCAAATAGTGTATAAATTGACAGATAATCAAGAGGTGATAGCAAGTGGCTGAACGACTTTACGCACTCGGCGACATAGGCGCTACCAACATGCGCATCGGCGTGTATAACGACCAGAGCGAATGCGGCGCGGTTTATCGTACGCCGACGGATCCCCAGGACTATGAAGGCGCTATAGAACAGATAACGGAAATGGTTGACCTAATGTCGCGTGAACGCGGCGAAGTGGTAGCCGCATCCGTGGCAGTGGCCGCCGAGGTAGGCGATGACGGTGCCCTGACGCGTTCCGGAGGGCTTACGCCCTGGTTGGGCCGCAATCTTGGCGAGGACCTGGCCGCGGCCTTGGACCTGCCGGCGGACCTGGTAGGCACGCCCAACGACGTGGTTGCCATAGCCCTGAGCCAGCAAGAGGTGAATCTGAGGAATGGCCGGCCGGCCCGCGGTATAGCCACCACCCTGAGTAGCGGCTGGGGCGGCGCGCTGTACTGGGAAGAAGCGGGTGTTACCAAGAGTGACGAGCCGGGCCATGAACATCTGCGCGACGGCGCTACCTGCCCGTGCGGCCAGGAAGGCCATGCCGAAGCGTTCATATCCGGTAAGGGCATAGAGTTGAACGAAGGTATGGAAATGACCGAGTGGCTTCGTGCCGTACCGGGCGCACCCCGCCAGTTAGTCGTTGACATTGCCGACGCGACCATCGCCATGGTAGAACGCCACGCGGCAGACAACGGTTTTGAAGCCGAGGAATTGCGTTGGACCGGCGGCGTGGCTCTGGGCCAGCCGTTCATCATGCAGCGGGTGGCTGAGATTCTTAGGGTAAGTACGCCGCGTGTTGCAATCGATACCGTGACCATGGGTGAAGAGGCCGGCCTACACGGCACGTTCATAGACGCCCGCCGCCGCGCCGAACAGCACTAAACTAGACAACCTTAAGCATTGTGTTATCATCAGGATGATGGCACAAAAACCAAAAGGTGAAGGATTGCCAGGGATAGAGGCCGAGACCAAGACCAAGGTCGTGATACCGGATTGGGCCGGCAGGATACTTATCCTTACACGAAGCCCGCGCGAGTCCACGCGCCCGGGCAAACCGGATCTACCCGGCGGCTCCATGGATACGGCCGATGCGGCCCGCGACGGCAGAGGAAGGGCCAGAGGTGACAAATTCGACCTAGTAAGGACCATAAATCGTGAAGCGACGGAGGAAGAGATGCCGGGGACTATCCTTGGCAACATACGTCTCCTCGACGCGAGGGCTGTCCCGAAGGTAGAAGACGATGGCACCATCAACGTTAAGACCAGCGTTGTGCTGGCCGCGACCGCTGAATTCCCGGCGACGGGCATCGTGCTAGGCGACCAGAGCGACCATGGTTTTGAACATGTGGGAGCAGAATGGATGCTTCCGGAAGAAGCCGTTGGACTTGACGGCCTGCCAAAGAAGTACAAGAGGGCGATAGCTGCCAGCGGTCCTATAATTGACGAGCTGGCCGGTCTGCAGAAAAACAGGGAAGGCGAGCTGCCTGTGCCGCTGTCGGCCCAGACTATCAGGGAGCTGGGGGCCACGGGATTGCTTATGGGTCAGGAAACGTCCTTGCCGCAAAGCGATCTGCCATTCGTACCGGTCCTACAGCCGTCTACCGCGTAATCCGGATTTAATCTTCGTTTGCTATGATTGGCTTATGAGGATAGTTGTATTCGGCGCTAATGGAAAAGTCGGCCATCTGGTGGTAGAAGGCGCTATGGATGCCGGCCACGACGTGACGGCGTTCGTGCATCACGAGTCCAGGCTTCCCGGCAACCCGAAATTAAAAGTGGTGCAGGGCGACATACATAGGCGCCAAGACGTGGCCAAGGCAGTCAAGGGTGCGGATGTGGTCATCAGCGCCCTTGGCAGTTGGGGCACCAAAAGCAAAGACATAGTCAGTTCTGGCATGGCTAACATCGTGCCTGCCATGCAGGACAACAAGGTTCGACGGATTATATCTCTGACAGGAGCCGATGCCAGGGCGGAAGGCGATAGCCCGGGCCTTGTAAACCGATTAAGCCATGCGCTCATAAAACTCGGGCCGCCGCGCAAGATACTGGCTGACAGCGAACGTCATATAAGGCTGTTGGAAGAGAGCGGACTGGACTGGACGGTGGTGCGTTCGCCAATAATGAACGAGCGCGGTGACGCTATGCGTTTCAAACTGTCTTCCAGACGGCCTATGCCGTGGGCGACCGTCAACCGGCGCTCAGTAGCCGCCGGCATGCTCAGGCTGATCGAAGACCGCAAATATTCGGGCCAGGCGCCGTTCATAGTCCGCAAATAGCGTTACTTCTTGGCCTGGTGGATAACGCGTTGAGGGAAGGGTATCTCGATGCCTTCCTTGTCGAATGCTATCTTGAGGCGTTTGCGCAATTCGCCGGTGATATCCCATTGTTTGAGCGGCTTTACTGTGCCAGCTATCTTCAGGTCGATGGAGCTGTCGCCTAGATTGTCCACACGTAGGAAAGTAGGGGGTTTCCAGGATATGGTCCTGCCAGTCCGGAGTCCTTGGCTAGTTCCTTGCCGACCCGGTCGATTACCTTTATGACCTTATCCAGGTCGCTGTCGTAGGCTACGCCAATATTCAGATTCACACCGGAATGTTCGCTTGAAAGGTTGGATGCTCGTTCGATGGTTCCGTTAGGAACATGGTGGACTATGCCGTCCAAGTCGCGCAGGACTGTAGAGCGCAGTGTTATGTGCTGGACCTGGCCGGACGTGCCGTCCAGGTCGACCACGTCGCCGACGCCGTACTGGTTCTCGGCGATGATGAACAGGCCGGAGATGATGTCTTTGACCAGGCTTTGGGCGCCGAAGCCCAGGGCTACGCCGATCACGCCGGCGCCGGCTATCAGCGGCCCGACGTTGACGCCGAACTGGGCGATTATCAATATGAGCGTCAGCGGCCAGATCACTATGTTAAGAGCGCCCGCGACTATCTGTATGACGGTCTCTTCGCGCTTTACTTCCTCGGCCCGGTTCTTATGCGCTGTGGGCCTGACGCTTTTGGCGACGGTTTTCCTGATGGCCACACTGCCGAAGCGCACGATAGCCCAGGCGCCCAGGAGTATGAGGGCGGTGGACACTATGGAGTGTGCATTATTGGCTATCCAGGAATCCATAAAACCCTAGTATAACAAATGACTTTAGTGGATGCGGCCGGTGAATGAGCTCCACACGGCCTTGCCCGAGGATGTGTAAAGCACCAGGTTGCCGTCGCCTTGCATGACGAGCCGGTTATGCGAACCGGTATGGGCCGTATGGCTGTTCCATAGCGCGTGTCTGTGCTTGTACAACACCAGGTTGCCGTCGCCCTGGAGTACGAGTCTGTTGCCAGAGCCCGTGCGCGCGGTACGGCTCTGCCATTTAGCTTTGCCGCTGCGCTTGTAGACCACCAGGTTGCCGTCGCCCTGCAGAATCAGCTTGTAAGCAGGATTAGCCGAGCCTGAGCCCAGAGTCTGGTTGGTATGCAGGGTATGTCCCGCATAGAAATGGGCATATGTAGAATAGCTAATCTTGCCGGTGAATGAGCTCCATACGGCCTTGTTGGAGGAGTTGTAAAGCACCAGGTTGCCATTGCTTTGCATGGCCAGGTGTGTTGCTTTCCTGGTACCGGAATTCCACACGGCCTTGCCCGAGGATGTGTAAAGCACCAGGTTGCCGTCGCCTTGCATGACGAGCCGGTTATGCGAACCGGTATGGGCCGTATGGCTGTTCCACACAGCTTTGCCCGAGAAGTTATAAACGACCAGGTTCCCATCGCCTTGCAGAATCAGGCGGTAAGCCGGTGCAGTGGGGCTGGAGCCCAGTTCTTCGCCGGCATTAAGGACTCCGTTCGACGAGAACTGGTGATGCATAGGGCGTGGGATCAGCAGTGCTGGACTTGAAAATCGCAAGTCCTTTGGGGCTACCCAGGCCGCTGGGCACGTCGAAGCCGTTTGCGGCCGTGCAGTTGGGCTGGCCGGCGGCGGTGCAGTCATTGCCCGAGGTGGTGTCGTGAGTATTGGAGGAGGACGCTTTCTGGTATAGCAGATTAGCGGCTGCGTTGCCGGAGGGCAGGTCGGAGCCTAGCGCATACATGGAGGCGATGAGCGGTGTGGATAAGGACGTTCCGCCGATTATGTACCAGGATGAACCTACCACTATGGCGGCGCCGGTGCTGGGATTGCCGGCCGCCGATATATCGCCAAAAGCCCGGCCCCCGTTACTGCATCCATGCAAAGCCCAGTCGCCGCGTGACGTCTGCCAGGACGGCGCAGTGTATGTGACGCTGCAACCGCCGCCGGAACCGGACCATACGGTCTCCGAGGCCCAGGTATTGTCGTTATTGAGCTGCAAGGTGGTGCCGGCAGCCGCCACCACCTGGGGTATGTCCGACGGCCAGCTCTGTCCGCCCGTTAGCGTGCCGTAGTCGCCGGTGGCCGCCACCACCGCGATGCCGGAATGTTTAAAATCGTTATCGTAAGCCGTTACGTCGGTGTCGGCGCCGAAGCTGTTGGATATGGCTACGGGCGAGAAGGTGGCCGCGGTATTTTCGGCGGCGGCCAGACTGTCCACGTAGTCGTCATCGGCCTCCACAAGGACTATCTTGCAGGTCTGACAGACCATGTGCGCAGTTTGGACGTCCAGCGCTATCTCGTATTTCCAGCCGCTGCTGACCTGGGCTGGAAGGGGGGATGCGTTGCCATTCTGGTTCACTATGGTCAGACAGCCGTTGGCTGCGGTGCAGTCAGGCAGTCCGTATTGGTCGTTGTAAGCCTGGAGGTCATTTTCCAGCGAGCCGTTGTAGCCGCCGGCATCGACTATGGCGATGGTTTCCGGGCCGAAACTGCCCGGCGTAGAGCAAATGCTGGCTACCGATCCGCCGGGGGTGCAGGGCAGTCGGTAGGCCGTGTGGAACTCAGCCGGGCCGTAGCCGCCGCTGGTACCGGGTTGTACCGCCTCATCCGGGCTGTCATATCTGTTGAATGACACGTCCGACAGACAGCGGACGCGGCCGGCCGCTACGTCCGCGCAAGCCGCGTGCGTGGGCTGCGGCACCACCTTTTCGGCCTGTTTGGTCTGAGACGTCGCAGCCAGCGCGATGGAGCCCGCACCGCCGTACAAGCATATAATACAGGCCAGTGCGAGCGCGATAGTCCGCTTAGAATGTTCAAATCCGGCGCTTAGCCTGCTACCGTTCATATTTTTTGTTCTTTTTGTTTTGGCTTTACAGGCAGGATTATATACTACACTGCCATATATGGCAACATACGCCGGCTTATTGGCCGATGGCCGACTCCGCTTCCTCCACGACCTCCTCGACCTGCCGCCTGTAGCGCAGGAACAGATAGCCGATTGCGGCGCTGATGAACGATGCCGCGAACACTCCGATCTTGGCAGTGCTGGCCAGGTGCGTGTTGCCGTGGAAAGCCAGTTCGGTGATGAATATGGATACCGTGAAGCCTATACCGGCCACGAAGCCCACGCCGGTCATCTGGAACCAGTTGGTGTTTCGCGGCAGGTGCGACAGCCGGAGCTTTATGAGTACCCAGGCCGCCAAAATTACTCCTGCGACCTTGCCGACAACCAGACCCAGCATTATGCCCCATAACAGCTGTATCGATCCTTCCCGCAAGGGGTTGTATGCGCCTATGTCTATCCCTAGGCTGGTGAATGCGAACAGGGGTACGACTACGAAGGTGGATACCGGGATGATGTACTTTTCGAGTCTTTCGGCGATTGCCCGGCCATCGTCGTCAGCCCCCAGAGGGGCCAGGAAGCCCAGGAAAGCGCCGGCTATGCTGGCATGGATACCGGATTCGAACACGGCGACCCAGAAACCGATGCCCAACAGCACGAACATGGTGAGCGAAATGCGCCTTTGTACCGGGGGCAGAAGCAGGAAGCCGCCCAGCGCCAGGGCTATAAGCAGGGGGGCTATGGTGAAGCCCGCGCCGTAAAAGAACGCGATGACGAAGATGGAGCCGATGTCGTCGACTATGGCCAGGGTCAGCAGAAAGACCTTAAGCGACGATGGCACGCGGCGCCCCAGCAGGCTTAGGACCCCCAGGGCGAAAGCTATGTCTGTGGCTATGGGTATGGCCCAGCCGCGCACGGCGTTCGCTTGGTCATAATTGACGCTCAAAAAAAGTACAGCCGGCACCACCATGCCGCCAATGGCCGCGCCTATAGGCAGGACCGCCGTCTTCAGCCGCCGCAGTTCGCCCCTTATGAACTCGCGCTTGATTTCGAGTCCTACCACCAGGAAGAACAGCGCCATCAAGCCCTGGCTTACCCAGTCGCGCAGACTGAGCGATATGACGTCCTGGTTGAAGCCTACCGAGAGGTTCTGGTGCCAGAAGCTTTCGTAACCGCCCTGCAAGGGCGAGTTGACTACTATCAGCGCCGCTCCTGACGCCAGCAGTATGAGCTTGCCGCCGATGGCCTCGTCTTTGAGCAGGGTCCTAAGGATGGCCGGCAGTTCATCAGGCCTGAGCCTGTTGATACGTGTCTTGGTGAATCGCAGAATCTTTTTATGCAAGGCTATCCGGCGTGCCGGTCTTTGGCCACGGCTTTGTGTTCGCTTCTGCCGGTAAGCGGCCCTAACAGGTCTTCGACCATATGTTCGGCCTGCGCGTAGAAGGCCGGGCGCTTGGCCTTTTCTTGCTTGATGGTCGAATGCAGCTTGTGCATGGATTTAGGCGTGTCAAGCTTATCCAGTAATTGCTGGAATTCGCCGTCCAGCTCGGCCAGCTCGCCGTCAGTCAAGGTCTCCAGACCGATGAAGGCGTCGCGGGCCTGTTTGTTGGAGGCTATCAGCTCGTTTAGCTTAAGGCGTATGGCCTTGCTGTCGCGATTTTGTGCGTTCTGTATGGAGAACACCATGACGAATATGATCACATCCGTGATAGCAGTTATAGCTATGAGCCAAGTGTCCGAGAAGTGGAAGTACGGTCCGGTGGTGAGCCACACTATCACGCCTACCACCGAGAATACGAAGCCCATAGTGGACCCGGCCCAGCTGGATACCTTGGCGGATAACGAACGGAAAGTATATTTCATAGGTGTTTTGTTTTAGACTTTTGCTATTTAAAAGTATAACACGTCCCGCTAGGCGGACGCGGCCAAACCGGCGATCTGCCGCGGGGTCATGAGCGGTATCGTAAAGCGTGTTCACGACTCGCCTCTGCTGTTCCGGATCCGCTGCCCTTAAGGGTCTTAGGGCCTCAAGAGCCGGGTGGTACGACGCCAGATAGGTTCTGTACAAGGGGTGGTCCCGCATGTCCTTCAGGAAATCGCTCCGTAGTATGCTTCCGGCTCGAACGGCAGGCTGTCGTCTTGCTTGATATTCGAAGCACAGCTTCCGGATCTTCGCCATGGTTGACCTCGCCATGCGCGTCATAAAGTACTAGCCTTACGTGCTCATTGTACAGTGCGCGCGAAACGTTATGCCAGGAATTGTCCAGGAACAGGAATTCGGCGTTCTGCGCCGCCGCTTCCGTCTGAAAGGCGAATGGCATGTGCATGCCGGCCGCACCCAGTACAGGGTTCACATTGCCGCTGCCGGATACTGCGCCCGAGCGAAATATATGGTAGCCATGGCCGGTAATCTCGTGGGCGCCTAAGGTGTTGATACGGCCTCTGTCAAGCGGGATGTCTTTCGGGTATGAGGTTCACAGTCCAATGCAACTTGTGTTCATAGTCCATGGTCAGTGCGCTGACGCCGTACTCGTCCTTGCTGACATATGCGGCTCCAGGTCCAGCTCCGGCGGCTCTTTAAGCAGGAGGCTGTCCGCATGCCGCTTGGCTTCAGCTACGCCCTCGGCGACCGCGCGTTTGATAACTTCGTTATCGTGCAGGACGAAATCCTTATAATATTTTTCTCTGGAACCGGAGTCGTAGCTGAGTCCTCCGTGCCTTAGGACCTCATCCAGCCTGGCCGCGGACTCCTCTATCTCGCCGGGCTCGACGGGCACTGGGCGGAAACCCTGGGTACCTTCTACATAATCCTCAAAATCAAATTCTTCGCCCGCCTGTGCGCGAAGGAACACTATGTTGCTATCGGCGGTCATCACTACCAATTCCCGGTCCGGCTCGTCGGCTGGAATGTCGCCGGCCAAATCTTCAAGGTCGGAACGGACGTCTTCTATCCGGGAATACACCTTGGCTGCCCCTGGAGGCGCGACATCCATGTCTAGGACCGGATCGTCCGAGGGGTCACGGCCTATCCTGTGCATGTCGAACCTATGCCAGCCGCGCGCGGCCTCCAGATAATGTTTCTGAAAGTCGGTGCGTTCGGGCGTGGGTGCTTCTGACATATTTATTCCTCCATGGAGCCGAAAGGGAAGGGCTTGAGGTCGTCACGCCTATCGCGTACTGCTTTCTCGTGCGGGGTGCGAGCCTTGGGCAGTTTCCTGCGCTTGGCGGCCGGCGCGGGTGCCTGAGGTGCCGTCTGCTCTTCCGCCGGTTCCGGTTCTGGTTCCGGCTCTGGCTTGTCCGTGGGTTCCGTCTGCTCAGGTTCCACCGCGAGCTCCAGCTGTTCCGGCTCCACGTCCGCGGACGCGCGGTTGTCATACACCTTGAACTCCGCTGCTCCGTCTACTTCCGGGTAAATATCCGCCAGCATGTCCCAGTCGGCGCCGGCAGCCCTCTGCTCGTCCATAGCATCCAGCATAGCGCGCTGTGCCGCCGCGCGCTCAGGGTCGATGCATTCTCCAGGATTGACAACCATATGACATAATTATACCATATAAATGGCAGTAATGCCACCTCTTCCTTGACATATCATTCCAAGGGGCGAATAATTAAATCTGCAGCCAAGGAACAAAAACATGTCGCAGGACCCATACAACGGCTTCCCGTCAGGCGCCGAACTAGACGACCGGGGCGGAGCCGTAGCGACAGAGGTAGGAATAACACCTGACCGTCCGTGGATGAGCGATGGGGCCCATGTCCAAGCGGGCGGTCTTGCATATATCGGCGCCGAAGCCGCCCAGGCGGGTATGGGAACGGATGAAGTCGTAGCCCAGCTTGCCGATCGTACGCAGGAGGTCTACCGCCTGCTCCGCGACCCCGATACTTATGAAGTGGCGGTAGACAGCGACCATGGCCTGGAGGAGTACGAAGAAATAACCCATCCCGATGATTGGGCGGCGCTCATGGACGAGGCAGGCAGGCTTGAGGGTACCAGGTGGACGTTCATCAACCCCACCATGGAGGGCGGCGGCGTGGCCATGCTCAGGCCTCCGGCCGTACACCTTATGAACCAGCTGGGCGTACAGGCCCGCTGGTATGTCATGGAGCCCATACAGGATACGGGCAAGGGCGAACCTTTCAAGTTCACCAAGCTGATGCATAATATTTCCCAGCGCGTCGCGGGCGAGGACGAACGTATAACCGAAGAAGGAAAGGACTTGCACTGGCACTGGGCAGACGCCGAGAACGGACCCGTACTTGAGGCCCAGGAGCATGTCCGGGAAACCGATGTATTCGTCATAGATGACCCCCAGCCGGCGCCGCTCATCGCGCGCCTTAAGCGGGCCAATCCCGATGCTAAATTTATCTGGCGCAATCATATAGACACCAGTCACGGGTTGATGTCCGATTCGTCCACGCCGCAGGGCGAAGTGGCCTCTTATCTACTGGACGAGTGCGGCGTGCGCGACGTGGACGCAGTGGTGACGCATCCGGTCGAAGCCTTCATGCACCCTGGTATGGAAGGTAAGACATATTTTGCGCCGGCCACTATTGACCCATTTGACAACCTGAACCGCCACCTGAGCGAGCAGGAGATAGCGGACGGGGTCGGATTCATAAATAGTGAGATAGCCAGAAAGAATGCCGAGTTGATTAAGGCCGGGCGCTACGAAGACGCCCAACCCCTGTTGAGCATGGATCCCGAAAGACAACGCCTTACGCTTATCGCCCGTTTCGACCCCTCCAAGGGTATGGACGTGGCCATGGAGATGGGTGTCCAGACTCGGCGTCTTCTGCGTGAGCAAGGCGTACCGGAAGAAGAATTACCAGAGGTGGTTATCGTTGGCAACGGCTCCAAGGATGACCCACAAGGTCCCGAGGAGTATGAGGGAATGCTCAGACTGCGCCGCGAAGCTTATCCCGATGAGGCTGCCGGCATCACAGTGATGCGCCTGAGGCATAATTACGACGCCATGAACGCCCTGATGTGGCGCAGTACGGTGATGATGCAGACTTCTTATGCCGAAGGCCTGGAAAACCGCATAGGTGACGCCGAAAGGCACGGCAAACCCGTCGTCATATCCGATAGGGGAGGGATGAAGACGCAGGTGGTGGACGGGGAATCGGGTATCATCCTGGACTATGGCCGCGACGATTATGACGTGGAACGCGGCGCGCGCTTCATGGCCCGCATGCTGACCGACCCGGAGGCGTACGAGCGCATGTCGGCCGGCACCTCGCGCGTGGCCGAGAAACTTATCAGCCGCGAGTTTACCACTACCGCCAACGTCACGCGCATGTTCCGTACCGCCAATCGCGTTCGTGCCGGAGAGCCGGCCGACAATATTTGGAAGATGAGTGAACTGGCCGCCATGCGCGCCGCCGCCTAAGGTTGCTATAATAGCCCTTGATTTCGCCACCTTAGCTCAGTTGGCTAGAGCGCCGCTTTCGTAAAGCGGAGGTCCGGGGTTCGAATCCCCGAGGTGGCTCCAAACGGGCCGCGCGGGCGGGATTAGTATAATGGCAGTACATCTGCTTCCCAAGCAGGAGACGCGGGTTCGATTCCCGCATTCCGCACCAGTGATACAATAGACGTTAATATATGGCTACACCCAAAAAGTATTTTCATGATCATTTCGTGCTGTTACTGCTTAGCATAAACGGCTTCCTGGCGGTAGCGGGCGGCATCTTCATATTGCTCCGTCTGAGTACTAGCCACGGTACCAGCTACATCGTGCAATACCGCGCCAGCTTAGGGATCGACGCCTTCAAGACGGGCGGCGTGGCCGACCTTATAGCCTTCATAGTCTTCGCTCTGCTGGCGTTGGCTATACATACGGCCCTTAGCATGAGGGCCTACAAGATACACCGCCAGCTTGCTATTACCATCCTCAGCTTAGGAATACTCCTGCTGGTATTGACGGTCATAATCAGCAACGCTCTGCTGGTCCTTCGCTAAACCATGACCGACCTGGAAATCCCTTACGAGAAAGACCGCCACGGCCACTACCGCTTCTTCGAAATTCTGCCCGGCGCGCTTAGCTGGACGCTCATTCTCCTGCCACTAATCCTGAGCCTGATCAATGTCACGGTGGCCGTGTTCTTCATTCTGGCGTATCTGTTGGTATTTTTCGTGCGCTCCATCGCCTATACCACCCGGGCGTTGTTCGGACATCGCACCATGAAGAAACACATGAAGCTGGATTGGAACGGCCTGGCGGCCGATGTGCAGGCGGGGAAAATAACAGACAGGAGGATCGAACGGCCAAAATGGCACGCCGACAACTTGAAACGGCACCAGGATAAGGTGGCGGCCGGCGACGCCTTCAAACCGGGCGAACTCACGCACGCCGTCATTGTCGCTACCGTGAACGAAAGCAGGGAAGTGCTGGAACCGACCATCCAGGCGGTTATGGATTCCGATTTTGACGCGAAGCGGATGATACTGGTCATAGCCTACGAAGGCCGCGCCGGCCGGATCGCCGAAAAGCGAGTCAAGGAGCTGGTAAGCCTGTACGGACCGAAGTTCCGGCACGCCATGGCCGTGAAGCACCCCGCCGGGGTGCCCGGCGAGATAGTAGGAAAAGGCGCCAATATCACGCACGCCGGCCGCGCGCTCAAGCAATATCTGGCAAAGGAAAATCTGGACCCCACCAAAGTGATAGTGACCACCCTGGATGCCGATAATCGCCCGGACCCCCGTTATTTCGCCATGCTCACCTACGTTTACTGCGTGGCGCCGGACCCGCTCAAAGCGTCCTACCAGCCCTTGCCGATGTTCACCAATAACATCTGGGATGCGCCCACGCTGATGCGCGTCATCGCCACCGGCAACAACCTGTTCTACATCGTCACCACCCAGCGTCCGCACTTAAGCCGCAACTTCTCCGCCCACGCCCAGTCTATGCGTGCTCTCATCGACATGGATTTCTGGAGCGTGCGCACTATTGTGGAAGATGGCCACCACTTCTGGCGCTCGTATTTCCACTTCGACGGCGATTACCGCGTCTACCCCTTGAGCATACCGATCTACCAGGACGCCGTGCTGGCCGAAGGCTACTGGCGTACCATCAAAGCCCAGTTCATCCAGCTCCGCCGCTGGACATACGGCGCGTCGGACATAGCTTATGTGGCCGACAAGGGGTTTTTCCATAAGAACAAAGCCTCTCGGTTCGATGTGGTCGCCAAGTTCTTCCGCCTGCTGGAAGGGCATGTAACCTGGGCCACAGGACCCTTGTTGATATACTTTGCGGCTTTCATACCGCCTCTGATACACCCTCAGAATCTGGCTGCCAACCAGCTGCCGCTCATAGTCAGCCGCGTCCAGCGCATCGGTATATTGGGCCTGCTGGCTACCATCTATGTTTGCTTGATAACCCTGCCGCCGCGCCCGGAACGCTACAAGCGGCACCGGCACCTATTTATGCTTACCCAATGGATCTTCCTGCCCGTAACCAGCGTGGCCTACGGTTGTCTGGCGGCCTTCAACTCGCAGACCCGCCTGATGACCAAGCGCTACCTCAGCAAGTTCGATGTCACCGAGCACGCCACCGTGTCTGCCGCCGGCCGCCTGGGGCCGATTAGGCGTCTGCGTCGTCGCCTAGCCCGCTCCTAACCCTGGTCCTAACCCCTGTGGCGGGCTTCGTAATACACGCTGGCGGCTTTGTCGAAGCGGTTCAGCGCCACCTGCGCTACCCCTGTTATGTCGCTTTTATCGACCGTACCGTCTTTTACATGGGCCGCCAGCTTGCGTATGACCGTCTCCGTGAGCCCTTCAGCGTCGCTCAGAGCGGTCTTACGATGCTGACAGCTGTCATACACGCTTATGAACAGTTTGTCGCGTGAAAAGGGCCGTAGCTGTCTTTTAGGGCCGCCCGCCACTTGCCAAGCCGCCTCCAGCCGTGCTGCCTCCTCGGTGCTGAAAACGGCCTTGCAGGCTTGACAGCGCCGCCGGCGCCAAACCCGGTTGCTCCGTTGCTGGGGACGGGAATTGACTACCCGTGTGTAGCCGCCACAGTATACACAAACCATGTCAACATATTGACATAGCGCTATTAAAACCACAAGCAAATAAAAATCCCGGGATACTTTTCGGCTCCCGGGAAGCACTGCTCCCGGACCGCTACTTACCTACGGAGGTAGCGCGGATCCGGCGAATGCGGTTGTTACTGGCGTCCGAGGAAATCAATTCCTCGTAAAACATCTGAAATGCGTCCAAAGCGCTAGGCTTACGAATACACTGTCCCTTGTTTAATTCGGACTAGTATATAGAAGGGCAGGTTTCAGGTCAAGCCCTAGGTGGGTTGAACAATGTATTTATAACAGGGGTGGACAAGGTTGGTGGGCGATATAGGATTCGAACCTATCACCTCCGCAACGTCAATGCGGCGCTCTAGCCAAATGAGCTAATCGCCCGGCTCGGACAGGGATAACATTACAGGAAAGCGCCTATGCGTGCAAGGGCTGGACCTCTGACGTCAGGCATGGTGTCAATTAAAAATAGTTTTCCCCAAGTGGATATGTGAGAATTACAGCATAAATAGGCTAGCCACATAGTACTAGCCCTGCTATACTCTGTCGTTACAGGTGAAGTTTTGCCGAGATTGTTTTATCCCGACAAAGCTTGTCGCAGGGGGTTGAATGATATGCGAGGTCATTCAACCCTCTTTTTTTATGAACGGTCTCACTCATGGACGTTGCAGATATGACATTCCTGCCCTCTGTTACAACATGTCAACATGTAGCTCGACGTTTTTGACCTCCAGGCGTTATGTATGCATAGCCCCATGGGCGTAAGCCGGGTACCCATGTAATACCGCATGCCTAACCATAGGTATGCTAAGGGTATGTTTAATGGATGATGAAAGGAGGATCCTACTAGATTCCTGCATGGTCCTACTTACACTTACAGTCAGTGCCACTTGGCGCTAAGACCCCAAAGCCTGCGCTTAAACCACCCGGCCAGCGCTTAAACCACCCGGACCCTGCCAACCTCCCCCTTAAACAAAACCGCTAACAAGCCGCAAGGTACGCTTTAACATATACCTTACTCCTAACCCTAAAAACGTCGAGCTACATGTTGACATATCCTGACAGGGGTCAGAAATGTCATATCCTCAACAACCGGACAATGAGCGGGGCACCCGCAACCGGAACAGAGAGTGATATACTTAAAAAATATGAGCGGACAAAAGGAGAGCGGCAAAGATTTGGAGGCTATGCGGCACAGCCTGGCGCACATCATGGCTACCGCCGTGCAACAGATATGGCCGAAGGCCAGGTTCGGAGTCGGTCCGGCGGTGGAGGACGGCTTTTATTACGACATAGACCTGGGCAAGGCAAAGATTTCCGAAGAGGACTTTGCCAAGATAGAGGCGGCCATGCGCAAGGTGATAAAGGCGGACCAGCCGTTCGAACGGTCAGAGATGCCAGTCGATGAGGCCATAGAGTGGTCCAAGAAGGCCGATCAACTCTATAAGACAGAGCTGTTGAACGACCTTAAGCGGGCTGGCACCACCGTGGCCAGGGATTTGGACCCTGATGAGCTGGGAACTATCACCCAGGGCGAAGCCAAGGTGGATAAGGTGTCGTTCTACCGCAACGGGGACTTTACAGACCTGTGCCGCGGCCCGCATGTGGCCTCCACGGGCAAGGTAGGCGCCTTCAAGCTTATGCGTGTGGCAGGGGCCTACTGGCGCGGCGATGAGAAGAATCCCCAGATGCAGAGGCTCTACGGCGTGGCTTTCGTTACCGAAGAAGAGCTAGATAAACACCTTAAGATGCTGGAAGAGGCTAAGAAGCGCGATCACCGCAAGCTGGGGCAGGAACTGGACCTGTTCGTGTTTTCGGACATGGTCGGCCAGGGGTTACCGCTGTTCACGCCCAGGGGTGCCGTACTCAGGGAAGAACTGGAGAAGTTCTCTAACGGCTTGCGCCTGAGGTATGGGTTCGACAAGGTGTGGATACCGCATATGACCAAGCGGGAGCTGTACAAGGCCTCCGGACACTGGGACAAGTTCGGCGAGGAGTTGTTTTTGATAAAGAGCCAGGAGACCAAGGACGAACTGGTGCTCAAACCCATGAACTGCCCGCATCATACGCGTATATATGCCGCGCGGCCTCGGAGTTACCGCGACTTGCCGGTCCGCTACCTGGAGACTACCACTGTGTACAGGGACGAGAAATCGGGCGAACTAGGCGGGCTGAACCGCGTACGGTCTATTACCCAGGATGACAGCCATGTGTTCTGCCGCGAGGACCAGATAGAGACCGAGATCAACAACCTGCTGGAGGCAGCCGATGAACTATACAGGACGGTGGGCATGGACCTGAGGATACGCCTGAGCTACCGCGACGACACGGACGCCTACCTGGGGTCTAAAAAGCTCTGGGAGAACGCTCAGAAACAGCTCAAAGCCGCCGTTGCCGCCAATAAGCTGGACTACTTCGAGGAAACGGGGGAAGCGGCCTTCTACGGCCCCAAGATTGATTTCATGGCCACGGACGCCATCGGTCGGGAGCATCAGGTCGCTACCGTCCAGCTGGACTTCGTCATGCCGGAACGTTTTGGGCTCGCCTATACCGACCAGGACGACAGCGAACAGCGCCCGGTGATGATACACTGCGCGCTCCTGGGTTCCATAGAGCGGTTCCTGGCCGTGTACATAGAGCATACGGCCGGGCGGTTCCCGGTCTGGCTTGCCCCTGAGCAGATACGGTTGATAACCGTCAACCAAGAGAAAACGACCGTTGATTTTGCCGCCGAAGTACTTAAAAAAGCAGGTAAGCTGGGCCTGCGGGCAGGCGCGGACAATTCCAATGAGTCCGTAGGCAAGAAGATACGGGCCGCTGAGCTGGCCAAAGTGCCGTATACGGTAGTGATAGGCGAGAAAGAAATCGCTTCCGGCGAGGTAGTGCCGCGGATACGCAAGGATATGGCGGTGCAGGGTAACGGCCGCGCGCATGGTGTGGATGAGTTCCTGAAGACAGTGGCACACGAGGCCAAGACCCGGGTCACCAAGACATCGGTGTAAGCATGGAGGGGGCGGATCCGGGCTTCCGAGAGCAGGTAGAGGCACTGGTGGCGCATATTCCGCGCGGCCGGGTCATGACCTATGGCCAGATAGCGGCGCTTTGCGGCAGACCGCGCGCCGCCCGTATCGTCGGTGGTATCGCGCACTTCGGCGACCCGGATTTGCCGTGGCAAAGGGTCGTTAACAAAGCCGGCGGTCTGGCCCGCGGGTACCCAGGGGGCCGCGCCGGACACCGGCAGGTGCTCGAGGCCGAAGGAGTGGTTGTTTCGGACGACTTCCGCGTGGACATCGATTCGTTGCTCTGGCGCTCGCCTGGATCTCATGATTTTTAATTCTTATTTAAGGTCAACCTACTAAAATTAAGGCATGCAGGCAGATATTGCAGATACTGTTTTAGGTGTACACAAGGGGTCCTACGCGTACACACATTGTGTGTACATTGTGTGTACGCGGAGAGGGCATGCATAGCTATGCGCAGTAAGCCCATACATATCAGGCTGTCTTCTCAATTGCTGTGCAGGATTGATGATGCCGCTACGGCAGGCCGGGAAGCGCTAGTAGGCGAACTGCGTTGTATACTGGGGCCATGAGCGAGCAAAGCGAAAAACCGCCTAAATTACTGGTCGTAGTCGGCGAGACGGCGTCGGGCAAGACGGCGCTGGGTGTAGAGCTGGCCAAGCGCCTAAACGGCGAGGTGATCTGTGCCGATTCCTGGACGGTCAGGCGCGGCGTCGACATCGGCACGGCCAAGCCCACGGAAGAGGAGCGCCAAGAGGTGCCGCATCACCTGCTGGACGTGGTCGAGCCATGCGGCGAGTTCACGGCCGCCGTATTCAAACGGCTGGCCAACCAAGCCATCAAAGATATCAGCGACAGAGGTAAACTGCCCATAATTGTGGGCGGTACCGGCCTGTATGTAGACGGCGTTATATATGATTTCGACTTCCTGCCGGCAGGCGACCGGAAAGAAAGAGAAGAGCTCAACCGCCTGAGCGCGGCCCAACTGCTAGACAAGGTCAAGAACCTTAAACTGGATCCGGGCGGCGTGGATATCCGCAACAAACGACGCCTCATACGCCTCATAGAGACTAAGGGGCAGAAACCTACCCGGCAGCCCTTGCGTGAAAGTACGTTCATCATAGGGCTGAAAACACCGCGTGAAGAGATTGAACGACGCATGATCAAGCGATTGGACGACATGATGGATGCCGGCTTGGAGGATGAGGTCCGCATGCTGGCCGGCAAGTACGGCTGGGACTGCGAGGCACTCAAAGGCATCGGTTACGCGCAGTGGAAAGACTATTTCGAGGGCTCCCAGAGCCTGCCGGAAACGCGTTCAAAGATCATCAAGGCAACTTTTGAGTACGCCAAGCGCCAGCGCACCTGGTTCAAGCGCAATAAAAGTATTCACTGGTTTGACACCCCCGTTAATCCGGAAGAAATCGTAGATGTTACGACAACGCTTTTAGACGGCCAAGTTCCTTCCTGAACCATACTTTGCTACAATGATTCCATGATTGAGCAACTGTTCGGGTCTAAGACGAGGGTCAAGCTGCTGCAACTGTTCTATAGCAATCCGAACCGGTCTTTCTTCGTGCGTGAGATCACCCGGAAGATTGACGAGCAGATCAATTCGGTGCGCCGTGAACTCAGCAATTTACTCAACATCGGCATCATCACGTCCGAGACGAACAATAATAAGCTCTACTATGAAGTCAATCAGAAGTTCGAGTACTATGATCCGCTAAGGGAGATTTTTGGTGGCGGGGTCAAGAAGACGGCCAAGAAAACCGCGGACGGCGCTGAGGACGAATCCGAAAACGGTCTGGACAGCGTGGGCCATGTGGAGCTGGCGCTCTACACCGGCCAATTCACGCGCGATGAATCGCCGGGCGTCGACCTTCTGGTGGTCGGCAGTGTCAATCCGAACGCGCTCAAGCGCTACGTGACGGAACTGGAAAAACAGGAGAACAAGAATATCCGCTACACTTTCATGACCCTGAGCGACTTCAACTACCGGCGCCAAATCAACGACCGTTTCATTACGGGCGTCCTGCACGCCAAATACCAGGTTCTGACGGATACGCACGGCCTGCTGTCCAAGAGCAAGAAAAAACCGAAAACTGAAGAGGAGTAATACATGGACCTGCAATTCTATGGCGCCAACTGTTTCAGCGTGACCCACAAAGGCGCGCGCATCATCATAGACGACAACCTGGCCGGCTTAGGCGTCAAAAGCGCCGCCAAGCCGGGCGACGTGGCCTTGTTCACCGGCCCGCACGAAGGCGATATAGCCGCGCGGATGGCCTTTGACAGTCCCGGCGAATATGAAGTATCGGATATCTCGGTGATCGGCATCGCCGCCCGCGCGCACGTGGACGAAGAAGGCACCGCGAACGCCACCATGTTCAAGATGGTAGCTGGCGACCTGAACGTCCTGGTGACCGGCCACATATACCCGGAGCTCAGCGACGACCAGCTGGAAGAGATCGGCCTGGTCGACCTTATAGTGGTGCCCGTCGGGGGCAACGGCTACACCGTGGATCCGGTCGGTGCCATGAAGCTTATAAAGGCCATCGAACCCAAACTGGTGATACCTTCGCACTACGCCGACAAGGCCCTGAAATACCCAGTGCCCCAACAGTCCTTGGCAGATGCCTTGAAGGAACTTACCCTGGAAACCAAGGAGACGGTCTCCAAGCTCAAGCTCAAGCGGAGCGACCTGGGCGAGACCACCCAGCTGGTAATTCTCGAAAAGTCCTAGTTATTTCTTAGCCGGTTTGGCTGGTTCGGTGGGTTTAGATTCAGATGTCTCGGCGGGGTTCAGCAGGCCCTTTTTCTTGAGGGTGCGGATAGCCTGGGTGCTGAGCTTCATCTTCACCTTCTTGCCGTTGACCACGACAGTCTTGGACTGGAGGTTGGGCTTCCAGACCTTCTTGGTATGGCGCTGGGAGAAACTGACGTTGTGGCCGTACTGCTTGCCTTTACCGGTGAGATCACACTTCTGCATAAGGTGTTATTCTAGCGGTTTTACCGGTTCTAGTCAATCGTTCCCTACCTGTTGCAGATATGACATTCCCTAACAGGGGTGATTCTATGTCAACATGTAGCTCGACGTTTTTAGGGTTAGGAGTAGGGTGTATGTTAAAGCGTACCTTGCGGCTTGTTAGCGGTTTTGTTTAAGGGGGAGGTCGGCAGGGTCCGGGTGGTTTAAGCGCTGGCTTTGGGGCGTTTAGCGCCAAGTGGCACTGACTGTAAGGTAGGACCATGCAGGAATCTAGTAGGATCCTCCTTTCATCATCCATTAAACATACCCTTAGCATACCTATGGTTAGGCATACGGCATTACATGGGTACCCGGCTTACGCCCATGGGGCTATGCATACATAACGCCTGGAGGTCAAAAACGTCGAGCTACATGTTGACATGTTGTAACAGAGGGCAGGAATGTCATATCCGCAACAACTAGGCGGGGCCGGTTATGGAGCGGTCTGGGGAGGCGATGGAACCAAGTAGCTGGGTGACGGTACGGCCTGTGGCGGGGTCGATGAGGTTGGGATTGAGGTCGGCCAGAGGGCGGAGCACGAAGTCGCGGCCGCGGAAGGCCGGGTGCGGTATGGTGAGCCTAGGCGTTTCCAAATGTAGGTCGTCATAAAAGATGATATCGATGTCGATTTCGCGCGGGCCGTTGGTGAAAGTAGGCGTGCGTCCCACCTTGGCCTCGACGCCCTTTAGAAAAGCTAACAGCTCTTCAGGCGCCAGATCGGTGCGGCCGCCAACGACGGTGTTCAGGAAATCGGGCTGGTCGGCGTGCCCGACGGGCTTTGAGCGGTAGACGGGTGCCTGCCTGATGTCGCGGATTGAAGCTCCCAGCAGTTCAATGGCGCGCTTGATATGGCCGCGGGAGTCGCCGACGTTGGAGCCCAAGGCCAGATATACGGTCGTCATCACCACATCCTAACATGCCGTATTGCTGTATGATTAGGGCATGGTAAAACTGGTAGGCATCTTGAACGTCACGCCGGACAGTTTCAGCGACGGGGGACAGTTTTTTGACTCAGAATCTGCGCTGGTCCAGGCTAATAAATTGTTCCGCGACGGGGCCGATATGGTGGACGTGGGGGCGGAAAGTACAAGGCCCGGAGCCACGTCGCTAAGCGCGGAGGAAGAGTGGTCCAGACTGGAGAAAATCCTACAACGGCTGGTCAAGGAATATCCCGGAAAGATCTCGTTGGACACTTATCACCCCAGTACGGCCGCTAAAGCGCTTAAGCTGGGCGATGTAATAATTAATGACATCACGGGCCTGAGCGACCCGAAAATGGTTGAGCTTATTACTACGCATAATGTGTGCTGCGTGGTCAGCCACCTGCCGGCCGGCACCCCGCAGGCGGCCCACTCAGGCAAGCTGGTGGATGACGCGCGCCAGGTGGCCGATGACCTGCTGAACAAAGCCGCTGAACTGGAAGGAAAAGGCCTGCCAAGCATGAACATAATCCTTGATCCCGGCATCGGTTTTGGTAAGACACCAGAGCTGAATCGCACGCTGTTGGAATTCGCCAAAGAGGTGCCTGGCTACCAGGTGATGATAGGCTATTCGCGCAAGCGCTTCCTGGGGGAACACCGCATGGAACTAGGGCCTAATCTGGAAGCCGGCCGCATAGCCATCAGGGCCGGGGCGGCCTACCTGCGCGTACACGACGTAACCGGCCACCGCCAGCTCGTTTAGCGGCTGTTATACTAGTACCCATGTTAAGCGACTTGGCCGCGCCGAACCTGTTATACGTAGTCGTATCGATAGTGCTTGCCTTGTCCATACACGAGGCCATGCACGCCTTTACCGCCCACTGGCTGGGCGATACCACGGCCCAGGAAGAAGGCCGCCTGAGCCTGAACCCGCTTCGGCACATAGACCCATTCACTACCGTTTTACTGCCGATCATAACTCTCATACTGTTCAAAATACCCATATTGGCCGCCAAACCGGTGCCGTTCAATCCTGAAAGGGTCAAATACGAGGAGTTTGGCAGTGCGCTCATAGCTGCCGCGGGGCCGCTGACCAACCTGGCGCTTGCAATAGCGGCCGCGCCGCTTTTGCACATAGTTGCACTCGGACCGCTGGCGGAATTCCTGGTTATCTTTATCGAGATTAACGTGGTGCTGTTCATCTTCAATATAATCCCCATCCCGCCGCTAGATGGCTCGCGCGTGCTGTATGCGTTCGCGCCGGAGCCGGTGCAGAGGTTCATGAACCAGATCGAACCTTACGGGCTGTTCATCGTCTTCGCTCTGGTGCTTACCGGCGTACTGCTACCTCTGCTGACGAACCTCGATAATTTTGTGCTCCAACTCCTGCCATAGCGCCGCCGCATAGCGTATAATCTATGTCAGTCGGGTAGAGCTAAAACTCCTCGCCGGGTGAAAATATATCTGATACCAAAAAAATGGGAGCCCAAGATTTGCTTAGGCTGTGGCCCGGGCGTGAGGGTACCCACCTGGGATTAGCTCAGGTAATCTAACCCGGTACCCGACCTTCTATACCTATCGGGGTGTGGCGCAGTTGGTAGCGCGTACGGCTGGGGGCCGTGAGGTCGCAGGTTCAAGTCCTGTCACCCCGACCATTGACAAACTATGAGTTTTCCAGTATGATTTATGTTTTATGGCTGGCAAAATGACTGAACTTAAACCTTTGGAAGACCGCAATCGGCATATTATCGAATCCGGCACCGAAGTGCTCGGCGGCAAGCTCTTAACGCGAGCCGCGTTCGTGGTGGACGCCGAGGAAAATCCTGAGATCTATGGCCGCATCCTCGAGCTTATTGATGAGCGTATGGCGGGTTTGGAGAGAATGGGGGCGCAAGTAGGAAGTTATGACAGACTAAAAGCCACCTTTGCGGCCGTTAGCCGGGTATTGCCGTGGAACGAGCCTCAATATGCGGCAACACTGAAAGCCGAAGCCCTCAGTCGCGGAGTTGAGCGTGTGACGACCGATCATGAGATTGGACTCTCCAGGTTCATCGGCGTGGCCGGTATGTGCCACCAGCACTCGCTGCTGAGCGCGACGATGTTGCGTCTGATGCAGGAACGTGGCGATCTTGGCGGCAACGTCAGTGTCGAAACCGCTGCGTCCAGGGGTTCCGGTGTGTCTGCGGATCATCCCAGGCGCCACACCAGAGCGATTCTTATTGAAGAAGGGGTGCGCTACTCCCTCGATACTGATACGGGCCTGACGATACGCCGCCATCCGGTTAACCCCGTGGATACTGCCGCCCCGACTATTTGAAATCTACTCCCAAATATGCTATTATAGGCAGATAATGTCCAGACCTTTGAAGTTACCGGAACACCCTTTCTATGCCGACATGGACGGCCCGTTAGCTATCGCGCATAGGGGCGGCGATGCCGCCGGCCAGGAAAAAGAAAACTCACTGGCGGCGTTTGATTCTGCCTGGCGGGAGGGCATAGTCTACGGCGAAACGGATACCGTAGCCACCGTAGATGGCGTGGCCTTGGCTATACATGGTTCCAGAAGTGCCAAACAGGCTAGGAAGACCGGCCTGCCGTTGCGCAGCCAGCTGGAAGCCATGACGTTCGACGAGGTCCAGAGAGAGGTCAGGATAGGCGGCGAACAGGTTCCCGCGGTGGAAGAACTTATATTTACCTTCCCCGGCATGCGGTTTTTCATCGACCCCAAGACCACGAGTTCGGTCAAACCCCTGGCGGACCTGATCAAGGATTATAAATTGAAGAATACGGTTTCGGTAGGCGCCTTCGACTACCGGCGTACCAGAGGCTGTGGCCGAACTGAGTGGTACGCAAGGCGAGCTGGCTACTACGATCGGTGTATGGGGCAGCGCCATACTGCTTGGCGATATAAATACAGGGATGGCCGACCGCTATTTGCGCCGGTCCGACGCCACCCAGTTCGCCGTGCCGCATAAAAGGGTTAATTCACCGATGGTGGAGCGCGCCCACGATTTGGGCATGAGAGTCATGCTTTGGACTCCTAACACTGAGGAAGAACTGGCTGCCGCCTTTGCCACCGGCGCTGACGGCGTGATGTCTGACCGCACGGAGCTCGTGAGGGAGATGGCCGACTCATACGAAAGTTCGTAATCTTATCGTGAGTCTGGAACCGGACCGATTAAAGAGCGTGCCATCTAACTCTTTGACTGCGGGACCTAGGCAGATCATAAGGGAAGGCACCGAAGTACTGGGAGGGGTGTTCCACGGACGTAATGTCATTGCGGTGGACTTCGACGAAAACCCGGACCCCTACGAGTCCGCGTACAGGAACTTTGAGGGTATCCTGCCCGACGCCTCTTTGGTAGAGTCGTTGGTATTAGCCCGCCACGTCGTCCATGCGGCTCGCCAGGTAATGCCTTTCTCGCCCACGAACGTAAGGAAGACCCTTCGCGCCGAAGCTGATGCCCGCGGCCTTAGACGGATACGCGAACAAGACGAAGTAGGGCTTTCGCGGTTCGTGGGTGGTGGTACATGCCAGCACCAGGCATTATTCGCCGGCGCCCTGCTCAGTTTGCTCCAGGAAAGGAGGGATATAGGGGGAGACGTCAGCGTGGAGTGGGAGCCGTCCGGGCTTTCAGCCGAAGACCCTACGAGGCACATCTGGGTACGTTATACGAAGGAAGATCAAAGAATAATACTGGACGATTCGAACCCTGAGCTTGCCTTCGTGCTCACGAGGCCGGTGCCGCCGACCGACAGGGTGTACGTCAGGCCGGAAGAGAGGGAGGAGCTGGTGGACGAAGAGGTATTGGACCCGGACGGAGTCATTACCGTTGATATATAGTAACTAATCTGTTATAATATTATTTAATGTCAGATAAGCTTCGTACCCTTAAGGACCGCCACATTATCGGCCCGGATACGCCCGTGATGGGCGGTATCTTTTTCGGTAGCGGAGCCATCGTCGTGGATTTCGCGGAAAATCCCGATTCGTATGAACGGGGCTATGCCATGATGGAAGGCTTGCTCAGGAGAAGCAGGCGGCCTTCTTTGGTGGAAATCGGTTTTGCCGCCGCGAACGTGGTCAATAAGCTGATGGGGTATTCTGAGGCTAACGTAGGACGTGTTCTCAGAAATGAAGCCCGGGCTAGGGAATTGGAACGCATAGGGCGTGAGGATGAGGTCGGCCTCTCCTTGTTCATGGATGGAGGCATATGCCACCATCAGACGCTTTTCGGCAGTG
>CAWDZT010000006.1:0-150725 GCA_963807025.1 uncultured Candidatus Saccharibacteria bacterium
ACAAGAACGGACTTAAGAGCCAGCGTGTAAAAGACGAGATCAAGCTTTACCAGCAGAACGAGCCGCATGACGTAGTGAACGAGATGAGCTGTGTCTTCGGCACGGAAGTTGCCAATCTGCCCAAGGGTCTGGAGGACTATTACGCCCGCTATTTCAAGGACCGGTCCGCGATAGTGGCGTATGGACAGCAGTACGAAAGCGAGTTCGCACGCCGGCAGGCTCTTATCAAGCAGTATGATTCCCAGTTGGACGATTTAAGGACTCAGATTGATGCCGCCAAAGCCGATTTGCAGAGTAAGCAGGACGCCATCAATGCCAAGCAGGCCGAGTTAAACGCCTATAGGAACAGCGGCAATACTGACGCCTACAATGCCGGTGTACCCGAGTACAACCAGTTGGTAGATGCATATAACGTCGAAATAAGCAGTACCAGGGTGCTCGTGGACCGCTACAATAGTACGGTCAAGGAGCGTAATGCGGTGGCGCGCGAGCTGGCCGATTTGGCCAAATCATTGGATACCCGTCTGACCCCTGAATCGACGCGATAAATCCGTGCTAGACTTAGAGGAAAGACCTAGGAGGAAGTTTGGCTAAGAAACCGGCCCGGCGATATGTCTGTAGTAACTGCGGCGCCATCGCCAGCAGTTACAGCGGGCGCTGTGCGCAGTGCGGGGAATGGAATACCATGCAGGAACAGCTGTCGGCCGCCACCGTGGCCGGCAGTGTGTCTGCGGGCAAGCTTTTGGCGCCTAAGTCGGTGGCTAAGTCGGTGGCGGCCGACCATGCCCGGCTGGCCAGCGGCCTGGCCGAGATTGACGATGTGTTCGGCGGCGGCATCGTGGCCGGCAGTGTGAACTTGATTGCCGGCCAGCCGGGTATCGGCAAAAGCACGCTCCTGCTCCAACTGGCCTACATGGTAGCCGCCAAACAGCCCGTCCTTTACGTGAGCGGCGAGGAATCCGAGCACCAGATAGGCATGCGTGCAAAGCGTTTGGGAACCACTCGCAAAGACCTTGAGCTGGCTACCAGCACTTCTGCCGACGACATCGCGGCTACCGTCGCCAGCGGCGAATACAAGTTAGTGATAGTGGACTCCATCCAATCCGTAGCCTGCAGCGCCATCGATTCGGCCGCTGGAAACATCTCGCAAATAACTAACAGCACCCAACTGCTTACACTGGCCGCTAAGCGGAGCAACACGGCCATAGTCATGGTGGGCCATGTGACAAAGGAAGGCTCCATCGCCGGGCCTCAAGGTGCTGGAGCATGCCGTGGACGTGGTACTCCAGCTGGAAGGCGACCGCTACGGGGGGTTCAAATTGCTCAGGGCCGTTAAGAACCGCTTCGGTTCCACCAACGAAGCTGGCATCTTCGAGATGGAAGAACAGGGGCTCAAACCTGTCGTTAACCCTTCGGCCGCCTTGCTGGCCGAACGCCGGGTCAGCGACGGCTCTGTAGTACTCGCCACCATGGAAGGCACCCGTCCGCTCTTGGTAGAAGTACAGGCGCTGGTCAACCGTACAGCTTTCGGTTACCCAAAACGCACGGCCAGCGGCTTCGATCTTAACCGCCTGAACCTGCTGGTGGCCATGCTGGAGCGCCGCACCAAACTCAAACTGGCCGAACAGGATATCTACATAAACATAGTCGGCGGCATCAAGATAACCGAACCGGCGGCGGACTTGGCCGTCTGCCTGGCCATCGGTTCGGCCGCCAAAGGCCTCCAGCTCAAGAAGAACGCCGTAGCGTTCGGCGAGGTCGGCCTGTCGGGCGAAGTCCGGCACGTACCTTACGCGGACAAACGTATCAAAGAGGCAAAAAAGTTGGGCTTCGACGGCGCCATCGGCCCGCAGGGCAGAGGCAAGAAGCTTCCCGGGCTCAGTGGCGTCACTGACGTGCGCTCCGCCTTAAATCAATTCCTCGAAAAAGACTAGTCAACTTAATGAACCGTAGCTGGTCTTTGTATTGCCATCGGAATCTTATGACTTACCGCTACTCGCCTGGCATAGCCGCTGAGCTGGAACAGTAGGTGTGAGACGTGTTTGGACCATGAAGATAATGTCGCTGTCATCCCCGTTATAGACGATGTAACTAGGTTAGCCGCCGCTCCAAGAGAAGTTAGTCTTACTGAGGTGCCGTCGTAATTGGCCGTGAAACTTCCTAGAGGCTTTTTTTTAGCTGGGACCGAGTAGCCCATGCCCTGACTGGAACTGCCGGAATAGAGGACGCTGTCCGTTACGGTGGCCGTCACGGTTCCGCTACCTTTTGATTTAGGTCTGTATGTGAACGAGACGGTGCTGGGTGAATTGCTTACTTGTGCAGAATGGATGGTGCTTCCATTCAGGGTAAACGTCAGGGTGCCGGGGAACTGCGGATACTGTTGATCCGTCAGCGGGTGCGTACCTTGAGTGACCGTCGCCGTGATTGTACAGCTGGTACTGCAGTTGCTGGGTGCCGTGAGCGTGACTGTCGGCGGGCTGTCATTGCAGTTGTGGACATCATCTTTCTCTTGCGTGGCATTGCCGCTATGACTGGCGCCCACGGAGGGACTGCCGCCCTTGAAGATGTCTATGTTCCACGATGACACATTGGCGTTATAAGCGTATTGTTTGGCAGATTCCGGAGTACAGCTCGTGGCCAGCTTGCCAGAGACCCTATCGATGGTCTGTGACGTGTTCTGGTGGTTGCCGCCCCCCACGTACCAGCTTGGGTACAGATCGTTGGTCGGGCTAGGCTCGATATCGCCGTAGTGGATGTGGTTGCGCAATACGAACGCCGGCCCGGTTTTCACGCTCTTGGGCTGTTTCCAGTTCTCCGGCGTGGTGTGCAGGCTGTCAAGTGCGTATTCCATCCATGGCCTGGTCATGGGTTCGGTCAGGCTTTCCATGGTGGTGTTAAGATCCACGCGCCTGGTATGGTTGCCCACCCAGCTGACCATGGCATACCGTGTGGACCAGCTGGTCATCAGACCGTCGTAGCCATCGTTGGTGGTACCGGTCTTCACTGCCAGGTGCCAGCCGTTGTAGCGGTGGAACTTATAGCCGCCGTAAGCCAGGGGCGTACAGGTAGTGTCGGTACAGCTGCCCGGCAGGTAGCTGGCCCTAGGATCGGAAGCCATGTCGTTGACTATGTAAGCCGCATCTTCTTTGACCACTTGCTTGCCCTTGGGCTGTTTGAACTGATAAACGGTCTTATTTGAACCGTCGGATATCTTAAGGATGTATGTACGCGGGATGGCCTTGCCCATGCGGCCGAGCGTGGCTAGGCCGTTCACGTGGTCGTCCAGGTGCAGGAAGGCGCCATCGCCGATGGCTGATGCGCCGTAGCACTGGGTGGTCTTGGTAAGTTTCTCATCGGAATAGCAATTGTAGGGACTGAGCTTCTTGGACTCGTCGTACTTGTTGGCCATCATGGCTCCGGCCGTGCTTATGACCTTGTTGATGGAATCGGTGCGGCCCTTGCTCTTGTCGTTGGGTACGGACGATAACATGGCCTTTACGGCCGGTACGTTGCGCGAGCCGCCCAGGGCGTAACGTATCGGCATGGGACCTGGATACTGGAAGTCGTAGTCCTCAAGGCAGTTGCCCCCATACTTGGGCAGTGTCTTATTCGTGCAGGGGTACCCCGGCAGGGGCTGTTGTACGTCGTATAGCACTGATCCGGCCCCGACATTATTATTGTTATTTATCAGTGTGGTGTAGTCATACGGCTTGAAGCTGGAGCCTGGCGGTATCAATATTCCCGCTGCGTAGTTGTTCTGCCCATGGTCCTTGTTGAAGAAGTCCGTGCCTCCCACAAGGGACACTATCTGTCCCGTCTTGACGTCCTCGCCGACCATGGCTTCCTCGTCGCCACCATGCGCGGTAGCGTTAGGCAGGTTCTGCTGTGCCAGCTCTTCGGCCTTTTTCTGCAGATTCATGTCCAGGGTAGTTATGACCTTCCAGCCGCCGCGCTGGACCGTGGTGGCGCCGTAAGTCTGTTCTAGCTCCTGCTTGGCGGCCAGCACGAAATAGGGCGCCTTGATGTTCTTGTACTTGGGCGATTGCCTGTGTATGGACGCCAGGATATCGGCCTTTTTAGCGGCCTCGGCCTTGTCTTTGGTTATGTAGCCCTGTTTGACCATCTGATCCAATATGTAATGCTGGCGATCCAGCAAGGCGGTCGGATTGAAAGTGTCGGCCGTAGCCTCGGGATTATATTTGACGCCGGCGTAAGGTGAATAATAACTGGGGGACTGTGGTATGGCCGCCAGCATGGTCGCCTGCGCAAGCGTCAGCTTCTTAGCACTGGTGTGGAAGTAGTCGCGGGCCGCTGCCTCCACGCCGTATTCCTGCCCGCCGTACGGCGCGATGTTCAGATAGCCGGCCAGGATGTCTTTCTTGGTGTATTCGCGTTCCAGTTCCACGGCCAGGATAAGCTCCTTGACCTTGCGCGTGACGGTACGGTTTTGGGTCCAGCTTTCGTTAAGCTTGACCAACTGCTGTGTGATAGTGGAGCCGCCTTGCACGGCACCGGTGGTGCCGGTAACGTCGTGATACGCCGCCCTCATAATGCCGCGCACGTCGAACGCGCCATGGTTAAAGAAGTCCTTGTCCTCTATGGCCACGGTGGCCTGCTTGACATACGGCGATATGGCGCTGTCTTTCACGGGTATGCGTTTGACAGAGTTGTAGTCGTTGAACAACACGGTCTTGCCGGAACGGTCGTAATAAGTGATGTTGCCGCCCAGACTGTCGCCGGACAAGTCTTTGATCTTAGGCAGATCCTTGCGGAAGTATGCGAACAGGCCTATGGTCAGGAAGAACCCGACCACTATGGACATGCCTATTATCTTAAGAGCCATTATGCCGCCTTCGCGGCTGAACCAGTACTGCGCTACGCGCTTGGGCCGCATGCGGTAGGCCAGGCGCTTGAGACGATCCTTGGGAAGAGTGCTCAGGTAGGCGGCTTTCTCGGCCCGGCGGGCGGCCTTGCGGGCGCGCACCCTGTCGCTCAAGGAGTGGTTTATCTTAATAGATTTACCGCTTTTGGTGGTAACGGTGTTCTTGAACCGGTTGCGGCCGGTGCTTGTTCGTTTCATAGTCGGTAAAAGGGTTCCCTCATCGTATGATAGCTTCAGTCCATTATACCAAAAGCCTTATAAGTTATACTATGGGCATGACATTTTCCGAAGAACTGGATTGGCGAGGCTTCACCAACCAGACGACCTACAAAGATCTGTCAGCCTTGGACGGCAAGCCGGTAACGCTTTACTGGGGCGTCGACCCTTCAAGCGATTCCATGACCATAGGCAACCTAGCCGCCGCCATGATGGTCAAGGCTTTCATGAAGCACGGCCACAAGGCCGTACTGCTGGTAGGCGGCGCCACCGGCCTGATAGGCGATCCGGACGGTAAGACCACCGAACGTAGCATTAAAAAGCCCGAAGAGATAGCTGGTAATTCCAGAGGCGATCACTAAGCAATACGAGCAGCTGTTTCAAGGGACAGAAGTTTGAGATTGTAGATAATAACGAATGGTTCCACGGTGTAAAATACATTGATTTTCTGCGCGATATCGGCAAACACGTACCGATGCGCCAGATGCTGGGCAGGGATTTTGTCCAGACTCGGCTCAGCAAAGAGGGCGGAGGTATAAGTTACGCCGAATTCAGCTATGTCCTTATACAGGCCTACGACTTCCTGCGCCTATACGAGGATAAAGGTGTGACATTGCAGGTCTGCGGTTCCGACCAATGGGGCAACAGTATCGCTGGGGTCGATCTTATACGACGCAAAACCGGGGGCGAAGCCCATGTGTATTCCGCGCCCCTGATTGTCAACAAGTCTACCGGCAAGAAGTTCGGCAAAAGCGAAGAAGGTGCCATCTGGCTGGACGCCTCAAAGACCAGTACATATCAGTTTTATCAGTTCCTATTGAATGTCCATGATGATGCCGTCATACATCTGTTGAAGATGTTAACCGAACTCGACAAGGCTAAGATAGACCACATCACGCAAGTTCTGGCAAAAAATCCTGGTGATCGGCATGCCCAAAAGACCTTGGCATTTGAAGTCACCAAACTTGTCCATGGCCAGGAGGCTGCCGAGACACAGAAACGGATAGCCGGTTTCTTGTTCGGCGGAGAAGATGCTCTGGAGCTTGGTCCAAAGGAATTTGAGTCGCTGGCAAAGGAGTTGCCCAGCGCCGAAGTACCAAAAGACATGACCGATAATGACCTGTTCGAGGCCTTGGTTAAGACAGGATTGGCTTCATCCAAGAGTGAAGCACGTCGATTCGTCGAAAGCGGAGCTATCTATATCAATAACCGGAAAATGCCGATTGGTTTTCACTTCGATGCTTCATCGGCGAAGGCGGTCATGGTGCGCCGTGGCAAGAACGCGAATGCCATTCTGAAGCTTGGCTAATCCGTGTCGCTTGGTATACTACTGAATGATTAAAAGGAATTGACAATGCCCAAAGCCTCACCCAAAACCAAGTCAAAGAAGAAAGCAGATCAGTACGACGATCCGAAGCACAACTACCTGCAGTACTGGGAGGGCAGGCAGTATGAACACCTGGCCGAGGAGATAGCCATATCCAGGCTGATCGGCAGGAAGCACTTCAAGAACGCGGTGGACATAGGCGGAGGTTACGGACGTCTTTGTATATTGCTGGAGAACTATGCCGATAACGTTACGCTGGCGGAGCCCAGCAAGCAACAGCTGGATATAGCCAAGCACTTTCTGAAGGGCCACCCGGAAATCGATCGCAAGCTTATGCAGGCCGATGATCTTAAGTTCAAGGCCGGCAGTGTGGACCTGGTTACGATGATCCGCGTGATGCATCATCTGCCGGATCCCAGCGCCGAGTTCAAAGAGATAGCGCGCGTACTGGGCAAGGACGGTCACGCCATCATTGAGGTTGCCAATTACGCGCATTTCCGCAACCGGGTGAAACATATTGCGCGCCGCGAGCATCTTCCTGTAAAACCGGTGGATATCAGGTCCGAGTCCAATAAACGCAATAAGAACGAAATCGCCTTCGTGAACCATAACCCGGCCACGGTCGTCCGCCAGCTGGAACATGCCGGTTTTACGGTAGAGTCCACGCTGTCCGTATCCAACTTGCGCAGTGTCCGTCTTAAGAAAGTTATGCCGCGAGAGCTGATGCTTGGAGCCGAACGTGCCCTTCAGCGCCCTCTGGCTACCATATACTTCGGTCCTAGCATCTTCTTCCTGGTGCGCAAGAGCCGCTAGACTATACTGTCAGTATGACTTTGGAGACCCCGTTGACGGAGCTTAAAGGCGTGGGCGAGGCCGTGGGCAAGAAATTCGCCGTACTGGGCCTTCAAACCGTGGGCGACCTGCTGGATTATTACCCGCGCCGATACGAAGACTATTCCAAGGTCACGCCCATAGATAAGTTGGAGCCCGGTCCCGTGACCATCGAAGCGGTCATCAAGCAGGCCAAGGGCCGTTATGTCCGGCGCGGCATGCATATAACCGAAGCCGTGGCTTCCGACGACAAGGGCAGCGTCCGCCTGGTCTGGTTCAACCAGCCGTACCGTGCAGCGCGCGCTCAAATCCGGCCGTAAGTACTTCATTTCCGGCCAGTACGAACTGAGCCGCCAGCGTTTCGCCATCATGAACCCCAGCGTAGAGATGGTAAGCGACCTGCCGGTAAATACCGCGCGCATATTGGCCGTGTACCGCGAGACCAAGGGACTCGACCTCGCGCCAGATCAGGTTGGCTCGTGCAGCAGGCCGCGGAGGTGATTGCTGCTTTGCCCGAGACACTGCCCGAGCACATAGTGGCGGAGCGAAACTGATGAGCCGCAGCCGGGCTATCACCGAGATGCATATGCCCCATACGATGAGGCGCCTGGAGCTTGCCAAGCGCAGGCTGGGTTTCGAAGAAGTGTTCTGCCTGAGCCTGGCCAGCCTGCTCAATAAGCAGGAGAACCAGGGCGAGCATGCCTTGTCGATACCGTTCGACGAAAAGCTGGCCCGCGACTTCGTAAAACATCTGCCTTTCAAGCTGACCGATGCCCAGCGGCGCGCCATCTGGCAGATATATCTGGATCTTCAGAAGACCCAGCCCATGAACCGTCTGGTAGAGGGCGACGTCGGTTCCGGTAAGACGGTGGTGGCGGCGATGGCGGCGCTCATGCCGATGGCCCGGGATTGGCAGGTGGCGTTCATGGCGCCCACCGAACTGCTGGCCCGCCAGCACGTGCGAGACCATCACGAATCTGCTCGAGCCGCTGGGCCGTAAGGATAGCGCCGTACTTCTGGTCGGCAGCATGTCGCCGGCGGAAAAGAACGATGCCGCGCGCGATATCGCCAGCGGCAAAGCAGAGTTCATCATAGGTACCCACGCCCTTATACAGGAGCAGGTGGATATGCATAAGCTGGCGCTGGTGATAATAGACGAACAGCACCGTTTTGGCGTGGAACAGCGCAAGACGCTGATGGCCAAAGCCGGCCACATGCCCCACGTCCTTAACCTGACCGCCACGCCCATCCCGCGCTCACTGGCGCTAACGCTTTATGGCGAACTGGATATATCACTCCTGCCGGAAAAGCCTGCGGGCCGCCTGCCTGTCATAACCGAAATCGTTTCGCCTAATTCCCGCGCCGGGCTTTACGCCAAGCTAAATCAGGAACTGGAGGCCGGCCGCCAGATATTCGTAGTCTGTCCCCATCAATTCGGAAGGCTCCGGGCGTAGATCGGCGGAAGAGGTCTACAAGGAGCTCCAGGCCAAGTTCAAGGGCCGGCGCGTGGCTTTGCTCCACGGCAAGCTGAAGGCCGAAGACGAAACAGGACACCATGTCGGATTTCGTGAACGGCGGCGTGGACATATTGGTGTCTACCACCGTCATCGAGGTGGGGGTGGACGTGCCTAATGCCAGTACCATGCTCATAGAGAGCGCCGAACGCTTCGGCCTGGCCCAACTGCACCAACTTAGGGGCAGGGTGGGCCGCGGGCAGGCGCAAGGTTACTGCTACCTTATGACCAGCGACTCCGGGCCGCCGCCCAAACGCCTGCGCGCTCTAGAGAGTTCGCAGGACGGCTTCAAGCTGGCGGAACTGGACATGGATCTGCGCGGCCCCGGCGCCATCTACGGCACCTCACAGCACGGCGAGCTCGATATGCGTATGGCTGATTTGAATGACATGAAGCTCATCAAAAAGGCCCGCGCCCAGGCGCAGGAATTCGTGGACAACAAGGAAGATTTGTTACAATATAAGGAGTTAGCTAAGAACGTAACGCGGCTCCGCGCCGTCACAAATCTAAATTAGCTGATCCCTTATAGCTTATGCACGCAGTAATATTTCATGCCCACCAGAAGCTTAGACCGTGTCTCCAGACGCCACCTAAGGCGCTACATACCTAAGGACGCGTTCTTTCCTGGAGGTCCGCAGATTACATATTTCGAAGGCAAGCGCGGCCCGGACGGCGCCAAGCTGAAGCGCCAGGTACAGGGTGAGCAGCCCTGGCATTTTATAGACCCCTTCAACCCGGACGACACCGAGCTCCATGAACTTATAGACGTGCATTACGACGGCCTGGTCAAAGCCCTTAAGCGCAAGGATGAGGTCCAGGCCTCTTTCCAGGCCGCATGGCTGGCTCACGCATTGGTAGACGGGCTTACGCCGGCCCACCATTACCCCTATGAAGAAGAGCTGGAGCGCCTGCGCGGCGGCGAAAGCCGGCATACCCGCACCGGCCTTACCGGCCGTCTATATGTGAAAAGCCCTACCATACGTGAGTCTTTACTCATGAGCACCAAACTCGTAGGGCCGAAAGGCCTGCTGACCAATCACGCGATGTTCGAAGTCGGGGCCTACGCCCTAATTCGCCCCTTGAGCCTTAATAGCGGCCGTCCCAGCAAAGCCGACCTTAAGCACGTCCGCGAGGCAGGCATCATAGCTGTATTCAACGAGTTGGCCAAGGAAATCGCCGAACTGCGCCTGTACGACCGCTTCATCGCCGGCGGCTGGACCGTCCGGCTGACCCGCCAGGTGCGCAAAGAGATGGCGCCGCGCATGGTTAGGATGATAACGCTGGCCTGGTACTGCGCCTATATGGAAGCCCAGGACAAGCCCAAAGCAAAGGCCGGAGCCAAGAAGTGAGAGTTATCGCCGGCTGGCTCGGCGGACGCATGTTCGCCAGCCCTCACGGCCACCGGACGCATCCGATGAGCGAGAAGGCCCGCGGCGGTATCTTCGGCGTATTGGGCGACATAAAAGGGCTCACGGTACTTGACGCCTTCGCCGGCAGCGGCGCGCTGGCCATTGAAGCTATCAGCCGCGGCGCCAAAAACGCCCTGGCTATCGAAGTAGACAAGAAGGCCCATCGAACCATCAGCGAAAACTGCAAGACCCTGGGCATCCAAGACCGCGTAAAGGCTGTCCGCGCCTTCGTGAACGCCTGGTCTACCCGCCACCAGTCAGAACGGTTCGACCTGGTCTTCGCCGATCCGCCTTACGACGACGTCCCGTACCGCGACATGAAGATACTGCCTCGGCATCTTAAAGACTCCGGCACGCTGGTACTATCGTGGCCGGGCGGGGAAGAGCCGCTGAAATTCGACGGCTTACAGGTGGTACAGACCAAAAATTACGGCGACGCCCAGCTGGTCTTTTACCAGAAAAACGGCTAAAATACTTCGGTACCGGACCACCGGGGATGTGGTGGAATTGGTAGACACGCTAGTTTTAGGAACTAGTGCCGCAAGGCGTGAAGGTTCAAGTCCTTTCATCCCCACCATGTATAACGACAATCTATTGCATTATTAGCAAAAATGTAGTTTACTAAGATAAAGGAGCAAACTACATGACGGGATACGCGGAGTTATCAGGACCTTCGGGGAGTTATCAGGATATATTTGCCGGGCAGGATATACCGGAGAAATTCCGGGGTCCGGACCATTATTTCTTTCATACGGTAACAGAGGCGGAATCGGAAGTCCATGCAGGTGAGACCTATGCCATACCCAGGCAGGTCCGTGTTACTCCCGAAGAAGGTCCAAGCGAGCTCTATGACCATTATGAAAACGGCACGATCGTGAACGTACGGACGAACGTTGAACCTGAGGTAAAGTTTATGGGGCGCTCGGTCGTGGATGCCAGGGTGCTACAAGGTGAAACGCGTATCGGCTGGGCTAGTGTTGTGGGGTGGCAGGCGACACTTATAGATACGTACGTCGGCGACCAGGTAGAGATCGGCCCGCGGGCCATCGTTGACAACGCTCATCTGAGCGGCGGTAGCAAGCTTGGCGAGGATGTGGACATCCGTGCAGGCGAAGACGAGACACTTGTCGGTTCAAACGCTACGTTGGAAGATCACGTAAGGTTGATGGGTGACAACCACGTTGGAGCACATTCAACGCTTCACTGGGCTTCTCGTATGGACCAGGGAGCGGTTGCGGGGGCCGAGGCTGAATTGGATGAACGCTCGATCGTTGGCAAGAATGCCGAACTTGGCGACAAGTCACGTCTCATGGCCAATGTCAGGGTGAAGCCCGGAAAGCGCATTAAAAACAATACCATCGTATTTCCTGAACATTTCCGTCACTCCAAGCGTGGCTGGTAAGCAAATTCATATAGTGCTTGACAAGTTCACTTTACTTAGATAAAGTGGATGGCATGTCTGATGATAAGACCTCGGTTTGGAACAGTGGTACCGCGCAGCAACTCGCTGAAGCGTTGACGGCTATTGATAATGTCGACACCATGAAGAATTTTCTTCGCGACGTTATGACCCAGAAAGAAATTACCGAGATCAGCTCGCGCCTGGAAGCCGCCCGCATGCTGCAGGCAGGCAAAACTTATACTGACATCGTGGCCAAGACTAAGCTCAGCAGCCGAACCGTAGCCCGCATCAGCGATTGGATGAAGAACGGTTGTAGCGGCTACGCAGCCGCATTAAACGAAATACATCATAACCATATAGCGCCAGCTCGAGCCGGTTAAGTTACTAATATTTAGAAACACGAACGCCGGCCATCGGGCTGGCGTTTTTGGTATATCAGTAACTAACTAAGGTAAATAAGATGAACGGATTAATAAAACAAGCAGCTAAAGCCAAGGTCATACTCGTCCCGAAAGGCGATGATAGCCGGCCATGTCTAAAGGCATTTGAGGATGCCACCGGTATTACCGTACCCGCATTTGAAAATCGTCAGCTGGAAGTTAAGGCTGGCGGCCGGACGTTCTTAAAAGTCAAAGGCCACGACATCCCGCGTTTTATTGCCGCGGGCTATGGCGATATGGGTCTGACTGGTTCAGATTCTTGCGAAGACTACGCCGCATCGGATAATTCCATCGCGTATGAAGCCTTTGGGACGAGGATGTGTCGGTTTGTCTTGCTGGCGCCCGTCGCCAAAGCGGCGGCCGTTCGACGGCAACTCAAGGCCGCCAAGCGCCCTTTAAATGTGGCAACCAGCTTTCCAGTACTCCTGAGCAAGACCGCCGTGAAGCAAAAGTTATCTTTACGGGCTGCCAGCATGCCTATCTGCGGCAGCGTGGAAATTATGCCGCGTTTGCTTGGAGTAACGCTGGTGGCCGATTTAGTATCTTCTGGCGAGACCGCTAAAGCCAACGGCCTGGTAGAAATTAAGACATTGATGGACGTATATCCGGCAGTAGTGGTACGGTCGGTCGTAAAACCCGAGCAACCGGAAGGTGTTTCCTTTGGCGATATCGAACAGATTGACAGAGTGTTAGCTAGCCGCAACCGGCAAGTTACGGACAAGGCGGCTAAATCATATACGTTGAACCTGATGCGCGACGCTAATGAGGCCGGCAAAAAGGCCGGCGAGGAATTCGGTGAAGTCATGATGGCTATAGCCGGCAATGGCAAGACTGCTGACTGCGAAAGCGAGATTGCCGACCTTACCTATGCCCAGCTGGTAGCGGCCTATAGCCGGGGAAACCGGCCCGCTTGAGCAACATTATCCGGATTCTCGTCGACCGCAACCGCCGCGGCAAAAAGCTGCCAAGTACGAAAGGCCGGCTATGATTGCCATCATCGACTATAAGGCCGGCAACACCGGTTCGGTTAAGAACGCGCTTGATCGGCTTGGTGTAGAGAGTGTAATCACTGCCGATCCGTCCGAGATCAAGCAGGCAAAAGGTGTCATCTTTCCGGGCCAGGGCCGGGCAGGTCCGGCCATGCGGCAGCTTAAGCGCACCGGCCTAGACAAGCTCATCCCAACCCTCAAGCAGCCATTCCTCGGTATTTGCTTAGGTATGCAGCTGCTGGCCGACACTTCAGAAGAAGATGACACCTCTTGTCTGGGCGTCGTGCCAGGTGTCTGCCGTAAATTCCCAGCGACACTCAAGACGCCTCAGCTTGGCTGGAATAGAGTTAATTTTATTCAGGATTCGCCACTGGCAACGAATATAGAAAGCGGCGAGTATTTCTACTTTGTGAATTCCTATTATTTTGACGCTGGCGATGCGGTTGCGGGAACGACGGCTTACGGTTTTGATTTCCCTTCATTCGTCCAGAAAGATAATTTTTTCGCGGTGCAGTTCCACCCGGAAAAATCCGGCGAAGCCGGCGAACAGCTGCTTAAGAATTTTTGCGAGGCTAGCCAATGCTTGTGATGCCCGCCATCGATATAAAAGACGGCAAGTGCGTACGTCTGTTTCAGGGCGACTTCAATCAAGAGACGGTGTACGGAAACGACCCAGTGGCAGTTGCCAGGCAGTTCGTGGAACGCGGCGCTAAATCCATACACATCATTGATCTGGACGGCGCTAAAAACGGGCGGCCCGTCAACGGCCAGCTAGTACTCGATATCGCTAAGGCGGCCAGCGTGCCGGTCCAGGCAGGCGGCGGCGTTCGTACTTATGGAGCAGCCAAAGCTTACCTTACAGGCGGGGTGCAGCGTATCATGCTGAGCACAGCCGCCTTGGAAAATCCCGATCTCATAGTCCGACTGGTGAGGGAATTCGGTACGGAACGAATTATAATCGCGGCCGATAGCAAAAACGGACAGTTCGCAACTGAAGGCTGGACCAAAACTGCAGGCACATCAACAGGCGATAGCATCAAATTGTTTAAAAAGCTGGGCATTACCAATGTCTTGGTAACTGACGTTTCGCGCGACGGTACACTTAAAGGGCCTAACCTCGAGCTCATACAGCGTTTCATTGATGCCGGGTTCCGGGTAATCGGCGCCGGGGGCGTTACTACGCTTGGGGATGTCGCTGCGCTAAACAAAAGGGGCGCTCTAGGCGCTGTCATTGGTAAGGCCGTCTACGAAGGCGCCATAGATATCGCCGAGGCAGAAACATCGGCGAATTATAAAAATACGCTGGCCAGGCGGATTGTCCCTTGCCTGGACGTCAAAGACGGTTTAGTAGTGAAGGGTACGAATTTTACCGAGTTAAAAATAATCGGCGATCCGGTGGAGCTGGCACGGAAATATTGCGAGGAAGGAGCTGACGAGCTGGTATTCCTGGACATCGCGGCTACGCTTGAAGGCCGGAAAACCTTCCGTGCATTGGTCTGGAAAATCGCCCAAGCAATTAACATTCCATTTACTGTCGGCGGTGGTATTTCCAGTCTGGATGATATACGGCAATTACTGCGGGCCGGGGCAGATAAGGTGTCGCTTGGTTCGGCCGCGGCGCTCAATCCGGACTTGGTCAAAAAAGCGTCCGACTACTTCGGCTCCCAATGCATAGTCATATCAGTCGATGCTAAACGAACGAGGCGATAAGTGGACCGTCTATATAAAAGGCGGCACCGAGGACAGCGGACTGGACGTCATGGAGTTCTGCGAAGATATGCAGCGGCTTGGTGCCGGCGAACTTGCTGGTAAACAGCCTGGACCGCGACGGCATGGATACTGGCTTCGACCTTAAACTCTTACGGGCAGTCACCGGGCAGGTAAACATACCGGTCATTGCTTCCAGCGGCGGCGGTTCTGAGCCAGACTTTGCGGATGTTTTCCAAAAGACGAACGTTGACGCCGCTCTCGGAGCCAGCATTTTCCACTACCAGGGCATCAAACCTTCGGCGCTCAAGCGATACCTGTCAGGAAAGAACGTCGAGGTGCGGCTATGACTACTAAATTGAATTTCTCTAAACTGGGCGGTATCGTGCCGGCTATCATTCAAGATGTCCAAACTAAGGAGGTTTTGATGCTTGGGTTTATGAATGAGGAAGCGTTGCAGGCGACGCGTGCTAGAAAAAAGGTTGTTTTTTGGAGCCGCAGCAAGAAGCGTCTATGGGAAAAGGGCGAGGAATCCGGCAATAGTCTCAAGCTTGTATCCATACAAGAGGATTGTGATAACGACACACTGCTCATAAGAGTAAATCCGGCCGGACCCGACTTGCCACACCGGCGCCCGTTCTTGTTTTGACGCCACTGATAAAGGATAATAAAGTCAATTATGCCGCTATCGACCAAACCATACAAAGGCGCGCGGGATTTCTATCCGCCGGACAAGCGTTTGCAAAAGTACATGTTCGCCAAGTGGCGCGAGGTGTGCGAAAGCTTCGGCTACGAGGAGTACGACGCGCCCATCCTGGAGCCGCTGGAGATATATCTGGCCAAGACCGGGCGAAGAGATAGTCAAGGAGCAGACCTATCTGTTCCAGGACAGGAGCGGCCGCGAAGTAGTGATCCGGCCCGAGATGACGCCGACCGTCAGCCGCATGGTGGCCGCCAAAAGGCAGGAACTGGGCTATCCGTTAAGGTGGTACAGCATACCCAACCTGTGGCGCTACGAACGCCCCCAGCGCGGCCGTCTGCGCGAGCACTGGCAATTGAACGTGGATCTGTTCGGCGTGGAAGGCGTAGAAGCGGAATATGAGATGATTTCGCTGGTTGACGCGCTCTTCAAATCTTTCGGCGCCAAACCCGATATGTACGAGATACGGCTCAACAGCCGCAAACTGGTGGATGACGCGCTGAGCGTCATACCTGGGCCTGAGCGCCAAGGAAGCACACGACGTTTCCAAGCTTATAGATAAGATGCACAAGATGGACCGGGGCAAATTCATATCAGCGGTAGATAAGGCGCTTAAGCCTAAGTCCCGCGAGGCCGGCGTCACGGAAAAACTGGTGTCTCTTGCTGGGTGTCAAGGATCTTAAGAAACTGCCTGCCGAGCTCAAAGAGCACCCTTCCGCGGCAGAACTGGAGCAGATGCTCAACACGTTAAGTAAGACGGGGCTGAAGAACGCGCGTTTCGACGTCACGCTTATGCGCGGTTTCGACTACTACACGGACGTCGTGTTCGAAGTTTTCGATAAGCATCCGGATAATAACCGGTCCATGCTCGGGGGCGGCCGCTACGACGGGCTGGTGGGTCTGTTCGGCGTAAAGCCGGTTCCGACCGTCGGATTCGGCTGGGGCGATGTCACACTTATGAATTTCATGGAACTGCACGGTCTTCTTCCTGAGCTTGCGCCGGAGACTGACGTTTATGTCGCTTTGGTGGGCGACGTGGCAGAGCAGGCCAGGAAGCCGATCGCCGACCTAAGGCGCGGCGGCGTCAACGTAGCCGTGGACCTGTCCGGCCGCAAGATCGGCGACCAGATAAAGACTGCTGACAAAAAAGGCATCAGATACTTGCTGGTAATCGGCGGGGATGAGCTGAAGTCCGGCAAGTTTACGCTCAAGGATCTGGATACGGGCAAGGAACAGAAGCTCCCGGCCGCGGGCATCATCAAGAAATTCAAGAAATGACGGCCACAAACCATGCTCTCACCGGTGCCATCATAGGCCTGGCCGTCGGCCAGCCGCTTATAGCCGTGCCGGCGGCCTTCGCGTCGCACTTCGTCTGCGACGCCCTGCCGCATTACGGCAGTGCAAAACCCGAGAAGACGATTAAGACCGCAGGCTTCCGCAATTATCTGATAACCGATGCTTCGCTCTGTTTCCTGCTGGTGCTTATACTCGCACTGACCAGGCCGGAGTACTGGTTACTGGCCGCGTTCTGCGCGTTCCTGGCGGCATCGCCGGACTTCTTCTGGATTAACAAGTATGTGACGATCCGTGCCGGCCGCACCTGGCATCCTAACGCTTTTTCGCGGTTCGCCGTCGGCATCCAGTGGTTCCAAAGGCCCGTAGGCGCCGTGGTAGAGGCCGCCTGGTTCATAGCGGCAGTCGCTATCCTTACGGCATTTATCCGTCCATAACTCAGCTTTTTCTCATATAACCGGCCTATGCTGTGAATCATGAAGTAAATCCATTCTTGTAGCAATCGCGGCGGCCATAGTGTCGCTGGGCGGTCTGACCGCCAACGATATCATGTCGAATACGTCCAACCTTTCCGCCCCGACATCGACCATTCATGGCCACCAAGGCAAAGCCCGCCGTGCACGGCGTACATGGCGATGACGGCGGGGAAGGCGATGACGGCCCCGGCGACACTGGTCAATGACGTCCCTATCTGTTATGATGGGTCACTATGCAAGTAACCAAGACCCAACCTACACCCACGACTACCAAACTTAACGTCAAGGCTTCCCAGGCCGAACTGGACGAGACCAAGCAGGCCGTACTGGCCAAACTGAGCGCTAACGTCAAAGTGCCCGGTTTCCGCCCGGGCAAGGCGCCGGCCGCGATGGTCGAGAAGCATCTTGACCCGAACGCCCTGCAGTCCGAGTTCCTGGAGCAGGCCATCAATAAGCTGTACGTGGACACTGTCCGCCGGGAAAACCTGCGCCCGGTCGCCCAGCCCAAGGTCGAGGTAGTCAAGTTCGTACCGTTCAGCACCCTGGAATTCACCGCCGAGGTAGAAGCGGTAGGCGATATAAAACTGCCCAATTATAAGCTTATAAAAGTAGAGCGTAAGAAGCCTAGCGTGACGGCCAAGGACGTGAACGAGGTCCTGGATCGCCTCCGTGAGCGGGCTGCCACCAAGAAGCAGGTGGATCGGGCAGCCAAATCCGGCGACGAAGCCGTCATAGATTTCAAAGGTACCGATGCCAAGACTAAGAAGCCCATCGAGGGTGCCGACGGCAAGGAATATCCGCTGACACTCGGCAGTAAAAACTTCATTCCCGGTTTCGAAGAGGAGCTTATCGGCCTGAAGCCCGGAGGGAAGAAGAAGTTCAACCTGGCCTTCCCCAAGGATTACGGCGTTAAGGACCTCCAAGGGCGCGAAGTTACATTCGAGGTCACGGTTCTGAAGGTCAGCGAACAGGAGCCGCCCAAGCTGGACGACAAGTTTGCCGCTACCGTCGGCCCATTCAAGGCGCTGGCCGACCTTAAGTCGGATATCAAGAAACAGCTAACCGCCGAGAAACAGCAGGAAGCCGACCGCGCCTTCGACAACGAGCTGCTCGAGAAGATTGCCGCCAAGACCGACGTTAAGATTCCCAAATCCCTCATCGAAGAAGAGATCGACCGCATGGAGGAGGAAGAGAAGCGCAACGTGGTCCAGCGCGGTCAGACCTGGCAGGAGCATCTAGGCGCCGAAGGCCTGACGGCCGAAGCCCACCGCGAAAACAAGCGCGAAGGCGCCGACTTACGCGTAAAGGCCGGCCTGGTATTGGGCGCTATCGCCGACAAGGAAAAGATCGAGGTCACGCCCGAAGAACTGGAGATCCGCATCCAACTGCTCAAGGGCCAGTACCCGGATGCCGCCATGCAGGCCGAACTCGACAAGCCGGAGAACCGCCGCGACATCCACTCGCGCATGATGACCGAAAAAACCCTCGACAAACTCCGCGGCTACTCTGCCAAAAAATAATCTATTACGACCCGGAAGCTTTTGATTTGTCGAGATAGCATGATATCGTAATGCCCAATATACCCTAGGTAACTACGATGAAAAGACCCGAGAGACGCTATTATCCGCTTGACGAATTCATGTTCCGCGACCAGAGCGAACACCCTGACGGCAGGACTCTGGCCGTAAAAAGATCCACCTTCTCGGGCAGGGATGGCATGGATGGTGATGGCATGGCCAGGCTTGTAGTAGTGGATGCATCCCCGGATGACTACGTTCTGGATATGCACAAATTGGCGAGCGGCTTGACTGCCGTGACAGCTCCGTTGTTTATCGAACGGTCCAGGCTTAGGAGGGTCGAACGGCAGAATGGCCACACTTACAGGGTGGAAGCCTTGCGTTTCGCAGGTCAGATAAGTATTCCGGGCGCCCAAGGAATCGATGCGGTAGGGGCGTGTGTTCCCGGGGAACTTGCGACGGGCTTCGTGCACTTATTGGAGTCCGAGAGGGCGCCGGAGCTTTTTGAAGCCGGGGCAGAGGCCGCCTTGGAAGTGCCGGCTGCCATGCCTCAAATGCCCGTTGAAGAAGGTCTCCTTAAGGATCTTGTGAGGGTCTGAACTGCACGTTAGCACTCTTGACACTAGAGTGCTAACGGGAGTATTATGTGCGGTATGAGCAATCCGAAAACATCCGTATTAATCCCTACTGTTATAGAGAACGAAGGCCGCTATGAGCGCGCCTATGATATTTACAGCCGCCTGCTTAAGGACCGCATCATCTTCCTGGGCAGTGATGTCAACGAAGCTACGGCCAACACCATCGTCGCCCAGCTGTTGTTCCTGCAGTCCCAGGACCCCAAGAAAGACATATTCTTCTATATAAACAGTCCCGGCGGCAGCGTGTACGATGCTTTGGCCATCTACGACACCATGAAGTACGTGACCAACGACATCCAGACCGTCGGCATAGGCGTGCAGGCTTCGGCCGCGGCCTTCCTGCTGAGTTCAGGCGCCAAGGGCAAGCGCTTCATGTTGCCGAACGCCACGGCCATGATCCATCAACCGTCGTCCGGTACCAAAGGCCGCGTCACAGACCAAGAAATTGACCTGCGCGAATCTTTGCGCATCAAGAAACTTCTGGAAGGTATCATGGCAGGGAACACTGGCCAGGACGCCAAGAAGATCCATGAGGACATGGAGCGCGACAAGTGGCTGACTGCCACCGAATCCAAGAAGTACGGCCTTATTGACGACGTCATCACCACCCCGCCCAAAGCCTGAGGCCTTGACACTGGGCCTGATTTCCGAGATACTGGGTTCTAGAAGTAGTGCAAGTTGGGTAGCTTATTGCCTTAAAAAAGCTCAAAACCCCAACTTAGGGATCTTCGGCCGAACCAAACATAAACAGATTAAATTATCAGTAATAAGGGCTATCAGCTGGGCTTGAATACTTGTATTCATAGTAATATCCTGGTCAACGGTTCCGATGCGAACCGTCTGCTGGCTCTTTAACATAAGGGGAGAACCTCACAGCGTATGGCAAAAGCGGCAAGCACCAAGAAAACGAAGACTAATCAAAAAGACAGAGTATTTTTTACGGATATCGATGATGCGCTGGACCTTCCAAGCCTCGTGGATCATCAGAACAAATCCTTCCAGTGGTTCGTAGACGAAGGTCTGGGTGAGCTTCTGGCCGAAATCAGCCCGATTGACGATTACACAGGCGGCAAATTATCACTCAAGTTTAAGGACTACAAGTTCGGCGACCCCAAGATGACCGAGGCCGAGGCCCGCGAGAACAACGTTAGCTTCGAAGCTCCCCTGATGGCCAATGTCGAGCTGACCAACAAGGTCACCGGCGAGGTCAAGAACCAGGAGATCTATCTGGGCGATTTCCCGTGGATGACCACCCGCGGCACCTTCGTGATCAACGGTGCCGAGCGCGTGGTCGTCAGCCAGCTGATACGTTCAGCTGGCGTTTTCTTTACGGCAGACCCGCACGGTACCACCAGCCTGTACGGCGCCAAGGTCATACCTGGCCGCGGCGCGTGGCTGGAGTTCGAGACCGCCGCGAACGGCGCGCTGTACGTGAAGATCGACCGCAAGCGTAAGATCGCTGTCACTACACTACTGCGCGCCCTGGGCGTGTCCGAAACCCACATGCGCGAGGCTTTCAAGCATGTCGACTCCGGCGAGAAGAGCTATCTGGACGCCACTCTGGAAAAGGACCCGACCAAGCTCCAGAACGAAGCTTTGATAGAAGTTTACCGCCGCCTGCGCCCAGGCGACCTGGCTACCGTCGACAACGCCAAATCGCTTATAGAAAACATGTTCTACAACTACAAGCGTTTCGACTTTTCCCGCGTGGGCCGCTACAAGATCAACAAGCGCCTGGATATGAACGTGCCGAACACCATCGAGAACCGGGTCATGCGCCTGGAAGATATCGAAGCCATCATCGCCGAGCTCATCCGGCTTAACAATACCCAGGAACCGGCTGACGACATCGACTCGCTGGCCAACCGCCGCGTCAAGCTGGTAGGCGAACTGGTACAGCGCCAGTTCCGCATCGGTCTTCTGCGCATGGAGCGCAACACCAAGGACCGTATGAGCATGAGCGACATAGAGACGGTCACGCCCGGCCAGCTTATCAACGCCCGCCCGGTGGTTGCCGCGGTGCGCGAATTCTTCGCCAGCTCCCAGCTCAGCCAGTTCATGGACCAGATCAACCCGCTTGAGCGAACTGGCGCATAAGCGCCGTCTGAGCTCCATGGGCCCCGGTGGCCTAAGCCGCGAACGCGCCGGTTTCGAAGTCCGCGACGCCCATGCCACACACTACGGCCGTATCTGCGCCGTCGAGACGCCGGAAGGCGCCAACATCGGTCTGGTACTTAACCTGGCCAACTTCGCCCGCGTGAACGACTATGGTTTCGTAGAGACGCCTTACCGCAAGGTCATCAATGCCGTGACCGCCAAGGATGCGCCGGCCATATCGCCAGCCAGGACCTGCTGAACGAAAAAGGCAAGGTCATAGTCAAGGCCGGCGCCCGTATAAATAAGACCGATGCCGCCAAGCTTGCCAAAGTAGACTGCTAAGAAGACCTGGCCGGTCAAGGCCCAGGTTACCAACGAGGTAGTATATCTGGACGCTTACGAGGAAGAAGCCGCTGTCATCGCCGGCGGCGGTAGCGAAGTGGATAAGGACGGCTATTTCGTAGACGAGCGCGTTAGCGCCCGTTCGCACCTTAAATCCGGCGAAGTGGACGCTGACGACGTTACGCACATGGACGCGTCACGCAACCAGATCATCGGTTCATCCGCCGGGCTCATACCGTTCATAGAAAAGAACTATGTGTACCGCTCACTCATGGGTTCTAACCAGCAGAGGCAGGCGGTGCCGCTGATACAGCCAAGCGCCCCTATCGTAGGTACCGGACTGGAAGTCGATGCCGCCCGCAATACCGGTCAGGTCGTCCTGGCCGAAGGCCAAGGCACGGTTACCAAGGCTACGGCCCAAGAGGTAGCAGTCAAGTACGCCAAGGGTGGCTCCAAGAAGTACGAGCCTCAGCGCTTCGTGCGCAGTAACGAAGGCACGTCCATCAACCAGAAGGTAGTCGTCAGTACCGGCGACAAGGTCAAAGCCGGCGACGTGCTCATAGAGGGCATGTCCATCGCCGATGGCGAACTGGCGCTGGGCAAAGACCTGATAGTCGCTTTCATGCCCTGGGCCGGTTACAACTTCGAGGACGCCATCATCATCTCCCGCAAGCTGGTCGAAGACGACTCGCTCACCAGCGTACATATCGTGGACTTCATGATCGAGGTACGCGAGACCAAGCTGGGTCCGGAAATCGTCACGTCCGACATCCCGAACGTTTCCGAAGAGACCCTGCGCCACCTGGATGAGGACGGCATAGTTCGCATCGGCGCCGAGGTACACCCCGGCGACATCCTGGTCGGTAAGATTACGCCCAAGGGCGAACAGGAGCTGAGTTCCGAAGAGCGCCTGCTGCGCGCCATATTCGGCGAAAAGGCCAAAGAAGTCCGCGATACCTCACAGCGCATGAGCAACGGCAAACACGGCAAGGTCGTGGGCGTCAAGGTATTCAGCCGCGAGAACGGCCACGAGCTTAAGGCCGGCGTCATCATGCAGATACAGGTCTTCGTGGCCCAGATGCGCAAGATCGCCGTCGGCGATAAGCTGGGCGGACGCCACGGTAACAAGGGCGTCATAGCCAGCATACTGCCAGAGGAAGATATGCCGTTCATGGAAGACGGCACCCCAGTCGACATCATCCTTAACCCGCTGGGCGTGCCCAGCCGCATGAACGTCGGCCAGCTGTTCGAAACGCACCTGGGTATGGCGGCGCGCGTCCTGGGTATGAAGGTTGCCAGCCCGTCGTTCAACGGCGTTCCGGAAGCCAAGATACACGAACTGCTCAAGAAGGCCGGTTTGCCCGAGGACGGCAAACAACAGTTATACGACGGCCGCACCGGCGAATCCTTTAAGGAGCGCACAACCGTGGGCAGTATGTACATGATTAAGCTCAACCACATGGTGGCCGACAAGATACATGCCCGCTCTACCGGTCCTTACACCATGGTCACCCAGCAGCCGCTGGGCGGCAAAGCCCAGAACGGCGGCCAGCGCTTCGGCGAGATGGAGGTGTGGGCACTGGAGGCTTACGGTGCCGCAAACACCCTGCAGGAGATGCTGACCATCAAGTCCGATGACGTCTACGGACGATCCAAAGCATACGAGTCCATCATCAAGAAGACACCGATCGTCGGCCCCAAGGTACCGGAGAGCTTCAACGTTCTCGTTAAGGAGCTCCAGGGTCTGTGCCTGAAAGTGGATTTGATAAGTTCCGACAAGCTGGTCGATGCCGAAGCCGTACTGGCCAGCAACATCAAGGAAGAGGCCAGCCATCCGGCCGAAGTGGATGTACCAGAGCCGTCCGCATCCGACGTGGACGTGACCGAAGATGCCGCAGTCGATGAGTTCGAAGTGGTAGGCGTGGACGAGACTCGACGGAGACTCTGCCGCAGACACTGAAAAAGGGGAGGAGGCCTAAGATGACACCGCAACGATATTCCAACAATGGTACCGACATCGCTGATTTTGACGCGGTGCGCCTGGCAGTAGCCGGCCCTAACGACATCCTGGACTGGAGCTATGGCGAGGTTACCAAGCCCGAGACTATTAACTACCGCACCCAGAAGCCGGAACGCGACGGCCTGTTCTGCGAGCGCATATTCGGCCCCGTCAAAGACATTAATCCCCACGACGCCAAGTACAAAGGCGTGCGCAGCCGCGAGGCCGCCGTCGACAAGAACGGCGAACTGGTCACGCGCAGTATCGTACGCCGCGAGCGCATGGGTCATATAAGCCTGGCCGTACCTGTGTCGCATATCTGGTTCCTGCGTGGTACTCCCAGCGCCATGGGCCTATTGCTTGGCCTGACTGTTAAGAACCTGGAGCGCGTGGCTTATTTTGCCAGCTACATCATCAAGTCCGTCAATACCGAGAAGCGGGACAAGATACTGGCCGACAAAGAGGCCGAGTACGAGGCCGCCAAAGAAGCCATCAAGCTCCGATACGCGAAGGAAGCCAAGGCACCAAGCACTTTGCTGGCAAAAAAAGCAACGTTGTCGATAAGCACGACAAAGGTGCTGGGGCCGACGTCAAAGCCCTGGCGGAACAGCAGACCAAAGAGAGCGGAACAGCTTACCAAGGATTTTGAGCAGTATCGCGACCAGATTACCCGCCTGGAACGCCTGTCACTCATAAACGAGACCGATTACCGCAATCTGCCAAGCGAACTGCGCAGTCTGATTGGCGTAGGCATGGGCGGCGCCGCCCTTCAGGAACTGCTGGGCGATATCGATCTCCAACAGCTCATAGAGGAGCTCGGCAAAGAGGCCGAAGACGCCAAAGGCCAGCGCCGCAAGAAGCTGATGAAGCGCCTGCGCCTGCTGGAATCGATGGACCGCGCCGGCATAAAGCCTAGTTCCATGTGTATCAGCGTATTGCCGGTTATCCCGCCGGACCTGCGCCCCATGGTCCAGCTTACGGGCGGCCGTTTCGCGACCTCCGACCTTAACGACCTGTACCGCCGCGTGATAAACCGTAACAACCGCCTGAAGAAGCTGATGGATCTGAATGCGCCGGAAGTCATTCGCCGCAACGAACAGCGTATGCTCCAGGAGGCTGTCGATGCCTTGATAGACAACAACAGCACCCGTTCGGGCCGCGCCGTGGCCGCTACCGGCCAGCGCCGCCGCCTGAAGTCGCTCAGCGACATGCTCAAAGGCAAGCAGGGGCGCTTCCGCCAGAACCTGCTGGGTAAGCGTGTAGACTACTCCGGCCGTTCGGTCATCGTATCCGGTCCGGAACTGAAGATAAACCAGTGCGGTCTGCCTAAGATGATGGCCTTGGAACTGTTCAAGCCGTTCGTCATCGGCGAACTGATACTGCGCGAACAGGCCCATAACATCCGCAGCGCATCACGCCTGATAGAGATGGGCGAGACCGTCGTTTGGGATGCCCTGGACGAGGTCATCAAGGGCAAGTATGTCCTGCTGAACCGCGCGCCGTCACTCCACCGACTCAGCATCCAGGCCTTCCAGCCTAGGCTTATAGAGGGTCGGGCCATTCAGCTCCATCCGTTGGTATGTAAAGGGTTTAACGCCGACTTCGACGGCGACCAGATGGCCGTACACCTGCCCTTGAGCCGTAAGTCGCAGGCTGAAGCCCGCGATATAATGGCTGCCAACCGCAACCTGCTAAAACCCGCCGACGGCTCCCCAATTCTGCATATCGAGCAGGATATAGTTCTGGGTTGTTACTTCCTAACGTACGAGCGGCCTAACACCGATGCCGAAAAGTTAGCGCCCTTCTCCAGCCTGGACGAGGCGCTTATGGCGTTCGATGGCGGCACTGTAAGCTTGCAGAGCTACGTACGGGTGCCGTTCCGTGGAAAGTCTCACAAGACCACGCTCGGCCGTCTGCTGTTCAACGAGATCTTCCCCGAGGATTTCGCGTTCCAGGACGAGACCATGACCAAGAAACGCCTGCAGAAGGTGATGGCCGACGTCTATGCCCAGTACGGGCAGGAAAGGACTGCCGAGATAGCCGACGACCTTAAAGACCTGGGCTTCTACTACGCGACCCTCTCCGGCCTGTCCATGGGCATGGGCGACTTCGAGTCCATCAAGGGCATCGATAAGGTGCTCGACGAGGGCGAGGACCGCTCCGCGGCCATCTCCGACCAGTACGAGGACGGATTCATAACCGACGATGAACGCCACCGACTGATAGTCGATAACTGGACCAAGGTAGAGACAAACGTCCAGGATATGCTGTCCGAACAGATGGTCGGCCAGGATTCCTCAATGTCCATCGCCATCAACTCCGGCGCCCGCGGTAACATCGCCCAGCTTAAGAACGCCGTAGGTATGCTAGGTGTCCAGCAGGACGCTGGCGGCAACGTCATCGAACTGCCAGTCAAGTCCGGCTACATACACGGCCTGAGTCCGCTTGAGTACTTTACCGGCACACGCGGCACGCGCAAGGCGCTGATCGATATCGCGCTCAAGACAGCTGACGCCGGGTATCTGACCCGCCGTCTGGTGGATGTCTCCCAAGATGTCTTCACCGTGGGTGACGAAGCGGGTGTGGACAAAGGCTTCGCTATGCTCAGGGCTGACGCCGAATACATAGGCGTATCCTACGCTTCCCGCCTCACAGGACGCTTCGCGGCCGAAACCGTGAAAGGCTACGCCAAGAAGGGCCAGATGATAGACGCCGAGATGGCTGCCAAGATAGATGCCGACAAGCAATTGGACGGCATCAGGATCATGAGCGCCCTTAGCTGCAGCAGCGTGCGCGGCGTGTCGCAGAAATCATACGGCGTGGATCCGGCGACCGGTGAACTGGTGGCCGAGAACCATCCCGTAGGTGTCATCGCCGCACAGAGCATCGGTGAACCCGGCACTCAGCTGAGCCTTGACTCCAAGCACCGCTCCGGCGGCGCCATAGCCGACGATACCGCCCAGGGCCTTTCCCGTATCGAGGAGTTGTTCGAGGTCCGCGCCCCTAAAGGCCAGGCATACTTGACGGAGATTTCCGGTACGGTCAATACCTGGGAGGACGGCGACCATTACGTAGTCCAGGTTACGGCCGATGACAAGAAGAAGGTTACGCTGGAACTCGGTGAACGTAAGGCCCAGGTTAAGACCGGCACCGAAGTCACCGCTGGCGACGTGGTCGCGGCACTGGAAGACGCTTCCGAACCGTTGACGGCGCCCATGCCCGGCAAGGTCCAGGTAACGTCCAAGAACATCATCATCACGCCTACCAAACAGAGCGTGGTGCGTTACGAGATACCCGGCTTCAAGCAACTGCAGATCAAGGACGGCGAAAAGGTTGAAGCCGGCCAACGCCTGACCAACGGTTCCATTAACCTGCATGACCTGATGCGTCTGCAGGGCGTGGAATCTACCCAGCGATACATCATGAACGAGATTCTGAAGATCTTCGCCGCGCAGGGCCAGAACATCGCCGACAAGCACCTGGAGATAATCGTGCGCCAGATGTTCAGCCGTGTGCAGATAGAAGAGGCCGCCGACAGCGAGTTCGTCACGGGCGACATCGTCAGCAAGCTGGCCGTGGCCGAGACCAACGCAGCGCTGAAAGCTGCCGGCAAGAAACCGGCCAAGACGGTCCAGCTCCTGCTAGGCATCACCAAGGCTTCCTTGAGCACGGATTCGTTCCTGAGCGCCGCTTCGTTCCAGGACACCACGCGCGTCCTGATCGCCGCCGCTACCTCCGGCAAGGTCGACAAACTGTATGGTCTTAAGGAGAACGTCATCCTGGGCCGCAAGATACCGGTCGGCACCGGTGTCGATGATGAGGACGAAGAAGACGAACTGACGGCCGAAGCCAATACCGTCATGGGCAGGCCCGAAACACCCGGCACGGTTGCAACAGAGGCCGATGCCTGATAGAATGTCTGAACTACACCTAAGCATCCGAGCCGGGGAGATGGCATTATCCCTGCAGCAGATAGATGCAATCCGGAAGGAGCGTTAATGCCTACAATCAACCAGTTAGTACGCAAGTCGCGCAAGAAGACGACCGGCAAGAGTAAGTCGCCGGCTCTTCAGCGTGTCACGAACAACCTTAAGACCAGGAACTACGAGAAGCCGGCCCCGCTTAAGCGCGGCGTCTGCGTCAAGGTTACGACCAAAACCCCCAAGAAGCCTAACTCGGCTCTGCGCAAGGTCGCCCGCGTGCGCCTTAGCAACGGCCACGAAGTCTGGGCCTACATAGGCGGCGAAGGCCACAACCTGCAGGAGCACGCAGTGGTCCTGGTGCGCGGCGGCCGCGTTAAGGACCTTCCAGGCGTACGCTATCACATCGTCCGCGGCGCGCTCGACTTGCAAGGCGTAAGCGACCGCAAACAGAGCCGTTCCAAATACGGCACCAAGAAAGGCGGCAAATAATGCCCAGGCATAAGACCAAATCCCTGGTGCGCGACATCCCGGCCGACCGCGTCTATAACAGCGTGCCGGTACAGCGCCTAATCAATCGCGTCATGCTCAATGGCAAAAAGCAGGTCGCTGAACGGCTAGTCTACGGCGGCATGGAAAAGGCCGCCAAGAAGCTGAAAGTTGATAACCCGCTGGACGTATTTGAACAGGCCATGAAGAACGTCCAGCCCTCGCTGGAAACGCGCTCCCGCCGTGTTGGCGGTGCCAACTACCAGATTCCGTTTGAAGTCAAAGGCCAGCGCCAGCGCCACCTGACCACCATGTGGTTCGTGGCTGCCGCCCGTGCCCGCAAAGGCATGAGCATGCAGGACCGCATCGCCGCCGAGCTGGTCGACGCCTACAATAGCCAGGGCGCCGCAGTTAAAAAGCGTGAGGACGCGCATAAGATGGCCGACGCTAACCGCGCCTTCGCCCACTTCGCGAGGAGCTAATACTATGCCAGAACAAGTTACTATTTTTCGTAGATCTGAAAAAACAGTTGGACGGCCTCCAATCAAGCGCGTCACCATTGAGCGCTCAACGAGCGACGCTATTCCCGAGGGCGCAGTCTCGCTAGAGGGTCTGCGCGAAGCCGAGATTGCACGCGCCGCAAAAGCCCGGCACTCACAAACCGAAAGCGGTGCTTACGGCGTCTTCGTGCTCGAAAGCGCCTGTGTCGCTCAGACCGATGTCGGCAGTTTGACCCGGAGCCTAGGGCCAGAAGCCATCGCTTACGAACTAGTGGCTGAACCGGACCAACCAAGTACTATCGAGGCTAACCCAGGCCAAATCTAACGTAAATTACAAGACAGAACGGAAATCATGGCAGCAAAGAAAACACCAATGGGCAAGATACGGAACATCGGCATCATCGCGCATATTGACGCCGGTAAGACCACCACGACCGAAGGTATCCTGTACCGCACCGGCCTTAAGCATAAAATAGGCGCCGTACACGAGGGCGAAACTACCACCGACTGGATGGCTCAGGAGCGCGAGCGCGGTATCACGATCGTGTCCGCCGCCGTAACCTGCTATTGGAAAGACCACCAGATCAACATTATCGATACGCCGGGCCACATCGACTTCACTGTCGAGGTGGAGCGCTCATTGCGCGTGCTGGACGGCGCCGTGGTAGTGTTCGACGGCAAGATGGGCGTGGAGAGCCAGTCCGAGACCGTTTGGCGCCAGGCCGACAAGTACAACGTGCCGCGTTTTTGCTTTATTAACAAGATCAACCAGACCGGCGGCGACTTCTACAAATCGCTGGAAACCATCCATGCCCGCCTGAGCAAGCATGCTTTCCCTATCCATCTGCCTATCGGCTTTGAGCAGAAGGTCAACGGCGTGGTCGACCTGGTGAGCATGAAGGCCTACACCTACAAGGAATTCACAGACCACGAGCTAGTCGAGGGCGAAGTTCCGGCGGACATGCTCGACAAAGTCAAGAAGTACCGATCGCTCCTTATAGAAAACTCTGTCGCCGAAGACGAAACGATGCTGGAGAAGTATCTGGAGGTAGGCGAAGAGGGTATGAGTGTGGACGACATCAAACACGCTATCCGCTACGCTACACTGACCGGCAAGTTCTTCCCCGTAACCGGCGGTGATGGCCGCGGCGTGATAGTCGAGAAGGTGCTCGACATGGTCAACGACCTCCTGCCCAGTCCGGAAGAGCGCGGCAGCAACTGGGGCACCCATCCTAAGTCTGGCGACGAAATCGAGCGCAAGCCTTCTGCGTCAGAGCCGTTCGCCGGTCTGGCGTTCAAGATCGCTACCGATCCTTTTGTCGGTAAATTGGCCTACTTCCGTGTTTACTCGGGTAAGATCAAGGCCGGAAGCTACGTGCTGAACAGCTCCACCGGCGCAAAGGAACGCGTGGGACGCATCGTACGCATGCAGGCCGACAAGCGCGAGGACGTCGATGAAGTCGATGCTGGCGACATCGCCGCCATCGTTGGGCTTAAAGGCACCACTACCGGCAACACGCTCAGCGACCAGAACAATCCCATAGTGCTGGAAAGCATAACCTTCCCGGAACCGCCCGTATCCATTGCCATAGAGCCCAAGACCAAGGCCGACCAGGAGAAGATGAGTTTGGCCCTCCAGCGCCTTGCCGAAGAGGATCCGACCTTCCGCATACATGTCGACGACGAGACCGCACAGACCATCATCAGCGGTATGGGCGAACTTCACCTGGAAATCCTGGTCGACCGCATGAAGCGTGAGTTTAAAGTTGAGGCTAACATCGGCGAACCGCAGGTTGCTTATCGCGAATCCATCCGTAAGGACGCCGTCGAGGTTGAAGGCAAGTTCGTCCGCCAGACAGGCGGCCGCGGCCAGTACGGCGACGTGTGGCTGCGCCTTAGCCAGAACGAGGCGGGCGAAGGCTTTGAGTTCATAAACTCCATCAAGGGCGGCGTCATTCCGCAGGAATATATAAAACCTGTCCAACAGGGTATCGAAGAAGCCATGGCTAACGGCGTGATAGCCGGTTATCCGGTCGTAGACATCAAGGCCGAGCTCTATGACGGCTCCTTCCACGAAGTCGACTCGTCCGAGATGGCCTTCAAGATTGCCGGCTCCATGGCTCTGCAAGAAGGTGTCAAGAAAGCCAGCCCGGTACTATTAGAGCCTGTAATGAAGGTCGTAGTAGTTACGCCCGAAGAATTCATGGGCGACGTCATCGGCGACCTGAACTCCAAGCGCGGCCGCATAGAATCCATGGAAGACCTTACTCCGGGCATCAAGGAAATAACGGCCTTCGTACCTCTGGGTGAGATGTTCGGCTACACCACCAATCTACGCTCTACGACCCAGGGCCGCGCCAGCTCGTCTATGGAACTGGACCACTACGCCGACGTGCCGACACACGTCGCCGAAACAATAATCGCCAAGAACAGCAAATAAAGACCAAGTGACGCTATAATTGGTGTTACCTATGCCAGTCAAACACCTCGATTTCATACCATCCGTAGTGCCACTTGAACAAATGCCTGAAGTTGAAGAGCTGGAAGATCCTGATATTTCGGTTGATCCCGAAGCTTACGCTTGCGCGATCGATCACGTAGGCGTTGCAGCAACACTAGGTCTTTTACCGGCGCGTCAACGTCAAATCTTGTGTGAGAAAATTGGCTTGAACGAATCCGGTACACCGCGCACGAGCGCGGACATTGCGCAAGAGCTAGGCTTGTCGGTCGAAACAATATCAAGCGCGTTAACTCGTGCCAGGAACAGGTTGCGCACAAACGACAATCTACTATGTAGTGATCAATGGCGAAGTCTAATTATGCTCAAATGAGCGCGATAATCCCTTTACAAACTTCTTAGTTTCAGTTAACATTATTCGGTAAGTTGCGTGGGTTTAGCTATTGCCTACGCAAAAATCAGCAACTAACAAGGAGATACTACTAGATGGCAGAAAAATTCGACAGGAGCAAACCGCACATCAACGTGGGTACCATGGGTCACGTGGACCACGGTAAGACCACGCTGACCGCGGCTATAACGGCCGTTCTGGCAAAGAAACTGCCCAGCAACGTCAACAAGCCCGTCAAATACGATCAGATAGACAACGCGCCGGAAGAAAAGTCAGCGCGGTATCACTATCGCCACTTCCCACCAGGAGTACGAGAGCGAAAAGCGCCATTACGCCCACGTCGACATGCCCGGCCACGCCGACTACGTCAAGAACATGATTACCGGTGCCGCTCAGATCGACGGCGCCATCCTGGTTGTCGGTGCCAACGACGGCCCTCTGCCGCAGACCCGCGAGCACGTACTGCTGGCCCGCCAGGTCGGCGTTCCTAAGATCGTGGTCTTCCTGAACAAGATGGACCTGGCCGACGCCGAACTGGTCGACCTCGTCGAAGAAGAAATCCGCGAACTGCTCGAAAAGAACGGCTTCGACAAGGACGCTCCGATCATCCGCGGCTCGGCCACCAAGGCTCTGGAAGGCGACGCCGAGAACGAAGACAAGATCATGGAGCTGGTCAAGGCGCATGGACGACTTCATCCCCGAGCCTAAGCGCGAGCTGGACAAGCCTTTCCTGATGCCTATCGAAGACGTCTTCTCCATCAAGGGCCGCGGCACCGTCGCTACCGGCCGTGTTGAACAGGGCGTGGTCAAGGTGAACGAAGAGATCGAGATCGTCGGTATCCGCGACACCAAGAAGACCGTCGTGACCGGCGTAGAGATGTTCAAGAAGAACCTGGACCAGGGCCAGGCCGGCGACAACGTCGGTATCCTTCTGCGCGGCATCGAGCGCGACGACATCGAGCGCGGCCAGGTGCTTGGCCAAGCCCGGCACCATCACGCCGCACACCGAGTTCGACAGCGAAGTCTACATCCTTAATAAGGAAGAAGGCGGCCGCCACACCCCGTTCTTCAAGGGCTACAAGCCGCAGTTCTACTTCCGCACCACGGACGTTACCGGCGAAGTCGAACTCCCGAAGGACAAGGAAATGGTCATGCCCGGCGACACCGTGACCTTCAAGGTCAAGCTGCTCGCTCCCATCGCCATGGAGCAGGGTCTGCGCTTCGCTATCCGCGAAGGTGGCCGCACCGTCGGCGCCGGCGTCGTCACCAAGATCGTCAAGTAACCCAGCACCTTTCTGGCAGAATAAACAACGCTAAACGGGAGCCTCTCCGGAGGCTCTTTTGCTTAATTATATGCCCAGAAGCGTAGCAAAAAACACTATTAAATGAACTTAAACCTGCTTGTATGGTGTCGACGCGGTAGCTTAGGATACGTAGCACGATGAGTTTGAGTTTTGACGATTTCCAAAACATCCGGTTTATCATGCGCGAGGAATTGGATGAGCGGCTGACTCCGCTTGAAAGCCAGCGGAGGCTACTGGAAAACGACGTCAAGGAAATCTATTTCATGATAAGCGATTACAGCGCGACGTGAATGCCTTGAAAAGTTCGGCATGAGCTTGACGGCGACTGACCTCCAGCATATAACTCGAATTATCCGCGACGAGATACGTGAAGAAGTTCGTGCCGAGCTGAGTACCCAGCTATGGCCATTGACACACGCCTGCGCGAACGTCGAAATCCCGCTATTGCGCGATGTTCGACGGACCGCGCTGGAGGCCGTAGAAAACGACATCAAAGAAATTTATCTGATGCATGTGCAAAAAGACACAGCCGATCAAGAGGACGTAGTCCTGCCGGAAATGGACAGGCTGAAGCTCTGATCTGTTAAAATAACTGCTACAAATTAATCACTGCTGACTAAAAGTCACTTTTGAAAGACAAAGGGATGTTACAGCGGGCTAACGCAAGTTAGGAAGGAACACCACCTATGGCAGATGCCAAACCCACCAGCAATACTAAGCCTGAGGCCGCAGACGGCAAACAGCGTATCCGCATACGCCTGAAGGCCTATGATCACAAGGTCATCGACCAGGCCGCCAAGCAGATAATCGATACGGCGCTGCGGACCGGCGCTTCAGCTGGCCGGACCGATACCGCTGCCGACTCGCAAGAGTACATTTACGGTCGTAAAGAGCCCGCACGTATACAAGAAGGGCCGCGAACAGTTTGAGATGCGCGTACACAAACGCTTGATTGATGTGTTCGAGCCTACTCCCAAGACGATCGACTCGCTTATGAACCTGTCGCTTCCGGCAGGCTGCGACGTCGAAATCAAGATGTAGCCCCATTTGTAGAATTTGCAACACGTTGACAGAGGTAACAGCGGGCGTGGTACTCTGTTATGGTACCTGAGTAAATCTTTACTTGGTTAGCGTTAGCAGGTCCGCCTGTAACAGTGGCGGAAACCGCTCGAAGCCAGGTATTTTTATTTAACCCTTAGGTAATAGAAAATAGATGAAAGCATTAATTACCCGAAAATTAGGTATGACCAGCGCCATCGCGGAAGACGGTGCGGTTCAGGCTGTTACCTTGCTTTCCGTGGGCGACCACACCGTCCTTCAGCATAAGACCGATGAGAAAGACGGCTATACGGCCGTGCAGGTGGGCGCCGGTAATGTAAAGAAGCTTGGTAAGTCGCTCGCCGGCCACGTCAAGACAGCCAAGGTGATGCCGAAGATTATCCGAGAGTTCCGCATGGATGAGATCCCGGAAGAACTGAACGTCGGCGGCAAAATCAGCGCCGACGTTTTCAGTGTGGGCGATACCGTGAGCGTCACGGGCGTAACCAAAGGCAAGGGCTGGGCCGGCACTATCCGCCGCCATAACTTCCATCGCCAGCGCCAGACGCACGGCGCCAAGGGCAGTACCCGCCGCCCCGGTTCCATCGGCTCCATGTATCCGCAGAAGATATTCAAGGGCAAGAAGATGGCCGGCCACCTCGGTCACGACCAAGTCACCGTTCGCAACCTGAAAGTTGCCTTGGTCGATACCGAACTCGGTGTCATCGGCGTCACTGGCGCCGTGCCCGGTCCGCGCAAGAGTACGGTCATTATCAAGGAGGCCAAGTAATGGCGGTCGCTACTTATACAAAAGCCGGCGCCAAAGCCACTGCCGCGGCTAAACTAGACAAGGCCGTGTTCGGGGTGCCCGCTGACAACCACGAACTCATCAAGGCGGCTTACGTAATGTACCTGGCCAACGGACGCGAGAACTTGGCCGTGACCAAGACGCGCGGCCTAGTCAGCGGCGGCGGCAAGAAGCCCTGGAAGCAAAAAGGCACCGGGCGCGCACGTTTCGGCTCCAGCCGCGTGCCGATATGGCGCGGCGGCGGTATCACTTTCGGCCCTACCGGCCACGAGAATTATTCCAAGCGCATGAACGCCAAGGCCCGCAAGCTGGCCGTGCGGCAGTCACTAAGCCTGGCTGCTGATGCCGGCAAGGTCATAGTCATGGAAGACGTTGCATCCAAGGGAGGAAAGACGGCGGAGCTGGCCAAACTTCTTGCCAAGGTCGGCGCTACCGGTTCCGTACTCATAGTGGTAGATAATAAGACCGACGAACTCATGCTCGCCTGTCGCAACCTTCGCGGCGTCGCGCTTGTCGGCGCCCGTTACGTCAGCGTGTATGACGTGATGAATGCCGACAAGATCGTATTCAGCAAGGCTGGTCTGGCCACGGTCACAGAGCGGCTCGGGAAGGGGTCTAAGTAATGTCTAAGACCGTAGCGCTCAAACCGCGCCTGAACGAGAAGACCTACGGTTTGGCTGATAGCCGCGTATACGTGTTCGATGTGGACCGTTCAGTCAATAAGCATGGCATAGCCCGGGCTGTGGAGTCGCAGTTCGATGTCAAGGTCATCAAGGTGAAGACCGCCAACATAGCCGGCAAACCCAAACGCACCATCAGCCTGACCGGCAAACGCGTGAAGTATGGCGAAGACGGCCGCCGCGGCGATTTCAAGAAAGCCTACGTAACTTTGGCCGAGGGCCAGGGTCTGCCATTCTTCAACGCCATCGAGGAAGAGGAGCAAAAGGAGCAGGAGACTCAGGAGAAGTTCGACAAGGCCGCGGCCAAGCAGGCCCAGAAAGACGAAAAGAAGACCGCCAAGAAATCTAAGGTGGAGCCTAAACCAGAACCCAAGCCTTCCGGCAAAGCCGATACGGCCAAGAAGGCGACAGCCAAGCCTGCCAAGAAAGCCGCAGAAAAGGTGGAAAAGCAAGCTGAGCCTGAATCCGAAAAGCCCGCTGAACGCAAGTTCGGCCTGAAGGCCTGGCGCGGTTTCCGCCGGCGCAAGAAGGAAAAGGGAGATAAGTAATGGCTATCAGGCAGTACAAACCCACCACTCCCGGCAGGCGCGGCATGACCACGCAGGATTTCGAAGGCATCACGACAAGTAAGCCGCTCAGGTCCTTGCTGGCGCCCAAGCGCCGGGGCAATGGCCGCAACAACCAGGGACGTATCACCACCCGCCATAAGGGCGGCGGCGCCAAGAAGTTCTACCGCATCATGAACTTTAAGCTTGCGCAGGGCAAGAGCGCGGTCATCGAGCATATAGAATACGACCCGAACCGCAGTGCCCGCATCGCCCGCATCAAAGAAAATGACGGCACTTACCACTACGTCCTGGCTGCCAAGGGTATGAAGCCCGGCCAGACTGTTATCAGCGGTGAAGAAGCACCCATAGAATCCGGTAATCGTCTGCCGCTCAAGAACGTACCGGTAGGCAGTACCGTCCATGCCGTCGAACTCAAAGTCGGAGGCGGCGCCCAGGCTGTCCGCAGTGCCGGCGCCGGCGCCCAGCTCATGGGTATCGACAATGGTTATGCCCAGGTCCGATTACCGAGCGGCGAGGTCCGTCTGGTCAACGAGAACTGCATGGCTTCCATAGGGGTCGTCGGCAATGAACAGCACCAGAACGTCAAGGTAGGCAAAGCCGGCCGCAGCCGGCACAAGGGCATACGCCCTAGCGTACGCGGCGTAGTCATGAACGCGGCCGATCACCCGCACGGCGGCGGAGACGGCGGACGCCACGGTATCGGCGGCGGCAAGAACCACGGCTCCGCACCAAAGACACCTTGGGGCCAGAAAACCCTGGGCTACAAGACGCGACGCCGCAAGTCCACCGACAAATACATCTTAAGAAGTCGTCATCAAGGAAAGAGGAAGTAAGTTATGAGTAGATCGCTTAAGAAAGGACCGTTCATAGATTTCAAGCTTGCCAAGAAGGTGGCTGCCTTGGGCGATAACGACCGCACTATCATCAAGACCTGGGCGCGGGCTTCTACCGTCGCGCCGGAATTCGTCGGCAAGACCATCGCCGTACATAACGGCAAGGTCCACGTACCCGTATTTATCACCGAGAACATGGTCGGCCATAAGCTGGGCGAATTCGCCCCTACTCGCAAATTCCGTTCCCATGGCGGCAAACTGGCGAAAGGAGCTAAGTGATGGCAGTCAAAGCAGTCGCTAAAGGAGTCCAGTTGAGCCCCCGCAAGGTAGCGGTAGTGGCCGGGCTGGTCCGCGGCCGCAGCGTCGAAGACGCGCTGACCATCCTGAATCACACCCCGCGCCGCAGTGCCGTGGCCGTCAGCAAGGTCATAAAGAGTGCCCAGGCCAATGCCGACCATAATCACGACTACAAACCCGGCACCCTGCAGATCACCGAGATTTCCGTGACTCCTGGTCCGCGGCTCAAGCGCTATCGTCCTGCCGCCTACGGCCGCGCCCTGCGTTTTCAGCGCAAGACGTCGCACATACGCGTGGTGGTCGACGGCGACAAGCGCGAGGTCAAGAAACCTAAGAAGACCGCGGAGGCTAAGTAATGGGACAGAAAGTTAATCCGATTTCGATGCGCCTGCAGGTCAACAAGGACTGGCGCAGTAAATGGTTCGTAAGCAAGCGCGAATACGCCAAGTTCCTTAAGGACGACCTGGCCGTGCGCCGACTTATTAAAAACAAGCTGGGCAGCCGGGCTTCCATCAACAAGGTGGAGATTACCCGCACGCCCAACCTGGTTACCGTGACCATAGCCACTGCCAAAGCCGGCGTGGTCATCGGCCGCGGCGGCTCCGGGGCTACCGAGCTCAAGGAGCAGATAGAGAAGATCTACGGCGGTACGCCTACCCGCCTCAACATCGAAGAGGTCAAGAAGCCCGACCTGTACGCCAAGCTGGTCGCCGAGAACATCGCGCACCAGCTGGAGCGCCGCATGAGCTTCCGCCGTGCTATCAAATCCACTGCCGCCGCCACCATGCGCGCCGGCGCCAAGGGCGTCCGCATAGAGGTCGCTGGCCGCCTGAACGGCGCGGAGATGTCGCGTCGCGAGAAAGAAGTCGCCGGTTCCGTACCTTTGCATACCATCCGTGCCGACATAGATTACGCACAGGTCAATGCCCACACCGTCGCCGGCATCATCGGCGTCAAGGTCTGGATCTATAAAGGGGAGAGCGTCTAATGTTACTTCCTAACCGCATGAAGCACCGCAAGGTGCGCAAGGGCCGCGTCCGCGGTGTAGCTACCGCCGGTAACTACATAGCCTTCGGCGATTATGCCTTGCAGGCGCAGGGTCAGGAGCGTATCACATCGCGCCAGATCGAAGCCGCCCGTCAGGCCATGACCCGCTACATCAAAGCGCGGCGGCAAGATATGGATTCGCATATTTCCGCACACGCCGGTCAGCCGCAAGCCGCAGGACGTTAAGATGGGCAGCGGCAAGGGCAACCCGGAATTCTACGTGGCCAAGGTCCGTCCCGGCACTATCATGTTCGAGATGCAAGGTGTTACCGAGGAGACTGCCCGCGAGGCCATGCGTCTGGCTGCCCACAAACTGCCGGTGAAGACCAAATTCCTGAAACGGGAGGAGGCTTGAACGTCATGAAGGTTGCAGACATCCGCAAACTGTCCACGGCCGAGCTAGCCCGCGAGAGCACCAAGATGCGCGAAGAAATAACCGAGCTCAAGCGCCGCCTGTATCTGGGCGAGATTCATGACGCCCGCACCATCCGCAACAAGCGCAAGGATTTGGCTCGCATGCTGACGGTTTTGAGTGAAGCTCTTATAAAGGAGGCGAAGTAACATGGCGAGACAACTTATAGGTACCGTATCCTCCAGCAAGGGCGACAAGACCATAGTCGTCACCGTACGCACGCGCAAGACCCACCCGCTGTACCGCAAGCAATACACCGACAGCAAGAAGTTCGTGGCCCACGACCCCAAGAACGAAGCCGAGGTGGGCGACAAGGTGGCCATAGTCGAAACACGCCCTATAAGCCGGCGCAAGCACCACAGGCTGGAACGCATAATCGAGAAGCCGGCCCTGCGCGCCGATTCGCTGGCCGCTACCAAGGCCGACGAACCCGAACGCCCGGCCACGAAGGGCAAGGCCGGAGAGGAAGAAGGAATGATCCAGCAGGAAAGCCGTCTGAGTGTCTGCGATAACAGCGGCGCGCGCGAGATTCTCTGCATCCGTGTGCTTGGCGGAACCCGTCGGCGCTATGCCAGGGTCGGCGACGTCATAGTCGCTACCGTGAAGCAAGCTACCCCTAACGCGGCCGTCAAGAAGAAGAGCATTGTCCGTGCCGTCGTGGTCCGTACGCGCAACTCCATACGCCGCAAGGACGGTTCCACTATCAAATTCGACGATAACGCCGCCGTGATAATAGATGACGATAACCAGCCCAAGGCTACGCGTATCTTCGGCCCCGTTCCGCGCGAACTGCGCGACCAGGGATATGCCAAGATAGTGTCGCTGGCACCGGAGGTACTATGATGAAGATACGTCTGAAAAAAGGTGATACCGTCGTAGTGCGCTCAGGCAAGTACAAGGGCAAGACGGGCAAGATTACGGCTACACATCCGCGGGAGAACAAGGTTACCGTCGACGGCATCAACATAGTCAAGAAGCACGTCAAGCCTAACCAGCAGAACCCGCAGGGCGCCATCCTGGAAGTGACCAAGCCCATCTGGGTAAGCAAGGTGGCCATAGTCGAGCCTGCTTCACGCAAGGCCAGCCGTATCGGTTACCGAGTGGATAAGGATGGCAAGAAGGTCCGCGTATTCAAGAAGACCGGGAAGGAGATCAAGTGATGGCTGAAGCTACCGCCAACGCTGCTACTACTGCCAAGTCCGTCACTGCCGGCGCCCGTCTGCGCGTGATGTACAACGACACCGCGGCCAAGGAATTGCAGAAAGAACTTGGCCTGAAGAACATACACGAGGTGCCAAGGCTGGAGAAGGTCGTGGTCAACACCGGTCTGGGCAGAGCCAAGGACGACAAGCGCCTCCTGGAGACGGCTGGCAACACCTTGCGCAAAGTCACCGGCCAACAGCCGCTCGACACATATGCCAAGAACTCCATAGCCGGTTTCAAACTGCGTGAAGGCAACAAAATAGGTTTGAAAGTCACACTCCGCGGCGACCGCATGTACGAATTCACCGACCGCGTCATCAATCTGGTATTGCCCCGTCTGCGCGATTTTCACGGCGTTAGCGACAAGGCTTTCGACAAGCAGGGTAATTACAGCATAGGGTTCACGGACCAGTCCGTCTTCCCGGAACTGAGCTTCGAAGAAACCTCGCCGACCCACGGTCTGCAAGTAATATTTGTAATTAAATGTAAAGAGAAGGGGCACGCCCGCGCTTTGCTTGAGAAGCTGGGTATGCCTTTCCAGAAACCCAGCACCTTTACTGGCGATAGTAACAACGTTGTAAATCCAGCAGACAAAGGTGCTGGGAAAGGGGATAAGTAATGGCTAAGAAATCAATCGTCGCTCGCGACGCTAAACGGGATAGAGATGATCGAAAAGTATGCCGATAAGCGCAAGGAGCTTAAGGAGCTGGGCGACCAGGAAGGACTGGCCAAGCTGCCACGCAATTCCTCGCCGACCCGGCGCACCAACCGATGCGTAGAGACTGGCCGCCCGCGTTCTTACATGCGCCAGTTCGGTCTTAGCCGCCTGAGCTTCCGTGAGCATGCCGTAAAGGGTGAGATACCCGGAGTAACGAAATCGAGCTGGTAGGAGAATATATGAGCAGTACAACAACCGATCCCATAGCCGATATGCTGACCCGGATCCGCAACGCCATCGCCGTGCGGAAGACGGAAGTCAGTCTGCCGCACTCCCGGCTCAAAGAGTCGGTAGCCCGCCTATTGCAGGAGAATAACTTCGTCGACGGAGTGTCCGTCAGCGATGCCTCCGTGGGCAAGACACTGAACGTTACGATTAATGACGGGTCAGGCAATGCTCGCATAACCGAGATAGTCCGTATGAGCAAGCCAGGCCGGCGCCACTACGTGAACGCAAAAGAGATACCGGTCGTCAAGCGTGGCCGCGGTCTGGTAATCCTCTCCACGTCCCGCGGTATAATGACCGGCGATCGCGCCAAGACCGAGCACGTGGGCGGTGAATTAATCTGTAAAGTGTATTAAGGAATTGAAGGAAGACGTATGAGCCGAGTAGGAAAAATGCCGATTACCGTTCCCAGCGGCGTGACTATCACGGCGACGCCGTCTGAGATTACGGTCGCGGGGAGCAAGGGAACGCTTACCCAGTCAGCTTTGCCCGGCATCAAGGTCAAGCAGGAAGGCGAAGAGCTGGTGGTGACCCGCGACAACGATGAGCCCAAGGTCCGGGCGCGCCACGGCCTGATGCGCGCACTGCTCAGCAACATGGTCACAGGTGTGAGCCAGGGCTTTACCAAGAAGCTGGAAATCAACGGCGTGGGATACCGCGCGGCTCTGCAGGGCGCCGATCTTAAACTGAATGTCGGCCTGTCGCACGATGTGATGTACAAGGTACCCGAAGGCGTCCAGGTGGCGGTGGAACAGAACACCATAACAGTCAGCGGTATAGACCGCCAGAAGGTCGGACAGGCTGCCGCCGAGATCCGTGCGCTCAAGAAACCCGAACCCTACAAGGGCAAAGGAATCAGGTACCAAGGCGAACGCATACTCCGCAAATCCGGCAAGTCCGGGAAGGAAAAGGCATGAGCAAGCAGTTAACGCATAAGTTACATAACCGGGGTCAGCGCAAGAGGCGCATCCGCTCCGTAGTCAGCGGTACGGCAGATCGGCCGCGTCTTCACGTATATATCAGCAACCTGCACGTAAGTGTCCAGCTGATTGATGATGCGTCAAGCAAGACCTTGGCCCAAGTTACTACAGTCGGGCAGAAATCCGCTGAAGGGTACGATGACCGAAAAGGCCGAATGGGCAGGCGAGCAGATAGCCGCCAAAGCCAAGGCCAGCAAGATTAAACCGTAGTTTTTGACAGAGGCGGCAAGCTATATCATGGCCGAGTGGCCGCATTGGCCGATGCCGCCCGTAAAGCAGGATTGGAGTTCTAAATATGGCAGACGGCAAACCGACAACCAACAGGCCCCCAGCGCCGGGCCAGACGCCCCGACTTCCAGCCAGAAGAGAAGCCGTTCGATGAGCGCACCCTGCATATCGACCGCGTGGCCCGCGTAGTTAAGGGCGGCCGCCGCTTCCGATTCCGCGCCCTGGTGGTAGTCGGCGACCGCAAGAAGAAGGTCGGCATAGGCTCCGCCAAGGGTGCCGACGTGAGCTCGGCTGTTAACAAGGCTACCGAAGTGGCTAAGAAGAGTATGGTAGAAGTTTCACTGTACAAGGGCACCTTGCCGCACGAAGTTGAGCGCAAGGTCAGCGGCGCCCGCATCTTACTTAAACCCGCCAGCGCCGGGTACCGGCCTGATAGCCGGCGGCGCCGTACGCACAATCTTGGAAGTCGCCGGGGTTAAGAACGCCCTGAGCAAATCGTTGGGATCTTCCAACAAGACCAACATCGCTTATGCGACCATGGCTGCCCTGGAAAGCCTGGTGCCCGCCAAGCGACTGGGTGACCACTGTCGCCAAGCCCAAGAAGGCACCCAAGAAGCAGCCGCAAGAAGCCGCTAAGAAGCTCTAGACTATGAAGTACCACGAACTGAAGACCGCCAAGCAAAAGACATCCAGGCGCTCTGGACGCGGCATTTCCGCCGGTCGCGGCAAGACGGCCGGGCGCGGCACCAAAGGGCAGAAGGCCCGGGCTGGTTCTAGCGCCAAGCCCGGTTTTGCCGGCGGCTCCAACCCGCTGATGAAGAAACTTCCCAAACTGCCCGGTTTCCGCAGCCACCGCGTGCCTGCCGAGACAGTCTACACCGGCCAGCTGGAGCAGTTCGGCGGCAAGACTGTCGACGCCAAGGTGCTGGCCGAGGCCGGCCTAATAAGCAGTCCGTATGTAAGCGTCAAGCTTGTAGTCAAAGGCGACCTTACGAAGAAGGTTTCCGTCAAATTACCGGCCGCCAGCGAACCGGCCATAGCCGTCGTGCAGAAAGCTGGCGGCAGCTTCGAGCAGACCGCCCGCCTGAGCCGTTCCAAGACTTCTACCAAAAAGAGCAGAAGCAGGCGCTAGATAAGACCGCTTTATCGGCAGCCGTATCTGTGGTTTAATGAACAGATACGCATGAGGGTTAATGAGCTTAGAAAAACATGAATTGGAAAATAATCGCCAAGTCGCTGGGGCACAAGGATATGCGCGGGCGTCTGCTGGCCGTACTCGGCATCCTGCTGATTTTCCGTATCCTGGCCCACATACCGGTGCCCATAGGCAACGCCCAGACTTTGCACCAGGTCCTGCAGAACCTGTTCAATTCCGAGAATACGCCCCAACTGCTTAGCTTCATCAACGTGCTGTCCGGCGGCGCGCTGGCCAACTTCTCTATCATGATAGCCGGCCTTGGGCCGTACATAAACGCGTCCATCATCATGCAGCTGCTCACGAAGGCCGTGCCTCAGCTGGAGGCCTTGCACAAGGAAGGCGAGTTCGGCCAGAAGAAAATCAACCAGTACACCCGTATGCTTACTCTGCCGCTGGCCATTATCCAATCCATCGGATCGATCTATCTTATACGGCAGGCCGCGCAGTCAATCGGCGGCATAGGCGACATAACCGCCAGTTCTTCCCCCATGCAATGGGTGCTGATGGTGGCGGCGCTGACCGGCGGCTCCATGCTGCTGATGTGGCTGGGCGAGCTGGTCACGGAGCAGAGCGTGGGCAACGGCATATCTCTTATGATAACCGTCGGCATCGTCAGCCGTTGCCTGCCGAACTTGGGTCAAATCATCAGCGCGGGCGCGGGCAAGGGCGGTCATCTGTCGTTGCTGGGCCATAGCCTGCCATTGACGAAGGGCGAGTTTGTTTACGCCGGTATAATCCTGGCCGCGGTGCTCATAACCACCTGGCTGGTGGTAATGCTGAACGAGGCGGCGCGTAACCTTACGGTCAATTACGCCAAACGCGTGCAGGGCAACCGCGCATACGGCGGCGTTACCACGGTGCTTCCGGTCAAGCTGATAACGGCCGGCGTGGTACCAATCATATTCGCGGTGGCATTCCTGAGCGTACCAAGCTTTGCCGGCCAATTGCTCAGCGGCGCTTCCAACCCGCACTGGGCACACTTGGGCCAGAACCTGGTCACGTGGTTCCAGGCCCCCACGGCAGCTACCTTCGCCACGGAAGGGCTTAAGGCGTACATATATCCGCTGACGTACTTCCTCCTGGTGTTCGTATTCACTTTCTTCTACACCAGCATTACTTTCAATACGCAGGAGATAGCCGAGAACCTGCATAAGCAGGGCGGTTTCATAGAGGGCGTTCGCGGCGGTAAAGAGACTGAGAAATATCTGTGCAAGATAATCAACCGCCTGACGCTGTTTGGCGCCTTCAGCCTAGGCCTGCTGGCCGTAATGCCTGTCCTGGGCCAAAGATTCGTGACAGTGAGCATAAGCATCGGCGGCACCAGCATACTTATATTGGTTTCCGTGGCCCTGCAGACCCTGCGCGCCGTCGAATCGCGCGCCCTCATGGTCACGTACGACCAATACTCCGAACCGGACTTCTTCTACGAACCCGAAGCTCCTGCCGACGCCGGCACCGGAGGCAGCCGCCTGAAGTTCGCCAAACGCCTGATGGACCGCGGCAAGCCGGCAAGAAGTAAAGTGTCGAAGCCCTGCCGGAAGTATGCGTATTCATTCAGGCCAAAACGCTCAATCCTTATTCTGGGCACACGCAAACGAGTTGACGAAAGGCCGTTAAACGGTTATAATCTCTTTAGAAATTGGCCACAATTTCCTTCTAAAAAACACTTTACAAAATGTTGTGGTCTCTGCTATACTTAGCCCTTGTTATATCTATGGCCGCCAATAAGGAAGTAATCGAGCTGACGGGAACCATCGTCGAAACCCTTCCCGGGACTCAATTCCGGGTAGAGCTTGAGAACGGCCATACGATTATAGCTCACGTCGCAGGGAAGATGCGGAAACATTTCATCCGTATCGTACCGGGCGACAGCGTTACGGTCGAGTTGACCCCTTACGATCTTACGAAGGGAAGAATCACCTATCGCAAAGGTTAATACCATTTAAGGCAGTGTGTCATTGCAATAAAGGAGCAAGATCCGCATGAAAGTGCGTGCCAGCGTCAAAAAGATCAGTCCGGACGACAAGATAGTCCGCCGCAAAGGGCGTGTATACGTCATCAATAAGTTCAAACCTAAGCATAAGCAGAGGCAGGGTTAAGCATGGCCAGCACGTATTTCAGGCGTAACCATACCCGACGGCAAGCAGGTCTGGGTCGCGCTGACCTATATACACGGCATCGGCCCGAAGACCGCCCGCGACATAGTTGGCAAGGCCAAGGTAGACGAAACCACCCGCGTTAAGGACCTTACCGACGCCGAGATCTCGCGCATCCAGGACTGTATCAACGCCGACTACGTGGTTGAAGGCGAAGCTCCAGCGCATCGTCAGCGGCAACATTAAGCGCCTTAAGGACATCAAAGTCCTACCGCGGCCAGCGCCACGCTTCCGGCCTGCCGTCGCGCGGCCAGCGCACCAAGACCAACGCCCGCACCCGCCGCGGCAAGAAGATGACGGTCGGCGGTACCGCCAAGAAAGTAGCATCTAAGACTTAAAATTATGGCAGAAGATACTAAACACAGCACCGGAAGAAGTTAAGAAGACCGACGCTCGCCGACAAAGACAAGGCGGAGCAGTCAGATGCCGCCAAGGCCGAAGCGCCTAAGAAGGCGCCCAAGCGCAAGAAGGCCAAGCGTTCCGTGCCTAGCGGCCAGGTCCACGTGCAGGCCAGCTTCAACAACACGATAATCACTTTCACGGATAGCAAGGGCAACGTGCTGACTACCTCCAGCGCCGGCGCCTGCGGCTTCCGCGGCTCCAAGAAGGGTACGGCTTACGCCGCCCAGGTAGCGGCCGAGCGCGCCGCCCAGAACGCCAAACAGCAGTTCGGCTTTTCAAAGGCGGACGTGCTTATCAAGGGCGTAGGTCTGGGAAGGGATGCCGCCGTCCGTGTCCTGTCCGGCATGGATATCGCCGTAGAAACGATCACCGACGTAACGGGCGTGCCGCACGGCGGCGTCCGCCCGCCTAAAGCGAGGAGGATCTAGATGGCCCGCGATCGCCAGTCCATAGTCAAGATGAGCCGCCGCGAAGGCTATGCGCTTCATCCCAAGGCCCATAAGGCGCTGGTCAAGCGTACCTCCAAGCCCGGCCAGAACCCTACGGGGCGTGGCGGACGAGGCATGCGCAACAGGGCCAGCCAGTATTCGCTTCAGCTAAGCGCGAGAAAGCAGAAGGTCAAGCGGCTTTACGGCCTGCTGGAACGCCAGTTCAGCAAACTTATGAAAGAAGCCGACCGCCACGAAGGCCAGTCCGGCCAGGTCCTTCTGCAATTCCTGGAACAGCGCGCCGATAACGCCATATACCGCGCCGGTTTCGCACCCAGCCGCCGTGCCGCCCGCCAGCTGGTAACGCACGGCCACTTCCTGTTCAATGATCGGCGCACCGACATCCCGTCCATCCGCCTGAAGGCAGGCGACACTCTCACGGTCCGGCCGCACAGCGCCAAGACCGAATATTTCAAGAAGCTTGACGACGTCAGCCCCGCCCCCGGCGCAATTCCCGCCTGGATCAAGGCAGACCGCAAGAAATTAAGCCTGTCGGTAACCGGATTGCCGTCCCGCGACGACGCCGAACCGGATATCAATGAACAGTTAATCGTAGAGTATTACTCACGCTAAGAAGGAGCAAGTAAATGTCCAACAATATTATCCATACGCCGGGTCTCGTGAAGGTAGACGACCACAGCAGCAACTCGGCTTCCTTCGTCATAGAGCCCCTGCATAACGGCTACGGCATGACGCTCGGCAACTCCTTGCGCCGCGTACTGCTGTCCAGCATATCCGGCGCCGCTATCACGGCTTTCAAGATCGAAGGCGTCACGCACGAGTTCACCGACGTACCGGGCATCAAAGAAGACGTCATCGACATCATGCAGAACCTTAAGGGCGTGCGTTTCCGCGTATACGGCGGCGAAACCCAGAACCTGCGCATCACCAAGTCGGGCAAGGGCGCGGTCACAGCCAAGGATATCCAGACCAACGCCGACGTCGAGATCGTCAATCCCGACCACGTCATCGCTACTATAGATGACGCCAAGGGCAAGCTGGTCATGGACCTGACCGTAGAGGTCGGCCGCGGCTACCGCACCATCGAGGAAGGCGCTATCAAGAAGGCCGGCGACATGGTCGCGCTTGATGCCATCTTCAGCCCCGTACAGCGCGTACGCTACAAAGTTGAGAATACCCGCGTGGGCCAGGCCACCGACCTGGACCGCCTCCTGCTCACCGTGGACACCGACGGCTCCATCACGCCGCAGGACGCTTTCGAGGAAGCCGCCGCCATACTGGTGAACCAGTACACCGCGCTGGCTGGCAAGACCCGCGTAGCCACGTCAGAGGCTCGGCAGCGAGGCCGGCGAAGGCCAGGAATCCGAGTTCGGCGACGAAATGCTAGGCGAGGAGCCCACTGCCCTCAGTACTTCCATAGAGGATCTTAACCTGTCTGCCCGCACTACCAACGCGCTCATAAACAACGACATCCACACCATCCGCGACCTGTTCGCGCTTAACGACGCCGAACTGCGCGACCTGAAGGGCTTTGGCTCAAAGGCGCTCGACGAGGTCAAAGAAAAGCTGGCGGAGCTGGAGCTTTAGATGCACAGGCACGGATACCAAGGCCGGAAACTGCACCGCGAACGCGATCAGCGCCGCGCCCTTATAAAGGGCCTGGCAGATTCGCTCGTCCAGCATGAATCCATCGAGACCACCCTGCCCAAGGCCAAGGAAGTCGTGCCCTACCTGGAAAAGCTCATCACCAAAGCCAAGAAAGGCGGCCTGCATAACCGCCGCCAGGTAATCAGCGGCCTGGCCACCGTGACCAGCGCCCACAAGCTGGTCGACGAGATCGCACCCAAGCTTAAGGGCCGCGATAGCGGCCACCTGCGCGTAGAGAAGACTCGCACTCGCCGCGGCGATCAGGCCCAGCTGGCCCGCGTCAGCTTCGTGGACGATCTGGCGGCCGCACCCGTTGCCAAAGCCCGCCCCTGCTCCCGCCCCCGGAATCGAAACCAAGCCGGAACCCAAGCCGGCGCCGAAGAAGCCAGCCGCGCTAAGAAACCGGCCGCGAAGAAGCCTGCGCCGAAGAAAGAGGCCAAGAAGTGAAGACTTATAGCGCCAAACCTACCGACGTGACACGCAAGTGGTACGTCATAGACGCCTCTAAAGCGTCGCTCGGCCGGGTCGCCACCCAGATCGCCGGATTGCTTATGGGCAAAGGCAAGCCCCAGTTCACCAAGCACATCGACTGCGGCGACTTCGTGGTGGTCATCAACACCAAGGACCTCGTCGTTACCGGCGGCAAAGAGACAAAGAAGGTTTATTACCGCCACAGCGGTTATCCGGGCGGCATCAAGTCTGCCACCCTGGCCGAAAAGCAGGCCAAGGATCCCGCTTTCGCGATTACCAATGCCGTGCGCGGCATGCTGCCCGTCAATAAACTGCGCGACGAACGGCTCAAGCGCCTTAAAGTTTACGAGGGCGCGGAACATAAGCACGAGGCTCAAAAACCTGAAACCATACCAGTAAAGGAAGGCAAGTAATGGCCCAGAAGAACTACTTCTACGGACTTGGCCGGCGCAAAAGCGCCACCGCCCGTGTCCGCCTGATGACCGGCAAAGGCGATATCACGGTCAACGGCAAACCGGCCGAAGAATACTTTGCTGGCAGTAAGTATATGTTAAATAAGCTCCAGCACCCGTTCGTAACCCTGGATAACGTCGGCAAGTTCGACGTCACCGTCGTGGTTCGAGGCGGCGGCCATGAAGGCCAAGTGGAAGCCATCCGCTTAGGAATCGCCAAGGCGTTCGTAGTGCTGAACGAAGACTTCAAGGCCACGCTCAAGCGTGCCGACCTGCTCACCCGCGACGCCCGCGAACGCGAGCGCAAGAAGTTTGGCCTGAAGGGCGCCCGCAAGAAGCGCCAGTTCACCAAGCGATAGGCTATCCTTGACACCTCTTGACAGAGAGTGTATATTACCCCTTATGTCAATAGGGCAGAACAACCAGTATTGGTTTACCGGCATCACTGATGGCGGTAAGTTCTGCGCGCACGCATAACCCGAGGAATCAACCTCAAACGAACGAACCGCCACCCAGGCGGTTTTTTTAATGCAATGACAGATTAATAACAGGTATAATTGAAAGAATAGATATGGTGCCAGTGAAAACAATGCAGAACACGACGGTTCTTGATGAATCGGCCAGAGTCAGGGATTTGTTGCTCGTGGCGCAGAAAAAGGTCGAATCCACCACTCAACGGACCGCGGCGGACCTGCTCAAGGACGGCCGGGAACGCTTGGGCTACGACATGATAGACACGGCAGATATGGATGGCCTGATAGATGTTCGCGTGTCGGGCAAGACACCCGTGATCACGCCTAAGATGGCAGCGGTGGTGCTACCGGCGTCCGATAACTCCATCAGGACGACCACCAGGAGCCGTCAGGGCATCACAGCTATCATCAATCACAAGGACGACCGCCTTGTGGCCGTCGTCGGACCGTGCTCCATACACGATCCCAGGGTTGCGCTGGAGTACGCTCGCGCATGTGAAGATGTGGAGGGAAAAGTACGGCGACAAGCTGGAGGTCGTGATGCGCGCTTACATGGAAAAGCCGCGCTCCGAGCTTGGCTGGAAGGGCTTTATCTATGATCCCCTGCTGGACGAGTCGGACGATATCAACCTGGGCGTGGTGGCCACGCGCATGCTCTCCTGCATGATTACCGACAGCGGCGTGCCCATCGCCATGGAGCGCCTGAACGCGCTCACGCCCCAATACGTCAACGCCCTGGTGGCGTACGACGTCATCGGCGCGCGCACCACCACGGACCAGAAATCCCGCGAATACGCCTCGGCGACCTCCTCGCCGGTAGGCTTCAAGAACACGCCCGAAGGCAGTGTGACAGCCGCCGTGCAGGCCATAGTGTCGGCCGCCGGATCGCATTCGTTCCTGGGCATGGACTTGAACGGCCTGCCCATACAGGTTAAGAGCAAGGGCAATCCCACCGGCCACGTCATACTGCGCGGCGACGCCGATGGCCCCAACTATTCCCCTGAACACATCGCCGCTACCAAGGAAAAGCTGGCCAAGAAGGATCTGGTCGAATCCATAGTGGTCGACGCCTCGCATGGCAACAGCGGCAAAAAGGCTGTCAACCAGATAAAGGTCATAGAAGGTGTCTGCGACCAAGTCGCAAACGGCGAAGAAGCCATCATCGGCGTGATGGTCGAGAGCAACCTGGTCGCCGGCAACCAGAAGCTGGGCGACCCCAAGGACCTTAAATACGGCTGCAGCATCACCGACGAATGCGTCGATGTGGACGAGACGGCCGATATGCTCGCCAAACTGGCCGCCGCGGTCGAAAAAAGGCGGCAGAAATGAAGAAGACCGGCACCATACTGGACAAGATAGTCGCCGACAAGAGAAATCTCTGGCCGCGAAGAAGAAGCAGAAGCCCCAAGCCACAGCTGGAGAAGGAGCTGGACGGCCTGGATACTTCCGAAGAGCCTGGCTTTTACTGAGGCGCTCAAGGCTGATGGCCCGGCCCAAGCCCAAGATAATCGCCGAGGCCAAGAAGGCCAGCCCAGCGCCGGCGTGTTCCGCGACGATTTCTCGCTGGAAGAAATCAACGCCGCCTATCAGCAGGCGGACAACGTGGTGGCCATATCCGTCATCACCGAGCGCGACCATTTCCAGGGCAGCGAAGATTTTCTGACATATTTTGCCAAGCACAACCCGCACAAGAAACCCTTGCTCCGCAAGGATTTTTTGTTTGAGCCTTATCAGATACTGGAATCCAAACTTCTCGGCGCGCACGCTTATCTGCTCATAGCCTCATTATTCGACGAAAAAGAACTGGCCGAAGCTTGTTGCCTTCGGCCTCAGCATAGGCATCGAGCCGCTGGTAGAAGTCCACACCCAAGAAGAACTCGATATGGCGCTCAAGACCAAGGCCCGGTGCATAGGCGTGAATGCCCGCGACCTTAAGACGTTCAAGATAGACCTGAGCCGGCATGAATCTATTGAAGCAACTGGATGATAAGTATGCGCGCGTGGCCGAATCAGGCATAGACAGCACCGAGTACTTGCAGGAACTGTCCGAATATTGCGATGCCGCGCTCATAGGCACTGAATTTATGAAATCTAAAGATATAGCGCAAGGCGCTGGAGGCCATTCGCATGAACGGCTACTTCGGCGAATACGGCGGCCGGTACGTGCCGGAGATGCTCCAGGGCGAACTGGAGAAGTTGGCTGATGCCTACGACAAGCTCAAAAGATGACAAGAAATTCAAGGACGAGCTTAAGAAACTCCAGACCCAGTACAACAGCCGGCCCACGCCCCTGGTGTTACGCGGAAAACCTGACCAAGAAGACCGGCGGCGCCAAGATATACCTGAAGAACGAGGGCATGAACCATACCGGCGCGCACAAGATAAACCACTGCCTGGGGCAGGCGCTGGTCGCCAAGAAGCTCGGCAAGACACGCCTGATAGCCGAGACGGGCGCCGGCCAGCACGGCGTGGCTACCGCTACCGTGGCGGCCAAGCTCGGCTTTGATTGCACCATCTACATGGGCGAGATCGACATGAAGCGCCAGCGGCCCAACGTGGTGCTGATGGAAATGCTGGGCGCCGAGGTCAAGCCGGTCACTTACGGCTCCAAGACGCTTAAGGACGCCGTGAGCGCCACCATCCGCGACTGGTTGCAGAACTCCGACACCACGCACTACCTGATAGGTTCCTGCCTGGGGCCGGACCCGTACCCGCGCATGAACCGCGACTTCCAGCGCGTGGTCGGCGAAGAGATCCGCGAACAGCTGGGCTAGATTGCCGGACCACGTCGTGGCCTGCGTGGGCGGCGGCTCTAACGCCCTGGGCGCATTTTACGCGTTCCTGGACGATAACCAAGGTCAAACTTACAGGGGTAGAGGCCGGCGGCAAGGGCAAGGGCTATGGCCAGCATGCCGCGCGCTTCCCGGGCGCCGAAGTCGGCATCCTGGAAGGCTATAAGTCGTACTTCCTGCAGGACAAGGACGGCAATACCGCGCCGACCACCAGCGTGGCGGCCGGCCTGGACTACGTGGGCATCGGCCCGGAGCTGGCCGAGCTGAAAGACAGAGGCCGCGTGGAGTTCGAGCGCATCAGCGACAAAGAAGCCCTGGACGCCGCCAAGACGCTGGCGCAGACCGAAGGCATAATTCCGGCGCTGGAATCCGCCCATGCCGTGGCTTACGGCGTCAAACTGGCCGCCAAACTGCCCAAGGACAAGACGGTAGTTATCAATATGTCCGGCCGGGGCGACAAGGACCTGTTCACCCTGGCCAAGCACTTCAGCCAGGCAGAGTTCAAGGCCTTCCTGGAAAGGGAGCTGGAGTCTCTATGAATAAGCTGATGTGCCACGTGGTGGCCGGATATCCGGACGCCGGTACCTGCCTGGAGCTGATGAAGCGGCATGGAGAAGGCCGGCGCTACCGCCATAGAGGTGCAGATACCATTCTCCGACCCCATAGCCGACGGCGAGACCATCATGCGCGCCAACGACGTGGCGCTGGAAGGCGGCATGACCACGGCCAAGAGCTTCGAGCTAATAAAAGAGGCCGGCCTGAGCTGCGACGTGTACATAATGAGCTACATCCAGAAGGCCCTGCACTTCGGTTTCAAAGAGTTCTGCGAAGACCGTCGCAAATACAGGCGCTAAAGGCCTGATAATCCCCGATCTGCCGCATGAAAGCACCGAATACGAAGAACTTATGCGACTATGTCGCAAATACAGCTTAGAATTAGTACCTGTACTAAGCCCCGGCATGCCGGCGGCACGCCTTAAGGCCGCCTTGCAGGACGATCCGCCTCGCGTATACGTCACCAGCCGCAAGGGCATCACCGGCAGTGAATACGCCGCCAGCGGCGAGCTGAAGCGCTTCGTCGACGATATCAAGCGCCAATCCGGCGCCGAGGTCATGATAGGCTTCGGTATTTCTACGCCTAAGGACGTCAAAGATGCTCTGGAGGTGGGCGATATAGCCGTAGTCGGCAGTGCCATCATCAAAGAAATCCAGAAATCCAGGCATACAACGACGCCTGGACTTGCGTAGCCGGCCTCATAGGGGCAAGTCATGAACCTCCAGACGAAGAAGACTGATCTTGTCGAACGATCCACTGGAGGTTTTCGCCGCGCTGGAGCCGGATAACGACTATTGCTTCCTGCTGGAGACGCTGGCCGACAAATACCAGCCGCAGACCACCGGCCAGAGCTACATCGGCGTAAAGCCCAGGCACGTTTACGGCGCCAAAGAGGGCAGGTTCTACGTGGACGGCAAGGAGCAGAAGGCCAGAAACCCTTACGATGCCTTGCGCAGCGCATATGGAATTCGACCGCAGTCTGCCGGGCGGCTATGTGGGCGGCATGGTGGGGTACTTTTCGCACGAGGCTATCAAATACTCCGAGCCGACGCTCAAGTTCCCGTACGAGCGCGAGTTCTACGACTTTGAGTTCGCGGACTACCAGGACGGGCTGATCTTCCGGCGGGACAAAGCGCCGGAATATTTTTATTATGACCAGGATAGAGTCCGATATTTACAGAGGTAAGGCCAAAAAGGTTAACAAGTTAAGTATCAAGCCCGGGCCGGCCAAGAAAGACACAGCAAGAGTACGGCAAAATGATAGACAAGGCCCGCGACGACATCATCAACGGCCGCGTATTCCAGGTGGTGCTGGCCAATCGGTTTGAATACGGCTTCACAGGCGACCTGCTGGAGCTGTACAAGGAGCTCAGGCGCATCAATCCGTCGCCGTTCATGTTCTTTCTTAAAGTTCAGGCAACATCATCACGCTGGGCGCCAGCCCGGAACTGCTGGCGCACACCAATTCGCAGAACGAAGTGTTCCTAGAGGCGCTGGCCGGCACCATCCAGCGCGGTAAAACCCCAGGCGAAGACGAAAAATACGCCAACAAACTGCTGGCGGACGAAAAAGAGATTGCCGAACACAGCATGCTGGTGGACCTGGCGCGCAACGACGTGGGGCGCATCAGCAAGATCGGCTCGGTCAAGATAGAACGACCTGATGTACATAAAGAAGCTCAGCCACGTCCAGCACATATCGTCGATAGTCTCCGGCAAGCTGGAAGAGGGCAAGGACGCGTTCGACGCCCTGCCGTCCAGCTTTCCGGCCGGCACGCTCAGCGGCGCGCCCAAGATAGAGGCCATCAAGATGATAAACGAGCTGGAAGGCTACGAGCGCGGCCCCTACGGCGGCACCATCGGCTACTTCAGCTACAACGGCGACTCCGTGCACGCCGTGAACATCAGGTCCGTGAATGCCATAGACAATAAGCTGTACCTGCACTCCGGCTCCGGCATCGTCTACGATTCGCGCGCCGAAAGGGAAGGCGAAGAGATCCGCGAAAAGAAGGCCGCCATGGACAAGGCCATGAAGCCGTTCCTGGAAGGGGGCGAATCATGAGCGCCAAAGTCCTGCTTATAGACAACTTCGACTCGTTCACGTTCAATCTGTACCAGTACCTGGGCGAGCTGGCGGACGAGGTCACCGTGGTACGCAATACCGATGTGCCGTTCAGCGACATAAAAGCCGGCAAGTTCACGCACATAGTCATATCCCCCGGCCCGGGCGACCCTACGGATGAAGAATACTTCCACGGCGCGCGCCCGCAGCCATCAAGGAGTTCCACGGCAAATACCCCATTCTGGGCATCTGTCTGGGCCACCAGGGCATCGGCGCGGCGTTCGGCGGCAAGGTCATTAAGGCGCCCACCATCATGCACGGCAAAACCAGCACCTTCCAGCACGACGGCCAGGGCTTATTGCACGGCATACCGCAAAATATCACCGTGATGCGTTATCATTCATTAGTGCTGGATCCTAAGACCATGCCGAAAGAACTGGTAGTGGACGCCGTAGCCGATGACGGCTCGATAATGGCCTTCCACCACGCAAACGAACCGACGTTCGGCCTGCAGTTCCACCCGGAATCGTTCGCCACGCCGGCCGGCAAACTATTGCTAGGCAACTTCTTAAAGGAGGATCAAAAATGAACTTCAAGGATTATCTAAGACTACTGCTCGCCCACGAGGAGCTGGACCGCAACCAGACGGAAGAGTTCCTGAGCTTCATCATGGACGACCCGGACCTGCCGGAAGCCGACATCGCCAAGGCCCTGACCGCCCTGACCGAAAAGGGCGTGAACGCCGAAGAGGTCTGCGGCTTCGTGGAGGCCATGCGCAAAAGGATGACCAAGCTGCCCTACGCAGGCGAAGCCATCGACACCTGCGGTACCGGCGGCGACAAGAGCGGCACGTTCAACATATCCACCGCGGCGGCCATCCTGCTGGCGAGCGGCGGCGTGAACGTGGCCAAGCACGGCAACCGGGCGGCCACCAGCAAATGCGGCAGTGCCGACGTGCTAGAGGCGCTAAACATCCCCGTAGACCTAAAGCCGGACCAAGCCGCCAAGTACCTGGAAGACCACGGCTTCGTGTTCCTGTTCGCGCCGCATCTACCACCCGGCGCTTAAAAAGCTGATAGGCGTGCGCAAAAAGCTCGGCTTCCCAACCGTCTTCAACCTGCTCGGCCCGCTGCTGAACCCGGCCGGGGTCAAGCGCCAGGTGGTCGGTACCTTCAGCCCCGAGAACGCGGACCTGATAGCCCAGGTAATGGCCGAGATCGGCGATTACGAGCACGCCATAGTCCTGACCAGCGACGACGGCCTGGACGAAGCCAGTCTGGCCGAACCGACTAATCTGTTCGAGATAAAGGGTACAGAAATAGAAAAGAACAGGATAAATCCAGGCGATTATGGCCTAAAACCCGCCAAAATATCCGAACTCCAGGGCGGCGATGCCGAAAACAGCGCCAATATCATAACCAGAAGCGCTAAAACCGGCCGATAAACTTAGCGCCCACCAGCGCATCATCGTCCTGAACGCCGGCCTGGGCTTCTACGTAAGCGGCCACGCGGCAACGGTACGCCAGGGCGTAGAAAAGGCCACGGAAGTCCTAAAAGCGGCAAAGCGGCCGCAAAAGCTGAAGGAACTGGCCCAGTGAAGCTCAAGATCTGCGGCGTAAAGACGCCCGAAGAGGCCAAAGCCCTAAAAGAAGCCGGCGTGGAATACATCGGCCTGAACTTCGTGCCGAGCTCGCCGCGCTGTATATCGCTGGAGCAGGCTAAGGAGGTAATGGCCGCGCTCAAAGGCAGCGGCATCCACGTGGTGGCCCTGTTCCAGGACCAGCCGATAGATATGATCAGCGAATACGTCCGCGAGCTAGACGTGGACTATGTCCAGCTCCACGGCGACGAATCGCCGGAATACGCCCGCTCCGTCCCCAAACCGGTCATCAAGGCCATCGCCGTAAAACCATCCGCCACCCCTGATTCAATTATTAAATTATTAAATAACTACCCGGCCGATTACTTCGTCCTGGACCGCGCCCAGCAGGGCAAAGGCGAATTAGTAGACCCCAAACTCGCCGCCAAAGTCGTCAAAGAATTCCCCGGCAAGATCTACCTGGCCGGCGGCCTGACCCCCGACAACCTGCCTAAAATACTGCAGCAGGTCCAGCCCTACGGCATCGACATCTCCTCCGGTGTCCGCACGGGGAAAGCCATAGACATGGCTAAGGTTAAGCATTGTCTAAGACGACTATCCTCTCAAAGCAAGTAGATTAAACTATTTAAGCTGATTAGGTTTGTCGCCAAAGAATACTCGTGCCTTTTGGGCGTCTGGGTCTTCTGGTAGCTCACCGTTCTCATGCCACTGGCCACCCTTACCCAAGGGGCGCATCCATAATTTACCCTTACTGTCAATGATGTGAATAGTGTTGTCGTTCACTACAACGTGCGTAGGTTTTATTCTTGATGCCATAGTTATTTACTCCCTTCCTCTTACAGTATATATCTGAGACACGGTTAGAATATTAAATAAATGTTAAATGTCGAGTATAAGTAAGCTATATCACAACAGAGACCCTACGGCTTATGCCGCCTGACCTATTCCAGCTCTTTAGGATGGTTTATTGTCACTTTGTGCGTTGCATCTTTATTTATCCGTGGGCATCGGCGTAGTGCAGATCATCCTCACAGGAACACTCATTGATTTAGCCTGTGCCTCATCAATTACTGTCCACATTTTTGGATTTGTGAAATCGGCCACTTTTATAACTTCTGACTTTATTGAACTTGTTTGGTAAGTGTTCTTGGCTACGTTATATATGCCCTGCGTATCAAGCAGCTTAACGTTGCGCAGGTAATATCGACGGCTCACAATGTAGAGAATTGTTACACGATTTACTTTAATCTCCCGCCCATCATTGTCAATGATTGTTGCTTTATCAATTGCAATAAAGTGTTCGCCCGGCTGCGGGTCGCTCTTCATGCCAATTTCGTTCCAGTGCTTGGCAAGTATGTCAGACCACGTCATGTTACCACCCTTGGTTTTTATAAGTGTATTGTGGATGTTTGGGTTTAGCCGGAACATGCCTTGTATGCCTTCTAGTTGCAGTGTACCGGCCTTTACGTAGGTGTCTTGGATAATATGCGGTGCAAACACTCGTGTTTTTATTTTTTCGTCATCAGTATCGACTATTGACAGTAAATCAATGCCATGCGCTTCGGCAATTTTGTAAGCTCCTCTGGTGTATCCCGAGTTAGAGACAATGGCACCTTTTTTTGCACCCAAGTCCTGTAGCTTCGTAACAAGCGCCTCGACAAGCTCAATACCAACCTTAGCCTTGTGATCCTTGCACTCAAAAATCAGGTGGTCATACTTACTCGGGTCTATCAGCTGTACATCAACTTCACGCTTCAATTTCGATAGCTTGCCCACAACCCTAACACCTTGTAGAACTTGGGCTTTGGGGTTGAACTTTTGCACTAACCCGGCAGTTTTCTCTTCGTAGTAGCGGCCTTTCTTCATAAGAAAACTTTACCATTGTGAGTCGGCGGTCTCAATACTGAGGTTTTGGGCGACTATCCCCTAAGAACAAATAAGTTAACTAGGCATATATGTCATAAAACGGTACAGAGCTTCGGCCATTTTATCGTTAGATAAAAATGTCTTATCATAATTGGTTTTTTCGTGGATAATTCTGCCCTCAATAAAATTCTCAGATTGCATCTCCTCTAGTTCTTTTCTTAAACGATTAACCCCCCTTGCGTTATCAAGAAGACTCACCGAAATACCTACATTTTCTTTTTCGGGTTCGGCAAAGAATAACTGCCGTTTCCAAGTCTATCTTTATATCCATAGTTCTTTACTCCTTTCTCCTTACATTATATATCTGAGATAAGAGATAAAAGGTTAAATAGTTGTTAACCAGTAATCAATCTCACGGGCATGTATCAAGCCAGTTCATGATATGCTGAGGCCAAAGGAATGGAGGAGTTGGGTCATGGCACGCAAAGTTAAGAAAATTGAAATAGTATTGAATCAGGAAGAATATGAATACCTCAGGGGCCTTATAGAAGCAGAGGTATTTCAGCTTAGTGGCATCGTAAAAATCAAAAAGAATGTTCCTGAAAAGAAAGAACTAAATATTGCAGAGAAAATCGAAAACCAACTTTCAGGTGTAAGCTTCCAGCCAGCTTAATTATAAGCCATGTTCTTGGCTATTGATGAGTGTTTCGGTAGCACTAGTTCACAATACACAACCATTGGTTGTCTTTGCTTTGCCGCAGGAACTACTACCAGAGCTTGAGAAAAAATTTATACAGAACCAGTCAGCAATATATGGTGTGGGGTGAGGTCAAGTGGAGCAAGCTTAGCCCAGGTTACTTTAGAAAAGTATAAAAGCATCGTAAATGATTATCTATCCCACAATAAGGTGACATTCCACTCATGGGCATATAAAAACCCAACAGCGCGTGAAGCAAGAACTCACTACACCAGCGGAGATCCTGCACGAGTTATATACCAACAAGCGTATATACTAATTCGAGCTGTCATCTGGAAGTGCAGGAATGCTGGATACCAAGGCGATTTTTACATTCTTGCTGATCAATCTGGATTTGGTCGTGAAGAATATCAAACAAGTATGGAAATCTTAAAATCTGACTCCAAGATAAGACCTAGCCCTACGATATCTTTCTGTAATGTAGGCAATTCCATATCTTGTGGCGCCCTACAAATTGCTGATATATGTACCGGGGCCACTGGCTTCATATTATGACAGTCAATTATTAGGTAATACGCAGGGCCAAAAAAGATACTACTAGGGCCATAATAGAACATCTAGAAACAGTGAATGCCGGTAGAGCATTAAACAACACAGCTAGTAATTTCTATAGAATGTACAGTCAGAAACTACACCATGGCCTAGAAAATAAAGGTCTAAGAGCTAGCCGATGAATACTGTGCTACAATAATCCTGTCTACTCTTAACAGAGGCAAGATTTTTTATTTTCACTGGTAATGGGCAGCCGTTGCGCAGTGAGGAAATTTGCTCTTAGGTGTAGACAGCCAGCAATGGCTGTCCTTTTAATGCTAAGAGAACGCATGACGACGGAAGAACATATATATAAGAAATCTCTTCGGTACGCTAAGTGGAGCTTTGTAGGTATTCTAGCGCCGTTGCTCGGCCTCGTTCTGGCTCTTATAGCCAGATACGCCGCCATTCTGACGGCGGACAGTGACCGTGGTGAAGAGCGATTAAGGCGTTTCTACAGTATATCCAGGTGGGGCATTATCGTCTCTCTATGGCCCCTGTGGGCTATAATAGTGGTTATCCTGGTAACCACAGCAGAAGGTGCTGTGGGCACATAAATAAAACTACTACTTACTTGACAGGCTAATGTCTAACCAGACTAGTTGGATTCCAGCGCCGTTTGCAGTACAGACTTATTGTATATATTGGTGTGCGTTATGTCAGCAATGGTATTGCTATCTAAAAGAGCAGTTGCTATTGGAAGGCTAAGATCCGAATCAACCGTATCGATATCTGATATGCATTCATTCATTTTTGATGCAGCTGCACTTCCTAAGTCGGTACCAAGGTCTTCGTAGCAATTTCCTAACGTAATCTCGTCACTCCCAATGCCCTGAAGCTGGCTTTTTCCGTCTACACAGCTTAACGAAGGCGTCTCCCACTGATATGTATAGTTAACGCAGTCAATACTCGATACCTTACTTATAATCGAGTTTCCATCGCTAATTAATGAGTTTCCGATCTTAGAAAAGGACTGCAAGTCACTTTGATTAATATTATTAACGTATTGCTGTGCCTGTTGCTGTGAGACGCCAGCATTTTTTGAATAGTTATTAGCTACATCTGACTGGCTCACGGTATAAGCCGTTCCGCCAATAACTATAGTTACCACGCCGCCTATAATTTGCTTTACCATACTGTCTCTCCTGTGTCACATATTTATGCCACATATATTCTATATGGGAAATATTAAATAGTTATTAAATTAATGGCGACTATAACTTCAGGGCAAGTAGAATAATCTGTTCTTTCTTTGAGGTAACTACTTTGTGCGAGAAGCCTCTAAGTAACGCTTAGCAAGGTCAATGCCCCAACCACGGGCAATAAAACCTACTAAAGCAAGCATGGGGACTATCCAAAGGCCGTACAACCAAGTGGTGATAGAGTTGCCACGCTCCCATACCTGCGAAATGCTTATCAATAGTATAGCGCTAAGCCATAGGCCTCCGGTGATCATGTAAAACACCGGGCTGTGCCAACTATATTTTGATTCTCTTTCTCGTAACACGTTAGCAATACCCAGCGATCAGCCAGCCAATAACGCCATTACTGACACGATAATCATCACGTGGCTATCTAACCAGTTCATGGCTACATTGTAGCACCGCCTAAAAGCCTATTGCTGGCGACTCTCAAGCCAAGCAGGAGACTATTTATCAACGCGTTCCAGTCGGCACTGAAGCGGGTGAGTCCGTCAATGCAAACACCTTCGTGCGATCTGCGATATCTACCATGTCTGCCCACATCGCGACGATAAATTTGCGCGCGGGGCAGGTGAGCGTTGTCCGGCTCGGCTTTAATTCTTCAAGCGGTTGCGGAGCGCTGCTTGCGTCTATTTCGATGCTGGGTACATATGCCGCGCCTTCGTCACCAAAATCCAGCGTGAAGTTTTGTATGCCGATCCCGCCTAAACCGCCATCATAGTCCATGACCAAGCCGCTATCGCCATTTTTTGTTTCGCCAATCGTGAAGATGTCGGGCCTAAAGTCGTAACCGTAGGGCGAAGCGGGCATATGCGGTGGTTGAGTCGAGCCTATTATGTATGACTGAAGCTGGCTGAAGTCCAATAAAGACGGAAAAATCGCAAGCCTCTTGCTTGCCTTTAATAGATTGATTGCTTCTTCGTGGGAAGGCGGGCGTCCAAACTGCTCTTCGAAGACGGCAGGTAAAACATGGAAGGTTCCCAGAATGGTGTCCCGTGCATTTTCTACTGGGCGCAAGAGACGCTCGAACGCTTCTTCGTCAGGGCTACCATCGTTCCAATGACCCGAAAGCGGCTGTTTGGATAGCGCCTCGACAGCCCCTGTGAATAGAGGGTCTTTATACATATCCCTCAGCTCATCAGCAAAGTGTACGATAGCTTTGGGCCCCCATGCAGCATTCAGTGCTGAGCAGGCCGTCCAGGCGCGAATCGCTTTTTTCCGGGGGTTGAAGTTCTGTTATTGCTCTCCAGCCCGGTTGTTCCATATCGGGTGTACGGTATATTTCTGGCAACCCGTAGGGCGGGTATTTCCCCGCCATATTAGGCAATCTGTCAGCCAGTTCATCAGTAAGAACTTTAGCCAGAGCAAATTTATTAACTCTTTCCTGAGCCATTTCTTCAGGAGTAGGGCGCCTCTTGGCGTACATGCTTACGTCGTGCGGTTCAAAGTCTGCCCAAAAAGCCTCATCCGCACCATTCAGATGCGGACAGTTGGCAATTTCTTGAGCACGCCCAGATACTATCTGTGGACCAGAAAAATTTTCGCCACTCATAAACTATAAAATAACACAAAAGGCCTTATTCGTAAAGGGTAGCTATCTGATGAGGGTGTTCCAGTCGCCACTGATTAAGGCAAGACTCCAAACCATCGACATTGCCAAAGTAAAACGGTGCCTCGAAATTATACGCAACATTTAGAGCAAAATAGCATATAATTATAGCCATGCCGAAGATAATAATGTTCGTCGAAGACGACACCACCCTGCGCAATATTTACCAAATCAGGTTGCAAGCCGAAGGCTATACGATTATTCCCGCCAAAGACGGCGAGGAAGCCCTGGCCTTAGTCAAAGCCCACAAGCCGGACCTGATTATTGCCGACATCATGATGCCCAAGGTCAGCGGCCTGGATATGCTTGGTATCTTGCGCAAAACCGAAGAGTTCAAAGACGTCAAGGTTATCATGCTGACCGCTCTGGACCAAGAGGGGGACGAGCGGAAAGCCAAGGAGCTGGGCGCCGACCGCTACATGGTCAAAACGCAGGTCAACCTGGAGGACATCATAAAGACCGCCCAGGAATTACTTGGCGAAAAACCGGCCGAGGGGTCTGGCGGCGGAAAGGCCCCGGCCTAGCGGGCTACCAGGCTGTTCCAATCTGCGCTGAAGCGGGTAGGGGCGCAAGTTGCCAGTTGCCAGAAAATTATGCAGACCCACTAACGATTCGATCGCGCTCCCTAGGCTCGGGGTCGGTATTCAGTACTGCAATCGTGTCGCCAAGCAATTCTGCGAACCTATCGCAAGTATCTTGTCGGCCGCTTGCATCTGCGCGTCCGAAATCGGTAATGCCGCCAACTGAGATTGCTTTGGCCGCACCATCCTCAATCTTAATGTCTGTAGACCCAAAATCTGCACGATCAATAGCGATACCTTGACCTAGTAGGCTGCGCTCTTCTAAAACCTCTCGTATTTTGTTTCTAAATGCGTAGTGTCGGAGGCTATCCATATAACCGTCTCTATCGAGACCTGATAAGCCTATAGTCGTACCTATGAGTAAAATGTCGTCTAGTGGACTATCAGACTCATCGCCTTCTTGTGCTCGTCGCAATGCAAAGCGTCCGAACTTGCCCTCTAACCTATCTTCAGGCTTCCAATACTTAACCGTAGTCCTGTCTTCGTGTTCCTCTCTGAAGTCATCAGGTAGATATATACCGCTCAGCTCATCAACATAAAAGTCTATAGCTTCTGGTGAGACTTCCCGAACAAATTCCTCTGGCGTATGTTCTAGTGCTGAAATTGGCTCTGGCATAAACGGGCTTCTACTCAGCCTGGGCTTCCCGCTCTTCACCTATGAGGAAAAGTGCCGCTACTGCTTCTGAATCATATTCTTCACCCGGCTCGAGATGGGCTCCTCCGACGATTTCTGCTGCTCTATCAAGCCGGGATTGGACTATTGCAGCTCCGTCAACTACTGCTTCATCGGTCATGGGCTCATCTAAGCCGATTGCTTTACCCAGCATATCGTCAAGAATGCCGTCTGCAGTAGGTTCTTCAAATTGTGCGCCTGAACGCTCGCTCATTGTGTGAGGTACTCTCGTTACTTAAAACATATTATACTTTATAAGGATAAATAATACAAGAGAAGATGAAAGCGACTATCCCCTCATGCCAAGTAAGTGGAAATACCTCGATGAGACCGGCTAATCAAATGAAGCAAGATAACAAAGTATTGCTAGTGATAATGGTTGTAACTACCCTTTTTGCAATCGGCGTAGTAGCCTATCAGCGTAAACATCCTGGAAACCGATACAGAGTGTACGGTTGAATATGTTCGAATTAATGGCGATGAAGATTGCCAGCGAATAATGCAAAACGCTGAGGAAGGAGAACAGCAGTATATAGAACGCCAACAATCCTACTAGCATAAGAATTGTTGCATAAACTTAGCCTTTTAGGGTGTGTCGCTGTTTGTCCTGTTCTTTTGGCGAGCGATCCCAAACTAGTTAGATGCCAGCGCGGTTTGCAAGACGGATTTATTGTAGATATTGGCGTTTTTTGTGTCAGCAATAGTTTTGCTACCTAAAAGAGTAGTTGCTATTGGCAGATCAAGGTCTGAATCAACCGTATCTATATCTGATATGCACTCATTCATTTTTGATTTAGCCGCGTTTCCTAAGTCAGTACCCAGGTCTTCATAGCAATTTCCTAGCGTAATCTCATCGTTGGCGATTCCTTGGAGCTCGTTTTTATCGTCTGCATAGCTTAGCGAAGGTGTTTCCCACTGATATGTATAGTTAACACAATCAATACTCGGTAGCTTACGTATGATTAAGTTTCCGTCGTTAATTAATGAGCTTCCGGCCTTAGAAAAGGACTGCAAGTCACTTTGATTAATATTATTAACGTATTGCTGTGCCTGCTGCTGTGAGACGCCAGCATTTTTTGAATAGTTATTAGCTACATCTGACTGGCTCACGGTGTAAGCCGTCCCGCCAATAACTATAGTTACTACACCACCAATAATCTGCTTTACCATGCTGTCTCTCCTGTGTCACATATTTATGCCATATATATTCTATATGGGAAATATTAAAAAGTTATTAAATGCATGCACAGGGCGGGTAGTCATGCTGGCTGCTATGCTACAATCTAAAAGAATGCATGAAAACCGTCATTACACTCGGCATAATATTTACACTATGGGAAGGTGTTATAACACATCTTTTCCCAACGCATAGTCAAAAACATCATGAATAAAAGTACACGAAGTAACATCTAGTAATAATGCCCTTGACAGCAAGTATTCTGTTTGCTAGAATTAAAGGTATGAGATACACGTTTAAGGAATTCAAAGAGGAATACCCAGACGATGACGCTTGCCTAAAAGCGGTCTTGGAAAACCGTTATGGTACGACTTGCCCGAAGTGTGGCGTGGTCAATACGAAGTTCTATAAAATCACGGGCCGTAAGGCTTTCGCTTGCCTGAATTGCCGGAAACACATCTATCCTCTAGCCGATACTATATTCCGCAAGTCTGAGACTTGATTGTGGAATTGGTTTTACGCTATCTTCCAGTTTTCTACGTATCTAAGAATGGCGTTCAGCGCAAAGGGACTTGAGCGTACATTTAGGCGTGACATACAAGACTGCATGGCGTATGTGCAAAACAAATTAGGCTACTTAATGGAGCAGGACGGCGAGATACTTGACTGGTGAAGTTGAAGTTGATGAGACTTACGCCCTGTCACGCAAGCACCCTAGAGCAATCGGGCGGAGCAAGAAGCAAATTATATTCGGAGCTGTTGAGCGTAACGGACGGGTAAACGCCAGCCATGTTAAGAGCGCAGGCGTCTCGGGTCTTAATGCCGATAATTACAAGATAAGGTAGAAGCTAGAGGCCACGATCTACAGCGATGAACTATGGAGCCTATAAAACTCTTAAAGAAGCGTGGCTACTCACACACGACAGTAAACCACTCAAAGCTGGAGTATGTACGAGGTACGGCTCATACGAACACCATAGAGGGCTTTTGGAGCTCAGCTAAAGCGAAGCATAGACGGCACCTATCACGCCGTATCAGCCTAAAACATTACGAGAAAGCGGCCGAAAAATGGTCAACCGGCCTTCCGCTTGCCTTGATTGGCATTATGGATATGGTAAGCCTATTGGGGGTAGTCGTAGTCGGTGTAGCCAGTTTCTTTGTAATGTCTGCTATTCAAGCAGTTCTCTTTTGTCTTGCCATAGGCATTGTTTTGTTTGTGGGCGGTGCTATTAGCGGAAAGATATCGAGAAAAAGGCCTTGAAACAGGCGCAAGGACATTAGTGCCTACTGGCTGTACTGGTTGTGATATTTGCACTGATCAATCACATATTTGCTCTGGAACATGGAGCAGTTTAGCTTGGGCTGAAGCGAGGCCTTATTCAGAATCTTATACGTCGTACCTAACAAGAGATTAAAGTCTTGCGTTTCCTGTAGATTCTTATCAAACGTCTTTTTACTCTCTGTCTCTGACTTATGGTTATAGTATGCTGAATCTATTAGATGTGTACCGACTATCGCTATTATCAGAGCAACTGCTAAACCGATAATATTATTATTCATATTGTCATTTTATCAAAATTCTCTTGGCAGTAGTGATTATCCTATCAACGCATTCCAATCTGCGCTAAACCGAGCGATGCCTTTGTCGGTCAGGTCGTGGTGGATGTCGAAATCGATTCCGGGGGCTGGTTAGGTCGAGTTCCTTGTAGGGGATGTATTTCAGGTCGCTGGAGTCGTAGTGGTAGGCTGCGTCGGGCAGGGGCATGCCGGCTTTGGCCCATTCTTCCAGTACTTTGAAGGGGGCGGTGATGATGTCGGCCTCCAGCGCCAGGGATTGCATGAAGTGCTCCATGTTGCGCACGCTGGCGGACAGGACTTCTACGTGTTGGTCGCCGTTCTTGTACATCTTCACGCAGTTAGCGATCAGGTCCATGCCGTTTTCGCCGATGTCGTCCAGGCTGCCTACGAAGGGCGATACGAATACGTCGCCCTTATTTGCTCCCTTGAGTGGCGGCGTAGACGGCGGCGGCCTGGTCCTGGGTAAAGCAGAGCGTCATGTTCACGCTGATGCCTTCTTTGATGCTCTGGGCGGCGGCTTTCAGGCCTTCGGCCGTGGTGGGGTACTTGATGTGGGCGTTCGGGATCCAAGCGTTCATCTTCTTGGCCTGTTCGAACATGGCTTCGGCCTTGGTGTCTTGTTCGGCGTAGACTTCTATGGAGACGGAGCCTTGCGGGATGAGTTTGGATATTTCCGTGACGACCTGCTTGTAGAAGTCGATTATCTCTTCTGCGGTGAACTTCTCGCCCTTTTCAAAGCGGTCTTTGGCGTAGGGGTTCTTGGCGACCAGCGTGGGGTTGGTGGTCTGACCGTCCAGGAAGCCTAGCAGTTTTATGATGGCCTTGGTTTCGGCCGGGTCGCCGCTGTCTAAGAATATCTTGGATTTGAGGTTGACCGGCTTCATTTCGTTACCTAACAGTTTGTTGGCTTGCTTTGACGATGTTGTCGGGGGTGAAGCCGAACTTTTTCATCATCACCGGGCCGGGGGCGGATTCGCCGAACCTGTCTATGCATATGGTGGCGCCTTCCGGACCGACGTATCTGTCCCAGCCGAACGAGGAAGCGGCTTCTACGCCTAAGCGCTTCGTGACCTTGGGTGGCAGTACGGAGTCTTTGTACTTCTTGGTTTGCTTATCAAAGATGTCTGTGCTGGGCATGGAGACTATGCGGGCTTTGACACCTTGTTTACCGAGTTTTTCTGCGGCATCCAGAGTTATGTATACCTCTGAGCCGGTGGCTATCAGGATGATGTCTGGTATGCCCTTGCAATCTTGCAAGACGTATCCGCCGTACTTCAGGTTATCGGCTTTAGCAAGTTTTTTGCGGTCCAGTACGGGTACTTTCTGACGGGTCAGAGATAGCGCTGTGGGGCCGGTTGTGTTCGTGAGGGCTTGGCGCCAGGCTTCCACTGTTTCGGTGGCGTCGGACGGGCGGATGACAGTCATGTTCGGCATGGCTCGCAGGGCCGCCAATTGCTCCACGGACTGGTGTGTGGCGCCGTCTTCGCCCTGGCCGATGGAATCGTGGGTAAGCACGTAGACGATCTGGAGTCCCATTAGCGCGGCCAGGCGCATTGCCGCGCGCATGTAGTCGCTAAAGATCAGGAAAGTGCCGCCGAACGGGATAATGGCCTTGGACAGCGCCAGACCGTTCAACATGGCTCCCATGGCGTGTTCGCGGATGCCGAAGTGCAAGTTGCGGGCGTGCTTATTCCAGTGTGGGCCGGATACGTCGCCGAATTCTTTAAGCGCGGTGTTGTTGGACGGGGCAAGATCCGCCGAGCCGCCTACGAACAGCGGCAGGGCGGGGGCAATGGCGTTCATTAACGTGCCGGAAGCCTGGCGGGTGGCCATGGGGTTCTCGTCGGCGCTGAAGGTAGGCAGATGCTTCTGCCAGTCGTTGGAGCGTTTGCCAGTCGGTAAGCTTGGTGAGTTCCTTGGCTTCGGCCGGGAATTCCTGCTGGTAAATCTCCAATTGCTTTTTCCAGTCGTCTTCCAGCTCGGCGCCGGCTTCTATGCTGCGGCGCATATGCTTTAGGACATCGGGCGGTATGAAGAACGACGGTTTTACCGGCCAGCCCAGGTTCTTCTTGGTTTCCAGCAGTTCCTCTTCGCCGAGCGGCGAGCCGTGGGCGGAGGCGCTGTCGTGCTTGTTGGGACTGCCGAAGCCGATGTGCGTGTTCAGGATGATGAGCGACGGGCGGGTCGTCCTTCTTGGCGGAGCTAAGCGCCTTGTCAACGGCGCGCGTGTCGTTGCCGTCCTTGACGTTTACGACGTGCCAGCCGTAGGCTTTGAAGCGCTTGCCGACGTTCTCGGTGAATGTCAGGTCGGTAGACCCTTCTATGGAGATGTTGTTGCTGTCGTACAGGTAGGTCAGCTTGCCAAGCCGCGCGCTGCCGGCGAACGAGGCCGCCTCGGCCGAGATGCCCTCCATCAGGTCGCCGTCGGACACCAGGGCGTAGGTGCGGTAGTCGATGATTTCGTGGTCCGGCTTGTTGTAGCGGTCGGCCAAAAAGCGTTCGGCAAGCGCCATGCCCACGGCGTTGGCGGCGCCCTGGCCCAGCGGGCCGGTGGTGGTCTCTACGCCCGGGGTCATGCCGTGCTCCGGGTGGCCGGGGGTTTTGGAACCCCATTGGCGAAATTTCTTGAGTTCGTCCAGCGGCAGGTCGTAGCCGGTCAGGTGGAGCAGGCTGTATAACAGCATGGAGCCATGGCCGGCGGAAAGTACAAAACGGTCGCGGTTCACCCAGTCCGGTTTCTTGGGGTTGAAGCGCAGATGCCTGGTCCATAGCGTGTAGGCGAAGGCCGCGGCGCCCATTGGCAGTCCGGGGTGCCCGGAGTTGGCCTTCTGTACGGCGTCGGCCGACAGCATCCTTATTGTATTGATACACAAATTATCCATATCTTTGCTCATAACTGTCTATTCTACCTCTTTACCATCAGGAAGCTTGTGTAATTTTCTTTGGCGTCCTGCAGGTTATCTTCAATTATCTTAAGACCGTAAATGTCGGCCAGTATCTTGCTGCCCATAGTGGCGATGTTCTCTAGGCAGTTTATGGGCGGCAAGCTGTTCGGCCACTTTGGCGTGGTCTATCAATTCGCCTTTGCCGGACTCCAGCTTAAGATGCGGGTATTTCTGCGGCAGATTATGCTTGCACTGCGCGAACACCTGCGGGTGCGACATTATGGTGGTGATATCGCCGTATTCTGCGTCGTCGCGGATCATCAGGGCGTGGGCGATGATGATGGCGAACTCCTCCACGATTGCAAACTTGTGCTTGGCCATGGCCTCAATACTCTCGCCGACCACGCCGCCCACCGAGTTATGAATGGCGAACAGCCCGCGGTCTATCTCGCCGGAGTGCAAAGCGGCCAGGACCTTTTTGGTGGTGTGCAGGTATTTGATTCTGTAGTCCTTGATTTTCGAGCGATTCAGCCAGTACATTACAGCCTCTTCGTTAAAGCTCCCTTTGCCGCCCTGGATGCCGATGGTCAGGTAGTCCGGGCTGGCCTGCTTGGGCAAAAGCTTGTTGTACACCTTGTCGTAGGCTTCGCCCAGTTTTAGGCGCATCTTCTTGGTGTACGGATTGTAGTGCTGAAGGTCGTTGAACAACTGCCAGCTGTCGCCGGCGGTCTGGTCTTTGATTTCCAGCAGTTTTTTGGCGCCGAGCGTGTCGATGGGGCTGTCGCCCAGGCCGTATTCCTCCAGCAGGCGGCCTACGAAGTGCGTAAGGCCCTGGCTGTTGGCGGCCATTTTGTCGTGCTCTTCCGGGCTCATCTCCACCACTTTAAGCTTCTTGGCGGTAAAGTAATCCTTCCAGTATTTGTATTCCTGCGCGCCGGCCTTGAACCTGTCCATGATGATCGGCAGTCCGTCCCAGCCTTGGCGCGTGCTGTCGGGCCCGAACATCGGGTGGGTCAGCAGGGCGCGGGTCTTGGTGCCGGCCAACTGCTTAGTCAGCACCTTGGCAGGGTGCATCTTCACGGACAACACATCTACGAGCAGGTGGCGCGGCTCGAAGTATTTCTTGTGCTCTGATATCACCTTTTCGAACGATGATATGGGGACGGCGTAGAATATGACATCGTTCTCGTAGGCCTCTTTGGGCGTTTTGGCGATTTTGGCGTCCAACTTTTTCGGTAATGGGACTGCGGTTGTACAAGGTGATCTCGAAGTCATCCTTCAAAAGGGAGTACAGCGTACGCCCGAACCGGCCGAAACCGATGATGGTGATGCGCTTCATGCGTCCGCCTCGGCGTCCAATGATGCTTCGTGGATTAGATCGTACAGCTTTTGCACGAATTCTTCAGGCAGGTCCAGTTCGCTGCCGGTCTTCAGCCGATCTGCAAGCAGGGCCTTCAGTCGTTCGTCGTCGCGCAGGTCCAGGCCCTTGCTCTTCTTGTAGCGGCCGATTTTGCGTACAACCTTCAAGCGTCCGGCCAGAGCCTTTAACAGCTCCTCGTCAAGGGCGTCTATCTTTTTGCGCAGGTCTTCCAGCTCATCATTGCTCACGGTAGGCTCCTACAGGTTCTGGGCCTTATGCCGCAGATAGTGGTCGATTATCACGAGTGCGCCCATGGCGTCGACTATGGGGATGGCACGCGGCAGTACGCACGGGTCGTGCCGGCCCTTGGCCTCGAGTTTCGTATGCTTCTTATCGGTAGTCACGGTATTCTGGGTTTGGCTTATGGTAGATACGGGCTTTATGGCCACGCGGAAGTAAACGGTCTCGCCATTGCTTATGCCGCCCAAAGTGCCGCCCGCGTTATTGGTCTTTGTGCGGATGCCGCCCTTCTTGTCGACGTAAAATTCATCGTTGTGCTCGGAGCCGCGCATCGATACGCCGCCGAACCCGGAGCCTATCTCAAAACCTTTGACGGCGTTGATACTCATCATGGCCTTGGCCAGGTCCGCCGGCAGTTTATCGAATACCGGCTCGCCTAGGCCTACGGGCAGGCCCTTGATGACGCCCTGGACTACGCCGCCGACAGAATCGTTGTCCGCGCGTACCTTTTCGATCAGTTTTATCATCTTTTCTGCGGCCTTGGGGTCCGGACAGCGTACGATGTTGGACTCGACCATCTTAGGCGTGACCTTGCTAAAATCGACGTCGGCTCGGATGTCGCCGACCTGCTCTACGTAGCTGACAAACTCAATGCCAAGTTTTTCCTTAAGGTATTTCTTGGCTATTGCACCGGCGGCCACGCGACCCAAAGTTTCGCGTGCCGAAGCCCGGCCAGAGCCTTTCCAGTCGCGCAGCCCGTACTTCTGAGTGAACGTATAGTCGGCGTGCCCGGGGCGGTACAGATCTTTAAGCTCCAGGTAGTCTTCGGAGCGCACATCCTCGTTATAAGCGATCATCATGATGGGCGTACCGGTGGTCAGGCCATCCGCCATGCCGGAGAGTATGTGGATGCGATCCTGTTCCTTGCGTGTAGTGGTGATACTGCTCTGGCCGGGCTTGCGGCGGTCCAGTTCCTTCTGGACGTCTTCTTCGGTGATGGCGATTCCCGGAGGGCAGCCGTCAACGACCACGCCGACGCCGCCGCCATGCGACTCGCCGAAGGTGGTTATGCGGAACAGTTGTCCGAACGTACTGCCAGCCATTTACTTTAGCTCCTTATAGATTGCTTCCAGCTGAGTTTTGGTCAGCTGGCCCGGCGCCGATGCCCCACTGTTTTCTAGCGGGGCAAATGCCATCTCGCTACCCCAGAGCGGTCCGAAGACCCGGGTAGCCGTACCGTGCTCGCCCATACCGGAAACGATGGCGCGCACGCCCTCGGACTTAAGCTTTAATAGAATCTGCAGAAGCCTGACGGCGTCGCCCTCCGTCCGGCACAGCGTCGACAGCTTGTAAACTGCCGGCCGGTATGCCCTCATTGTATCAATAATCGCCTCTAGTTGTAAGGTGTCGGGCGTTTCCCGGTAATTGTGGTACGAAGCTACAAGCTGAAGGTTCTTGGCCCGGTCCAGTTCGGCTTGCTGGGTGGCTACATCCAGGTCTACCAATACAGGGGTTCCGGCGAGCGATTCCAGCAGCTCCCAGCGCTTTTGTTCAGGCATTTTCGGCGGCTCCAGATCGCGGCGCCGGAAATTGACTACCAGGCGTTCCCCGAGCAACTCCGCGAGCTCGTTGACGAAAGCCGCATCGGGCTCGCCCGCGTAATCCAGCCAGATTTCGAAGTAACGATAGCCGTCCAGGTTGCCGCGTACTGTATCCAGCACCTTGATCCTATCCAATTCCAGTATGGGCAGACAGTATTCCGGTTTCATAAGGCTTGTTCCAATGCGCGCCGCATAACGTCTTCCGGCGCGTCATAACCAGTATACAGTTTGAACTGTGCCAGGGCCTGGCCAAGCAGCATCTCGGTGCCATGTATGACGCGTGCACCCTTGGCCGCGGCCTCTTTTAGCAGACGCGTTTCGTAAGGCACGTAGATGCTGTCGAAGACTATCTGCCGGCTGGATATGTATTCCTTTGGCAGGGGAGTAGCATCTTCGTGCGGACTCATGCCGGCGGATGTGGCGTTTACTATTATGTCGGCATGCTTGGCCGTCGCCACTTGGTCCAGCCCGGCGCTCCGGGCCCCAAACTCTTTAGCCAGCTCGCGTGCTTTCTCTACAGTGCGGTTATATATGGTGACCTCGGCGCCTTTCTTTGTCAGGCCGTAGGCTATGGACCGAGCTACGCCGCCGGCTCCCAGCAGCGCGACCTGCTTACCCTTTAGGGGAGCGATTTTCTCGAGCGGGCCGACTATGCCCAGCCAGTCGGTGTTATAGCCTTTCAGCCTCCCGCCGTCGTTGACCACTGTGTTGACTGCGCCTATGCGGTCTGCCACCGGGTCGGTATCGTCCAGATATTTCATGGCGGCCACCTTGTGCGGGGTTGTACAGCTGATGCCGCGAATGCCTTTGTCGCGGACTTTTCGCATGAACCCGGCCAGCTCGTCCGGCTTGACCTGCCTGGCTTCGTAACGGAAGCGTCCGTCCATGCCGAGAGCCTTATAAGCGGCGTTATGTATGGCAGGGCTGAGCGAATGCGCTACAGGGTCGCCGATTATCACGCACAGCGTGGTGTCCTCGCTCATGAGTCGATAGTTCCAAGCTTGGCAATTATCACGTCGGCGGCCTTGGCCGGCGTAAGGTTGTCGGTCTTGATTACAAGATCGGCCGCCGCTTCGTATAGATGCTGGCGTTCGCGGCGAACCTGCTGGATCTCTGCCCTCAGGCTTTTCTTATCGGTGAGCGGCGGCCGGTTTTTGGAGCTTTCCAGCCGCCTGAACATGGTGTCCAAAGAGGCGCTTAACAGCACTATCACCCCGTTGCGGCGTAGAGCCTCTATGTTGTCCGGCCTGAGCACGATGCCGCCGCCGGTGGATATGAGCGCGCCGTTCATCTGCGATATCATCTTTGGCGATGGCCGCCTCCTGGTCGCGGAAGTAGCCCCAGCCGTGCTTGGCCACGATCTCCGGCGTGCTGAGTGACAGCTTCTCGGACATTACCTGGTCCAGATCCAACTGTTCCACGCCTAGCTTCTTAGCCAAAGCGCGTGCTACGGTGGTCTTGCCCGTGCCGCGCATGCCGATGAGCACGATGTTGCGGCCCGTAGCGACCGTTTCGACCCCTAGCGCGTCTAGCTTTTCCCAGAACTCCGGGAACGTCTTTCCGGCCACACCGGGATCCTTGATCATCATGCCGTCTAGTTTGGCGCCGGCCACGGCGAACGACATGGCCATGCGGTGATCACCGTACGTGTCTATGGCTGCGCCTTTCGGCTTCCCGCCGTATATGGTCAGGCTGTCGGCCGTCGGAAGATGTCCTTATGCCCATCTTCTTGAGCTCGTTCTGAAGCGCTTTGACGCGCTCGGTCTCCTTGACGCGGAGCGATTTCACCCCCGATATAACGGTCTTGCCGTCCGCGAACGCCGCCAGCACTGCCAGTGTCTGCGCCTGGTCCGGGCAGTCGCCCATGTCCGCGTTCAGCGGCTTGACCCCTTTGCCGGCCACAGTGATGGAGTCCTTGCCGTACGTGACTCCGGCGCCCATCCGTTCCAGTATCTTTAGGAAGCTCATATCGGCCTGTAAAGACTTGGGGTTCAGGTTTGTAACCGTGATTGTAGACTTGGTCAGCGCCGCGATGGCGAAGAAGTAAGACGCGCTGGAAACGTCGCCCTCCACTGTATACTTATCGGCCTTGTAGCTCTGTTCACCGACTTGGAACGAACCATAGCCCTGTCTTTTAACGTCGACGCCAAAATGCTCCATGGCATCGACGGTCATGTCGACGTACGGTTTGGATACCAGCTTGCCGGTGACTTCAATGGAAAGATCGCGCACTACAGGGGCGATCATAAGCAGTGCCGACAGGTATTGGCTGCTCTCGCCGCCGGCCAGCTTAACCTTGCCGGAGCTAAGCGTCGAAGACTTTATGCGCAGGGGAGGGTAGCCATCCTTGCCGAGTATATTCTATGTTAGCGCCCAAGTCGCGCAGGCTGTCTACCAGCTTGCCTACCGGACGCTTGAGCAAGCCCGGGCTGCCAGTGATTGTCTGCTGGCCAGGCACTACGCAGGCCAGTGCTAGCATGAAGCGCAGGGTGATACCGGACAGCCCCGCGTTAAGTTCATAGGGATTGTTGGCGATGCCGCCGACGTTGCCGCTGACCTCTATGGAAGTTGCCTTGCAGCGTTATCTTGAGGCCAAGTGTGTCCAGGCACCTTATCATCGCGTCGGTATCGTCGCAGGCTAGCGGATTGACTATCGTCACCTTGCCGGGGGTCATGGCCGCCAGCAGTAAGGCCCTTAGCGTGTAGCTCTTGGATCCGGGAACGCTTATCCGGGCTTTCACTGGGTCTGGGCAGAGGCGTGATGCTCAGACTTTTCATTCCAATACCGCTTGCAGTGCCTCCGTTACCGTGGACTCAGGCACTTCCTGGTTATATGATGCCTTGCCGATGGCGTCGATCAAGCGTGAAGTTAAGCTTGCCGCCGGTGTTCTTTTTGTCTGAGCGCATCTTCTCGCGGACGTCTTCCAGATTCAGCCCCTTCACGCTGACCGGCAGCCCGGCAGCCGCCAATGCCTGTTTGATACGCTCCAGATCTTCGGCAGGCAATCTGCCCAGCCTGACGGATATGTCGGCTTCGGCGACCATGCCTACGCTTATGGCCTCGCCGTGCAGTAGGGGCTCGTCAGTCTTATGGCTCAGCGCTTCCACTGCGTGGCCTACGGTATGCCCGCAATTCAACAGTTTGCGTTTGCCGGCCTCGTTGATGTCGTCCATGCATGATGGCCGGCCTTGATACGGCACGAGCCGGCTATGATATCGGTAAGCTCTTCCTGCGTGAATTCCTGAGGCTTCTTGGCGGTGGCCTGCTCAAAGTAATTCTTATCCCATATCAGGCCGTGCTTGATGATTTCGGCGAAGCCAGACGCGAGCTCGCGCTTCGGCAAGGTTTCCAGGGTTTCCGGGTCGATTATCACGCCCACGGGCTGGTTAAAGCTGCCAATCAGGTTCTTGATGCCAGCGAAGTTGATGCCGGTCTTTCCTCCTACGCTGGCATCGACCTGCGACAGCAGGGTGGTCGGCACGTTCAGGAAGTCGATGCCGCGCATATAGGTGGAGGCCGCGAAACCGCCGACGTCGCCGATGACGCCGCCACCCAGGTTGATTACCAGCGACTTGCGGTCGGCAGCCAGCATCGTAAAGGGCCTGCCATACCTTTTGGACGCTGTCTATGCTCTTGTTGTCTTCGCCCGGGGGCAATGTGACGGACTCTGCGCCCGGCAAACCTTTCAGCAGTACTTCTAACAGCAGGCGCTCGACGGATTCATCGGTCACCACGACTACTTTGGAATATTCGCCGCGCCTGCAAGTGACGCGGCCTCTTTCAAGGCGCCCGTTGCCGACATGAATCTTATAGCCTCTTGATTCGCTCAGAGGCAGCTCAACGCTAACTTCTTTCATATCATCTGTAATTATAACATCGAACGGACTCTGGCGGATTTGATGCACGCGCCCATGACTAGGGGTGTACATACATTGTATATACATTGAATACACGCACCCGGGAGCAATGCGGGCCCTTCAGCGTTTGGACCGCCGCCATAAGGTATAATAAGCACCGATATGAGCAAGTCGGTGATATTGACCGGTCTAAGGGCCAATAACGACCTCCACATAGGCAATTATCTGGGGGCCTTGCTCCCTATGGTCGACATGGCCAAGCAAAAATCAGAAGATTATCAGATTAATCTTTTTGTTCCTGATCTTCACAGCTTCACAACACCTATTGATCACAGCCAAGCTGCAAGAATCTATAATGCAAAACCTTAAGCTCTTCGTAGCCTCAGGCTTACCTTTGGACCACGACAGCATATTTGTCTATAGGCAGAGCTTTATACCAGCCCACAGCGAATTGACTTGGATTCTCGACTGTTTTACAGGCATGGGCGAGATGTACCGCATGACACAGTTCAAGGACAAATCAGCCAAGCTTAGCGAAGACCGGATTAGCGTCGGACTGTTTAACTATCCGGTGCTGATGGCGTCGGACATCCTGCTTTACGGCACTTCATACGTGCCTGTGGGCGACGACCAGACCCAGCATCTGGAATTCGCACGCGACATCGCCGAGCGGATGCACAAGCGCTTCGGCGAACTTGTTCACGTTGCCAAAGCCGGTCAAGGAACAGCACGAGTTCTTCGGCAAGGACCAGGGCTTGCGCGTACGCGACCTGCAGAATCCGGTCAAAAAAATGAGCAAGAGCGAAGAATCGGGCAAAGGCATCGTATTCCTCACTGACAGCCCGGAGACAAGCGCGCAAGAAGATAATGTCCGCCGAGACCGACAGTCTGGGCGAAGTAGAGCACGATTATGACAAACGGCCCGGCGTCAGCAATCTGCTGGACATGCTCAAGCTGTTCGGCGGCGACCCGGACAAGTTCATCGGCCAGAAGCAGTACGGACCTTTGAAAGAAGCGGTAGCCGATGCCGTGGCGGACTTTCTGGAAGACTTCCAGGCCAGGCTGGAGCAGGTCGATGAGCAGGCTATCCTAGCCAAACTTAGGTCTTCCGAGGCGGAAATGAACAAGCAGGCTGAGGCTACTCTGTTGAAAGTCCAAAAAGCCATCGGCCTAAGGTGATCGTGGAGCGCCTGGACCAGTACGTCGTACGACGGCTGACCGTCTTTAAGCCGGAGTTCCGCGGCAAAACTGGTAAGCGATGGCAAGGTGTCGGTCAACGGCGAGGTACAGCGCAAATCAGGGTACAGGGTCAAGCCAGGCGACAAGTAAACATTGATTATGATGAGGCTCGGCCGGGCCAAGGTGCCAGAAATCGACCTGCCCGTGATTTATGAAGACGATGACTGCGTGGTCATCAACAAACCGCCGGGCGTACTGAGCCATAGCAAAGGGGCCTTCAATCCGGAGGCGACGGTAGCTACCTGGCTGGCCGGCCGAGTGAAGGGGCTGGAAGGCGAACGGGCCGGCATAGTTCACAGGCTGGACCGGGCCACTTCCGGCGTGATGATATGCGCCAAGACGCCCGAGGCGTTAGCGTGGTTGCAGAAACAATTCTCACAGCGCAAGACGGTCAAGGAATACGTGGCAGTGGTGGGCGGCGCGCTGGATAAACCCGAAGCTGTCATCGACATGCCCATAGAGCGCAATCCCAAGCGTCCGCAGACTTTCCGGACCGGCGCCGCCGGCAAACATGCTGTAACGGCGTACAAGGTGCTGAGTACCAGGGGCGGCCATAGCCTGCTGGAGCTTAAGCCCGAGACCGGCCGCACGCACCAGCTCAGGGTGCACCTGGCCAAGATAGGCCACCCCATTTTGGGTGATGAGCTCTACGGCGGTCCGCCGGCCAAACGTATGTTACTGCACGCCAAGAACCTGACTGTTACCTTGCCCAGCCGCGAGCGCAAGACTTTCGGGGCGCCCGTACCGCCGGAGTTTAACGAGGAGCTGGACGCATGAAGGACCTACTACTGCATCCCCAGACTCGCCGCCGCCTGGAAGCCTATATGGCCGCGCCGTCGCACGCCCTGATGCTGGTCGGACCTGCCGGCAGTGGTAAGCGGACGTTGGCAGAGAGCCTGGTCGAATCGGTGCTCGGCCTGGAGCCGGGAAGGGTCCGCGAGACACCCGTATGCCTTGATCATAGAACCCGAAGAGCCCGGCAAGGCCATAGGCATAGAGGCCGTTCGCCAGCTCGAGCAGTTCCTGGCGCTTAAAGTTCCCGGCAAGGCCAAGGAGCACGACCGCGCCGTCGTGCTGGAAAATGCCCACTTGCTGACGCTGCAAGCCCAGAACGCCTTGCTGAAGACGCTGGAAGAACCGCCGGCCGGAACTGTGCTGATACTTACGGTCAATCACGGGCAGGGCGTACTGCCTACCATACGTTCCCGCGCTCAGGCCGTAACGGTGGAGCGGCTGGAAAAGCAGGTCCTGGAGGATTATTTCGGCGGCAGAGGCTTCGATAACCAGGCCATCGGCAGGGCTTATGCCATAAGCGGCGGCCTGCCAGGCCTTATGCACGCCCTGCTGAATGAATCCGAACATCCTCTGCTAGAAGCTACGGAGAAGGCGCGCCAATTGCTCAGCCAGACCGCCTACGAAAGGCTGGCCATGGTGGACGCGCTGGCCAAGGACCGCACGCTGGCCATGGACGTGGCCATGATACTCCAGCAGATGGCCCGCATCAGCCTGCAGACTGCCACCGGCAAGGCCGCAAAAAAGTGGCAGTCCGTGCTGGAAGCCGGCTACGAAGCAGCCGAAGCCCTGGCGGCCAACGCCCAGCCCAAATTAGCCCTTACCAAGCTGATGCTGAGCCTGTAGACCTTATGCTATACTTGGATTCGTAGATGGTAGAGTTATTAATATTAGCGGTGTTCGCGTTCCTGGCGTACCAGAACGCCGTTGTCCACGATGATGAATTCGCCAACGTCTCACGGAGGGTAGGCGACCGCCTTGGCAAGCTGTGGGACATCGCCCATCAGGGCATGCGCGAGAACCGTTTCCTGCGCGCCGAAAAAGCCCTGCTGACCATCCTTAAGATCGACGAAAAAAACGCCGCCGCCTACAACCGCCTGGGGATCCTATATGCCAAGCAGAAGGAATACCGCGACGCCATAGACTGCTTCGAAATAGCCACTTCCATAGAATCCACGCCCTCCAGCCTGCACAACCTGGGGCTTATTTATTACGAAACCGAAAATTACGAAAAGGCCGCCGTGGCTTTTGAGCAGGCGTTGAAGCTGGAAGACAACCTGGCTGCCCGCCACGTGGCCTACGCCAAAGTCCAGGAAAAGCTCGGTAACGACAAGCTGATGTTCCAGGAGCTTGAAAAGGCCGTCAAGCTGGAGCCCAACAAAGAGACGTATAGCCTGCTCATAAAGGCCTACAAGGACCACGGTATGACCAAAGAGGCCGACATCGCTGAAGACAAGCTCAAGAAGCTAGTAGTGCCGGGCGGCCGCGCCAAGCGCATCCTGCGTCCCCGCCGCGTCGTCGTCTGAACCACTCAGAATTTGTTAAACCGGCAAGCCTCCGCGCTCAATTGAATTAGCCAGTGTCTTAAAATCCTTAACAATCAGGTCTGCTTGTGCCAAGTCGTCCGAATTATGGACGGAACCGCCGTAAGCTATACACTTCATGCCGGCAGCACGGGCGGCCGCTATACCATTATTAGCATCTTCTATTACCACGCAGTCAGAGGGTTTGACCTGCATCAGCTGTGCGGCTTTTAAGAATATGTCAGGAGCCGGTTTGGACTTTTTAACGTCGTCACCCGACACTATTCTTTCAAAATATTTTTGCAGGCTGAGCTTATGTAGAAACAACTCAATGCGCTTAGGTGCAGCCGATGACCCAAGCGCCAAACGGTAACCTTTGGAGTGCAAAGTCTTTACCAGTTGTACTACCCCTGGTATGACGGGCAGTGTGTCCAATGACTCCAGGTAATCAATATAGCTTTCTCGGGAATCCTGTATCAATGTTTCTAAATCATCTTCCAGATCAAAGTTTTCAATCAACATTTGCCAGGTATCCCGCGCGCTTACACCTTTAAGACTGCGTTTAAAGCTTTCAGGTTCGACAACGCCGATTTTCCTCAAGTAGCCGTGTAAATGCTGGATATGCAACGGTTCAGTGTCCACGATGACCCCATCCATATCAAAAATGATCGTCAACATATTGTCGATTATTGCATCTCAAGCATTGCTGCGCAATCACCGTACCTACTTCTCAAGCATAGCTATGAGTAGAGGTACTTCCGTGACCTTCGAGTGGGGGTATCCATGCCCCCACAGCATATTCTCTCCGAAACACTCTCCGTGGTCACCGGTTATGACTACCAGCAAGGGTTTGGCCAACTTGTCGACCAGCTTTTTGACCTTGGCATCGATTGACTCCAGCGCCGCGACCTGCAACTTATGCAATGACCGAAGTTCGTCTTGACTGACATCTATATCGGCGAAAGTAGGTGTTTTACATCCCCATATTTTCTGTGCGCGAGTCATAATTTCTTTAGCCTCATCGGATAATTCATCATTGCCCGTATCATAAGGCACGTGTGTCTCAAGGCAGTTGACGAAAAGAAACCAACGGGGCATTGTCTCTAGGCGTTCCAGAATCTCATCAGTATGGTTGAGCGCCAGGTCTGATGGCTGGCGTTCTGCAAATACGCTGGCCTGGTCATCAGGCCCGTAAAAGTTGAATTCGTCAAACAACCCTTGCAACATATCATTTCTGAACCAGCGTACGCCTCCTACTCCCAGAGTGTGATAACCAAGCTTGCGGTAGCCTTCCAAGACGTTGTCTCCGTCTAGCATTATGCCTACGCTGCTCAGATCTCGACTACGACCGCTTTTCAGCCGCCATAGCTGTCTGACGGTAGGGTTGTAATAGGGCTTTTTGGAAGTCTGATCAATCGGGAGATAACCGCCAAAAAACGCCATATGGGCCGGTAAAGTGAAAGTACCGGCCGTACGTGCCTTGGCTGACTCGCCCAGGCTTTTGATGAAAGGCAAATTGGCCATCTCGAACGTGTCTGCCCGGCAACAGTCCAGCGATATCAGTAAGACATTAGCTTCATCTAGTCCGTATGCCGAGGTCTGCGTGCCTTGTGCTTTCATCTAAACAACTCCTAACTGTCTTAACGTTTCCCCTGGTAATCTGGAATCCATGCTTTTGAGTACCAAAGCTGATGCCTGCGTACCGAGTGACGCTGCCTTTAATACGAAGTCTGCAGACCATTCGGCCGGTGGCCGTTGCATCATCTCTGCCAAGGTCACGCCCATGAAGTGATCGCCTGCACCACTGACATCTCTTACAGTGTCTGCCGTAGGTGGCTGAAGAGCAAGAGTGTCGCCTTCATACCTAATCAGGATTTTGCGGCCACCATCGGTGATGAACATAACTCTCGCATCAGGTAAAATCATGCTCATGCCTTGTGCCGCATCATCTGTATCCAGTAAATTTTCAATCTCAGCTGTGTTACCAAAAACTATATCGGGTGTGGCTGGCAGGTCTTCAATGACTGCTCTAGCCTCCTGCTGGGAGGCTAGTAGGCTGTGCGCGCCGCTCAGCCTAAAGGCGAATACGCCCTGTCGCCGGTCCAAGGCCTGCAACAGGGCGCTCGTCTGCGTCAGTACGTCAGGATTGCGCAAAGTATTCACGTTACTGATTACCATGCCATTGTCTGGATCCCGTAGGTCTTCGCAGGGAATACTGACCGCAGCTGCCGCACCATCCAACGTTATCTCGTCAAAGATGTTGCCTTCATCATCCAGATTGAGCACGCAATAGCCTGTCTCTGCGTTGTCAACAACTTGGGGTGATCCCATTTGAGCGCCTGTTTGTTCGTAAAACAGTTCGCCCCTTGAGTCGTCGCCTATACTGTAATAAAGTCTGGCTGGCGCCTGGGAACGGCGTTGGTAGGCGACCAAAGTGTTAGCTACGGAACCCCCTGCACACGCGTGTAGCTCAGGTGATGCTGTCCGGCTGACGAACTCGTTTGCGGTTTGCTCGTCAAATGTTATTCTTTCGGCCAGACTCTGCTTGTAATCCACTAGAGCGTAGCCTATAGCGACACCCGGTAACATTGTCTCCATAAAGAAGACTATACAACATAATTCACTAATCTACAATAGTCTGGGCTTGCTGGTGATATTAATGATATAATATTGTATGTCAGTCAAGATGGATAATTACTTCTAAAAGTTCAAAGTATATTTAACAATTTTATATATACAATGTAGGCAGAGGTGTATGTATGTCTGAGTTATCTAGGCAAGAAGAAACTTCCCAAAGCTTCCAGAAAGCTAATTTAGTAGTCAAGGATTTCGACGGTACCGTAGCCCGGACTTTTGAAGAGTCACCTAACGGGGTGGGTGTTTATGAAGCGTACGAGATTGCGATAGATGAGGTTTTTGGGGCTGAAGCCCTTGAGCTTTACATGAAAAACGGCGGCCTGCGCAACAGAGCTCCTGCTGAAGTCGTGCAAGAGCTAGCACCTGGCGCAGACTACGAAGAGCTTGAGCAATTAACGGCCAGATTCGTACATGCCAAACTCGACATTTTACTCGGCGAAATCGGGAGCCGGTTTCCGGACGGGGAAGTATGGCCCCGGCCTATGCCCGGATACTTGGATCTAAGGGAGCAGGTTGAGTCAGCGCGCGCCGAAGGACAATTGATTGATGACCTTATGCTGACGTCGGCTCACGAACCGTTTATCTTCAAGACATATGAGGCATGGGGTGTAAACCGTCCAACTCACGTTTTGGCCGAAGATACGGTAAGACGACTCGATCTAGGGCTGCCCCTTCAGCGACTTATTAAACCGTCGCCGTTGTTGATGGACCTTGCTAGGAGTATGTGGCGGCAAAGTTACGATCTGGATTCAGGCGACGAATCAGATGATGAACTGAAACGTATGGTTTACATAGGTGATGACCCCGTCAAAGATGGCGAACTCGCCAGACAAAGCGGTGTTGATTTTATGCTGCTAGACAAGGATAATCCTCTGGAGACTTGGCGCGGTTTAGCTGCCCGTCTGCATCTTAGCCAGACTGCTTTAAGAGCTAGCCATGTCAGCTAATAATTGGTACGTCATAACCGGCGGCCCATCGGTTGGTAAAACTTCGTTGATTGCTCGCCTGGAGCAAATGGGGTATCAAACGGTTTCCGAGTCGGCCCGTACTATAATTGACGAGTCTGCTATCAAAGGTTTATCGGTTGAGGGTCTGCGTTCCGATGAAAAGCGCTTTCAGGAAGAAGTTGCTCGTCTGAAAACTAAGATTGAAGCCAAGCATGACAAAGGCACCCTGACGTTTCTTGACCGCGGTATGCACGACACACTGGCGTATCTGAGGCTGTATAATTTCAAAGTAGAAGAATGGGTTAAGGAGCTTATGACGGAGGCAAGCTATCGTAAAGTCTTTCTGTTGGAAGCACTGGACGATTATGAGCGTGACTATGCCAGAACCGAAGACCATGAAATGGTCCGCCGGCTTCCTCGGCTATTGCATGATGCTTACGCGGAGTATGGCATGGAGCCTATCCATATCAAGGCCGGCACGATTGATAAACGATTGAAAGCTATACTGGACCACGTATAAATCGGCGCGGTCGCTAAACTGCTAGCGCGATATGTATTCTTCAATTGCTTTTACAAGGTTATTCGCGAGATGCATACCCATTTGCTCCATCAGCTCAAGATGCTTGCTATAGGCTACAGCTATGTCATCAGGCGGAATACCTGCCTGTTGCCAATACTTCTTGGGGTCGCGCCAAAAACGCTTGATTAACACGATTGCTTCTTTGTAGTTGGCGACCCGGTGAACGATATTAGTTATCCAGGGTTGCCCCAAGGGGGTTGTGCCCAGGTCGATATAATTATCATCTCCTAAATCAAGGGTACGCCGCGCCGAAATCTCCCTAATCATATCTTCAGCATTGATGTATAAACCATCAGGATCTACTAATATGCTGGGCGTAGGCAGACTGCTTAACAATTTGTGCGTGCATACCGTTATGGCTAATTCTTCCAAGGTGCCGAAACCGCCTACGTTAAAGATAGATATCGTACTGAACTTATCTAGTTTTTCTTGTCGGTATAGCCGTTCATGGCTGTCCAGGAAGAGAAACCCATCGCAAAGTAAGTTTGTTTCATGCTGGCCTAAAGCGCTAAGCTCCAAGCCAACACCCAGGCTCATTATTCCTGATTGCCGGGCCAATTGATCGGCCGTTTCCATGATGCCTGCCATGTTACCGTGGACAAATCCTAGGTGTTGTACCGGCACTAACTTGATAAGGTCTTGGGCAAATTCTTCTATTTGGGGCTTGAGAGCATTGCTTACGCTGTCAAGATGACTGCCATACATGGCAATGACCAAATCAAGCTTGTCCATGCGATCTGCTGCTTCAGGAGTCACCCACAATCCGCTGCGATGGAGCTCACGCAGATCGCCGTTGTTGTCCCACGCGATAGCGACACCTTGGCGCACTAGATTAACGATTGCGCTATGATCTTCCTTGCTCATAGATACGCTGGCATTACCGCTGCCGGAAAACTTACGCATCAGTATAGCCCTGACGTCACCGCTTTTTACTATATTGGGTATATGGCGTAGGTCTAGCTCGTCCACTATGACCAGGCGTGAGCGGTCGGCAGCCGGCTTCAGGGCTATTACCAGGGCTGCCAGCGGCTTAAGATCTTCCGGGACTGCTTTATCGCGCCCGAAACTTCTAGCGGCTTCGCGTATATTCTGTGCCATGAATCTTTCAGTCTGGCCACGGGCCACCTTGCTGATACCCTGTGATGACATGACTAGCGCACCGGTTTCCGGCCCGGAAACCGCATCGAGAAGAGATTTACGCAACGTATAGTCCGTTGCTTTGATAACGGCTAGCGGGCTAACACCATCGCGATGGGTTTTTATCCGTTTTTTTCTGCCCATTCTTTGCCAATCCAATACAGGCCGAACTATCCCTTCGTTCTTCTTGGACTTGAATATATCTATGGTGGCTCGGGTTTCTCCGAACGTCTGTTCGCTACCCCTATTCACGAGCTCAATTTGTCGATTCCGACTATAAGGATCATAGACCGGATTGACGCCCATAAGCCGGCTCCCATCAAACAAAGCGGTACTTGGCAATTGCGTCACGAACCCTGATGAATTAATGTGCTCCCGTATTCTCACGTGATAAGGCCCCGAAGAGAAGACTAGACCCCCTACCATAAAGTGCGGCAATGTGTCTGATGCTGAATGGGGCAGAGTATCTATTAACGGTATCAGGCCTGCCCGGCCATGGTGAAGAACCTCAAAACGCTGATCAGGGCTTATAAGCATCTCTTTATTGAATACGAATTCCAAAAGACTGATAGGCAATGTAACGGATCCGTCATCGTTGACGGTGTAGCTTGTCGAATCATTCGGTGTCTCTGTGGCTGAACCAAAGACCATCAGGCTTTTATCAATGGCATGCTCAACTTCTTGTTTGCCCAAGCGCTTCAGCTTGTCGTAATTGATTAATTGCCCAAACTCTATATCTTTATCGTTCCACTTCAGCAATCTTCCAGGCTCTGTGACGCTAGCCAATTTTCTGATATCGGCCAGCATGCTTTTAGCTACTGGTGTATGGGCCTTGATGTTGATAGGTATCTGTAATGTGCCTCCGCTGACCGCTACATCTCCTTCTGCTCTTAAAACATCAATGCCTAATTGGCCGGCAGCACTTCTGCCAGCTATTTTGTAGCTGGTGCTTTCGCCTTTAGTTAGACGCTTGACATCTTCAGGGCCCAAATCCTTGATAGAAAAAGACAGTGCCAGCTTATTGCCGTCAGCGTATAATGATAAAACTCCATCTAGACTGATATTCATTAACCTTATATTATACATTGAAAATCAGTCTTACGAGTGGAATTTTCTACTCAGGGCTCTCAATGAGAAGCGGGTAGCCGCGTATCATTAGCTAAAAAGAGCCTGCGATTTGATAATGGTGCAGGGTGTAGGATTCGAACCTACGAAGGCATAAGCCAACAGATTTACAGTCTGTCGTGTTTGACCGCTTCACTAACCCTGCACGTTAACTGGAGCCATCTCCGGGATTTGAACCCGGGACCCCTTCCTTACCATGGAAGTGCTCTACCCCTGAGCTAAGATGGCGCGTTTGACCAGACACATAGTAGCAAATTCCCCCTGTTTTTGCTACACTTTATCACTGTTAATCACCTTTAGCGCGATGCCGGCGTAGCTCAGTGGTCAGAGCAGCTGTTTTGTAAACAGCGGGTCGTGGGTTCGACTCCCTCCGCCGGCTCCAGTTGACAATGCGGTGCCGACAGTGTTTTATAGACTTACGTTAACCGGGCAGGTGATTATGATTGAAGTCGGTGAATTCAAGGTGTTAACTACGGACGAGGCCACGAGTAACCTTGGTCTGGTTCTTCGCAAGCGAGGCATACATCGCAACGCCGATGTAACCCTACAGGTGGCTCCTCCGCCCACCGAAGAAGAGATTCGTGAGCTGAAAGAAGCCGGACATCTGGAAGACGACGCCCGTATAGAGGAGTACGAACGAGCGTCGGATCTTTAGGATAGACCAAGCTGACGAGCTACAGCCGGGGCACGTGGATACGGCCATAGCCATAGCTGAAACCCTCGCGCGCCTGCGAGAACTGGAATCCGCCAGGCTCAGCGTTATGAAGACTTATATGTTCGGCGACTTTTCCGAGTATGTAGCAAACGAAGTTTTACTGGTGCGCAACGCGTCGGTAGCCGGAGACGTAGAGGCCCCGGGTGCTGTTCCCTCGCCGCCAGGCCCTCCACCCCTCCGGGGCCCGCACGACATAGCCCATCCCGAAACACGGGGCGGCCTGGGCATATTGACCAGATAAAGGAGTTATTTACAATCCGCTTAACATCTGTTAGGATTATTCATCTATGGCAAAGAAAGGCGACAAGCGCAGGATCATCGGACTCGTCAGCGAGGAAAGCGGCGAGCGTATCTATTACACGACCAAAAATACCATGAACACCCCCGAGAAGCTGAGCCTGAAGAAGTATAGCCCCAGACTCCGCAAACACGTCGTTTTCACCGAAACCAAAAAGAACCTCGGCCGCAACGAAGCCCCCAAGCGCTAGACCGGAAGTATCACAATCCCCAACCACTTTGCCCCAAACCACCTTTTGCTGTAAGCAATCTTTTATTGTATAATCAACACAAACAGGTAGGACTTATGGTAGATGGCGAGCAGACCGGTATTATACGTAGTCCCTCAAGGTTAGACCATGACGTAGGGCTTGCTCCGCATGAGCTTATCGAACGGGAGCAGCGCATAGAGCTCCTTACAGGACATTTCCTGGACATAGCATCAGGCGAGCACACTCCGGAGACCGTCGAGTATATAAGAGGCGGCGGTAATCTGCGGCTTTGTCTTACGGAAATAATGGCATTATCAGATCCCGTAGATCTGGACAAGCGGGTACATGAGGTCCGGGGCGAGTACATGGACCAGGTCTTGCACAAGAAAGGCCTGTTGCACAGACGCGCACGCAAGCATCAATTACGCACCACGGAAGAGCAGTATGTGGATTCCGTGGTCGCTAAGATAGCGGCGGTCATAGACGCTCAGACAGCCGAGGACGCTCTTGAAGTGGGGCAAATGCCTACTTTGATAGAGAAAGCGTCATTCGATGATGAACCATTGTCAGAAGAAGACCTGGCCGCTAACCACTTGTATGTGCTGATAGATACGGCGCTCAAGGAACATGTGCATCGTAGGCATGCCGTGGAAAGGCATGCCCAAAAAGGCGTTGTAATCAGGGTCGCAGGTAGCCCCGCATTGCATATGGCCGTAGCCGGGACAGTTTTCGCAGCAGCTCTGAGCCCGAAATTGGGCATCCTACCGACGCACAGCGAGCATACCGCACAGGATATTGAAGCTGGCCTGCGCGTGCTGTCGGGTACCATCCTAGGTCTGACGGCTCCGGAGGCTGTCAGGCTCAAGTATCTTCAGGTCGCGCACGACAAGCGTACCGACGAACTGCAGGATGAGCTCGCAGGTAACAGGGAGCTGGCCGACAAGGCGCTTCGCATGACCTATAACTCCACGCGGTATGGGAGCTTGGACGGAACCGGCGTAGTGACCGGCAGGTCAGGAACCGATGATAAGGACGAGAACCTAAGGCGCTTCGCGCGCCTTGACCGAGAGTTTCCGCATCTTAATAACGATCCCGGTGGCAAACCGTATACCGGAGCCCAGGCACTTGGCTACGCGGCCAGGCTGCTCATCGAACGCCAGGACCAGTTGGGTGATCTTACCGATACTGACAAGTCTCCAGCTGAACGCCGTGGACTGTTCCTAGAGCTCGCGCGGGACGTACTCATAGAGGACGTCATCAGAATGAAGAAAGGCTTGAACGTCAGCCGCCTCCGCAGGCGTGTAGTCAATAGCGTCGCGGTCATACCGGCTGTCCTGTTCCCACGTGCCGCTTCCTCGGTGCACGAAGCCCAAGCTTTGAGCCATGGTACAAGGGAAGCCCTGCCCGGCGAAACTGAAGCTAAATAGGATGATAATTGGCAGGGGCACGTGGAATCGAACCACGATCTAGGGTTTTGGAGACCCTTATACTAGCCGTTGTACTATGCCCCTACGGCCCTGCTTGAAGAACAGATTATATGATACGAGAAAATCGGCCGGTTGTCATGTCGCTTAACTTTTTATAGAGGCCGTAATCTGCTATAAATAGATGATATGTCGAAAATCTATCCCAAGAAGCCTTTTCTGCTGTTGTTTTACGGCTATCCTGGGGCTGGCAAGACTTACTTTGCGCGGCAATTCTGCGGCAATGTCCAGGCCGCACATCTGCAGTCCGACAGGATAAGGAGCGAACTGTTCGAAAATCCGCGCTACGACAAGCAAGAGAACGATATAGTCAACCAGCTGATGAACTATATGACCGAGGAGTTCCTGTCGGCCGGCCTGAGCGTGGCCTACGACGTCAACGCCATGCGTATCAAACAGCGCCGGGCGCTGTATTCCATGGCTTATGCCTGCCGGGCCCAGCCCATACTAATATGGTTCCAGATGGACCAGGATACCGCTTTCGCGCGCAACATCAAGCGTGACCGCCGCCGTGCAGACGACAAATATGCTGCCGCGCTTGACCGCACCAGCTTCGAGAGCATCGTCAACCACATGCAGAACCCCCACACCAGCGAAGACTACGTCGTGATCAGCGGCAAACACCTGTTCAACATGCAGCAGAGCGCCGTCATCAGCAAACTGCGTTCCATCGGCGTCATCGGCAATAACGATTCCGGGTCGCGCGTAATCAAACCGGGCATGGTGAACCTGGTGCCGAAGAATCCTCCGCGCTTCGATGGCTCACAGCGCAATATCTCCATCCGTTAATTAAGATTTAAACAAATGGCTAATAAAAAATTCATGCTTGGCGACATGCCGGTCAGTGTCTATAAACGCCGTAACAGCCGCAGTCTTAGGCTGATAGTAAGCTGCGGAAGGCGAAGTTAAGGTAAGCATCCCGGCGTGGGCGCCGTACAGCGCCGGCGTCAACTTTGCCAAATCCCGCCGGACGTGGATAGCCTCTCAGCGCCGCCCGATGCGCGGCCTGGCGGAAGGCCAAGCGATAGGCAAGGCGCACCACATTTACTTCAGGGCGCGGACGTCAGCCGCGCCTGCCAGTAGGCTTAGTGACAACGCCATCATCGTCAGCCACCCGCCGGAGCTGGACATCATACACCCGGAAGTTCAGAAAGCCGCGCGCGAGGGAAGCGTAAGGGCCCTGCGCTCACAGGCCGAGCAGTTGCTTCCGCAACGTCTGGCTGGTCTGGCCGAAACCCACGGATTTACGTATTCGGGCGTCAGGGTAAAACGCCTTAAGAGCCGGTGGGGAAGCTGTGACCAGGACGGCCTGATAGCACTCAGCCTGTTCCTGATGCAGCTGCCTTGGGAATACATAGATTATGTGCTTCTGCACGAGCTGATGCATACCCGGATAATGCGCCACGGCCCGGATTTCTGGCAAGCCATGCTGGAGCTGGAGCCTCAGGCCAAAGACCTGCGCAAGCGCCTTCGGGCCTGGCGGCCGGCGCTGGATAGTCCGCCATCGGCCGATGTGGCATAATGATAAGCAGTATGGCGCTTCAACCAACAACAAAAATCTCGGACATCGGTAGCGATGCGAGCATTGAACACCAGCGCCTGACCAGCCTGATAAACAGTATGGCTGATGCAGTGATAGCGGTGGATCGGGATATTCGCATAGTGCTGTACAACGCCGCCGCATTGAACATATTCGACGTCAACTCAATCAAGGTCGGCAGCGATCTGGGCGAATTGTTAAAGCCCATCGACAAGGATAACCAGCCGCACGACATCACCAGCATGGTCAGGGCCGCCAAGACGCCCACCACCAGCCGCGACCTGTTATTGCAATATCCGGACGGCAGTAAGATAAACCTTTACCTGAGCATCGCGCCGGTGCACCTGGGCTACGGCGGTATAGGGCAGAGGGGTTACGTATTGCTCCTGCGCGATATTACGCGCGAAAAGTCGCTCGAAGAAGAGCGTGATGAGTTCATAAGCGTGGTCAGCCACGAACTCCGCACTCCTGTAGCCATCTCCGAAGGCAATATCGGCAATGCCGAATACATCCTGGAAAAATCAGGCGACATGGCCGCAGTCAAAAAAGCCCTTAAGGAAGCGCATAACCAGGTGCTGTTCCTGGCCGACATGATCAACGATCTGTCTACTTTGAGCCGGGCCGAAAGGGGCATATTGAAAATCGAAGTGGAGTCCATTAACGTGCACGACCTGGTGCAGGAGCTGGCCAGCAACTACCAGCCTGACGCCAAGGCCAAACATCTGGAGCTGACGACCGACCTCGACCCCAAGCTGGAACTGTTGTACTCCAGCAAGCTCTACGTACGCGAGGTTCTACAGAACTTCATCACCAATGCCATCAAGTACACCGCCAAAGGCCGTGTGACCATCGCCGCCAAAGCCGTGCCTAAGGGCGTGGAATTCGCCGTGAGCGACACTGGCATAGGTATAAGCAAGAGCGACCAGGAGCGCGTATTTGATAAGTTTTTCCGCTCTGAGGATTACCGCACCCGCGAAGCCAACGGTACCGGGCTTGGTCTGTACGTGACCATTAAACTGGCCCGGCTCATACACGCCGAGATGCAGCTCGATAGCGAGCTTAATCAAGGTTCGACCTTCACTGTATTCGTGCCCAACTTACAGTAATTCAAGTGTCAGGCAGTTTGGGGATGGCACGCATCACTGGGATGCAGACGTTGCGGCCCTTCCATATGACATCACGAAATTCGTAGCGCCACATCGAATAGTTCAACAGCCAGACATCGTAGAGCGCCGCGAACGGCAGGAGCCACAGGCCCTTGATAAAGAAGCGTCGGTATGCCAAGTTGAATATCCTGGAATATACCATGACATTGGCTACCGCGCTGAGTCCCGCCAAGGAGGCGGTAGGCCACTCGCCGGCCGCCAGCGCTGCGGCCAGCAAGGCGAAAGGCAGGATTAGCACCGACAGCTCCGCCAGGCTTACCAACGCGGTCATCTCGGGGCGCCGGTGCATCTGCAGGTAGCGCGTACGTATGGCCGTGGCCCGTTGTTCATCCGGTGATTTCACGGAATCTACGCCTACAGCGCCGCCCGCGGCCAGAAAGCCGTAGCCTTTGCCTTCGGATGTCGCCACGCGTGCGAAATAACTTTCAGGAACGCCCCTGCGCCGCACTGCCTCGAAACCTCCAGCACGCTCCAGCGTGCGCCTGTCTATTAGCCAGCATGTGCTCAGCACCGGTGGACGTCGAACCAGCCGCCGCGGCAGTGTAAGCTCCCACGCGTAACGGTTCGCCTGCATGAACCACGCCGACAAGCCGCCGCGCTTTGGCTCGGCGTTGCGCGGCAATACGCTGATCATATCTTTCTTTTCTTGCAGGAAGGTGCCGACGAGCGCGTCAAGACTGCCGGCCTGGAAGCGCACATCCACGCCGCAGAACAACAGTACGTCGCCGCTGGCCTCGTCCGCCAGCTTGTCGTAAGCGAAATTCTTGGCCAGCCAGCTCTTAGGCGGTTCATCGCCGGCTATGAACCGTACGCCCGCGTGGGCGAAGCCGCGAATAATCTCGGGCGTGCGCTTGTTCTGCGAGCAGTCGTCCAACACCAGTATCTCCAGCTTCGGGTAAGTGCTGGCTATAAGCGATTGAAGGCACTCCTCCAGATCCTTGGTCTCGTTCCTGGCCGGTATGGCCACCGTCAGTGCCGGAAGCTCCTTGTCGGTGAAGTTCTTGATAGGCCTGTTCGGCCTAGCGGCCCGTAGGTTTCTCGTAAAAGTGAACAGTATGATGTCCGAGCCTATAAGGATAGTGATGGCGGCCAGGGCCCACCATTCCGCAGGACCCAGTCCGTAATGGCGGCTCAGCCCCGCCAGTCCCGCCACGGCCGCCTGCCAGATGATGAGCCACGCCGCGGTCCGGCGCGAAGCGTGGAACAGGTGGTCTTCCTGTATGCGTCCGGCCGCCACGCGCGCCAGGTTCAATATGCGGTATGCGGTGAGCACGCCGATAAGCACCGACCAGGCCGCCGGTTCCTTGGCTATGAGCGCCAGTGTGCCTGCCGCCAGGGCCGCGCTGAACGACACCGCGGCGATCCTGCGCTCTTTCCACACGGGCCCGGTCCATAACAACAGTTCGGCCAGGCTAACAATTAACAGACCTCCAAGGATGGCTAGCATAAGCCTAACTATAGCAAAACTGGCTGTGCCTGTTGCGGATATGACATTTCTGACCCCTGTCAGGATATGTCAACATGTAGCTCGACGTTTTTAGGGTTAGGAGCAAGGTGCATAGTAAGCGTACCTTGCGGCTTGTTAGCGGTTTTGTTTAAGGGGAAGGTAGCACGGGGTCCGGGTGGTTTAAGCGCTGGCTGGGTGGTTTAAGCGCTGGCTTTGGGGCCTTAGCGCCAAATGGCACTTAAGGTAGGACTAAGCAGGTATCTATAGGACCCTCTTTTCATCATCCATTAAACATATCCTTAGCATACCTATGGTTAGGCATACGGAGAATGCGGATGCGAGGCTAGGCATACATGTCTCTCTGAGGGTCAAAAACGTCGAGCTACATGTTGACATGTTGTAACAGAGGGCAGGAATGTCATATCTGCAACAGGGTGTTCGACAGAATCATATATTGACCCCATTCCAGCTAGGTGCTATGCTTGACTTAGTCCGCCTACAGACTATATGTAGGCTTTTTTATTTGGTAAGACGGGAGCACCAGTCCAATGGCCGACGAAGAGCCCAAGCCTAAAAAGAAAAGACAGGTTAAAAATCCGGAAACGTTCCGCGAGCGCGCGCTAAGGGCGGGCGAGGCATCGGATGCGGCCAAGGCGAAGGCTAAATCGAAGCGCCCGTCGCGCACCAAGCAGGCCGGAGGCGGTCTGGCCAAGGGCGCCGCCAAGCCATTCAAGCTGGTGGTGCGCACCAAACCCGCGAAGTTCCTGGGCAAAGTAGTGTTCCCGGCCTATTTCCGCAACAGCTTGCGCGAACTCAAGCTGGTCACCTGGCCCAACTGGAAGCAGAGCCGCCAGCTGACCTTCGCCGTACTGGTCTTCGCAGTCATATTCGGCGCCGCCATAGCGGTGGTCGACTACGGCCTAGACAAGGTATTCAGGAATATCCTATTAAAGTAAAGGACTATAAATTATGAGCAGCAGCAAACGCTATGACACATCCAAACAATGGTACGCCATCCATACCTACAGCGGGTATGAGGAGAAGGTGGCCGAGAGCATCCGCCAGCGCGCCGATAGCTTGGACATGAAAGACAAGATCTTCGAGGTCCTGGTGCCTAAGGAGAAGATGATAGAGATCAAGAACGGCAAACGCCGCGTGGTCGAGAAGCGCATCTTCCAGGGGTACGTGCTGGTCCACATGAAGCTTAGCGAAGACGCATGGTACATCGTGCGCAACACGCCCAGCGTGACCGGCTTCGTGGGCTCCGGCACCGACCCGACACCCATAGAACCGGAAGAGATCGAGAAGATCCAGAAGCGCATGGGCCTGGAACAGCCCAAGCACAAGATTGACTTCGCCGAGGGCGAGGTGGTCAACATCATCGACGGCCCGTTCAAGGGCTTCGACGGCTCCATCAGCGAGATCGATGCCGCCAAGGGCAAGCTCAAAGTGCTCGTTAACATGTTCGGCCGCGAAACTCCCGTTGAACTCGACGGCCTGCAGGTAAAGCGGGTATAGCTATGTACAGTGAACGAAGCGGACGCACATCACGGATCAGGCAATTTTATGAGCCTGCGTTTCAGAAATCTTCCGCACGGGCCGCAACGTCAGGTGTATTGGCAGGTACCATGGCATTAATCGGCGACGGCATCGGGCTTGTCGGTGATGTAGTGCAGAGCCGGCCCGTAGACGCCAGATCTTACGTATACGCTGGAGACCGGCGCCGTAGCTGTAGCGGCGGTCGTAGGTCTTCATATCCTGCATAAGGCGATTCGATGCCATGGGTGGCACCCTGCCGGGTCATGGAAGCTACGGAATCACTGGACAACAGAGGTCAACTTTGATAGTATTGATCAGTTACGCACTAGAAAGCTAAGGAGTTATGGCAAAGAAAGTTACAGCAAATCTGAAGATGAAGATCCGCGGCGGACAGGCCAGCGCGGCTCCGCCTGTGGGCAGCACGCTCGGTCAGTACGGCGTCAACATGATGGACTTCGTCAATCCGTTCAACGAAGCCACCAAGGACCTGCAGGGCAAGATGGTCACCGCCCACATCACCGATATATGATGACCGCTCCATGGACTTCCGCGTGGTAGGCGTCCCCACGGACGACCTTATCCGCGAAAAGCTTGGTATCCAGAAGGGTTCCGGCCGTCCCAATAGCTGAAAAGATTGAGAAAAAGCTCAACCAGAAGCAACTTACCGAGATTGCCGAAGCCAAGGCCGCCGACATGAACGCCGAAGACGTCGAATCCATCAAGAAGATGGTCGCCGGCACGGCCCGCTCCATGGGCGTCGAGGTGGAAGGCTAGCAGTGGCTTACGATCCTAGCCGTTGCGAAGTGCATACTGCACCGTGCCATAGAACTTCCAGAAGGTCACTACAGCCTAGTAGCCGACGAGGTCGATAGGCAGCACTTGGTACCGACTGAGGCTGCACAGGCCATCACATATGATCAGGCCTACGGACAACCCGCGGAAGCACTTCCCGATACGGACACAATCGAGTAACAATTAATTTTGTGGGAGGCTTAAGCGGCCGCATGCACCACGGAAGGAGTAATCATGGCAAAGACCAAAGCAGAGCTTATAGAAGAAGCTAAGAAGCTTGGCGTAGAGGTGGACGAAAAGTCCAAAGTAGCCGAAATTAAGGCATTGGTAGAAAAAGCAGTATCGGACGCCTCTTCAGAAGAAAAACCTGTCACTGAGCCTCAAAATGGCTCAGACGACGAGCCACAGGTAGCCAAAGCCGGCAAGCGCAGCGCCAAGGCTATAAAAGAGGCTGAGGAACAGCAGGCCAAAGAAGAGCGCAAAGCCGCAGGCGAAGAGGCGAGAGAAGCCCAAGAGGAAACCGGAGAAGCCCGCACGCCCTCGCATAGAGCGCCGCGCCAAGGGTTATCGCAAGAGCGCCGAACAGCTGGAGAAAGGCAAACTTTATACGCCCGGACAGGCCGCGGAGCTGGCTGAGAAGACCAGCCATGTCAAGTTCGACGCCACCGTAGAGCTTCATGTGCGGTTGAACGTAGATCCCAAGCAGGCCGACCAGAACATCCGCGACACCCTGGTCCTGCCGGCCGGTAGCGGCAAAGCCGTGCGCGTGGCAGTGATGACCGAAGACGTTGCGGCTGCCAAGGATGCAGGCGCGGACATGGCCGGTACCGACGACCTGTTGGCGCAGTTCGAGAAGGGTCAGATGGATTTCGACGTGCTAGTGTCCACGCCTCAGCTCATGCCCAAGCTTGGCAAATACGCCCGCGTGCTGGGTCCCGCGGCCTTATGCCAAACCCCAAGAGCGGTACAGTTACTAACGATATCGCCAAGGCCGTATCCGAAGCCAAGGCCGGCCGCGTGGAATACCGCGTGGACAGCACCGGCATCGTGCACCTGGGCATAGGCAAGGTCAGCTTCGAGCCTGTCGAAACTGGTGAAGAACATCCAGACGGTGCTGGCCAGCATACTCGCCAATAAGCCGCAGAGCATCAAGGGCGTTTACGTGAAGTCGGTGTACCTGACCACGTCCATGGGCCCGTCCATCGCCATCGATCCCGCTTCGGTCGGCACCCTGGCCTGAGCGCGGCATCCTAAACGTGGCATAATGTAGGCATGGCGCAAAAAGCAAAACGTATTGAAGGCGGCCTGGTCATCATCTTCGAAGGGATCGACGGCGTCGGCAAGACCACCCAGCTTGAGCTGGCACGCAAGGAGCTGGAAAAGGCTGGCTGGCCGGTGGTGACGACGCGCAACATGGGCGGCACGCCGATTGGCGAGGCGCTGCGCGAAGTCATGATGTCACCCGTGGCTGTCGCGGCCGCCGCTCACTGATTTCTATACCTCGTTAGCCATACAGGAACCCTTACTAGAAGTGATTGCCGCGGCGCGTAAGAGGGCAAGATCGTGCTGATGGACCGCGGACCGCTGTCGTTGGCGGCCTATCAGATATACGGCGCGGGAATAGACGCGGACCTTGGCTGGAAACACGTGGACAATGGTATGCGACCGCATCAAGCCCGATGCCATGATCCTGTATGACATGGATCCGGAAGCGGCGCTTGCGCGCAACAAGCAGCATCCGGAAAAGTCCAGTTATTTTGAGAGCAAGCCGCTCGATTACTTCGACAAGGTCGCCGGGGGTTTCCGCGAGGCGGTCAAGCGCTACGATGCCGTGGCTATCGACGCATCCAGCCCATAGACCGTGGTCCATGAACAGACCATGAGCGTTATACAACACCTTTTTGCGTAAAAATCACATTATTATTGTGCTTGCATCGCCTACGGGGGCAAGGCTACAATGAATACAGCACTATGAGGGAGATTTTCGGTGGCCGTCTATAGCAACATACAGATAAGGAAGGCGCTCGAAGAGGGCCATATAGTCTGTCATCCTTTCAACCCTAAGCATATCGCCCATGCCAGCATGGACGTCACGCTCGGGCATCATTATTACCGCATCGAGAAGATGAACGATCGGACTATCTATAATCCGTTCGACCGCGAAGACGTGGAGCGTTATTTCGACGGCCCGTACAAGGCCCTGCCGCATGGCGAATGGTGCTCGCTGAACGGCTTCAAGCCCCTGGCGAACATACCGCTGGACCATCCGGTCATCAGCCTTAAGCCGCGCGAACGCATACTGGCGCATACCCATGAGTTCTTCGGCATCAAGCCGCCCGGCGCCTACGAGGTTAAATCCCGCTCCAGCTGGGGCCGCAACGGCGTGGCCGTATGCTTTGACGCCGGCTGGGTCGACCCCGGCTACATCAACCGCCTGACGCTCGAGATCTACAACCTTAACGAGCGCGAGACCGTGCTCCTGCCCGTGGGCGAACGCATCGCCCAGGCGGTGTTCCTGGAGACCGGCGAGGTGGAGGGCGACTACGGCAAGGGCCGCGACGACGGCTTCAGCGGCAAGTACCAGCAGGGTTCTGACCTGGAGACCATCATCAAGACCTGGTCGCCGGACATGATGCTGCCCAAGGCCTACAAAGACACGACGGATAACGCCTCGGAAGATAGAGGGGCTGTCCTATGAATAAGGGCAAATATATAGTTATCGAAGGGCCGGAAGGCGTCGGCAAAACCACCCAGATAGACGAGCTGGCCAGACGCCTGCAAGCCGCCGGCTTGCCGGTGCGGGTACTGCGCGAACCTGACAGCCAGAGCGACCTGACCGCGCGCGCCATCCGCCAGCTTACCCAGGACCCGCGCTACCCCATGAACACCCGCACGGAGGTACTGCTATATAACGCCGCGCGCTCGCAGAGCCTCCAAGTCATCAAGCAGAGCGTGGAGCACGGAATAATTTGCCTGGTCGACCGTAATTATCTAACGACTTTGGCTATCCAGTACTACGGCCGCGGCGACGTGCCGGATTATCAGACTATCAACGGCATCATATCCTTCGCCGTGGACGGCGTGGAGCCGGACCTGTGCGTATTGCTTGACGCTCCGGTGAAGACTTTGCGGGAGCGCCTGACCGGCCGTTATAACGGCGAGCGCTTTGACAACCTTAGCGACGCGTTCCTGGAACGGGTACGGGCCGGCTACTTGTGGGAAGCGCATCAGCGCAAACTGCCGGTGGTGTTTGCCACCGAAGATAGCGCCACGGTGGCCGACCGCATATGGGAGCTGGCGTCCAAGGAGCTGGCCGTGCGCGACTCCAAGGCTGCTGCGGCTGCCGGTCCTACCTCCGTGAAGGAGATAATCGAGCGGAAAACTTCCGGTGCCAAGCCATCCGATGAACAGGCCGGGCCACTACTGGAGAAGTCCAAGGGCGGCCCGCCTGTCGTAACCGAAGCCGGACGCGAATACTTGGAGCGCACGGTAACGAACACTGAAGGCGACGTCTACGGCTTCACGGATGAGCTTAGCCCGGTCACCATTTCCGCCGCCATGGCCCGTCTGAGCCGCCGCGGCGATGACATGCGCATAACTATCCTGGACGAATTCGCCGGCAAGATCGACAAGGACGCCCAACTGCTCAAGCGTGTCATCACGGCCTACGGTGATGATTCCGTCCAACAGCTTACTGGCGTGCATATGGTGGTCGAAAACGCCTCGCAACTGCTTACCAAGAAGCTGGAATGGGGCCGGTTGGCGGCCTACCTGGAGCAGTCCACCCGCTACATCTACTACGATAAGAAAGATAAGGACGGCAAGTACAAGTACTACGTGCCGGATAACCTCAAACCGGCCATCCGCAAGAAGTACGTCGAAACCATGGATACCATATTCGACCTGTACTCGAACATGGTCCGCCAGCTGACCGATCATGTCCGGGCCAACTCGTCCGTGCCCGAAAAAGACCGCGACGTCGCCTGGAAAGGCGCTACCCGGGCGCAGGCCTGCGATGCGGCACGCGCCGCCCTGCCGGTGGCGGTCAAATCCACCGTGGGCATCTTCGCTTCGGGCCAAGCCATCGAGAACCTGATAATGCATCTGCAGAGCGACGGATTACCCGAAGCGCGCGAGGCCGGCGGCGGACTCCTTAAAGAGGGCCGCAAAGTGATACCGATGTTCCTGGAACGCGCCGACAAGCCCGAAAGAGGCGGCGCTGCCATAGCTTACCGCGCCAATACCGCCGAACAGGTGGACGGGCTGGCTAAGAAGTATCTGCCGGCCAAACATGCCGATGCCAGCGCGGATCCGGTCACGCTGGTGGACTTCTGGCCCAAGAACGAGCTCCTGCTGGTGGCCGACATGCTCTACGAGCACAGCAACATGCCGCTCGAGGAACTGCAGGCGGCCGTCAGCGATTGGCCCTACGAGCGCAAGGCGGAGGTATTCAAGGCCTATATGGGCGAGCGGCTCAACCGCCGCCACCGCCCCGGCCGCGCCTTGGAAAAGGCCCATTACAGCTGGGACCTGGTGTGCGATTACGGCATCTTCCGCGACCTTCAGCGCCACCGCATGGTCGACGACATGAATTGGCAGTTATTGACGCCGCGTTACGGCTACGACGTGCCCCAGCTCATAGAGGAAGCCGGTCTGACGGACCAGTTTGAGGCCTGCTTCGACACCAGCCTCAAGCTGTATTCAGCCCTGCAAAAGGCCGGTTACAAGCTGGAGGCCCAGTATGCCACTACTGCTTGGCCACAAGATGCGCTGGAAAGTCACCTACAATGCCCGCCAGGCCTTCCATATGCATGAACTACGTACATCCAGCCAGGGGCACCCGGGCTACCGCAAACTGGTCATGCAGATGCACGACAAGCTGGCCGAAGTCCACCCCTTGCTGGCCGAAGCCATGAAGTTCGTTAACACCGACGAAGACCCTGAACTTACACGCCTGGCCGCAGAACGCTACACCCAGTTCAAATTGCAAAAGCTCAAGTAGTTACCTTGCAAAACTAGGCAATAAGTATATAATAGTCTAATTATGGCTGAAGAGATGTATGCTGACAGTTTAGTCACGCCGCACCCTGACCGGCCGGCGTTCGAACAGGCGCCGCAGGTATTATCAGCTGTCATAAAGCATCAGGGTTTCGAGGATCAGCTGGCGGGCATAGATGACCCCGTGGAATACGAAGAGAATGCCTTGGCGGCGGCGCATATAATCAGTTCCCAGGTACGCGAGGCTCTGGCATACGCCGAACCGGAGGACTTTGACCGGTTTGAGATAGAAGACGATATCGTACACCTGTCAGAACTGCCGGGCAAACAGGTGGCGCGGTGCATAGGTTTTACGGTCGTGTCTTCGGAATGCCTTGAGTTGACAGGCATAGATCACTGGATAGGATTTGCCAACGGCCATTCCACTATAGTACTTCCGACAGAGGAAGGTCATCAGCTCAACCTTTCCGACCCCCTGTCGCCGGTGCTGAGTCAGGACCTTCAGCATGCCTTGGTCAGTGGAGGGTCGGAGGACCATACGGTGCACGATGACATGGAGGAGTTCGGACAGTCCGCCATAGAATTGAATACCTTGAGCATGGCTAGTCGTGCCAGGGGCAATACGATCGAACTGTTGAGGGACCATCCTTGGCTTATGTTCACGCGCGGCGAAGGCCAGGACGCGTACGGTATGCAGCGCCAAGCGGAGAGCCTTGTACTTGGCCGCGATCGTCAGGACGGGCCCGTTCATCCGTCCAAGGCAAGAGTGTTCATGAGACTCTTCCTGCCCGAAGAGGGCCGCCAAATGCTTCATGACTATGATGACTTCCGTCTAGCACACTCAAGAGGAGAGCTTCTGGATGCGGCGGGAATACTCTACGACCGGTTGAAGAGTAATTATCCTGACCTTGACGCTCGCCAATCCCACGCAAGAGTTAAGGCTGTGATAAGAAAGCTGGCCGATACAGGCAACGCTAATTACGCCAAAAAGCTATTGGACAGCTACTTTGATAGTTTCGCGCTGATGACGGACGACAGCAGGGTGCCGGAAGCACACGCAGATTGCCTGATGACCGTGGCACGCGACGCCGGTGACCCGGAAGCGGCCAGTGAAGCGGCTGATATCTATAGGGTGGTACTTGGGTATGACAGGGCTTATAGGAGGGCCGTAGGCGGCAAACTGGACAAGGCTATTTCCTTGGCGGCGCGGTTGAGCATGGGTCCGTTGCCGAATGCTTGACATGCGACCTGCAACGTGCGATTATTCAACCATGAGCAAGAAGCGTTTCGTCGATATCGTGATTACTACCAAGGCAGGCGGGTAGTCTTTTAGCGTATTTGCACGAATGGCTCCCCGCCGAGGGAGCTTTTTTAATTGTAAAGAAAAAAGGAGAAGGAAAGATGGAAGCACTCGCAGAGATGAAAGAAGCCGGAGAGACAGACGCCGAAGATCAGCGCCGGCCGCCGGAAGCAACCCTGGCAGACACGTCCGCTATGGCCGTAAACGCCTGGGACCGGGCAGGAACGCCCATGGATCCGGCGTACCGGGCGGAACACGCGGCTCATATCACACGCAGCGTATGGCGACCTAGAGCACATGGGAGGTTAAGCAAACCCGCACGAGCGGGTTGTTAAAACAGGCAAGGTGAGATATATTACATGACCATGAGAAGCACGGCACAAACACGGATGATTATCATTAGCCCAGCGGGGCTGTGCTTCAACATGGTTGGAGCCTTGCGCACTTAAGCGCCAGCACAGCCCCTACGCCCGAAAAGGCTCTCGACCGGAGCCTTTTTTCTATGTACCACAGAACACATCCCAACCCCGAATTACATGAATTCCCGATGCCTCCCGAACTGGAAGGTGTCAATTTTGTCGATCTTGCATCCCGGGCACACGACCGGCTTGAAGGAGCAGCCGATACCATCCCGCTGGAAAGGAGCGAAACGCTCAGCTACGGTGATAACGAAGTCTACCTTTATCGGGCCGACTTATTCCCCGGCGGCAACTTCAAGTTCGTCAGCGCTACCAATACTGCCGCCGAACTTATGGAGGCCGGTCATACGGACTTTACGTTCGGCACGGCCGGTAGTTACGGCATAGCCATGGCCATCGCGCTGAAGCGGTACGGAGGCCGCGGTACAGCCATCACGCCCAATGACCCCAACCAGGAAAAACGGGAAATCATGGAAGGTTTGGGCGTGCATGTCGAAGAACATGGCGACAACTTTGACCAGGCTGATGAATACGCGCGGCAGTATGCCGAGGAGCGCGGGGCTACCAACGTCCATCCTTTCGCGTCACGTTCGAATCTGGCCGGTACCGGCGCTATAGGGTTGGAACTTGCAAAGCGGTTCCCTAAGATGACTGATTTGGTACTTCAGTACGGGGGCGGCAGCCTGTTCGGCGGTGTGGGTTCAGTCATAAAAGAACTCAAACCCGAAGTGCGCCTGCATGCGACCCAGGTGTACGGCTGCAGCCCGTTCGTCAATGCCCTGCGTGATGGAGAGGCCAGGCCGGTTGAGGACCGATCTTCGCACATCATGCCCAGCTGGTTCGCCCGGCTGGGCGGCGTGGGCGTGGGCAAGGCACACCCCTTCACGCTGGGCGTAGGCAGCCGGCTGGCGGATTCGGCGGACACCGTAACCAGTAGCTCGGTGTTGGCTACCATGTATGACGTCCAGCAGGAGCACGGCGTCCTGCCTGAGCTAGCCGGCGCCGTAGGTGCGGAAATGGCGCGTAAATTGGCACGTTCGCGTGATGTGTCGGGCGCTACCATAGTCGCGGTGTTGACCGGCAACCATGCCGATGAATATCCTGGCGATTATCTGGCCCGGAAGTCGAATCGCCGGCAGGATGAGGAGCGGTACTCGATGACAATCACTCTGACCGATTGACTCCCAGAGGTGTTTTTGTTAGTATTACGTGTAAGTTGCCAGAGACAGCGACGCCCAGCACCTTTATCACCAAAAATTGCAACGTTGCGAAAAGTGACGATAAAGGTGCTGGCTTGATAATGTCGCCAAGGTAAAAACTCTTTTTATAGGCAACTTAAGCGGGAATCGGTCGATATTCCTGTTATTTCAATAATTTTGGAGGCAATATGCCACTAAGTAAAAGCGATAAGCAAGAGGTCATCAAAGAAGTCAGCGACCTGCTGGCCGGATTCCAAGATGACCGTCATAGCCAAATACGAAGGTACGCCTGTGAAGGCGCTCCAGCAATTAAGGCGCGATGCCCGCGAAGGCGGCACCAAGGTCAAGGTGGTCAAGAACCGCCTGGTCATCCAGGCCATCAAGGCTACGGATAGCGTCAAAGACGTGGACACCGGTGCCCTGCAAGGCATGCTGTTGTACGCGTTCAACAGCGAAGACGAAGTCGCGCCGGCCCAGAGCCTGCAGAGTTTCGCCAAGAAGAACCCATCGCTGGAGTTCGTAGGCGCTATAACGCCGAAGGCAGGTTCATGCGGGGCGAAGAAGTCAAAGCCCTGGCGGACCTGCCCGGCAAGGAACAATGCGCGGCATGCTGGCCGGCCTGATAGAGACGCTGCTGAGCGGCCTGTCCAAGGCGTCATGGGCTGGCAAGTCGGTAGCTCTGAACGGCCTGCTACAGGGCCTGGAAGCCAAAGCGGTTCAAGTTAATAATATAATAATTCGAAGGAAGTTGAAATCCGAAGGAAGACAGATCGATAAGGAAAAGTTCCGAAGGACTTGAGGGGCTGGTAGCTGAGCTCGATAAGAGGTCGGCGCTGGAAATCGGCAAGTTCGTGAAGTTCCTGGAAGAGTACTGGTATCGTAAGCGCCGCCGCTCCGGCAGCAGCCGTCGCCGCAGCTCCCGCAGCTGGCGGAGCCGAAGGCGCTCCGGCCGCCGAGGAGAAGAGCGAATACGACGTCGTCCTGAAGGACGCCGGCTCACAGAAGGTAGCGGTCATCAAGGCCGTCAAGGACATCACCGGCCAGGGTCTGGGCGAAGCCAAGGCTATCGTCGACGGTGCTCCCAAGCCTGTCCTGGAAAAGGCTAAGAAGGAAGACGCCGAGAACGCCAAGAAGGCCCTGGAAGAGGCTGGCGCCACCGTCGAACTGGCCTAAGCGTCGGTTTTCCACAGACCCTGCCGTATTCTTTGACTAGTAGGGTTCAAACATGGTAGCTTTGAGGGGACAAGTGTGCCTTAAATAAACACTTTCACGAGAGACATTAACACCATGGCAGACGTACCGGATAAACAAGTAAAACGCCTTCGGGCGCTCATACAGGAAGCAGAGACATCTCTTGCTGCAGCTACCGAGCTGTTGATCAGCTTGGTCGGCGACGACAAGAAGGTCAAGGCTGTGTCGCGCGAAGAAACCCTCGGCAAGGTGGTCGAGGGCGTCTTCGACGGGCAGAACATGGTCGGTTCCGACGGCAAGACCTATCCGGTGCCTGCCAACTACGCCAGCAAATCCAAACTGGTCCAGGGCGACATCCTCAAGCTTACCATAGCCGAAGACGGCGCTTTCATGTACAAGCAGATCGGCCCCATACCGCGCAAACAGGTAGTAGGCGAACTCGTGCTTGAGAGCGGGCATTACTTCGTAGACGTCAAGGGCAAGAAATATCGCGTCCTCTTGGCGAGCGTCACATACTTCAAGGCAAAGCCCGGCGACCAGGTCAGCGTCAACATTCCCGAAGACGACGCCGGCACCGAATGGGCCGCTCTCGAAGCCGCACTTTAGGAATTTACAAATCCTATAGATGTGGTATAATGTCTCACTGTGAATGTAGCATCAGTAGAGGTATCCAGAGAAACCGTCGTAACCGTTCCCTAACGCCATAAGTGCGACAGGGTACGGGCTGGTGCATGATGGTATCAGACGCTGGCATCACCACCCTGTAGGTCTTGCGGAAGTGGGTTTTGGCCGGGTTGCTGACTTGCGGACGGTTATTTGGCACGTGCCCTTGGTCAATCAAGTGAATTCGGTGCTTTCATGGGACGCAGGCCTTGATAAGAAGAGCCAGCCAGGAGATCATGGATGCCGTCGCTGAAGAAGGTCTGATACCGGACGTCCTTGAGGATGCCATCAGATCCCATAACAATGCTAACGCCGCGTTGACCTTATTGACTAAAATAGTACGCCCCAGCGAAGAGCTGACGCCCTCCATATCCGGCAAGAGGATTCATGTTCGGAACCGGCGTGATGGCGGGTGCTTATGCATTGTCCGAAACGGTCGCCAAGACTGAGCTGGGGCGAAAATCATCCACGCACCACGAAGGCCATCCGTTATGCCGGCCATGTCGCAGGTGCGTCGGCACTTTCGATTATGGTACTAAGGCGACCAACAGGCTACTTCCGGCGCCTGCTCAAGGGCAGTTAAGCCGCCCGAAGGCTTGCAATAAGCACAACAGCCAAAGCTGAAAAATGAGGGTATAATAAGTGCCAGATGGGGCAAGCATTATATAGGAAACACCGTCCTAAGAAACTCAAGGATGTCGTCGGCCAGGAGCATGTCACGCATACCCTGGAGCAGGCGCTCAAACAGGGGCGCATAAGCCATGCTTACCTGTTTACCGGGCCGCGCGGGGTAGGCAAGACGTCCATCGCCCGCATACTGGCGCACGAAATCAACGACTATGCCCTTACGAGGACGATTCAGCCCGCACATCGACATCATCGAGATAGATGCCGCCAGCAACCGCCGGATAGACGAGATTCGCGAACTGCGCGACAAGGTATACATAGCGCCCGTCAGCGCCAAGTACAAGGTGTACATAATAGACGAGGTCCACATGCTTACCAAGGAGGCCTTCAACGCTTTGCTCAAGACCCTGGAGGAGCCGCCCGGCACATGCCGTATTCATCCTGGCTACCACCGAGGCGCATAAACTGCCCGACACCATAGTCAGCCGCACCCAGCGCTTCTCGTTCAAGCCGGTAGGCACCGCCAAGGTTGCGGAGCATCTGGCAGACATGGCCAAGCAGGAGAAGATTAAGATTTCTCCGGATGCTCTGGAGCTGTTGGCCGCGCATGGCGAAGGCAGTTTCCGCGACAGCATAAGCCTGCTGGATCAGCTTGGCGGCCACAAAGAAAAGGTCGACGCGGAAGACGTACGGCGGATGCTGGGAATACCGCCTGCCAAAGCCATAGACGGCCTGCTGGAAGCCTTGGCGGGCGGCAAAGGTGCGCCGATAGCCTAATGTCATCCTTGAACGATCTGTTCGCCGGCGGTTATCAGCCGGCAGGCATAGCCGCGCAGATCGGACGGCGACTGCGCGGCCAGCTGATAGATGGCGATACCGTCATACCGCAGGACAGCTGCGCTAGCCTTCTGGAGAAGCTTATAGCCGTACCGGTGTCGCACGACCCGGAACGTTATCTGGAAATCGCTCTGCTGAACGCCATGCCGGATTCCGCCGTGCCGCGCCAGTGCAAAGGCGCAGGCGCCGGAGCCCGAACGCGAGATCCGGAGTTTCAAGCACACCCCAGAAGGTAGCCAGGAAACCAGCGGCCAAAACCTAAGCCGGCTAACGACAAGCTGAAGCCCGCCGGGTCCGCGCCATTCGATGAATCGGTCTGGCCCAAGGTATTGCAGACCCTTAAAAAGCACCACAACACGCTTTACGGCGTAGTGCGCATGGCCCAGCCGTCTTTCCCGGGCGATGACACGCTTAAACTTACGTTCGCGTTCGCTTTTCACGAAAAGCGCCTGAAGGAAGCCAGCAACCGGAGCAAGCTTGCCGACGTCATACGCGGACCTTACCGGCAAAACGGTGAAAGTGGAGTGCGCGCTGGATAAATCCATCAAGCCGCCGGAGGCGGTGGACGAGGGAAAAACGCAGGCCGGGCCGGAATTAGATGCCATAAGCAATATTTTTGGCACCGCGGAACTGTTAGAATCTTAAGTAGGATTATTGTCAGAGGGAGTATCGGATAATGGAGCCGTCAGCCGCTACCGGATCGACGCCGCAGAACGCCGAAGCGGAAGCCAGCCTGCTGGGCGCATTGCTGATAGACAGCGACGCCATCGTCAAGGTGGCGGATACCGTGGCGGGCGCGGATTTTTATGACAAACGCCACCAGCGCATATACGAGGCCATGCTCCAGCTCTACGAGAACCACGAGGCCATAGACGTGCTGACGCTTTCCGACAAGTTGAAGAACAATGGTCACCTGGACCAGGTCGGCGGGGCGTCATACCTTACTGAGCTGACCAATTTCGTCCCTACGGCGGCGCATGTGGAGCAATATGCCGACATCGTGGCCCAAAAGGCCATGCGCCGCCGTCTGATAACCGCTTCGAAAGAGATCGTCGACCTGGGCTATGACGAATCCAAACAACTTGCGCGAACTGATAGAAGAGGCTGAGGTCAAGCTGTTCGATGTCAGCCAGAAACACGTCAAACAGGATATAGTCAGTCTGGAGAAGGTGCTGGCCGAAAGCTTCGACCGGTTGGACGACCTTCATAAGGACAAGGCGAAGATCCGCGGCATACCCACCGGCTTCAAGGATATAGACTCCATGCTGGCGGGCCTTCAACGCTCGGACCTTATAATCCTGGCGTCACGGCCGTCGATGGGCAAGACCGCGCTGGCGCTTAACATAGCCCATAACGTAGCCGTCAAGGCCAGCGAGCCGGTGCTGATATTCAGCCTGGAGATGAGCAAGGAACAGTTGGTGGACCGACTGCTTTCGGTCGAATCGGGCGTTGATGCCTGGGCCCTGCGCACTGGCAATCTTACTGACAGCGACTTCGAAAAGATAGGCCATGCCATGGGTACGCTCAGCGAAGCCCAGATATTCATTGACGATACGCCCGCGATAACCGTCAGCGATCTGCGCACTAAGGCCCGCCGCGAAGCACATCGCCACCCGCTCGGGCTAATAATAGTCGATTACCTTCAGCTTATGAGCGGCGGCAGTAGGTTCGGCGGCGATTATTCCAACCGCGTCCAGGAAATATCCGAGATATCGCGCGGGCTCAAAGGTATAGCTCGCGAATTGAACGTACCCGTGCTGGCGCTCAGCCAGCTCAGCCGCTCCGTGGAGAGCCGCAGTCCGCAGATACCCCAGCTGGCCGACCTGCGCGAATCCGGCTCTATCGAGCAGGATGCCGACGTGGTGGCCTTCATTTACCGCGAGGAATATTACAACCCGGAGACCGAGCGCAAGAAACTGACCGACATACTGGTCAAGAAACACCGCAACGGCCCGGTCGGCAACGTTGAGTTGTACTTCGAGAACGAAAAACAGCGGTTCCGCTCGGTGGATACCCGCCATAAGGGCCAGGAGCCTTTTCCTGACTAGCCGCCAGCAAAGCGTAAGGTCAGGTATAATGGTCACAATATGAAGATGCCAAGTTTGCCGGGCGCCATCTCACGTAACAGGCGCCTGATCGGCTGGGGGTTGGCCGCGGCCGCCGTGTTGTCATGGTTGCTCCTGTATAAGCTGGGCGATCTTACCGGCGGTATGAGCCGGAATGAGCTGTCCGCGGTCGCCTCGCCGGTAGGTTGGCAGGCAATCTTTAACAATCCTTTCTATTTGCCCCTGAAGCTTGTACGGGCGGCCGTTTTCTTTACTTTTCCGGACCACGGTCAGACGCTTAGCCGCCTGCCCAATGCTATCTTCGGCGCCTTGGCCATGCTGAGTTTTGCGGGTCTGGTAAGGCTTTGGTACGGCACCCGCATAGCGGCGCTGGCAGGCGCGATGTTCGCGTTCGGCGCCTGGACACTGCATGTGAGCCGGCTGGCCAGCTTCGACGTCTGTACTTGTGGGCCCTGCCGGCTTTGCTGTTTAGCCATTTCCTGCTCAGGAAGTATTACCGACGGTCAGCCGTCTGGTACGGCTCGACAGTGACCTGGGGGTTATTGTTATACATACCAGGGCTGGTCTGGTTCGTGCTCCTGGACATCTGGCTGCAAAGGAAGTTCGTGGCTGCAGGCTGGCGGCACGCTTCCGCGTGGTGGCGCCGCATACTGTTCGTCTTGATAAGCCTGGTATGGTTACCGCTGATTATCGTGGATCTGGCCCGGCAGGGTAATTTTTTGACCTGGCTTGGGCTACCGGCCCATTTTGAGGGTGCCAGCCACGTCGCCAAGCACTTCGCGTCAGTGCCCCTACATCTTTTTATACATGGGCCGGAGTATCCCCATCTATGGCTGGGCCGCTTACCTTTGCTGGATGTGTTCACGCTGGTGCTGTGCGTGCTGGGTATTTATTTTTACGCCACGCATTGGAAGTCTGGCAGGAGCCGCTACATGGCGGTGCTGGCCGTACCCGGCTTTGTACTGGTGGGCCTGGGCGGCGCGGTTGGCCTAAGCCTGCTGGTTCCTCTTCTGTACGTTGCCGCGGCTACAGGATTGGCCTATCTGCTTAGCCAGTGGCTTAAGACCTTCCCTAATAACCCGCTGGCTCGCGGTTTAGGGCTGGGGCTGATAATTTTTGCCGTGGCACTGAGCTGTACGTATAATTACCGGGCGTATTTCATAGCCTGGCCGCATACGCAAGACACCAGGGCGACCTTTCAATACCGGCGCCATCCCTGATATAATTTAAGTAAATCCAGAGGGAGGATATCTTAATGAGTAAGTTCGATCAGGCCAAGATGCTTATGCAGGTCAAGAAAGTCCAAAAGGAACTTCAGAAACAGATAATAGCCGTGGAAGAGGGCGACGGTGCCGTGAAGGTAGAGATCAACGGCGAGCAAAAAATCAAGAAAATACATATAGACCCTGAATATGTCGACCTGGACGATATCGGTCAGCTGGAACGCTGGATCGAAGACGCCGTCAAAGAGGCCATACGGGAAAGCCAGCGCGTCGCCGCCGAGAAGATGCAGCCTATGATGGGCGCGCTCGGCAACCTCGGCCTGTAATTTCCCAGAACCATGCAGCTATTGCCACCCGCGCTTAATGATCTTGTAGAGGCTTTTGGGGCCTTGCCGGGAGTCGGCCCGCGCACAGCCGAGCGCTATGCGTATTATTTGTTACGTAACCAAGGTGATGCCGCGGATAAGTTGTCTAATGCGCTCAAGAACCTGGCCGGGGGCATAAGCTATTGCAAGAAGACGTTCGCCCTGGTGCCGGCCGGCACGGAGCTTTCTGATTTGTATACCAACCCCGGGCGCGACAAAACCACAGTTGCCGTGGTGGCGGAACCTTTTGACCTAGTGGCCCTGGAAAAGACCGGACAATACAAAGGGACCTATCACGTACTTGGCGGCTTGGTCTCGCCGATCGATGGCATAAGCCCGGAGCAACTGCACATCGGGGAGCTTATCAAACGGATAGATGACGACAAGGTTAAAGAAGTCATCCTGGCTACGAATGCCAGCGTTGAAGGCGAATCAACGGCCCTGCACATCCAGAAGCAGATCGGTGACAGAAAAGTTAAGGTTACGCGTTTGGCCCAGGGTCTTTCCGTCGGCGTGGACCTTGAGTATGCCGACCAGATTACCCTGGGCCGCGCCTTGGAGGGCAGGACTTCCGTCTAATCAGTTATACTAGGTGGTAAATGTACCGAGAAGCCGACCAGATAAAAGACATCATAAAGCAAGCTCATAAGATCGTCATCGTCCAGGCGGATAACCCGGATGCCGATAGCCTGGGCAGTGCGCTGGCGCTGGAACACGTATTCGGCGACATGGGCAAAGACACGCATATGTATTGCGGCGTGGACATTCCTGGTTACTTGCGTTACCTGGAGGGCTGGGACCGGGTAAGTCAGGACCTGCCGTCCAAGTTCGATGCCAGCGTAATCGTGGATGCCTCTACCATGAGCCTGTTCGATAAATTAGAGAAGTCCGGACAGAAAGGCATGCTGGCATCAAAGCCGTGCGTGGTATTGGACCACCATGAATCGGTCGAGAACCTGGTGCCTTTTGCCAGCGTGATAGTGAACGATTATAAAAACGTATCCTCCGCCGGGGAGCTGATATATGGCCTTGCCGGACAATTGGAATGGCCGTTGAGCGTACCAGCCCAGATGTGTCTCATGACGTCCATACTGGGCGACACCCAGGGGCTGAGCAACCAGTTGGCCAGCGCTGATACCTACAGGGTTATGGCAGATATGGTCGAAGCCGGAGTTGATCGGCCGTCGCTGGAAGAATTGCGCCGACAGGCCGGCAAAATGCAGACGGAGATTTTCAAATACAAGGCTGAGCTTATAAAGCGCACCAGTTTCGCTGTAGACGGCCGCATAGCCTGGGTCAGCGTACCGCAGGCCGAAATCAAGCAGTACAGCCCGCTCTATAACCCCGCACCGCTTATCCAGGGCGATATGCTGCAGACCTCCGGCGTAGAAGTCGCCATAGTCTTCAAGAGCTATGACGACGGGCGTGTAACGGGAGCCATACGCTGTAATCCCACAGCAGGTATAGCGGCCGCTCTGGCCGAAAAGATGGGCGGCGGCGGCCATGCGTTCGCCAGCGGCTTCAAGGTTAAGGGCGGCAAAAGTTTCGACCAGGTCAGGGACGAGTGCCTGGAACTTGCGGAGGAGCTGCTCGTATGAAGCTGTACAATACCCTTGCAGGAAGGGTTGAAGAAATAAAGCCCCAGCATCCACCGGAAGCTACCGTATATACCTGCGGCCCGACCGTCTACGACTACGCTCATATCGGGCACTGGTTCACCTATGTGCGCGCGGATACCTTGATTAGGACGCTCAAGTCTGGCGGCTTCAAGCCTAAATGGGTGATGAACATAACCGATGTCGGCCACCTGGTCAGTGACGCCGACGAAGGCGAGGACAAGCTTCAGCAGAAAGCGCGGCACGAAGGCAAGACCGCCCAGGAGATAGCCGAATTTTATACGAATGACTTTATGGACGGCATGAAACAGCTCAACATGCTGAAGCCTGACTACATCGTCAAGGCTACGGAGCATATACAAGAGCAGATAGAGCTTATAAAAAAGCTGGAGAAAAAGGGTTATACCTACGCGATTGATGACGGCGTGTATTATGACACCGCCAAATTCCCGCATTATGCCGACTTTGCGCGGTTGGATCTGGATGAACAGCAGGCCGGTGCTCGGGTGTCGCATAATCCCCAGAAGCGCAATCCCCAGGACTTTGCCTTGTGGAAGTTCTCGCCCAAGGATGCCAAACGTGACATGGAATGGGACAGCCCATGGGGTAAAGGCTTTCCCGGCTGGCACATAGAATGTTCGGCTATGAGCATGAAATACCTGGGCGACACGCTGGATATACACACCGGCGGCATAGACCACGTACCCGTGCACCATACCAACGAGATCGCACAGAGCGAAGCGGCCACCGGTAAGCGTTTTGCCAACTGCTGGATGCACAGCAACCACGTGACTATAGACGGCGAAAAGATATCAAAAAGCGTGGGCAACAGCATCACCCTGCAAAGACATAGCTAAGAAAGGGATATCGCCACAAGCGGTGCGCCTGCACGTACTGGAGTCGCATTACCGCAGTCAATCGAAGTTCAGCTGGGACAGCCTGGTTGCCGCCCAGAACCGGTTGCGCGACCTGAGGGCTATGGCCGGCCTGCGCTGGCAAGCCCCGAAGGCTACGAACGATACTGGCACCTTCGCCCTGCTGGACGTACCGACTCAGCTTTTTAACCGTCTGGCCGACGACCTTAATACGCCCCAGGCTCTGGCGTATCTTAGCGAAGTGTCGACCCAGCTGCAGGTGGTGCTGATAGAGCAGGACATGGTTGATCACTTTGAAGCTATGCTGCAAGGCATAGACGATCTGCTGGGGCTGGACCTGATGCTGGAAGGCGACATAACGGATGAGCAGAAAAAACTCGTAAACGAGCGCTCCAAAGCCCGCGATGCTCAGGACTGGGCCAAGGCCGACAAGGTAAGAGACTCACTTCTTGAGCAGGGTATAAACGTGCGCGATACCGCGCACGGGTCTATTTGGTCTCGGTCGTAGCTTTTTCGAACGCGGGTTCGTCGATTATCTTCTTGGTGCGCAGGTATTCCAGCGCCGCTATACGCAGGCATCCGCCTATGGGAATCGCCACCAGGCCGCCGAATAGTCCCCCGAAGCTCACGCCTATGACGACGGACATGAAGACCAGCAGAGGCGACATGTTGGTGGTGTTGGCCTGTATACGCGGCTGTATGGCGTAGTTCTCTATCTGTTGGTAGAGGATGTAGTAGGCAAGGATGATAAAGGCAGAACTTGTAGAATGAAACAAAGCCACCAGTGTGACTATTATGGCGCCTATTGTATGCCCGATCATCGGAATCAGGCCGCAGATGAATATGATGACCAGCAAGGCGACCGGATAGCCTATGTGCAATATGAGCACGGCCGGCAGTATCATCACGGACGCCAGAGCGGCCAGAAATACCTGTCCGTTGACATAGCCTTTGATGACCTTGTACATATCGCCGGCCACCCTGTCGCTCATTATATGGTGCTTGTCCGGTATAATTTCGCGGAAGAGCTTCATCCAGCGCGGACCTTCAATAAGCATCATGAAGGTAAGGACCCAGATGGTCAGCATGGAGAACGCGCTGCTGCCTATCCTTTGGGCTGTCGAAAAAGCCGCGCCGCCGGCATTTTTCAGGCGCTCCGACAACTGTGACGAGAAGGTGTCTACCTGTTTTTCAAGGTGGTATTTGCGTATTATGCGCCCGGTACCGCTATTCTGGTCGCGGAAGTCGCGAACTATCTTGGGGGCAACGCTTATGAAGTTGTCTGTCTGGCGCACCATCGGCGGGCCGATGCTGGCTACGAAGCCGGTCAAGAGCAGTATGACTAACAGAAACGATAGGGTCGTGGCGAGAGTGCGGTTGCCCTTGCTGCGGCCAGGCATGTGCCGGCCCAGCCAATACACGGGGCTGTTAAGGGCCAGCGCCAGGAAAAAGGCGGTGAATATAAGCAGAAGCGCGTGAGCAGCCTTATGCGCTGCTATGAGTAACGCGATAGTACCCACCGTCAGCAAGGCCAGCCTTATGAAAGTCTCTGTCGTTATGGTGATCGCTACTTCGGGCTCGTCTTTGTTTTTCAGGAATCTCAGCATATCTGTATTATTCACGGATTCCGTCGTTTATGCAATGCCTCTTCGTATATGGCGACCAGCTGTTCGCCTACTACGTTGACATCGAACGACTTAGTGAAATCTTCGCCCCATGCGCTGACTTCGCGTCTGAATTTGTCATCTTGCAGGTATCGGGCCAGTCTGACGGCTAGAGCTGCGAGTATCATCCGGGTCTACCAGCAGTTCGGGCCTAGATACCAGTACGGACCTGTATCCTTGGTTGTCGCCTGCCAGTATGGCGGACTTGCCGCTGGCCATGGCCTCTAGTAGTACTATGCCGAAGCTCTCGCCGCCGGTACTTGGAAAGACCGACACGTCCGCTGACGCGTAATAACGCGGCTTATCTTCTTCGCTTACGAAACCCGCCATCTCTACCACTTCTTCAAGCCCGTTCTCGATGTATATATCGGCGCAAGACTGGTTTCCAGCGGTCCGGTACCGCATATAACTACGCGGAACTTCGGCAGATCGTTTCGCTTCGACAGCAGGCTGACCGCTTTGAGCAGCTGCAGACAGCCCTTGCGGGGGACCAGACGCCCCAGGAACAGTATGGTCAGCCGCCCGTCATCGTAAGCTTCCAGCGGCTTGGCGCCGTTGAAGCGCCCATAGTCGATGACGTTGGGCGATATCTCGCTCTTCACGCGGAACGTGTCGCTGGCAAAATCGGCTGCAGCCTGTGATACGCTCAGCATGGCGTCGAACCGTTTAAGCGACCGCCTGAGCCATATGCCGAGCGCCCGGTTGCCCACGTCGACCAGCGGTTGTTCGGAGCGATATGGAAGGTACCTATGACGGCCGTGCGGGCATCTGCGTTCATTATCATCTTGTGTCCCATGAACGGGCTGTACGGCACCTGTACGTGCAGTACGTCCAGGCGTTCGGCCTGCAGGACGCGGCGTATACTTGATTTGCGAGGTGGGCAAGGGAATCGTCACGCGGTTGCCGTTGAAGCTCACGCGCACGTTGCGGCTCATGCTGTGTACGCCGGGTATGTCTTTCCGGGACGTCTGGCCTACCAGGTAACGTACCGTATGGCCCTGGCCTTCCAGCCATCGGCCCGATGGACAGTATGTATTGCTGTACGCCGTCCGGCTTGTCCAGGCCGTCGTCAAGGACGAAGCCCACCCTTAATAACTTATCTTTTTTTGGAGCCATGCGCTTTTAGACTCTCGCGATAAAGTTTTTCATACTGGTCGACTACCAGCGGGTAATCAAACTGCTTCACATAGCCCGCGGCCCACTTTTCCCATAGTCTTCGCAGATCTTTCTGGTGCACGAACATGTCCATGCGGCGTGCGAACTCCTCTGTATCTTCGGGGTTCACGAGCGATATAGCGCCTATATCCTGCATCACGCCCACGTAACCGGAGTTATTCCCGGCTATGCACACGGTCTTGGCTGCCATGGCCTCCAGCAGTACTATGCCGAAACTTTCGCCGAACAGGGCGGGCGAGCAGAACAATTCGGCCTCTGCCAGAAGTTCCAGCTTGCGCTCTTCGCTCACGTGCCCCATGAACGAAACGTTGCCTATCCCCAGGTCTTCAGCCAGAAGTTCCAGTTTTTCGCGCTCAGGACCTTCGCCCACGATGACCAGGCGGCTGTGCGGGTTGTCCTGGGCGAACTGCCGGTAGGCGCTAAGCAGGTATTTAACGCCTTTGCGGCCCTCCAGCCGTCCTATGAACAAGCACCATGGGATTGTTTTCATCGAACTTCTTTTTGGGTGCGACTTTGCTGTACTTCTTAAGATCTATGCCGTTAGGGATGATGGCTATGTGCTTGTCGATCATGCCGGCGACATATTCGGCGCCTGCTTCCGATACGGCTGTGTAGACATGCAGGTACTTCATGACAGAACGCAGGTAAGGCGTCATGACTTTTACGAAACTGCGCGGAAGCAGGCTTTCCGGCACCTTGGAATGGAAGGTGGCTATATTGACGCTCTTGGAGCGCTGAAGCAGTTGGCGGCTCAGGAACGGTATCCAGGGTTCGTGGAAGTGCAGGATGTCGAAGTCTTCTTCGTCCAGCATGGCGTCGACCTCTTCGGTGTCGCCAGTGCTGGAAATCTGGGCCGTGGTGCGCGATACCGAGCGGAAGTCGGTGGATGTGCCGAAATATATAATATCGTCAGCGTGCTTGATGACTGCCGCCGTCAGCCGTCATTACTGCCGTTGTCCGCGGTGCATGGGGGTGATGATCCTGACGTCGTGGCCCTTTTTCTTAAGGCCGTCTTTTAGCGCCAAGACAACTTCCTGCACTCCGCCCTGTTTGTTAAGGCTGTAAGGGCAAACCAATCCGATTTTCATAGTCTATCCAAGTATAACATTCAAGCTAGCCTGGCCAGATAACGGCGAAGCTTCGGTGGGAACAGGGCGGCGGCTTCTTTTTCGTCCGCCAAGACGCTCGGGGCATGTGCTTTCATTTTGAAGGTAGCTGTATTGAAATCGTTGAAAACTATACGCATGTGCTGCTCCACAAGTTTATGATCAAAATAATGATCATTGCTTACGCCGACATGCCAGACGGGCAGGTTGACACGGACCTTGCAGTTGTCCACCCGGAAAAAATCGTTAATGGTGTAGGCCCAGGTGCGCACATCGTTATCGCGCCAGAGCCCGACCTCAATATCCTGAATATGCCCTGAGCTCGTTCTTTATCCCGGCCAGCTTGTATTTGTGTTTGGCATTAGGCATGTGTCCGTAGGCCGTGCGAAGCACCCAGGGATTCAGTGCAAGCGTGCGGAAGAAAAAGGCGGGTATCCTGTATGTCAGTATCTTAGTGCCCCAGTAGTAGGCGAAGAACTGCGGCTTGCTGAAGATAAAATCATCCTTGTGCGCGAAACCGACGATGCTTACCAGCAGGGTGACCTTCTTGGTCAACTCCGGATAGCGCTGAAGCATGCGCGTGGCTACTATGAAGCCGTAGCTCATACCCACTATCATCATTTTTTTGCGTTTGTAGCGCATTTTTATAAAAGACGCCAGATAGTCGGCCATGTTGTCTAGATTTGGCTTTTTACCGATCTTATAGAAGCTTTCCATGCCGCCGAAGCCTGGCAGATCGGGCGCTGACACGGCTCCGTAGCGGTTCAGCACCTGGGCAACGCCCCACCAGCGCTCTAACGATGAATGCGAGCCGTAAACGAACATTACTTCGCGCCCCTTGGCCTGTTTGGTGCTGGGAGCAGGCAGTCTGAGCATACGCCCTTCTAGGCCGTTCATGTTCAACGGCACTATATAGTCGGCAGAATTCCTGGACTTCGTCTTAGGCATGATTTTTACTTGTTACTTAACGCTTACTCTAGCAGATTGACCCCAGTTCGTCAATTTGTGTTCCTCTTGTGTATCGGCTAAAATCAAGCTGAACTATTGGGGCGTGGCCAAGTGGTAAGGCACCAGTTTTTGGTACTGGCATTCGCAGGTTCGAATCCTGCCGCCCCAGCCAATTATCCAGGGTTATCAGTTTCCGCCGCTGACCATATCGCGTATGATTCCGTGTTTCTTCGGTACGTATATGATCTTGCGGCCTTCCACGGGCGATATGTCGGTAGCGGTCTGTGCCAGGCCGTGCTGAGCGGCATTGACCTCATCCTCGCTATCCAGACTCCTGAGCTCGCCCGGTCGCAGTCCTTCGGATTTGCCGCTGAATTCCGCCCGTACGCCCTCCGGCTCTATCAGCAGGGCTACGAACAGCCAACGCGTCCTAGGATGCGTGGCTATGGCCATGGTGCTGTCGGTGACGCCGTCCATCATATAGGTGTCGGGTTCTCCCTCGACCTGTTTCATGGTGGAGCCCGAGAGCGACCCTGCTAGGATCAGGCCGCCTGCGTCCTGCCTGACTTTTAACGGAAGTCTTAACGGCTTCGTTGCTATCTTTTGTGACACCTGGCATGGATTTTCGCAGACCGTGGGACGACCGACCGGTCGTTATACTTGACCATACGTCGTGCGCCATCATTGTCATTACGTAATCGGCCGGTATGACCACGCGGTTATCCTGATTCCTGATCACGATGCCAACGCGCTTGAGCATCTGGCTTACCATCATGCCGCGGCGCACTTGGAATTCGGCGTCGCCCTGGTCGCGCCGGTAACTTTCGTATCTCCCGTATCTGCCCAGCAAGGCGCCGAAGCCCAGGGGTACGTCCTGCACTACGTTGTGGCTGAAGCTGATGCCCACGTTGTAGCCCTCCCGCAGGCTCTCATATATGGAAGGTATGACGTATGGTCGCCGCCCGAGCGCATCGTCGATCGCCGCCTGTATGTCCGGGTTACGTCTGTCGGCCGCACTAGCAGTAGGCTCGATATCCTCGGTAGGTATGGGGTCCGCCATGGTAAGGTAGGCCATATGGTCGGGGCTGTCTATCGAAACTAGGTGACCGTTGGAGGCATCAATATGCGACTGTGACATCTCGCCCAGGTGTGTAAATATCGTTTTCAGGTCCTTCTCGCCGATATCGATGGCTTCGGTGGTGATGTGGCGTCCGCCAGGGTCAACGGTTTCCCGCGTTATAATTTCGGGCGTGCAGTCTCTCATAATTGTAAGAGCGTACAATCTATTGGTTAAAATTTCAAGCCCTAGCTTGTCAGAAGATGCTTATGCTTGTGTGGGTGACGGTAAGTACGATTACGTACAGTAGGACTGCTGCCGCGAACGTGCTAAGGTTAATGACCACGGCGCGCTTACGCTCCTTAAGCAGACGGCCTTTCTGTTTGGACGAGGCTATATCGATGGCATCGTCGTCGAACTTGATTGTCACCAATGTGCCTATTGCCGAAATTATCAGGATGGACCACAACGGCCACGGAGTAGCCAATATCTTATGGAAGAGCTCCAATAACGGGGTCTTCGAATATATGCCAGAGTCGACAGTCAAAGCGAGCACGTTCATGAGCAGGGCGACTACCCATACGCCTATCTGAGAACTAAGCATCCGTATGCCGAGTAGAAGCCTGAGAGGAAAGCCGACCAAGAAGCCGGCGTCGGCTATGGGCGTGGCAAACACGAAAAACGACCAGGTAAGCGCGGTGACGGCCAGGCCGTCCTGCACCCCGAACTTGTAAAGCGCGAAAGCGCCATAGGCCACGACTACGGCAAGCACTACCAGAAACTTGAACCATCCCTTTGTTTGTTTCGTCTGTGCCACACAGTAATGATAACAGGTATAATGCAGTGGTGACATTGCAGGTTAACGAACGCGCCGAAGCTTTGGCGTCCGAACTTCATGCCGGCCAGCCTTATTACGGTACCGAAGGCGACAACCGACGGGATTTCGCTGATTTCCACCTGAGACCGGGTGTCCAGGCCGTAAGGCTGGCCGGCGGTAGCGAGGTTGAACAGGCTATTTTCTGGCTTCACGACTCAGTTGAAGATACCGATGTGACACTTGACGACCTTAGGGACAATGGCATGCCGGATGAAGTAGTAGAAGGTGTGGACCATATGACATGGTGGCGCGACCGGGGACAAAGCTACGATGAGCACCTCGGTCGGTTGGCGGCTTCATTGAAATACTGCTGGCTTAAGGTAGTGGACTCCGGACGCGGCAATCTTGATGCCGCCTTGAAGCTAAAACGCTTCATGGATCCCGAGGAGTACGACATCTGCGTCCGCAAATACGCCGGCAATATACTTACGCTAGGTCCGCACGTCCTTGAGTCGGCCCCACAAAGTCCACGGGCCGGTTTCGTATCCGCCGAGATGGCCCGCGCGCAATCTATTTTGGACGCTCATCATGGACGAACAGCAACACACCACGCGCCCAAGTTACTGAGGCCTGCTTTCGCGTCATGACATTGCTGACACCGCGCGACTGACCCATCTTCAGCAGACCGTCCTTAAGGGCATACTTCAGGCCGGACGTAGTTATCCCGCCCACACCTTGCGTAAGAGGCAGGAGCGAAAGTCTGTCCCCCGCGGAACCTGATATGAGTTCGGTTCGTGGCTCCTTTATCCGCCAGACAGTGGTTTCGCCGTTGATAAGTCTGATGGGCGTATCATGGCCGTTCACGACAAATACGTTGGCCAGTATGTGGTCTATGCGATTGCCCTCTATACCTCCTAGTATCGTTATATGCTTCGCACCTTCCTCGACAGCATAATCTATTGCAAGTTCGGTGTCCGTCTTGTCCTTTTCTACGGGGTGGGCTATAAGCTTCGTACCCTTAGCCTTCAGACCAGCCTGGTGCTTAGTGTCTAGGGAGTCAAAATCACCTATGACCACTGAAGGAGTCACACCCATGTCCAAGGCCGATAGCGCGCCACTGTCCGCGGCGATCACAGAGTCCGCGGACGCCAAGGCCTGGCGTACCGGCTTGCCGTCCGTAAGCTTTCCTCCGGTAAATATGACAGTGTGCATATACCTAGTAATGCTATCATTAAGATGATGAAAATACCGACTTTGATCAGACACCGCAAGCTGTACCTAAGGGATGGCATCATGGTATTGGCCGGTGTGATAATAGCTTTCGCCGGATTCGGCATAGCCAGATATGCGCACGACCACCGCACGGCCGTCCCGTACAAATCGGCCGGCGTGGATGCTCTTTGGATGCCACAGACGGTGAAGCACTGGAATAGCACCATTGACGAGATGGGCAAGAAGTATGATGTCGACCCCAACCTTATAGCTATAATCATGACGCTGGAATCAGGCGGTTATGCCAAGGCTGGAAGCGAGGCCGGTGCCGAGGGCCTGATGCAGATTACGCCCCTGACAGCCAAAGACATAGCCTCCAAATATATTAAGAAGCCGGTCACTAAATATGATATCTGGGATCCGCGCACCAACATTGAGTTTGGAACCGCCTATCTTGCGAAACTGCGCGACACATTCCAAAAGCCTGACCAGGCCCCGTCCTGGGACATTACCGTGGAACGTGTCGCCGCCAGCTATAACGCCGGCTTCATAGGCGGCTTGCACCTGGAAGAAGGCAAGGGGATACACGACGAACAGGCGCTGGTTTACTCGCGCACCGCCTTCAATATGTGGCGTGAGCAGCACGCTCACGACAGCCCAGCTTTTGACCGTTGGAAGGAGCGGGGCGGCTCGCGCCTTATTGACGCAGCGAACAAGGCACAGAAGTAGGAACCGCGCCAGCGCCTTATTTGTTTAGCAGCGGCTGTAGTATAATCATAGGCAATATGCCGCGCCAAAAATTGTCCGAATACCGGGCAAAACGCCTCGTTTTTAAAAGCTTAGGCCTGCACTATAAAGGCTGGTCCGTGGACACTAAGGATCCTGTATTGCCGCAACTGGAGAAGGGCGGTTTGCCGGCCTCCGGCAGGTTCGTGGTCAAGGTGGACGAAGGTGTCAAGGGGCGGTTCAAGAAAGGCCTGGTCCTGTTGGACGTGGCAAGAGGCGATCTGGCCGCCGCCGCGGAAAGCCTGTCGCGGAAAGGCTACGGCCAGCTCATAGTAGAGCCGGTGGTGGAGCACGATAGAACCGATGAGAGATACCTGAGCCTGTCATCGGACAGGCAGGGCATCATACTGCAGTACACCCCGCATGGCGGCGTGGACGTAGAAGAGCACGCCGGAAGCATAAAGCAAGCGCGTCTGAACACAGATACTGACTGGCATAAACTGGCGGCCGCGACAGGCCTGAAGGCTTCCCATCTGCAAGACCTGGCCAAGACCTTTAAGAATAATTATTTCGTGTTCCTTGAGGTCAATCCGTATCTAGCCAAAGGCGACACCGTACACGTACTTGACGCCGCTATTGAAGTCGATGACGCGGCCGCTTTTTTTGTCGATAACTGGAGCCCGGACGATTTCCGACGTCACAGCGGACAGTCTTCTCCAGAGGCTGAACTGGCTGTAAGAGAGCTGAACGCCAACTCGCCGGCCTCCTTTTCGCTCAGCGTGCTGAACCCGGATGGAAGCATATTCCTGCTGTTGTCCGGCGGTGGTGCCAGCGTGGTAGTAGCCGATGAAGTCTATAACCGCGGTCTCGGCGAAAAACTATCGAATTACGGTGAATACAGCGGCAACCCGAACGCCGAGGAAACCTATCTGTATACCAAGACCGTCCTAGGATTGGTCTTGGCTTCCAAAGCCCCTAAGAAAGTAGTGTTCATCGGTGGCGCAGTAGCCAATTTCACAGATGTGGCACGAACCTTCGCCGGCGTAATACGGGCCTTGGACGAAGTCGCTGATGACCTGCGCGCCCAGAACGTCAAAGTGTTCGTACGGCGCGGCGGACCGAATCAGAAGGTCGGCCTGGAGCGTTTGAAGACAGCCTTGGAGCGCAACGGATTACTAGGGGCCGTGCATGACCCCGGCACGCCGCTGACCGTTGCCGTGGACGAAGCCGTAAGGGGTCTGGAATGAGCGGCAGACTCCCAGACTCTGAAGGATTTAGTCCGGCCGTAGTCTGTCTGGGAACCCACCCCGGCATAATTCAGTCGATGCTGGACTACAGCTATAGTATAGGCAAGCCTGAACCTGACGTAATAGCAATCATTGCCGGCAACAGGAAGCAGGAACGATACTTCTGGGGCGAGTCTGAAATCATCATGCCGGTGTACGCCAAGCTCTCAGATATGCCCGCAGAACAGAAAAAACGGGCCACATGCTTGCTCAATATCCGCTCAGCCCGGCGCGTGCTCGAGACGATAAAAGAGGCTTTTGCAGAACTGCCCAACCTGACGGTAGCGTCAATATTCGCCGAAGAGGTGCCGGAAGCCCATAGCCTGGAAATCGCCGCCCTGGCGACAGATAATGACGTGTTGGTCACCGGTCCGGCATCGGTCGGTCTACTGATTCCTGGCACTTTGAAACTGGGCGCTATCGGAGGCACCCAATACTCACAGTTAGTAGCCGCGCGTATCTTCAGACCGGGCGATAACGCTGTCATCTCCACCTCTGGCGGAATGGTTAACGAACTCATGCACACCGTGACTGGCACCGGGCACGGCATCTCGTTCGCCATCGCCCTGGGCGGCGACCGGTATCCTATAACCACACCCGCTGAAGCTTTCAGGATTGCCGAAGCTGATAGCCAGACCAAGCGCATCGTATATTTTGGCGAACTGGGCGGCGAGGACGAATATGAGATTGCCGACCTATTGAAAAATAAGCAAGTTACCAAGCCCGTCGTGGCCTACATAGCAGGTACAGTAGCAGAATTATTTGACGAACCACCGCAATTCGGGCACGCTAAAGCTATGGCTTCCAAGCAGTCCGAAACGGCTAAGGCCAAGAAAGAAGCCCTGCGCAAGGCAGGAGCTGAGGTAATCGACGTTTTCGCCGACCTGCCCGACAAGCTTGGCGGCGCCAAAGCTCCCGCACAACCCGAACAACATAAGCGTATAGCGGACAGGCGCAGGCACGCCATAGTCAGCCGCATATCCGGCGACATCGACGGCGACATACACGTACTCGGCAAAGATCTGCTGGACACCGTGGAGAGCCACAGTCTGGCCAGTCTTATAATCTCAATGCTGATTGGCCAGGAAGTCACATCGGCCAAACTTATAGCGTTCACTGACTACGTCCTGCGGCTGTTGTCTGACCATGGGCCATATGTCGCGGGCGCCGTGAATACCATCATGTCGGCCCGCGCCGGAAAAGATCTGGCTTCAAGCCTTTCGGCCGGCCTGCTAACAGTCGGCCCGCGTTTCGGCGGTGCCGTAAATGGAGCGGCCGGCGCGTGGCTGAAAGGCGCTGAAAGCGGCAAATCGCCCAAACAGTTTGTAGCTGGCTACACTTCAGGCGGCGGGATAATACCTGGGATCGGCCACCGGAAGTACCGTATAGATGCTCCTGACCCGCGTGTCAAAGCACTGACTGAGCAGTTCGGCCATAACGGCGATGGCGACAGTTATCTTAACTTCGCGCACGGTGTCGAAGCCATAACCACCACGAAAAAAGGCAACCTGATTCTGAACGTGGACGGTGCCATAGCGGCCATCATGCTCGACCTGCTGGCATCAGAGCTAGGCTATGGCCCGGAAAAGCTTCAGGAACTGGTCGACATAGAGTTCTTCAACGCCATATTCATCCTTAGCCGATCAATCGGTTTCACCGCCCATTATCTGGACCAGCGCCGTCACGATGAAGGTCTGCTGCGTTTCGGGCCGGATGACATCACGTATATTCCTTGATTTTTGAGCTGTTCAGCACCATAGTGACGCGTTCTTTGTCCCTGGCGACTTCGTCATAGCCGAATTTGGTATAGGCGGCCAGTGCTGCAGGGTTGTCTACGTCCGTTTCCAGCCAGATGCCCGAGACCGGTTCACCGCGGTCCAGCTTGTGTCTTGCGTGTATGGCCAGGCTTTGACGCATGAACGGCACGGATAGTCTGTGCCCGGTGTAGCCTTCATACAGACGTATAGCGAACGTTTCTTCCGGTGTTTCAGGTAATGCGAGCTGCAAGGGGAGAGGCTTCTTGCCGTACCATATGATACCGGCCAAGTCGCCATCTTTTCCGACCAGCCAATGTATTTCGCGTCCGCCAGCTCTCCACGCATCAAACATTCGCTTATCGCCGAAGCGCCTGGCTGAATCGTTGGGGGTGTACTTAAGTATGCTCGGCTGGCGCGATTTCTCAATCAGCTGTCGCTCCAGCTCCGGGTCGCTTCCGGTAGCTATAGCCGTTATTAGCGGCCTCAGATCCTTGTCTGCAGGTATCGTATCCATCTTAAGCTCCTCTTCCTGCAAGCCGGGCCAGCTCATTACCTATGGACTTGGCCTTCGCTTCGGCGCCAGGCGCCTCTACCATGATGCGTACCACCGGCTCGGTGCCGGATGCCCGTACGTTAAGACGTCCTCTGTCGCTCAGCTTGGCGGCCTCTTGGTCCAGGAAATCTTGTATAACACGGCTCTCTAACAAATGTTTGTCGGGGAAGGGGATGCTCACCAGCGCTTGCGGTACAAGTTTTAGCTCGTCATGCCATTCTGCCAAAGGTTTGTCTGCGCTTATGCATGCTGACAGCGTCCGGATAGCGGCCAGCAGACCGTCGCCGGTAGGACTGAGGTCGGACATTATGATGTGTCCGCTCTGTTCACCGCCCAGCTTGAATCCGGTGCTGTCCAGGGCGGCCAATACTGAACGGTCGCCAACCGGAGTACGCTCCAAAGTGATACCACTTTCCTTGAGGGCTGATTCGAGGCCAAGATTGCTCATTATGGTGGCCACGACGCCTTCGTGTCCGCCCGCCACGGCTAATATGTACAGGATATGGTCTCCGGTGAGCTGGCGCCCCTTGGAGTCCACTAGTATCACTCGGTCGCCATCGCCGTCAAAGGCTGCCCCCGCGTCAAGATGCTTGTCCAGTACGGCGGCCTGTAGGGCCATCGGATCGGTAGCGCCGCATTTGACGTTAATGTTACGCCCGTCGGGCTTATCGTAAATGGCTGTCACATCAGCGCCCAGCGCTTTGAATACGCGCTTGGCTATGCCGCTGGTGGCGCCATTCGCCGAATCCAGGGCTATCTTGAGACCCTTGAATCGGACATCGCCGGCGGCATCCACCAGGAATTTCTCGTACGTCTTGACGGCTTCCGACGCCTCGCTGACACGGCCCGATGCCTGTTCCGGTATGTCGCGCCTTATAAGATCGTTCAGGCCGTCCTGGTCTTTGTCGGACAGTTTTCGGCCGCCGGGCAGGAAAACCTTGACCCCGTTGTCGGTATAGGGGTTGTGGCTGGCCGTTATCATGATACTGGCTTTTACGCCCCGTTGGCGCGTAAGATAGGCGAGTCCGGGTGTCGGTATGATGCCGACCGTGCGTACTTCCGAGCTTACGGCTATCAGACCCTTGGTTGCGCTTTCAGCCAGGCCTTTGGACGATTTCCGCGGGTCCCAGCCTATCAAGACTGGGCCTGTACCAGGGAAATACGTACCCACGGCCTTGCCGATTCTTACCATGCCGTTTTCGTTCAACGGATAGGTCCCAGCGGGGCCGCGTATTCCGTCAGTACCAAAAAGTTCATTGCTCATGCTCAGGTTGCATTATACTAGAACCATGCCCAAAGCTTCAGACCCTAAAGCCGACATCGCCGTCATAGGCCTGGCCGTCATGGGACGCAATCTTATTCTGAACATGGATGACCACGGTTTCACCGTCACCGCGTTCAACCGTACCGTTTCCAAAGTCGACGAGTTCCTGGCAGGCGAAGCCAAAGGAACCAAGATCATCGGCGCGCATTCCGTTGAAGAAATGATATCCTCGCTCAAGAAACCGCGCCGGGTGATGCTTATGGTCAAAGCCGGGGGCGCAGTCGATGCCACCATCGCTCAGCTTGTGCCACACCTGGAGAAAGGCGACATCATAATCGATGGCGGAAACTCCTTGTTTACCGACACGGCTCGCCGGGCCGAAGAAGCAGAATCCAAAGGCCTGCTCTACATAGGCGCGGGTGTTTCTGGAGGCGAAGAAGGCGCCCGGCGCGGACCGTCGATTATGCCTGGCGGCTCGCCGTCAGCCTGGCCGCACGTCAAAGACATCTTCCAGGCTATAGCAGCCAAATCGCCCGACGGATCACCCTGTTGTGATTGGGTCGGCGAATACGGCGCGGGACACTATGTGAAGATGGTCCACAACGGTATCGAATACGGTGACATGCAGCTTATCGGCGAAGCCTACCAGCTGATGAAGACCCGTTTAGGGATGTCCGCGGACGATATGTCGAAGGTGTTCTCCGGTTGGAACGAAGGCGAGCTGGACAGCTTCCTCATACAGATAACGGCCGAGATACTGGCCTACAAGGACGATGACGGTCAGCCGCTGGTCGACAAGATATTGGACACGGCAGGGCAGAAAGGCACCGGCAAGTGGACGGTAATGAACTCCGCCGAGCTAGGCCAGCCCGTCACATTGATAAGCGAGGCCTTGTTTGCCCGCTGTCTATCGGCCCTTAAGGAGGAAAGAGTGGAAGCCTCCAAGGTTCTGGACGGACCGGATGCAAGCTTCGACGGCGACAAGGCCGCGTTCACCAAGCAGTTGGGTCAGGCACTTTATGCCGCCAAGATAGTGAGCTATGCGCAAGGCTACATGCTTATGCGCGCCGCAGCAGAAGAATACGGCTGGAATCTGAACTACGGCGGAATCGCGCAGATGTGGAGCGGGGGCTGTATAATCCGCAGCCGGTTCCTGGGCGACATAAGCAAGGCGTACGCGGACGATCCGAGTCTGAAAAACCTTCTGCTGGCGCCGTTCTTCGTCCAGGCCGTGGAATCCGGCCAGCAGGCCTGGCGTGAAGTTGTATCGGGGGCGGTGAAGGCAGGCGTGCCCGTGCCGGCCTTGTCATCCGCGTTGGCGTTTTATGACGGCTACCGTACGGACCGCCTGCCAGCCAATCTTCTACAGGCCCAGCGCGATTACTTCGGCGCCCATACTTATGAACGCACCGACAAGCCACGCGGGGAATTCTTCCACACCGACTGGACTGGGCATGGCGGCTCGACCAGTTCCGGCACGTATAACGCCTAGCCTAAGCTTTTGCGTAGGACGGCCATCTTGCCTATAAGTTCGGATGTATCGGCATCATCCGAAGCCGAAGCCAGCTTAGAGCTTAGGTCATGGTGCTCCTGCTCATCCCCGGTCTTAGGCCCAAGCTCTATGCCGAGCACTTCCTTGACGGCTTCTACATCCTGCAATATGGCCTTCCAGCCCTCACTGTCTTGCGCGAATTTCTTAAGATTATCCATGTTCAGGAAGCGGCCCACGGCTTCATAATCTGACGCCAAGTGCGGGTAGATATCCTGTAGGGTCTTCATTTCCCCCGGCTTAAGCGACTTAAGGGTTCTGCCGGCTCCTATGAACTCCGGTGGTACGCCGACCGAATAGAACCCTGCGGTAAAGGTTATGGCCCGCGGGAGTTCCTGGCCGCCCATGTGGCGCGAATACGCGAGCATACCTATGTGCTGGCGGCGATCGCGGCGCTTAGGCACGCCTTTGAAGACCGGCTGCATACCTTCTGCCACGCCGTCCAGGGCATGTTTGTAAAGCTTGGCTGAACGTTTAGCGATGCTTATAAGGGCATCCTGGTCTGATTTGCCGATCGATAACGGCTTGGTCTTGGGTAGACCGGCTTCGAGCTTGGCGATACCTGCTTTGACTTCGGACTTAGGATGGTCGTAGCGGAACGATGACTGCACAGTGACCGTGCGTATGCCCGGTAGTTCTTCCAGGAACCGGTCTACAGATTCCTTAGAGGGTTTGAGTCCGCCTCGGAAGTGCAGGCTGCCGGGGCCGGCTATGGGGAACACCGGTATGCCCGACCGGGCGGAAAACTCATATAACCTGGCCAGTGCCACCTTGTTGCCGATGGCGCCTGCTAGCAGTCCTGAGGACAGGGCCGAATCGGAACAGGCCAGGAAAGGCCTTATATAAGCCGGTATGAAGCCGTAATGCTCCTTGTGGAGGGCTACGTATTTTTCAAGCAAATCACTGACGTCAAGCTGGCTCTCTACGCTTTCTACCAGCGGTATGAGCTCCAGGTAATCGTCGTTGTCGGACTCCCGCTTGGTAAAGTCGTCATTCTTGAACCGGGCCAGCTTCTGGAACAGCTTATGGATGCGTACGAGCTGTCCCGCACGTTCCGTCATGGGCAGTATGACTTCGAAGAGCGGCCTTTGCTTGAACCGCATGTCGCGTGCCTCGTCCTCACCGCTCAGAATGACTGTCATAGCCTGCATAAGGTTGTAGCCCTTTTCTTCCCAGATGTTAGGAATACGAAAGGTCAGGAACTTGTCGCGCCCAAGCTGATGCTTAAAAAAATAATCATGATGCTGTGTGAACAGACGGTCTATCACCGCGGCGTCGGCGTGTTTTCCCTCCCAGTCCCACATATATTCGCTCGTGCCCAGGTCGTTGAAGCAAGTCACAGCTTCAGACATCTCTTGGTAAGCGCCGATAAATGGATTGCCGTCCTTACTCCAGTAAGGCGCGAGGGCGTTGTCCGGGTGTTGGGTCGCCATGGTGCCGGGTATCTTCCTCACCCCTTGCTCCCTTTGTCTGCAAAAGCCTTGATAAGTTCCAGCGCCTTTTTAAGAGTCTTTTCGTCCGCAGAGTAAGTACAGGCGCGCGAATCCAGGCGCGCTGAACGCTTCGCCCGGCACCAAGGCTACACCTGTTTCATTCAACAGTCGTTCACACCACTCGGCGCTGTCGTCCGTTAGAGGGCGCAGATCCAGGAATACGTAGAAAGCGCCGCCCGGCTTCTTATACTTCAGCGGCGTAGAGGCAAGTGATTCTTCCACGAGTTGCAGATGTTTGTGAAGCATCTCAGTGACGTCTTTAGGAGGTACGTCGCCCTGAGCCATAGCGGCTAAAGCCGCATGCTGGCTTGGCAAAGATGCGTTGCCCATGGTGTGCCCGATGAGCTTGTTAATAGCATTGGCGACGTCGTCTCCGGCTATGCAGTAGCCTATGCGCCAACCGGTAAGAATCTGGCTTTTTGAAAATCCGTTAATAATTATTAATTTATCGAAGCCGCATGTTGGCACGAGCGTGAAGTGATCGTCGTAGACGAGCTTGGTGTATATGTCGTCCGCTATGACCGTGATACCCGTGCCTTTCAGAACCTTGGCCAGTCCGATCAAGGCCTGCTCCGAAAATGTTGCGCCCGTAGGGTTATTCGGTGAATTAATGATGATTGCCTTAGTCTTAGGCGTAAGCTTCTTTGCGATGGCCTTAGGATCAATATCAAATCCGTCGGTCAATGGAACCTCCACGACCTTGCCTCCTGCCAGCTTGACCAAGTGGTTGAAACTAGTCCAGGCCGGTATAGGGATGATGACTTCGTCGCCGTGGTCGATGATAGCCAGTAGGCTGAGATACAGAGCGGGCTTGGCGCCTGCGGTGACTATGACGTTACCGGCCTTGATCCAATCCATGCCATAAGTTTCCCGCGCACTTTCTGCGATAAGCTTTCTTAATTCCGGTAGTCCGGAAGGGGGTGTGTATTTGTTATGGTGCAGTTTTTCGGCCACGGCTGATTTGATATATTCAGGAGTGTCCGAGGTCAGCTCGCCCGCAGTCAGGTTATATACCGTCTTACCTTCGGCCTGCATAGCCTTGGCACGGCTGTCCAGAGCCATGGTGGCACTCTCCTGAAGGGCGGCTATCCTGTCCGCCAGTACAATCCTATCCATCACTTCGATTATAACCTTAGTGTATAATTACAGCTAACTTATGGTTAAATCTGTTATTTCTGCGAAAGACGTTGTGAAACGTTTCGAGGGCAACATAACTGCCGTCGACGGTATTTCCTTTGATGTCAATAAGGGCGAGATATTCGCGTTCCTGGGACCTAACGGAGCAGGCAAGAGCACGACCATCAAGATGCTTACCACCATGCTAAGACCTACGAGCGGTGAGCTCAGACTGGCAGGCCACGATGTGACCAAGGAGCGCGATTCGGCGCGCAAGGCCTTCGGCATAGTGTTCCAGGACCCTAGTCTTGATGAAGAGCTTTCCGCTTACGAGAACATGGAACTGCACGCCACGCTCTACGGGGTGCCTAGGGACCGCCAGGAGCGGCGCATCAAGGAACTTATGGAGCTCGTTGAGTTATGGGGACGCAAGGACTCCATGGTCAAGACTTTTTCGGGCGGTATGCGGCGCCGGCTGGAAATCGCCCGCGGGCTTATACACGAGCCGCGCGTCCTATTCCTGGACGAGCCTACCCTGGGTCTGGACACCCAAACACGCAACCTGATGTGGGACTACGTGAAGAAGCTGAGCCGCCAGAAGGGCATGACCATATTCTTTACCACGCACTATCTGGATGAGGCCGAGGAAGTCGCTGAGAGGATAGCCATCATCGATCATGGCAAGATATCTGCCATGGGCTCGACGCCCCAGCTATGCAAGCAGACCGGCACTAAGACGCTGGAAGCAGGCCTATCTTAAACTTACCGGCAATACCCTCCGCGACGACGCCGATGCAGGCAATAACGACAAGCTGAACTTCCAGATGGCAGTACGCAACAGGAAGCTTCGCTGATGGACGTACTGAAAATACTATGGCTAAGGCAGATGCGGCGTTACGTACGCAGCCGTTCCCGTGTGCTCGGCGCGTTCGGCCAGCCCATACTGCTCATGCTGGCCCTGGGGTACGGCATAGGAGCGATTTACCGCAAGGCTGGCGAGGGTGACTTCCTGCAGTTCCTGGTGCCCGGCATAATCACCCAGACCATACTGCTTTCGGCGGTGTTCTGGGGAATAATCATCCTCCAGGACAAGCGTTTCGGCTTCCTGTCCGAACTGCTGGTCACACCCGTAAAGCGCATCAGGATACTGCTCGGCAGCGCGATGGGCGGCGCTACCATTTCCATCATCCAAGGCGTGATGATATTCGTGCTGGCCGTTCGTATTCGGTTTCAGGCCGCATGATTGGGCGCTGGTTCCGGTGGCGTTACTGATAATGTGCCTGATGACGCTGGCGCTAACCTGTTTCGGCGCCGGCATAGCTTCCATGGTAGAGGATTTCCAGGGCTTCCAGGGTATCAACAACCTGCTGGTAATGCCCATGTTCTTCTTATCCAGCGCGCTTTATCCGCTGGATAACATACCCGCAGTTCCTGAAGACGCTGACGATTATCAATCCTGTGACGTATATGGTCGACGCTTTGCGCGGCTTGTTGTCCAATCAGGGGCATTTCAGCCTGGAAAAGGACCTGTTGATAATCACCATAACCCTTGCGGTGGCCGTCGTGTTCGCGGTCAACCGCTTCAACCGCATAGAGATGTAGCGTAAGCGGCTACGGGTCGAACAGCCCCCGGCGCTCGCTGGCTATGAACGCGACCGCTCCGGCTGCCATGGGTAGCCAGTAGCTTACGAGGCGGTAAAGCAGGGCGGCCGCCAATGCCGTCGAGGCATCTACGCCGTAGCCTACGAAGCCTGCAGCCAACCCGGCCTCAAACCCTCCCAGCCCGCCGGGCGTGGGCACTGCCGACCCGGCGCCCAGGCCAAGTGTGAATACCAGCATAATCGTCGCGAACGGCAGGTGGATGCCAAGTGCTAAGGCACAGAAGAACAGGCACAGTACATTTGATAAGGTTAGTACCAGCGACGTAGACATGGCGAAAGCCAAGACCCTGGGGCGCCGTATATAGCTCGCGAGCTGCTTCCTGATACCTTTAAGCGTCTTAGACAGCCGGCGCCGCCCCCAAGCTACCCCAAGCAACAGCAGGACCGCAGCGGCTGGAACGATCCACCGCAAAAGCGACGGGTCAGGGCCGTGCCAACCCTTCGGCGCCAGCGCATGCCCCGAATATGTCAGCAGGACGGCGGACAGCAGAACGCGTGTCCTGCGAACCCCAGCAGGTTGTTCATGGCCGCTACGCTGACCGCTTGCGGGGCTGTGTGGCGTTCATGCCGCAGATACAGATAATTGGCACCCAGAGCCCCTATGCCGGCGGGTAATAAGCGGTTTACGAAGGTGGCGGCCAGCTGTACGGCAAGCGTACGCCAGTAACTCAGGCGTTTGAAAGCCAAAAAACAATACGTACCCGCGCCCGCCACGAAAGTAGCGCCGGTGAACATGGCGGCCACGCGCTGTCAGATCCCGGATCGGCCCCTGCCATAAGGGCCCAGCTAGACCTGAAAGCGCCTATCTGCGGCAGTAGGACATAGACCGCTGCCGCCAAGAGCGCCAAAGCCAGAGCCTGCCGTTTGCCGGGATAAAAGCCGGGTTTTCGCTTTGACATTGTTATTGCTTATGTTCCGCTCTCATTGTAGACCGTCACACCTCATGTTGAAAATCTTACGCGCAGGATGAGTGCATTATGTTTTAATGAGTCTGTGGACAGTACCTGCATACCCCGGACTGCATCATGAAGAAGCACACCAATGAAACAGCAGATTGACGGCACGTGCGTTGCAACATTTCGCCTGGCTAGCCGTCTTTTATGTGCTTCTGTCGCTGTTGCTCCCAGCCAGCGAAGTCACACGCCAGGCTTACGGGCTGACGATTTTTGAATACCGTGTCGTGGCCCTGCTGGTAGCTTTTCCCACACTGATGGTATGGCTTGCGGCTTTCATAGGCTATTCCCAGCTCCGCGGCTATGCCAACGCCATACGCAAGACGCCCGAAGGCATATATTTCGATCAGTTGGCAGGCGGCACTACCTGGCTCGCCTGGAGCCTGCCCGTCAGCGTTATCGTCCCTATGATATTTAATTCTATAGCGGATCACCAGCACCATTTTCATGCCAGTGCCATCATAATCAGCAACTATCTGACGCTAATATTACCGCTGGTGGCGTTCAGCGTCATAGCGGCCGCATCACGCGGCTTGCTAGCAACCGTGAAGGTCAAGCTTACATTAATCAACGCACGGCTGTTGATAGTGGCTTTCCTCATTCTGGGCGTGCTTTATTGCTTCTTCACCTTCCGTCATTTCGATCTTACCAGTTTGAGTTCAACGCATAACCCTTACTTCCTGCCTCTGTGGCTCATGGTCCTGACTGTGACGGTGCCGTATCTGTACGCCTGGTTCATGGGTATACTCGCGGCCTTTGAAATCATCCTGTTCAGACGAAACGTGAAGGGCGTGATTTACAAACGGCCGCTTGGCCTGCTGGTGGCAGGCCTGCTACTGGTCATACTAAGCTCAGTGGCCCAGCAGTATACGGCCAGCGTCGAGCCGCGTTTGGCCCATCTGGTGCTTAATTACCGGCTTGTCCTGACTCTGCTGTTCCGCCTAATCAGCGGCGGAGGATTTATCCTTATAGCGCTTGGCGCTAACCGCTTACAAAAAATAGAGGAAGTGTAAAAAATGGGCTCTGGCAAAGCACGACTCCCTTTATGATGAGGTAGTCAGGGTTACACACGTATACCTGGGTCCCGCGGCTGAACGCTTCATAGCTCGGCAGGTGGAGAACCATCTGCACAAACCGCCGGAAAAGCTATCACAGGATGATCTGGCAGATCTGATCGACTGGATAAAGGCCGTGGTATCACTTCTGGCGGAAGATAACGACATCGTAGAGGAATACGCCGCCGAACTGCAAAAACTTGCCGGGCTCAAACCGAAAGGTGGCAAGGGGTAACGTTATGCCGAGAACCAAACCCTTGCCAGAGTCCGAACGGACACCCTATGAACAGCAGGCTGAGGCTGAAGCCATCTTCACCAGCATAGGCGACGGAGCCATATCCACCGACGAGTTCGGCCGTATAACAAGAGTGAATCCTACCGCCGTGCTATCTGCTTGGATACAACAAGGAAGAACTTGTCGGTGAATGGTTCCCCAGAAAGATAGTTGCGGTCGGTTTTGACGACAGCACCGCGACGCTCATAGATCGCCCCATAACCAAGGCCTTCCTAACGGGCAAGCCAGTCTCCGACAAACTGTACTACCGGCGTAAAAACGGCAGGAAACTGCCAGTATCCATCACAGTGTCGCCTATATTACTGGATGGTAAGCCTCTGGGTGCCATAGAGGTATTCCGCGACATCACCTTGGAACAGGAAGTGGACCGCATGAAGAGCGAGTTCATATCATTGGCATCGCATCAGTTGCGCACACCGCTTTCCGCCATCAAGACATACACCCACATGCTGAAAGACGGCTACATGGGTGAGCTCAGCTCCACTCAGAAGAGCTCGTTAGACACTATTATCGGCGCCTCCAACCGCATGAACGAGCTGATTAGTACACTGCTTAACATCACGCGTATGGAAAGCGGAACTATCGCCGTCAATCCGAAGCCTGTGCGAGCCGACAAGATAGCCGATGAGGTGGTCAAGGAGTTGGGTTTGGCCGCCGGCACCAAGTCCATCAAACTCACTGCCGGCGTAACGCCTAAATCGGGCATCACCATCACCACCGACCCCCTGATATTAAAAGAAGTAGTAACCAACCTGGTATCGAACGGCATCAAATACACGCCGAACGGAGGCTCCGTCAGCATAAGCCTGCGCAAGCGCGCAGACTGTGTGATTATCGATATAAGGGACAGTGGTTGGGGCATACCCAAGTTCTCCCAGGACCAAGTATTCAGCAAGTTCTTCCGGGCCCACAACATCGTGAAGCGCGAAACCACGGGAACGGGTCTGGGACTGTACCTTGTAAAGGGGCTGATCGACGCCCTCGGCGGCGGCATATCCTTCAAGAGCCAAGAGGGCAAGGGAACTGTCTTCACTATAAGTCTTCCGCTAAAGCGGAACAGAGCACCCAGGAAATCGTCAGGAAACACACTCAAATGAAGCGCTGTGTTGTAAGAAATCCAGTACAAACGCCAGCGGCTGTTATGCTATAAAGGAATGGTAAGCAAATGAAGGAGATACCTATTGGCACGCATACTAGTCGTTGAAGACGACAATGACCTCAATAAGGCATACTCCATCATCCTCCGCCAGGAAGGACATGATGTAGTAGAGGCTTTCGACGGCAAGGAGGCTTTGAAGAAGCTGGAAGCGTTCAAGCCCGACCTTATCCTGCTCGACCTGCTGATGCCGATAATGGGCGGTCTGGAATTCCTGCAGAAGTCAGACCTGCCAAAGAAGCACAAGGACGTCAAGGTACTCATATTTACCAACATGGAGAATTCGCCGGAAGTAGCGGCCGCCTACAAACTTGGCGCACACCGGTGCATCATCAAATCCTGGACGGCACCGCACAACTTGGCCCGCGTCGTCAACGACACTTTGCACGCAAAGAAAGAAACGGCCAAAGCCAAGTCCTAGACTCAGTTTTCCAGAGTAACGTCTATATCGGACACGAACTGGTCATTCAGAGCCTGCTTGAGCCGCTTCATATCAAGCTCGTAGGGCAGGCCCTTGCCGTAGTCGATGATGCCTTGCTTCTTCAGCTTGTTAAGCTCGGTAGCCGCCGTCTCGCGGGTCAGACCCGTGAGGTTTGCGAAATCCTGGTGCTTCAGGTCCAGCTTGATTCTGACTTTGTTGTCTTTGGCAGGCTCACCATGGCTCAATGCCAGATAATGCAAGGTATATATGAGCTTGTCGCTGGCGCGGGAATGCTGGAGCGCGTTCAGGCGCATGGAACTGCCTAGCTGGTTGACCAGCACATGTTCCAGCTCCTGGTATAGGAGCTCGGGACGTTTCTTGATAAATTCCACGAATTCGCCGCGGTCGACGACATACACCTCCACGCTTGGCGTGAAAGCTTCGTAATAGTAAATGGAGCTCGGCAACTTGCCATATACCCACGGCGGAGGGGAAGACGCTGTCTTCGGCATAGAAGGCTATCGGCTTTTCATCACCGTCGACACTTAAGTTGTAGGCCTTCACCGTACCATGTTTGACCACGTAGGCACTGCGCGGCGCCTCGCCTTGGAACACTATAATTTCGCCTTTCTTAAAGGTACGCGTGGCGTGCCTGTCCAGAAAGGCATGCAGATAGTTAACGGCTACTTGGCTACCCATGATAGTAATAGGGTATCACGAACGACACTGCTGGCCGGTAGGCGCGTCAGTGTCCGGAACTGGTAAGCGGCTTTACCTGGTCCTTGCCCAGGACCACTATGAAGTCGGCGTCGTATATTCCGGCGTAAGGATTTTTCTTAGTAAAGTGATCGCCGAACACCTTTTTGAGCGACCGCTTGGTAGCAGGTTTCTTAGAGTCCGAGATGTCGATTATGCTAGTAATCTTATGGGCACCCGCGGCATCTCCTATGCGCGACACGATCAGGCGCTTGGATGTCAGTTTCTTCTTGGCCTTCTTGGCCAGGTGGTCGGTAGTGGTACCATTCAGGACCACCACGTTCGCGCCTTCATGCACGACCGGATCCGATGACATCTGGCGGCTAATGAAGGACTGGATATCATAAAAATTATCGATGCCGGCCGCAGGAATCAGCGCGGACTGGCCTCCGGGTGCGTTGTAACTGGCGAGAAGGTTATTGCCGTTGTCGTCATTCAGGCTTAGAGAACGAAGGCCGCCGCCCTTGATATTCTTGGTAAGGTCGTAAAGGCGGTGGACTTCCGGCAGGCTAAAATCTGTCTTGACGTTGTTGCCAACAGCGTCAGACAGCTTGGTGAGCTTGGAAGGATTGGATAGCGTGCCCGCGGATACGGCCTTGCTCTTCAACGCCACCAGCATCTCCCGCTGGTGCATGGTACGGTCGAAATCACTGGCGGCGAAACCGTAGGAATTGTATGAATCGCCGCGGGCGCGGGCCAGGTCCAGCGCCTGGCGGCCGTTCAGATGGTGGCGTCCGTTCGTCAGATTGACCAACACGCCCCCGGTACCGTAATCGATGTTCGGGTCGTACAGCCCTCTGGGATCATCGCTTTTGACTGTGATGTCTATGCCGCCTACGGCGTTCACGGCCTGCTCAAGAGCCCTGTAATTGATGAGCGCATAATAATGTATGGGAATCCCCAGCTTATCAGAGACTACCTCTTCCAGCTGGCCCATGCCCCCTTTGGCGTAGCCTTTCTTCTTGAATCCGTTGTCCTGGCCAGTGACATATGCCGCGTTTATCTTTTCGTAGCCGTATCCGCCGACATCTACCCATAGGTCCCTGGGGAGGCTGAGCATGAAGGCTGTGTTGTGCCTGGTATCTATGCTTACCAGCATGATGGAGTCGGTCAGGTTGGCGCCGTTATGACCGACGTCGTCCGAAGAGTTGCCGGCCAGCAGTATGTTCACGTGGCCTGTATCTTCGCCTCTGAGTCTGGTGGTCTTGAAAATACCCAGCAGATTGTTACCGAACAGTTTGTGCAGATTCCACAAGAATTTGCCGCCCACGAACAAAAGTAAAAGCACCACCAGTCCCGCCAGCACACGGCGGGCCTTCTTCCTGGTCCAGTCACGATAAAACCACTGCCACCAATGGCGATTCCTGACCACGGTAGAGGCGCCGCGCTTGTGGCGGTCCCGCGGGTCGTACTGATAGTTACGCAAAGTCATGCCTAAGCCCGGAAATTGACCGGCCTGTTTCTTGGCGGTAACCATATCCTGCCCGGGCTTTTGAGGGGCAGGCGATATGCGTACCGGTACTCGGTTGTGATAGGGTGTTTGTGCCATCGCGATAGTGTCTCATTATAATATTTTTAAGGGCTATATGCTAACGTTTCCGACTGAAAACCGACTGATTTTAGGTTATAATGTCAGGCAAGCCTAACTTATGAAACTCGTAGTTCAGATACCTTGCCTCAACGAAGAAGCGACGTTGCCGCTCGTACTTAAGAGCATCCCCAAGAAGATTGCCGGCATCGACCAGATAGACATACTCGTGATAGACGACGGATCCACCGACAAAACGGTGGAAGTGGCCAGACAGCATGGCGTGAAACATTTCGTACGCCACGCCCGCAACCAGGGTCTGGGCCGGTCCTTCCACGACGGCGCGCTGAAGGCGCTGGAGTTGGGGGCGGACATCGTGGTTAACACGGATGGCGACAACCAGTACCCGCAGGACCGCATCGGCGACCTGGTACAGCCTATAATCCACGGCGAGTCCGACATAGTCATAGGCGACCGCCAGACGCACAAGATAGAGCATTTCTCGTTCGTCAAAAAGCTGCTTGCAGAAGCTGGGCAGTGCGGTCGTCAACAAAGCCGCAGGCACACGCCTGCCTGATGCCGCCAGCGGCTTCCGCGCCTACAGCCGGGACTCGCTCATCCGCCTGAATACCATCACGCGCTTCAGCTACTGCACGGAGACGATAATTCAGGCCGGCAACAAGGGCCTGCACATAGAATCCGTCGAAATCGACACCAACCCCAAACTGCGCGAATCGCGTCTGTTCAACTCCACCTGGGAGCACGTACTCAAATCCGGCGTGACCATCGTCCGCGCTTACGTCATGTATAAGCCGTATATGATATTCGGCGTCCTGGGCTGGCTGCTCTTCCTGATAGGTCTGGTGCCGTTCCTGCGTTTCATAGTGCTAAGCCTGTCACGACGACGGCTCCACCGGCCACATCCAGTCGTTGCTGATAGGCTCGCTGTTCATGATAGGCGCCTTCCTGTGCCTGGTGCTGAACATCATCGCCAGACCTTATACGCATCAACCGCGTATTCACCGAAGACAATCTGGAACAGTCAAAGCGCCTGCGCTTCAAGTAATTCATTCAAGTAATTCAGAGGAACTGGCCCGGATTGCGGTAGCCGGGCACGAGCGGCCCATACTGTTCTGGACAGCGTGGTTGCGTCCCTCACGGCGCCATTATCCCAGTACCAGGCATCGTTACTGCGCAGTATGTAGGTGAGTGCTCCGCCGCCCCACACAAGGCTGAGTCACGGCCACGGCCGCCATGGCCAGTTCGAGCCCGCTGGCCTGTTTAACCTCCTCGGAGGAACTCTCTGGCCGATAAGGCGCCTAGCAGTATCAGGGGCAGAAGTACAGGGAACAGATAGCGGCCGTTGATGGCCACCGCCTGGCCGGAGCGCATATAGGAAGCGAACAGATTCAGCCAGAGCACCGTTATGTACAGAGCGGCCGCCAGTACCGTCAGCCACATGCACCTCGGAATCGTATTTGCGAAAGACGCGCCGGCCGTAGGCAGCCACTAATATGATGCCTGCGCCGGTGAAGGCTATGGCGCTCATGCCGGGGACTACCAACGGCCCCTTGGTCTGATAATCCAGATCCGGTCCGGACACTGAGAAGAACATCCTCAGCCACATGCCACGCAGCCATTCCCATGTGAAAGGTACCGGGTTATGCGGCGTGGCTGTCTTTTCGGTCTTGTCACGATAGGTCCTGGCCCACGGCCCATAAGCTTTGCATTGTTTTACGCTCAACACCTTGCCGCAGCCTGGCACAGGGCCTGTGGTATCGTGCCATATTCACGCCGTAACGCTGGCCGAATAGCAGTAGGGACACCAGCACGGCCGTACCAAGCAGAAGGCCTGATCCGCGCCTCATACGCCTCAGGCCCGCGTACAGGCCTTTCCAGGCGCCATGCCAGCCCCCCAGTGCGCGCAGAGCCTTTACGGCCAGATAGATGATTATGGCTATGAAGATGGGCAGGAAGGCCTCTTTCACGAGGCTTGTCAGCAGACATAGCAGAACCAGCCTGAGAAGTAGTGCCCCGTCGACCCGCTTGGCAGAGGAAAGCTTCGACCCCAGATCCAGCGTCCATAGGAGGGCCAGCGCGACCAGGAGGAACAACAGGTTGTCGTAGTTAATCTGGGCGGCCAGCAGAGGCACTACGGGTATAAGTACGAACAACAGCAGGCACAGGTTGACCACGGCCCCGGGAGCCCGGGTCCTTAGCATTAGGCGGCGCCAGAACACCAGGCCCCAAGCGAACAGACCTATACTGATGCCGCGCAGGATCAACACCTGTACTGCCTGGTCATGAGTAAACAGCCTGATCAGCCTGTAGGGGAAACTCATCAGGTAGTGGTACAGGTACGACGGATCCCTGGCCACGGCGCCGAAAGCATCCGCTCCAGGCGGCTGGCCCTGCAGGAAGGGGTTCAGGTGTTGCGAATAAAGGCGTATCAGGCCCATGTGGAATTCCTCGTCGAAAGCCATGGGGTAGCTGCTGGAAAGCGCGATCCAGGCGGCCTGCAGCACGAGCAAGGCCATCACGCCGGCGAACAACTTACGACTGCCTATTTTAGCGAGCATTACTTCACGCACATTATAAGCTATTTCTCATCTATGGCCGTATAATTAAAATATGCGCATACTAGTGGTCGAAGACGAACTTAAGATAGCACGGGCGGTAAAACAAGGCCTGGAGCTCAAGGGTTTTGCAGTGGATACGGTTCATGACGCCGACAGCGGCCTGTCAGCGGCCTCGGACCCGGATTACGATGTCATAGTGCTGGACCGCATGTTGCCCGGAAGCATGGACGGCGTGGAGCTGTGCCGAAGGCTCCGCGACGACGGCATAAGCACGCCGGTACTGATGTTGACGGCCCGCGGCAGTATCGGCGACCGCGTGGAAGGCCTGAACAGCGGCGCGGACGACTACCTGGTAAAGCCGTTCTCGTTTGATGAGCTTACGGCCCGAGTCAGGGCGCTTCTGCGCCGGCCGCCCGTCCAAGTAGGCACCAAGCTGAAGCTGGACGACCTGTCGCTGGACACCAACAACTACGAGGTCAAGCGCGCAGGCAAGGTCATCAAGCTGTCAAACAGGGAGTTTTCGTTGTTGGAGTATCTGATGCACCACGCTGGCCAGGTCATGACAAAAGACATGATAATCAGCCACGTATGGGATCAGGACGCCGACATCCTCCCCAATACCATAGAGGTCTACATAGGCTACTTGCGCAACAAGATTGACCGGCCATTTCCCAAATCCAAAACCCTCCTGCATACCCAGAGGGGCTTCGGTTATAAATTAAGCGTACTTTAGACCATGTTCCGTTCCGCGACATTCAAACTTACAATGTGGTACCTGGCTATAGTCATGATCATCAGCCTGTGCTTCAGCATGGTCCTGTACAACGTGGCGACCAATGAGTTGGACAGGGGACTGCGCAATGAGACCAAACGCCTGTACGATAAGTATCCGTCAATCATAGAAGGCACGCCGACACTTAGGCCGGGCGAAGATTACGACGACGGCGCGCACCGCATATTCCTGCGCCTGGCATTGTTCAATCTAATAGTGCTCGTCGGTGCCGGGTTTAGCGGCTACTGGCTGGCCAGGCGCACGCTGAGACCGATAGAGCAGGCGCACGAACAGCAGAAGCGCTTCACAGCCGATGTCAGCCACGAACTGCGTACCCCGCTAACGGCGCTCAGAATGGAGAGCGAAGTAGCGCTCATGAACAAGAAGACCGGCGCCAATGATCTGCGCAAGACCATAGGCAGTAACCTAGAAGAAGTCACCAAGCTAGAGGCATTGGTGAACAACCTGTTAAGGCTTGCGCACCTGGAAACCGACGAACTGCGCAGCAATTTCACTCCCGTGGATGGCCAAGCCGTGGTCAAGACCGCCCTTAAACGGGTGGGGCAGGTAGCCAGTAGCAGGCATATCAGTATGAAGAGCAAGATGGAAGACCTGCCGCTTGAAGGAGATAAGAACAGCCTTGTACAGCTTGTGGTCATATTGCTGGACAACGCTATCAAGTACAGCCCCGATAACTCGGTCGTGGAGGTAGAAACGCGTATCGCCGACAAGAAGGCCGTCATATCGGTCAAGGACCGCGGCCGGGGCATAGACCCCATAGCGCTGGAGCATGTGTTCGACCGCTTTTACAGGGCGGATAAGTCGCGCGCCAAGGGCGGCGACATGCCCGAAGGCTACGGCCTGGGCCTGTCCATCGCGAAGATGATAGCCGATCTTCATGACGGCTCCATCAGGCTTGAAAGCCGAGCCAAAGAAGGCACCACCGCCACCGTCACGTTACCGTTGGGCCAGCCTGAGCAAAGCGTCAATCAGGGTCACAACGAATAAGACCGGCAGGAACGCCAACGAATACAGGAACATTTTCTTGGCCCATAGTCGGCCGTTCGCCGCAGACATGCCCCTAACGGCCGATGACAGCCAGACCGCGCCATAAACGCCGATGACTACCGCGCTAAGCCTGCCTAGATTATCGTTGGCATATAGCAATATGTCGGCGGCCATGAACAATGCTATATAAGCTATGATCTGCGCTTTGGCAGCCTTCATACCTTTTACGGCTGGCAGTACCGGCAGACCTGCCGCCTTGTAGTCCTTGAGCCGGCGCATGGCGATGGCGTAGAAGTGCGACATCTGCCAGAAGACCATCAGCAGAAAAAGCAGAAGCGCGCCGGAATCGAACCTTCCGGTAACCACCGTATACCCGGCTACCAGAGGCATGGAGCCCGATACACTGCCGATAAGCGTGCCGTGCCAGGTACGGCGCTTACTCCAGCCGTAGAGAATCACGTAATCGACATAGCCCACGGCCCCTATCAGTACCGTCAGTAAGTTCGTAAAGATCGCCAGTACCGCAAAGCCGGCCGCACCCAGAACGGCAGCATAAACAAATGCTGATCGAGTAGAGATGGTGCCGCTAGGAAAGGCACGCCACTTCGTACGAGCCATGACCTTGTCAATGTCGCGGTCCAGATAATTGTTGACCACGCAGGCCGAAGCGATGACCAGAGCGACGGCCAGGGCCGTCTCCAGCAACAAAAGGACATCCATACTGCCGTGCGAGGCTATGAAAAACCCGGCCGAGACGGCCAGCAGGTTGCCATAGATTATGCCCGGCTTGGCCAGCCAATAGTAAGTCCGGACCGCCTCCATGCCGCTATAGGTCGCCTTGGCTGTTCACATAGCGCTGGATTTCCAGCGGCGAAGATATCATCCGGTAGTTCAGGTTGGACATTATCCATAGCGTGCCGATTACCAATATGACGACCACGGTAATCGCGAACGACAGCGCCCAGGCGTTCCAGCGCGGCTTCGACTCGCGCCCCATGTGCAGGAAGAACACCAGCTGGACGAAGAGCTGTACCACGGCCAGAGCCGGCAAGGCGGCCATCATGAAGTTGTCCGAAGGGTAGGCATGATGATGGTCCACGTGTATCTTGACCAGGGCAAATGCTACGAACGTCAGGATCACCGATATAGCAAAGCCGGCTATGTACGTGGCCTTGGTGCCCTGGGCTACATCATGCTCCGAAGCTACTACCTTTGGCTTGCCGCTCATCCCGCTATCCCCATTAAGTAAACGATAGTGAAGATGAATATCCAGATTATGTCCAGGAAGTGCCAGAACATGCTCAGCATGGTCAGACGTTTCACCACGGGCGTCTTAAGGCCGCGGACGTATACCTGGTGCATAACGTCGGCCATCCAGACCAAGCCGACGGTTATGTGCAGGCCATGGGTGCCTACAAGCGTGAAGAAGCCGCTCAGGAACCCGCTACGGCGCCAGCTGTTACCCTCGGCCGCAAGCTTATGGAACTCATTGAGCTCCAGGCCCAGGAAAGCCGCGCCTAGCAGGAAGGTCAGCGCGAACCACCACAGCACTTCGTTCTTCCGGCCGCTCCGGGCCGCCAACATACCCAGACCACAGAAGAAACTGCTGGTTAGTAATATAAGTGTTTCGGCCAGCACAAAAGGCATGCTGAACAGTTGTTCGCCCCCGGGACCGCCGAAGGTATTCATCCTAAGTATCACATAAGTAGCGAACAGGCTGGCGAACAGCACGCAGTCCGTCATCAGATATATCCAGAAGCCCAGCAGAGGTTTCGAGCCGGCTTCGGTCTGGCTCATACCGCTTCCTCCTTGGCTTCCATGGCCGCTACCCGCTTGGCGCTGATAATGCGTTCGCCGCGATCGTCATCTGTCCTGATCAAGACGAAAATGATGACGCCAAGCAGGCCCAGGGCGGCCAGCCACCATATGTGCCAAACCACCGCGAAACCGCAGGTCAGCGCGCTGAAAGCTATATACATACCCAAAGGAGTATTCCTGGGTACCGCTATCGCTTCGTAGTCCGGTTTCCGGGGCTTGCCATTGTTCTTCTTAGCTTCCCAAAATGCGTCGCGTTCAGATCCGTCGGGTAATACGGCAAAGTTATATTCCGGCGGCGGCGAAGACACGGACCATTCCAGCGTCCGGCCGTTCCACGGATCGTTGCCAGCCCGGTTCTCATCGCGCTTCCATATGCTGTATGCGAACTGCAATACCTGGAAGCCGACGCCCAGGCAGATTATGGCCACGCCTATGCCCGCGACGATGAACATCGGCTGCCAGCCCAGGGAAGGGTCGTAGTGGTCCAGCCGTCGGGTCGCACCCATCAATCCAAGGAAATACAAAGGTACGAACGCCAGCACGAAGCCGACCAACCAGCACCAGAAGGCATATTTACCCAAACGTTCGTTAAGCGTAAACCCGAATACCTTCGGGAACCAGTAAGTGATGCCCGCGAAGAAGCCGAACAGCACGCCGCTCACGATCATCGTGTGGAAGTGCGCCACCAGGAACAGGCTGTTGTGAAGCTGGAAGTCGGCTGGCGGCACAGCCATCAGCACGCCGGCCACTCCGCCTATGGTGAACATCACGATGAAGCCCAGGAACCACAGCATGGGCGTGGCGAACTTGATGCGGCCGCGGTACATGGTGAACAGCCAGTTGAACACCTTCACGCCCGTGGGCACGGCGATGATCATCGTCATGATGCCGAAGAAGGCGTTGACGTTCGCGCCGGCGCCCATGGTAAAGAAGTGGTGCAGCCAGACAATGAACGACAGCAGTACTATGCCCCAGATGGCCGCCACCATGGACGTATAGCCAAACAGCTTTTTGCGCGAAAATGTCGCAACTACCTCAGAAAACACACCGAACGCCGGTAATATCAATATATAGACTTCCGGGTGCCCCCAAGCCCAGATAAGGTTCACGTACATCATGGCGTTACCGCCATGCCCGGCGGTAAAGAAGTGCATGCCCAGCGTACGGTCCAGCGCCAGCATGGCCAGCGTAGCCGTCAGGATGGGGAAGGCGAATATCACCAGGCTCATGGCGCCCAGTACGCTCCAGACGAACATCGGCATCTTCATAAGCCCCATGCCGGGCGCACGCATCTTAAGTATCGTGACGATAAAGTTGATGCCGGAGAGCAGACTGCCGATCGCCGGCAATCTGCAGGCTCCATATCCAATAATCCACGCCTACGCCCGGGTTGAAATGCAGTTCGCTCAAGCGGCGGATACGCCAGCCAGCCGGCGGGCGAGAACTCGCCTATAATCAAGCGATAGGTTCATCAGCATCATGCCGGCCGCGAACAGCCAGAAGCTGGTAGCGTTCAGGAACGGGAAGGCAACGTCTCGTGCGCCTATCAACAGGGGCACGACGATGTTTATAAGCGCGAACATCAGGCCCATGGCCGCGAAGAATATCATGATGGTGCCATGCGCGCTGAAGACCTGCTGGAAGTGGTTCGGGTCCACGATGCCGTTATGCTGAGCCCACGGACGTGGCCTGCTGGGTGCGTATCATTATGGCGTCAGCCAGGCCGCGCAGGAGCATCACAATCGCCACCGCGCCGTACATCACGCCAATGCGCTTAGGGTCCAAGGATGGTGAGCCATTCCCGCCACAGCCATTTCCAACGCTTGAAGTAGGTTAGCAGCTACTATGACGGCCAAGGCGCCGCCTATCATAGAAATCACGCCGCCCAGCGTTATCGGGTCGCGCGGTATGGCGTCAAGGTTCAGACGGCCCAGCAGGTTGGCGAACAGCATCAGTACACTCCTCCTTCTTCCGGATCGATGGACGGCATGAAGTGGTACGAGTTGCCGTCCGTGGTGGTCGGAACCAGGTATTTGACCACTTGGGCCTCGAACAGACCGCCTTTCACCGACGAGTAATATTTGACGCCGCTTTCGCCGGGCGGGCCAGCCGTTGGTATGCCGCCACATCCAGCTCTGGTTCGGCCGGAAGATCTGATGCGGTTGACCCAAGTCGCGTAATCACTGGCTCGGGAACTGGACCTGGCCTTGAACGTCATGCGCGAGAAACCGTCGCCGCTGATGTTAGCCGACGAGCCGTCGAACGTGCCCGTCCTGTCGGCTATCAGGTGAAGCTGGGTCTTCATGCCCGGCATGGCGTATATCTGTCCGCCAAGCTTGGGCAACCAGAAAGAATTCATAGGCGCATCCGAGGTTATCTCAAGGTTCAGCGGCGTGTCTTTGGGGAACTGGAAGAAATTCACGCTGGCTATATGCTGATCAGGATAGATGAACAGCCATTTCCAATCCATAGCCACCACCTGTATCTTCAGCGGCTTATTACGCGAAGCTATAGCGGCCTGTAAGGGTCCAGGTCATGACTGCTGTTCCAGGCGATGACCGACAGTATGGTTATAAGTATGGTAGGTATGAGCCACCACACCGCTTCCAGCACACGTTGCCGGACAGCTCGGGGCTGTACCTGACCTTTTTCTTATTGCCTTCGCGGTAGCGCCAGGCGAACGCGAACAGCATGATAAAGACAGGTATGACTACCACAAGCGACAGCCCGAGCGCGAAATAGATAAGGTTGCGCTGTTGCTCGCCGATGGTTCCGGCCGGCTCCAGCACCTGTAAGTCGGCATGCTTGAAGTAGCCGACGATGACAGTCAGCAGTATAAGCGCCAGCAATGCCCGAATATGACTAATTTTAAGCTTTTTATTCACACCTCAACCCCGCATAAGCTTAAGCGTTATTGTATCACTGCGCCCGCGGTGCGGTACAATGACATCATGCTTATCCTGGCGCACGTCATAATCGCTCTGTCTAGCATGGCCTGGACCACGTATCTGTACTTTAGGCCTTCGCGCCGCAGATTCCATGGCGCCTACGGTCTGGTAACCGCTACGCTGATAAGCGGCACATACCTTGTGATCAGCACGCATTCGCCTCTGTTATCATCGTGCATCACAGGTTTGGTCTACGTAACCGTCGTACTGACCGGCTTGTCGACCGCCTGGTGGAGGCACCGGGAATCGAACCCGGCCGGCTAGAGTCGCAATCCAACCGCGACACCAGTCTGTACCCCCGAACGGTACACCGTACCACCAGGTAGAACTCATGCTAGCAAGCAGGCTTTAAATAAACATTAACTTCGGCGATTTCGTAAATTGACCCTTGAGAGATGCCTTGTTAGAATAATTTTGTATGGTTGAGCCTGCCATCCGTAAACGGGCTTAACTTGAATGATCGGACTTGCGGCCATTAAGGCCTCTACGGAGTCGCAGGCAAGCCGGATCCAAATGACAGCTCTCAATGGGCTGTCATTTGATTTCCAGATTAAAAGTGGTCGCGGATGTGGCTGAAGGAGTAGTCCCAGTCGGCGTCGGCCTTCTTGTGCGGGTTGAAGATATCCTGCGGATCCATGATCTCTTTGGCTTCTTTAAAAAGGTCATACACCTTTTTTCCGTACATCTGTTTGAGCCACGGGCCGCGCACCAGGCCGTCGTTGTGTTCGCCGCTTAAAGAACCGTCATATTTAAGAACCAGTTCATTAACTTCTTTCATGGCTGGCAGAATTTTACGGCGATCCATCGGATCTTCAAGTTTCATCAACGGAATGATGTGGAAGTTGCCGTCGCCCATATGCCCGGCGATGGTGGCCTGCAATTTGTACTTCTTGATTATCCGGCGCAGTTTGGGCAGGAATTCCGTCAGGTGGGGCGGGGGAACCACCAGGTCGTCGATAAACGGCGCGGTGTGCTTGTCCTTCACTTTGCTGCGCAGAAGCTGGAAGCTGTAGCGGCGCATTATCCAGAACTTTTCGGACTTGCCTTCGGTAGGCGTTTCTTCGAAGCCGTTTATCTCGTAGCGGGCGCGCTTTTTCTTTAGCTCGCGGTGCAGGTCGTGGATCTTAGTGCGCACCTGGTCTTCTGTCTCGCCGTTGAATTCCACCATCAGTACCAGCTTGGGTATGCCGCGCAGTAGCTGGAAGGCGTCCGGCAGATAGGCTGAACAGCAGGTGGAACCAGCCCCGCCAGCCGAGCATGCGGCGGAAGCTGGGCATGAACCGGATGGACAGCCACAGCGTGGCGTCGTCGAACGATTCAAACGTGGCCGGTTTGGCATCCAGTACTGTGTTGATGACTTCGCCGAGGTCATCAATATCCTTCATGAACAGTACCAGCAAGCCGGAGTGCTCGCGCACCGGCACCAGCTTGAAGTGGATGTCGGTCACGAAACCCAGCGTACCTTGGGCGCCGACTATCAGCTTGGTCAGGTCGAACACCTCTGTGTCGCGGTCCCACACGTCCCACAGGTTGTAGCCGGTAGAGTTCTTGGTCACGTCCGGTTTGGCGGCTTTGATCGCGTCGTAATTGTCGTCTACCAGTTTGAAGATTTTGCGATACACGTCGCCTTCAAAGTCTTTCTGGCGCATCTTCTCGACAAGTTCCGGTTTCTTCAGCGGCTTCACGGTACGTTCCACGCCATCGGCGAATACGAAGCTCAGTTCGGTCACAAAGTTTTCGGTCTTACCGAACTCCAACGACTTCTCGCCGCCGGCGTTGTTATTGACCATGCCGCCGATGGTGGCGAGCTCCCGCGAGGCAGGGTAGGACGGCATGAGTGAATCGTGTTTGAACGTTTCCTTCTCGAAATCCCGATAATACACGCCGGGCTGAGCCTGCGCCATGCCCGGCTTTACATGCTCTATCTTATTAAAGTGCTCCAGGAAGTTGACGATTATTGAATCGTTGATGGCGCCGCCGGACATGCAGGTGCCGGCGGAACGGGCCGTCAGGCTTAACGATTTGCTACTGCGCTTGTTGGCGGCCACGTATTTGACGAGCTTTTCCACGTCTTTGCCGCTCTTTGGCTTGACCACCAGCTTGGGCCGAAGCTCGAACATCGACGCGTCGTGGCTATAATGTTCCAGAGCGGCGGGCGAATCATCCATCTCACCCGCGAAACCGGCCTTCTTAAGGCCGTTTTTGACTTCGTCCATGTCTCTATTATAATCATAAGCGTCACTTTATGAGCAAGAAACAAAGAATACTGATAGTGGGCGGTGGTTTTGGCGGCGTGAAGGCGGCGCTGGAACTGTGCGAAGACGACCGCTTCGACGTCACGCTGTTAAGCGATAGCTCCGATCTGCGCTATTACCCCACGCTCTACCACACAGCTACCGGCAGTAAGCGCGCCAACTCCAGCATCCCGCTCACTACCATCTTTGAAGGTAAAAGACTGACTATAGTAAAGGGTGAGGCCGCCGCCGTAGACAAAAAAGCCAAGGCCGTGACCACCAAATATGGCAAGACATACGACTACGACACGCTCATAATCGGCCTGGGCGTGGTCACCAACTACTTCGGCATCAAAGGCATGGACAAGTATTCCTTCAGTATCAAGACGCAGGACGAAGTAGCCAGGCTCAAACAGCACCTGCACGACCAACTGCTCAAACACAAGGCGCCGGACCTGAACTACGTGATAGTCGGCGCCGGGCCCACCGGCATCGAACTGGCCGGCGTGCTTCCGGAATACCTGAAGCACATCATGAAGAACCACGGCGTTAAGCACCGCGCCGCCCACGTGGACATCATAGAGGCCCTGCCACGGCTGTTGCCAAGACTGCCCAAGGACACCGGCAGGCTGGTCGGCAGACAGCTCAGGAAGCTGGGCGTAAAGATATATACCGGCAGTATGGTGCAGGCCGCCACGGCCGAGAACCTGACGGTGAACGGCAAGCTTATCCAAAGCCACACTGTGATCTGGACGGCCGGCGTCACCAACCACCCGTTCTTTAAGGAGAACGGCTTCGCCCTGACCAACCGCGGCAAGGTGGCCACCGACGTATACCTGCAAGCCGAGCCCGACATATTCGTAATCGGCGACAACGCCAATACGCCATACAGCGGCCTGGCCCAGACGGCGCTAAGGGACGGCGAATTCGTGGCCAATAACTTAAAGCGCAAAGCCGGCGGCAAGAAGTTCAAGAGCTACAAACCCAAACAACCCGTAACCGTCATCCCGGCCGGCCCCCGCTGGGCGGCCGTCATATGGGGCAAACTACGCATATACGGCTGGCTGGGCGCCGCATCTGCGCGAAGCGGCCGACGTTAACGGCTTCCGCAACCTGGAACCCTGGAACAAGGCCATTCCCCAGTGGTACACCGCCTTCGAAATTGACGACGACTGCGACGTCTGCGCCGCGGCCGAAGCCAATTAGCCCAAAAAACCAACATGTTATCATAAG
>CAWDZT010000007.1:0-58196 GCA_963807025.1 uncultured Candidatus Saccharibacteria bacterium
AGGCTGACGAACTCAAAGTTCATCAGCCTAAAATAAGGAGAGAATATGATCAAGAACATTTTACCTAGGCAGTAGCTGTTTCTTTTGCAGCATCTTTATTACGTTTATCAACATGTGCAATAGCATCTAGTGTAATATCACCGTGGTTATCTTCTTTAGTATATATCACACGGCCAGTCATTTTATCAATAACTGCATCCACGCCTTTTCGTTTTGCCACTTCAACAATACCTTCTTCAACTTTAGTTGCAAGTGCTTCAGTTTTATTTTGCATCGTCATTTTGAGCTCTTCTTCAGCATCACGTACATGATCTTCTAATTCTCGTCGATTTTTTGCAAGTTTACGCTTTCACTTTTTGCAACTTCTTTTTTCATCGTTGCTGATTTGCTTTTAAAGTTCTTTTTCCTGTAGCTGCAAGATTTTGAGCTTCTTTTGAATTTCTTTAGAAACTTTTTCACGCATAGTATCAAGCTCTTTGCCCACCTTTTTGCCTTCTTCACATTCTCGCATTGCTTCAAAGGAATCAACAAATGCAATATCAATCGCTTGCGCTATTGCCAAATGCTACTGATAAACTTGACAACTTACCAAGAAAATACCTAATAATTTCTTTTTCATTTGAATCCTTTCTAAAGTAAATTTCTTTGTTGTTACTTTACCCATTAAGTCGATTTAGTCAACCGGCGCAATCCATTTTCGAATTTCTTCAATAAGAATAATAGGAGCAGAAAGACCAACAATCATACCCCAATCATCAAGCATAATGGAACAGTTTTAAAGATATATTGCATGAAGGGAAGATAAATTATCGCAAACTGCAACGAGAGTACAAATAGAGTTGCTGCAATAAGCCATTTATTAGTAAAAAGCCCAATCTCAAATAGTGATTTTCTCTCAGAGCGACAGTTCCATGCATTAAACCATTGAAACATCGCCATGGTAATTAATGTCATCGTACGTGCATAAGGTACTGATACTGGTGTTCCATCATAGGCCCACGAAAACATAATAAGTGATGCTATCCCCATGGGAATAGCCAAATACAGTTTTGATCAACAGATTCACATCCACAAGTCGTTCTTTTTTTTAGCCAGCGTGCCTGAAATAAATCTTTTTCCTGTGGCTCCATCGAAAGACCAATATCCAAAAAACCATCCGTCACAAAATTAAGCCAAAGAATTTGAGCAGCCGTAAGCGGCAATGGAAATTGGTAAAAAGCGCAAAAAGTACAATCAAGATCTCGCCCATATTAGTCGCAAAAAAGTAAAGCACTATTCGTCGCAACGTATAAAAAATATGTCGCCCCTGTTCAATAGCAAGAATGATATTTGCAAATGAATCATCAAGTAATAAGATCTGATGCTTGCTTGGTAATCTCAGTGCCGATGCGTCCCATTGCAATTCCAAGATCGGCTGCTACCAGTGAAGGTACATCATTGATGCCATCTCCCGTCATCGCAACAATCTTTCCTTTCTTATGAAAGAGGTCTATAATGCGTACTTTATCTTCCGGTGAAAGACGTGCAAAACGCCATTGATGCTGAGAAACCCTGGAGCTGCCTGTCCAGGGACTGGCGGTCGGAATCGCTCAGGCGTTCATACACGGCATGCAGGACCTCGTGGGCGGCCGTGACCTGCTCAACGCCGGACAGCTTCGGATCCTGTACGTCATAGATATATATGCCGTCTTCGCCCGGATGGTAACACCCCAGTACTATGGTGTTCTCGCTCTGCGTACAGGCCTGCCTGAACGAGCTTACATCGGAAAGCAGCTGGGGCCGGTTCAGGTAGAACAGGTGGCGGGTGTAATCCTTCATGCCGTCCTGGTCGGCCAGCTTGACCACAGCGGACGGCGGATCGTAGCCGCGCAATCTGAGCCAATCATATATGCCTTGGCGGTTGGCCAGGGCTACGCCCAGCACCGCGATTATACGTAAGCAGTACGGCCAGCCACGCCAGGCCGCCGCCGCGGTTGCGGAGCTATTAGGTCCGAGGTTTTTATTCGTTGGCGATGACATAATCAAGCGCGCCCTTTTTGGCTGCTACTTGGATGATATCACCTTTTTCGTACTTTTCGTCTAAGATGTCGTGGGCCAGCTGGTCCTCTATGGTGTCCTGGACCAGACGCCTTAAAGGCCGCACGCCGTTCTTGGCATCGTAGCCATGCTCCATCAGGTACTGCTTGGCGCCGTTATTAAGCTGAAGGCCGACGCCTCTGCGGCGCAAGCGCTGTTTCAGTTCGTCTACCTGTAGGTCGATTATCTTGAACACGTCCTTCTTGGTGAGCGCGCGGAAGACTATGGTCTTGTCTATGCGGTTCAGTAGTTCCGGCCTGAGCATCTTCTTAAGCTCATCCTGCACCTGCGTCTTGTTGGCCTCGTGCATGTGCGTCCAGGTCCTTAAGTTCGTCCGGCTTGGTGGCATGGAAGCCCAGGCTGACTTCTTTCTGCAGCTTGTCGGCGCCGATGTTGGAAGTCATGATGACGATGGTATTCGTGAAGTCTATGCGCCGGCCTTTGGCGTCCGTAAGGTAGCCGTCTTCCAGCATCTGCAGAAGCATATTGAACACATCGGGATGCGCCTTCTCTATCTCGTCGAACAGCACCAGGCTGTATGGCTGGCGGCGGATCTTGTCGGTCAGCTGGCCGCCTTCTTCGTAGCCTACATATCCGGCCGGAGCGCCGACCAGGCGCGACACGTTGTGGTGCTCGCCGAACTCGGACATGTCTATCTTGACCAAGGCGTTTTCGGAGCCGAAGAATTCGCGGGCCAGCACGCGGGCCAGCTCGGTCTTGCCCACGCCGGTAGGACCAAGGAAGATGAACGAGCCGATGGGGCGCTTGTCGCTGGACACGCCGCTGCGGTTGCGCCGTATGGCCTTGGCCACGGCTTCGACGGCTTCGTTCTGGCCGATTACGTACTTGCCTATGCTCTTCTCGAGCTTCAGCAGGTACTTGGCCTCGGAACGTATGACCTTCTTGACCGGAACGCCCGTCATGCGGGATACGACTTCTGCCAGGTCTTCGCTGGTAACGGCCAGCCTTTTGGTCTTCTTACTGCTGGCGTGCAGCTTCTTGAGCTCGCTGTTAATCTGCGACGCGCGGGTCTTGGCGCGCGCGGCGCGTTCGTAATCTTCGGCGTCAACGGCCTCTTCTATCTGGGTATTGACCAGCTTTAGCTCCTTCTGCAGAGCGCGTACCTCGGGCGAGGTCTTGCCCTTGTCTATGCGCAGATGCGCGGCGTCTCGTCGATAAGGTCGATGGCCTTGTCGGGCATGAACCGGTCGTTGATGTAGCGCTTGGCCAGGGTGACGGCATCATCCAGCACCTCGTCACTCATGGTAACGCCATGGAAGTTCTCGTAGTGCTTCCGCAGACCCTTAAGTATGGCCAGGGTTTCGCTGGAAGTGGTTTCCGGTACCTGTATGGGCTGGAAACGGCGCTCCAGGGCAGCGTCCTTTTCTATGTGCTTGGTGTATTCGGTGGTGGTGGTGGCGCCGATGAGCTGGATCTTGCCGCGGGCCAGGGCCGGCTTAAGTATGTTGCCGGCGTCCATGGCGCCTTCGGCGGCGCCGGCGCCGACTATCAGGTGCAGCTCGTCTATGAATACTATGGTCTTGCTGTCCTTCTCCAGTTCGGCCATGACTTTCTTAAGCCGCTCTTCGAATTCGCCGCGGTATTTGGTGCCGGCTATCATGCCTGCCAGATCCAGTATGACTATGCGCTTCTCGAGCAGTGAGTCCGGAACGTCTTCGGACACTATGCGCTGGGCAAGGCCTTCTACTATGGCGGTCTTGCCTACGCCAGGCTCGCCGATGAGCACGGGATTGTTCTTGTTGCGCCGGTTCAGGATGGTGACCACGCGGCGGATCTGGTTCTCGCGGCCGACCACCGGATCAAGCTTGCCCTGGCGGGCCTGGGCCGTCAGATCGGTACCGAAGAAATCCAACGCGGTCTTCTTGGCCGTCTTCTTGCCGCGGCGCTTGCCGCCTTCGCCCACTTCGTGGTCTTCCTCGTACTGCTGGCGAGTCAGGAACTGTTCGATCTCGGCGGTCAGGCCGTCGACGTTGATGTTCATGTCGCGCAGCAGTATGGTGGCGCGGGCGTTCTTCTGGGTAAGTATGCTGTAAAGGATATGCTCGGTGCCGCAATAGTCCTGGCTGTAGTCCTGCGCTACGTCGTACGCCATCTTCAGCGTCAGTTTGGCCGTCTCGGAAAGGCCTTTGGCGCCTACGTTGACCACCAGAGTCTTGGGCGTAAGGTTCAGCGCCATACGGGCCCGGTCCAGCGTTACACCGGCATCATCCAGGATCTTCGCAGCCTATACTGCCCTCCTGTGCCAGTACGCCCAATAGCAGAGTGCTCCGTGCCCACATAGGCACTGCCGAAACTGCGCGCTATGGCATCGGCATGTTTAAGACTTTGCAGAGCGTTATTTGTGAGGTGGTTTAAAAATTCCTGGAAATCAGGCGAATTCGGCATCATAAGCTTTGCTATTCTCCTTAATTTCTAACGGCACGTTATCTGTCGTTTTCGGTAATTTGCCTACTAAGCATTATAGCACTTGGCACTCTAAGGCAAGAGTGCTAATAATGCTCCTGCACTAGGGGTTAATCGCCGTGTTCTTCGATGGCTTCCAGCAGGGAGCCTTCCAGTTCGCTCTTCTTCTTGAGCTTGGACTTGGGCGCAGGCTTGGTCGTCTTTTGGCTTCCTTATTCCTCGGGTTCTTTCTTCCGGCTTCCGGGGCTTCCTTGCTACTTCGGCGGTGCCTGCGTTCTCCGCCTCAATGTCCAGTTCGTATCCGGTCAGCTTGCTGGCCAGGCGGACGTTCTGCCCGCTCTTGCCGATGGCGATGCTGAGCTGGTCCTCGGGGACGATGACTCGCGCCTTCTTATTCTTCTCGTCGATGACAACCTTGGCGACCTTGGTCGGGCTCAGGGCCTGGGTTATATATTCCTGCGGGTCTTCGGCCCAGACGATGATGTCAATCTTCTCCTGTTCGCCAACCTCGGAAACTACGGCGTTCACGCGCGTACCGTGGCCGCCAACGAAGGTGCCGACCGGATCCACGCCCGGAACATTAGAGGCGACTGCTATCTTGGAGCGCACGCCAGCCTCACGGGCGATACCCTTGATTTCTACAGCGCCGCTTTCCATCTCGGGCACTTCGCCGCGGAACAGCCATTCTATGAACTGGGTGTTTCCGCGCGATACCACCAGCTGGGGGCCGCGGAAACCGCGTTCAACATCTTTAAGGAATACTTTAAGGCGCTGGCCGGGATAGTAGCGCTCGCCCTGGATCTGCTCACTGCGCGGCATGATGCCCTGGGCCTTGCCTAGGTCTATGCGGCAGATGTTGCCTTCCACCCGGGCGACGGTGGCGTTGATGACGGTGCCGATCTTGTCTTCGTACTCGGCCATGACGATCTCGCGCTCAGCTTCGCGCAGGCGCTGTAGGATCACCTGCTTGGCTGTCTGGGCGGCCACGCGGCCGAAAGCGTCGGCCTTTTCGTGGACCTCGATGGTATCGCCGACCTTGGCGTTCTTCTTCATGGGCCTGGGCTTCTTTAAGACTGAGTTCATAGGCCGGGTTCTCGACCTTCTCTACCACTTCTTTGGAGATATAGGCGTCAACGTCGCCGGTATTGAGGTTCATAGTCACGCGAATTTCCTGTTCGCGGTCGCCATAATCGCGGCGGTATGCGGCGGCCAGCGCCTGCTCCACTACCTCTTTGACCGTGTCCTCGGGCAGGTTCTTTTCTTCGGCGATCGTCTTTATGGCCGTCGCCAGCTGTTTCATATCTAGATCCATTAGATGTCCTTTCTTGTTATTTCCAAATTTTAGGGCCTCTCCATGAAAAAACCCGGCCACTTCGGCCGGACTTACTTCATGATTATAGTCGATATATCTGCTCTTAGGTCAATGGCTCGCCAAATGGCTGGCCTATGTGACCCCGCGCGATATGCTTGATCGACATCGTGAAGTACGCCTTGAGCATCTATAAGCAGACCGTCATGACCGCCTAGAAGCCGGCGTACCACGCCGCCATTACTTATCAGGCTTCTGGTGGCATCAAAGTCTTGCGCCCAGGAGTCTGCGTAAAATTCATCGCCCTCCATCGGGAAATAGCCCACCCGGTCTGCTGGCCGCGATCCGTCCTTCTTCCAGTCTATCCAGGGTAGAGAAGCGGGCGATATCCGGAACCATAGATAATAGGTTGATGACAGGATGCGCTAACAGCTCGGCAGTGTTACCGCCCACCACTCTCATATGGAGGCTACGCGCATGTTCGGAGGCACCGGCCATATGATTGAAGCTCTTCTTGACAGCCGCCTTGGCCAGCTTGCCTATGCCGCGAGGCTCAGGAGCGGCAATAATGATAAAATTTTCAGGCAGTTCACTGTCGTGGATCCTCTGCCTAGCATCGGGCACCGTTATGACACCGGCCGAATGTGAGACGACATTTTTGCCAGCCATGCGCTTACGCAGGTGTTCATACTCCATCCGGGCAGCCTGACGAAGAGTGATAACGTCGGCGTCATCGCCGAAGCCCTGTCTGACCGCCTCGTCGGCCACCGGTTCAAGCATTCGCTTACTTTCGGTGAAACCGCCCATTATCAGCACGTTGCTCATGAATACTAAGACCTCTTTAGGAATAAGATTATAGCATGGTTTATGTCTGTTTGTCAATTCCATCTCTGGTGAGCTACAATGGAGCGAATGGGTAAAAAAGTTACGCGGCTGTACGAGCAGTTCCAGCCGGAAAATTACGAATTATCATTACATCCGGACCGCGGCGCGATGACGTTCAGCGGTACGGTGACAGTACGCGGCAAGAAGATCGGCCGGCCAGCTCAGCGGCTCACCTTCCACCAGAAGGGCCTTAGCATCACGTCCGCGAAAATCGTGAAGCACGATAAAAAGAAAGGCGACATATCCGTCAAAGTCGCTCGCATCAACAACCAGGACAGCCTGGACGAAGTGCGCCTGCACGCCGAAGATATGGTTTATCCAGGCGATTATACCGTAGAGATGGAATTCTCCGGCAAGATAGCCGGCGGCATGAATGGCATATACCCGTGCCCCTTCAAACACGACGGCAAAGAGAAAATGTTGCTCGCAACACAGTTTGAAAGTCACTATGCCCGCAAGGCCTTCCCTTGTATTGACGAGCCGGAAGCCAAAGCCACGTTTGACCTTACGCTGACCACGCCAAGAGGAGAAACCGTGCTATCTAATACGAAGGTAAAAAAACAAGCTGAAGTGGATGGTGCCCAGATAACTACCTTTAATACTACCCCCAGGATGTCAACCTACCTTTTAGCTTTCGTAACCGGAGAAATGCATAGCAAGTCTACTAAAACAAAAAGCGGCGTCGAAGTTAACGTGTGGGCAACCGTCGCCCAGCCGCAAGACTCATTAAACTTTGCTCTGGATGTAGCAAAAGGCTGCATAGAGTTCTTTGAAGATTACTTTAACGTGCCCTACCCCTTGCCTAAGGCCGATTACGTGGGGTTGCCGGACTTCGCAGTCGGCGCTATGGAAAACTGGGGCCTGATGACCTATAGGGAAAGGCTTTTAGTAGCCTACCCGGGGGAAACGTCGCAAAGCACGAAGGAAATCATATCGTTGGTAGTCGGTCACGAAACGGCGCATATGTGGTTCGGCGATCTTACGACCATGCGCTGGTGGGATGATTTATGGCTGAACGAAAGCTTCGCCAATATGATGGAATACGAAGCGGTCGACTCTATATTCCCGGAATGGAAAGTATGGGATTCATTTATTGAACATGAAGGTCTGTCGGCGCTCAGACGTGATGCCACGCCGGGCATTCAATCCGTCAAACAAGAGGTCAACCATCCGGACGAAATCAGCACGCTGTTCGACCATTCCATCGTTTATGCCAAAGGCGGACGATTATTGTACATGCTGAAAAATTACATTGGCGAAGACGCGTTCCGCAAAGGCCTGACGAATTACTTTAAAAAACATTCTTATAAGAACACGTCAGGCAGCGACCTGTGGGACGCACTTAGCGAAGCTAGCGGCTCTGACATAGGTGCTTTTATGGACCCGTGGTTAAACCGCTCTGGCTTCCCGGTGTTAAGGGTTCAACAGCACGGGCAGAAACTCGCCATAGAACAAGAACATTTTCTGGATGACCCAAACAAGTCTGACCCCGACCGCCTATGGCCCGTACCGCTTTTTGCCAGTGATAAAAAAGTGCCTGAACTTATGAGCAAGAAAAACGTGAATACCAAGCTGGCCACAGACGAGTACGCACGCGTTAACCAGCATGCGCTGGGCCATTATATAGTCAACTACGATTCACCGGAGCACCGTGAAGCGATCATTGGTTTAATAAAGCAGGGTCAGCTTGATAATTCAGAGCGTCTGATGCTACTAAACGATGCCAGCATGCTAGCCAGAGCCGGATACCAACACTATGGCAACGTACTAAAGATGCTAGAAGCGTATGTAAGCGAAGCCAGCGAACCTGTATGGGGCATGATTACCTTGATAATCGGCGAGTCTAAACGTTTTATAGATTTGGACAAAGACCTGGAGGATAAAATTAAGAGTCTGGCGCGCAGACTGGTAGCCAGCGAATACCAGCGCTTGGGCTGGACAGAAACGGCAAACGAACCAGTCGCAGACACTAAGCTGCGCGCTATTATCATAGGACTTGGCTTTTACGCCGAAGAGCCAGAAATAATAGCCAAGGGTAAACAATTATTCGAAGAATACAAGAAGGATTCTGCGGCCGTTGCAACGGAACTGCGCAGCATAGTCTTTGGCATAGCGGCTAAGCATAAGGTACCCGGTGCCTTCGATTATTTGCTGAGCCTGCACGACTCTACCGACAATAGCAACTTGAAGGCTGATATATCAGCGGCCCTCACGCTGACTCATTCAGACAAAGAAGCCAAAATCCTCTTAAGCCGCCTTACGAATATAAAACTCGTTAAGGCCCAGGATGCTGACAGGTGGTTGATTTACCTGCTCCGCAACCACCACACCCGCCAAATCGCCTGGGACTGGATGGAGGCCAATTGGGAGTGGATAGAAAACACGTATAAGGATGAAGCTACTTACGACCATTGGCCTCGCTACGCCTCATCTATTTGCAACACTAAAGATTGGTCGGATAAGTATAAGAAATTCTTCAGTCCGAAGCAAAATCAAATAGGCCTAAAACGGAACATAGAGGTTGGCATGGAAGAGATAGATAATCGCATCACTTGGCTTAATCGCGACTTGAAATCCGTGCAAAACTTCTTTAAATAATTAGAAAACGTTTTCCACGAAACTGAGCACCGTGAACTTAGGTCCGGCCAGCTCGGTGGCCGACAGCACGTACTCGCCGCGCCATTCGTATTCGTCCACCCAGGTCCACGCTGCATTCCGCATCCGTTTCAGTTTGGCTGGCGTTATCGCCTCCAGCCCGCCGCCCTGCTCATCTGTGGCCCGGTATTTGACCTCTATAAAATGCAAGACATCGTCCTTAGACGCAATTATGTCTATCTCGCACCGCGGACGGCGATAGTTCTGCTCGATGATCTTAAAACCGCGCATCTCCAGATAAGCGCACGCCGCGGCTTCAGCCTTCCTGCCCGTAAGAGTCGTGTTCATGGACTGCTAATTATAGCAGGGCCCGGATTGACTTGAAGCTACGCCGGTGCAGGGCGCTGACGCCGTGTAATTTTAGGCGTTCCTGGTGGAGCCTGGTGCCATAACCTACGTGCTGTTCAAACCCGTAGTCCGGATAGTCCGCCGAGATTTCGACCATGTAAGCGTCGCGCGCGACCTTTGCGATGATGCTGGCGGCACTGACAACCGGTACGCTGGCATCTGCCCTTACTACCGCCCTGGCGCAAGGATTGTCCTTAAGATAATTAATGTTGCCGTCAATTATTATCTCGTCGTAGCCGCTAGCCAGCTGTTCGACGGCGCGGCGCATGGCCAGCGAGGTAGCGTCCGTCATGCCTAGCTCATCGATTTCCGCCGGTTCCACCCAGCCGAGGCCGCACGCCTTAGCCCGCCTATGTATCCTTTCGGCCAGCCGTTCCCTTTCTGCTTTGATAATTTCCTTGGAGTCTCTTAGGCCGCGCATGGGATGATCGAATACGACGGCGCCGGCTACCAGCGGCCCGGCCCAGCATCCTCTTCCTACTTCATCGACCCCAACGACGATCATGAACGCATTGTAGCAGGTACCGAACATTGACAATAACTATACTTAATGCTATACTGTGCCATTATGTCGACGAATCAAAGTGCGGAAAGACGCACACCTCAAGATGAAATAGCTACCCAGCACGCTCTGGCCACGCATCTGCTTGGGAGTGCGGTTTCAGCAGCAGCTGAAGGCGATATGGAAGCCTTCGGTTACGCCATGGATATACGCCGCGAGACCGAAGCGCGCATTCGCGCCATTTCAGCGTCCGAACTTAATAGGCAGATGCGCGAAAGAATGAGCGAACTACTTGGACGCGGAAGCCTGCTCAGAGGTATGGCTTTCGGCGACCCCGCCGACAGACACTTTAGAGAACCTATTACGGAAGCACTGGCCGAAGCGTTGGCGGACGCAAGACCGACGGACCCCATAATACTGCTGAACCACCATTATGGAGCAAGACCTCCTGCCCACACGTCTGAGCCAGAAATGTCCGTCCAGGAAATACAACGCCGTTTCGACGACGAGTCGTTTAAGACTTTTTAGTCTCTTCTGACTTATCTTTTTGTTGATCGTTTGCCGGCTCAGCCGGTTTTTCGTCGTCGGAAGCTTTGTCGTGGGCGGCCATGGCGGCGGAAACCTTGGCTTCGGTGGCGGCTTCTTCCTTGGCTTTGGCTTCGGCCTTGGCAGCGGCTTCGGCCTTCAGCTGTTCATGGAGCTTGGCCTCTTCGGCCTCGGCGGCTTCGTCGTGGACGGCATTCACCGTCTCGCGGTCGAAGTCGACGCTGGACAGCCGCGCGGCCTTACCAGTGCGCTTGCGCATGTAGCTAAGGTAATTGCGGCGGACCTTTGAGCGCTTGGTAACCTCTACTTGCACCACCAGCGGGTTGTGCAATAAGAAGCTCTTTTCTACGCCAACACCGCTACTGATGCGGCGGACGGTTATGCGGCTGGTGTGGCCGCCTTTGCGGTCGGTGCGGATGACCAGGCCCTGGAAAATCTGGATACGCTCCTTGCTGCCTTCGCGAATCTTCTGGTGCACGCGCACGGTATCGCCGGAGCGGACGTCCACTACGGCTTTCTTCATATAACGATCGTTGATCTTGGCTATAACACCTTGCATATCCGGTAGATTGTACACGATTCACCGGTCATAAGCAAGGTGTTAGCCGACGACGCGGTAGATTTCTTCGAGCGTGGTTTCGCCGCGGACGACCTTTAGCATGCCGTCCTGCACCATGGTGAGCATACCGGACTTGGTGGCGGCCTCTTCCAGCATAGTCGTAGTCACGGCCTTATCGGTGGCCTGCAGCACCTGCGTCATGGCAGAGCTCATGGTGAACTGTTCGCGTATGGCCATCTGGCCCGTATAGCCGAAGGGATTATCCTGCGAACTGCCCGGTTTGTAGAGCTGGATGCTACCGGTGTCGGGCTTCTGTATGCCTTCCGGCAAGGTGTCGAGCACCTGTCTGATTTTACCTAGTTCTGCTTCGGAAGGGCTGTAGCCTTGCTTGGTCTTTTCGTCCAGGCGGCGCACCAGGCGCTGGGCCATGACCAGACGAATGGCCGAGATGAATAGCGGGTTCTGGCCGATGATATCGGCGATGCGCGTGAGCGCCGCAGCAGCTGAACCGGCGTGGAAGGTACAGAGCACCAGGTGGCCAGTCAGAGCCGCTTGCAGAGCGGTCTTGGCGGTATCCATGTCGCGGATCTCGCCGATCATGACGATGTCCGGGTCCAAGCCGCAGGACGGCGCGCAGTTTGTCGGCGAAAGTATCGTCGTTGCCGCGCTTCGCTGGACCGCACGGATATCTGGGTTATGCCCGGAAACTGGTATTCAACCGGGTCCTCGATGGTTATTATCTTGCGTTCTTCGCTATTGAGCGAATTGAGCATGGAATACAGCGTGGTGGTCTTGCCGGAGCCGGTGGGACCGACCACCATGACCAGGCCGCCCGGCTTGGCTATGATGTCATCGACTACCTTGCGCTCGCCCTCGGACAACCCCAGGCGGTCCAGTTTGTACATCCCGGCGTCCATGTTGAACAGGCGCATCACCACGTCCATGCCGTTGATGGTCGGCACTGTCTCCAGGCGGACGTTCACATCCACTTCGCGGCCGTCGGCCATCTTCACCTTCTGGGCGATATGGCCTTGCTGGGCTTCATCGGAAGCGGTGGAGATGTTGCCGGCACTGGCTATAGCCGATATCAGCGTACGGTATTTTTCCGCCTGGAGCGCGGCTATGGGATGCAATACGCCGTCGATGCGTAAGCGGATGCGAACCTCCCCATGCTGGTTTTCCAAATGGATGTCCGAAGCGTTAAGACGATGGGCCTGTGATACCAGATATGCCAGCATGTCGTCGGCCCTGACCTGTTCCAGCATAGCCGATATCTCGCCTACCTTCTCGCGGTTATCGAGCTGGTTGACCGACACGTCTTTGTAGACCACTTCCGGCGGCGGATCATAAAGATGCATGTAGTCGCGGAAGCCTGTATCCGAGATGATGGCGAAGCTCAGACGCTGGTCAAGGAAACGCTTCTGCAGATCGGCGATGGTCTGCTGAGAGGTAGTGGTAGTGATGCCGAAGAAGATATTGCTCTTGTCGACATGTATAGGTATCACTTTCAGCTTATAGAGCTCCGGGACGGTCAGTATGTCTTTAAAAAGAGGTTTCTCGGGCTGTTTGGCTGGCGATGTGTCGAAGTAATCCAGGCCGAGCACGCGGGCGCGTCGCTGCGAGGCCTTCTCTTCGTCAAGCCGGGCGTCTTCGCTCATGTTAACAGTATAAAGCATAAGTATTGTGGTACAATGAAACAAGTCCGATTAAAATCAAAACGCATACCAGACATGGCTCTAGGCACAAGGCCGCAACAAAAAGGCCATCAAAGAAAAAGACACGCGGGGCACCACCGGCGGACCAAGCGGTACATGAGCCCTTATTGGCCGTACCTGCCTATGCTGTTGATAGTGGGCATGGGCCTGCTGGTCAACAGCGTATGGTCCGGAAACGGCGTATTAGGCGCCGCGCGTGACTTCAGTACCGGCACCTTGTTAAGCGATACCAACGCCGAACGTACCAAGCAGGGCGAACCGGCACTCAAGCTGGACTCCCAATTGAACGCCGCGGCCCAAGCCAAAGCCGAGGACATGGTAAAAGTCGACTACTGGTCGCACGACTCGCCTGGCGGCAAGACACCCTGGACATTCATAACCGAAAGCGGCTACCACTACCAAAGCGCAGGAGAGAACCTGGCTTACGGTTTCGCCAACGCCGATGACAGCGTGGCCGGTTGGATGAACAGCCCGGAACACCGCGCCAACATACTTAACAGCACCTATAGCGACGTAGGTTTCGGCGTGGCCAGTTCACCCGACTTCCAAGGACATGGACCAGAGACCATAGTAGTAGCCGAATACGGCCAGCCGGCGACGGGCGGAACAAGCGCCGGCGCGCCGGCGGCGCCAACCGGCGTAGCGACCACCGGCGGTCAGGCGGACAGCAATGTGCTGGGTACGGAACTCTCCTCGCGGCCAGTCTCGCGCATACAGGTCCTGTCTGGTGAACAGACCTGGAGCCTGTTCCTGGTATTGGTCGTAACCGGCGCCGCCAGCGCGCTGTTCACATTAAGGCATGGTTACAAACTGCATCGCTGGGCAACAAGAGGCGAGATGTTCGTCACACACCACCCTTATTACGACATCGCCATAGTCTTCATAATCACGGCCGGTCTGGTCCTGACCCGCGTCAGCGGCATAGTGCGCTAGACAATCGCCGCAATCACCGGATGACCAGGTTGTCCGTACCGACCAGTTCCCGCAATTTTGCCAACCCGTCGCTATCGGCATCGATGCCGCCGGGTAACTTTATGGCTTGTTTGGACGATGATTCGCCAAGGACCAGTACGACCGCGGTCGGGCCTTTGTGGCTGTCTATGGTTTCTTTGAGCGACAGCAGTGTCTGTTCGTCGCCGGTGTCCTGGAGCCTTATATAAAGACGTTCCTCGCCCGGTGGCACGGATTCGGCCGGCTGCGGAGGTATTTCCCTGGCGCTATCTACCATCACCTTGACTTCACCGCCGTTGCCGTTCTTATCGCGGGCGCTGACCTTGCCTCGAACCAGCACTACACGGTCGCGCTCCCATAGACCGTTGGTCTGTTGGTAGCTTTTAGGGAACAGCACGGCCTCTATCTCGTCAAAGCGGTCTTCAATCTTCACGAAAGCCATTTTCTGGCCGTTCTTGGTAGTGATTTCGCGCACATCGGTTATGGCACCGCCGATGCTCACGGCTTGGCCGTCGTGTTCGTCGGTTATCGTGTTGAGAGGCCTGGTCTCTTTCTTCAGTATGGCTTCGAACATTTCCAAAGGATGCTGGCTAAGATACAGTCCTAGGAGTTCACGCTCCCACTGCAGCCACTGACGGTCATCCGCCGGCTCGGGCAAGGATTGGAGTTCCAGGCGCGGCTTTTCGAACATGGACTCCTCCACGCCGCCGAACATATCCGTCTGCCCGCTGTCGGCCTGCTTCTGCAGACGGCCTGCGAAAGCCAACAGCATGTCCAGGTTATGGAGCAGTGTGGCGCGGTCGCCGAAACTATCGAACGCACCGGCCTTGATAAGGCTTTCCATGGGCTTGCGGTTGACAGTGCGGACGTTTACCCGGGTCAGGAAGTCTTCCAGGCTCTTGAAGTCGCCTTCCTTGCGAGCGCGCAGGATCTCCTCCACCACGCCGGTGCCGACGTTCTTGACGGCGGCCATGCCGAAACGTATCTCTTTTTTGCCGGGCACGACGGCGAACTCCACGAACGATTGGTTGACGTCCGGAGGCAGTACGGTTATACCCATGTGTTTGCACTCGGTTATCTCTATGGCCAGACGGTCTATGTCATCGTAGTCACTGGTCATGAGCGCCGCCATGAACGCCTCGGGGTAGTGGGCCTTCAGGTAAGCCGTCTGGTACGCGACCATGGCATACGGCGCGGAGTGGCTCTTGTTGAAGCCGTAATCGGCGAAAGCTTCCATGCGCACCCAGAACTTTTCGGCGAAGGATTTGGTAACCTTGCTGTGTTCCATCATGCCCTCTACGAAAGCCGTCTTCATCTTGGCCATGGTAGCGCGCTGTTTCTTACCGATGGCTTTGCGCAGGGTATCCGCCTGGCCGCCGGTAAAACCGCACATCTCCTTACTGACCTGCATGAACTGTTCTTGGTACACCAGGACGCCGTAGGTGTTGCCCAGGGCGGCCTTCAGACCGGGGTGCTCATACGTGACTTTCTTCTCGCCGTGCTTGCGCGTTATGTAATCATCAATGAATTGCATAGGGCCGGGGCGGTACAGCGCGTTCATGGCGATAAGGTCATCGAACTCGGTAGGCCTAAGCTGTTTCAGATAGCGCTTCATGCCGGCCGATTCAAACTGAAATATGCCCGTAGTATCGCCGTGCTGGAAGAGTTCATATGTCGGCTTGTCATCAATCGATACGGCATTTATGTCTATATCGTCATCATAAACTCGCTTGATTATGCGCAGGGCGTTATTGATGGTGGTCAGGTTGGACAGACCGAGAAAGTCGATTTTAAGCAGTCCCAATTCGTCCACGGGCCCCATCGAGTATTGGGTCGCTATAACGCCTTTCTGAGCCATCTCAAGCGGCGTGTAACAGACGATGTCTTCCGGCGCTATCACCACGCCGGCGGCATGCACACCATGGGAACGGATGGTGCCTTCCAACTGCATAGCTAGGTCGAATACCTTTTTAGCCGTCTGGTTGGTCCTATATTCCTCTTTGAGTTCGCGATTTTCTTTGAGGGATGTGGCCAGGGGTATGTGGCGGCCCTGCACGGGCGGAGGTATCATCTTTGCCAGGCGGTCGGCATCGGCATAAGGCACCTGGAGCACACGGGACACATCCCGCACGGCGTTGCGCGCCGCCATCCTGCCGAACGTGACGATGTTGGCCACACGTTCCTTGCCGTATTTGTCCACGCAGTACTGGATGACCTCGCCGCGGCGCGAATCCTGGATGTCTATGTCGATATCGGGCATGCTGATACGATCGGGATTGAGGAAGCGCTCGAACAGCAGGTCGTATTGCATCGGGTCGAGCTCAGTTATCTTAAGGGCGTAAGCGATTATGGAACCGGCGGCACTGCCCCGGCCCGGCCCGAAGACTATTCCCTGCTTCTTACCCCAGTTGATAAAATCAGCGATTATAAGGAAGTAGCCGTTGAAGCCCATCTGGCCGATGACATCCTGTTCGTAGCTGGCACGCTCGATTATCTCTTTCGACAGCGTCTTCTTCGCTTCGGCGACGGTCATTTTTTCTGTCTTGGTTTCTGATACGGGCTTGCCGCCCGACTTCCCGTAGCGCCAGGCCAGACCGCGGTATAGCAGTTTTTCCAGGTACGAGCGTTCAGTCTCGCCCTTCGGTACTGGGAACTTAGGTATGAGTATCTCGCCCAGCTTTATGTCTACGGCACAGCGTTCGGCTATCTTGCGCGTGTTGGTGATGAAGTCCGGATGATCCTTGCCCCAGCGCTTTATCACTTCCTCGGGCTTATTGACGTGCAGGTCGAACTCTTCCAGACTCATACGCTTGTCGTCGCTTAGGAAGGAGCCAGTCTGTACGCAGAGCAGTATCTCGTGCGCCTGTTTGTCGGCATGGTCCAGGTAGTGGGCGTCGCTGGTTACCACGCAGGGTATACCCAGCTCCTTACCAAGCTTGATGACCTGTTCATTGATTGACTTCTGCTCGCTCCAGTGGCCGGGGTGATCTTCGTGGCCGTGGTCCTGGACCTCCAGATAGTAGCGGTCGCCGAAGGCTTCCTTGTACCACTTCGCTGTTTCTTTGGCTTGTTCGTACTGGCCCTGGCGCAGGGCATCGCCAATCTCACTGCTAGCACAGCCGCTCAAGGCAATCAGGCCCTCGTTATGTTTCTTGAGCAGGGCCCGATCTACCCGAGGTTTGTAATAGAAGCCTTCCAGATTTGCTATGGTCGATAGCGCCATCAGGTTCTGGTAACCTTCGTGGTTCATGGCCAGCAGGATCAGGTGATAATTCATCTTATCCTTGGCCGGTTCGCGGTCGTACAGACTGCGGGTAGCGACGTAGGCCTCCATTCCGATTATGGGCCTGACGCCGGCCTTTTTGGCAGCCTTATAGAACTCGATAGCACCGCTGAGCGTACCGTGATCGGTCACCGCCACGGACTCCATGCCGTACTCCTTGACCCTCTTCACTAGGTCCGGAATCTTGGTCAATCCGTCCAGCAGGCTGTATTCAGTGTGATTGTGCAGATGCACGTAGTCACTGGATTTCAAAGCTGTTTTTTTCGCAGCCACTATACTCTAACCGCCCCTCATTTACAGGGTTAATTATAACATTGAAGACAGCGGCTATTTCTTGAGGAATTTGCGCAGGTGTTTGATAGATGTGTCGGCTTGTTTGACCGCCTTCTTAAGGTCGGCGTCTTCGGCGTCGCCTTCATGGATGGCGCTGATGACCTCGCGCACCTTTTCCTTGGTGTCCTTGGCGTTGTCTACCAGTTCCGCCAGTTCGTTCTTGGCCTTGGCGCTAAAGCGGTCGCCGTTCACGCGGGCTTCGTCTATCACTTTGCCTAGCTCCGTATGCAAGCGCTTAAGCTCCTTTTCGGCCTGGGCTATGCTCTCATTAGCAGTATTCCTGACATCCGCGCGGGTTTCTTTGCCGCTCTTGGGGGCGGTAAGTATGCCTGCTAAATAACCGGCGCCGGCGGCTACGGCACTGCCTATGGCGAAACGTTTAAGATTGCTTCCTTTGCGGCTCATTTCTTACCTTTCTTCTGCGCTAACTTGACGATATTGCGTATGAGCTTGAAGAACGCCAGCCGGCCCTTCGTGTCGCGAAGGACTTCGGCGGCCGATTCCACGGAGTCGGCTACTTCTTCGGCCTTCTCGACTATGCGCCTGACGATGGCCAATATCTTGAGCGTCATGGCCACGATGGCTATACACAGTATGAAGAAGACTATAAGAAGCGCTATGAGAATTATAACTAACGTGGTTTCTGCCGGGGTCATAAGCTTATTATATACCTATTTCTTCAGCTTTTCGCGCAGAAAGTCGGTCAGGTATGAATTGATGTCGCCGCGCTGTAAGGCGAATTCGAACACGGTCTTCAGGTATTCCAGCGGGTTGCCGGTATCGTGATACATGCCGTTCTTGATTTCGCATCCGTAAAAGTGGTGGCCGTCGTCTATCATCTGCTGTATGGCGTCCTGGATCATGAACTCGCCTTTGCCGTCGTAGGAATCCAGATTCTTCTGCAGATATCCCAGCAATTCGGGTTCGAATACATAGCCGCTCACCGATGCCAGGTCGGACGGCGATTTATCGCGGCTACCCGGTTTTTCGACGATGGTGGTCATATCGACCAGGCCCGGAGCAACCTCTTTGCCGGCCACATAACCGTAACGTTTGTAGTCGTTGTCGCCGTCGCGCCGGACGCAGGACAGCACAGAGCCGCCGCGTTCGGCATTGACGTCTATGAGCTGTTTGAAGCGCGTGGGCTTAGCCTGCACGAAATCGTCGGCGAATGTATATACGAACGGCTCGTCGCCTATAAGATGAGCACCGTTCAACAGCGGAGTGCCGGTGCCGTACGGGCCCTTTTGGCGGATGTAGGCGAAATTGGCCAGGTTGGAAATCTTGCTGGTTGCCTCTAGCAGCTCTTTCTTGCCGCCCTGCTCCAGATTGTTGCGCAGATCGGCGCTGATGTGGTCGAAATGGTCCTCTATGGTGCGCTTGTGATAACCGGTGACGATAACAATATCTGTGATGCCCGCCTCGACCAGCTCTTCGACGATGTGCTGGATGATGGGCTTATCGATGAGCGGCAGCATCTCCTTGGGCATGGCCTTGGTCTGCGGCAAGAAACGGGTGCCGAAACCAGCCGCGGCGATGACAGCTTTAGTCACTTTCTGCTTAGCCATGCCATAGATTGTACCACGCCAACCGTGGCCGCATAAGATTGCAATAACATGAATTTAATGTATAATCAAGTATATGTTGTCGACCGAGGAAATCACGCCTCATGCTGACGAGCAGGAGTTCATTAATGAGCTTAATGAAGGGTTGCGTCCGCTCTACAGGGATGACCTTCCCGGGCATAACTATGAACACGCCCATGACGCAGTTCTGCCAGAAGTTATAAGACTGGACGGCCTTGAGCCCATGCCCGATAGACGAGGGCGTTTCGCACTTATTGCCGCCGCCCTGGGCCACGATGCCGGGACACATCTGCCTCCAGATCCTGAAAGACATGAAACTAAAGAAGAGCGGGCTATGCGGCTTGTCCGGCCCGTGCTCGTGCAGTGCGGCCTCAAAATCAACGACATAAGGGAAACTAACGGCATGGTGTGGGCGACCCAGGCCGGAACGGTGTGCAAATCGCTGGGTCAGGTAAAAATGCGGCGCGGCGACATCGCGAACGTCGGTAGCCGTCAACGTGTGCGCATGCTGAAGAGGACTGTCGATTTCTTCCATGATGCTAACATACTTGCTGCCGAAGAAGACCGCGAACCGCCGGCATGGCCGGTGTTCCTGTCTGCACAACAGCAGGTGCTATGGAAGCTACTTGTCCAGGACCTGTCGCTCGGCAACGAGCGCGTAACCAACGGCAGGGGTCCGTTCAACAGGGCGGCCGAGAGGAACGTGGGCTGGCTTTCCAAGAATGTGGTACGCGACCCCATGAGGTTCCATGCCAGGTATGACCGTTACCTACGCCCGCTGGTGGGCGAAGAGCCACTGGCGCTTATAGTTTGAGTTGTTTCCGAATAAGCTTCTGGGCCAGCGACGGATTCGCCTGGCCTTTGGATGCTTTCATCACTTGACCCACCAGGAAACCGACGGCCTTCATCTCGCCGTTCTTCACATCGTCGGCGGCCTTGGGATTGTCTTTGATGACCTGCCCTACTATCTTGGCGATCTCGCCTTCGTCCGAAACCTGGATATAGCCCTTTTCTTCCGCCAGGGCGCCTATATCCTTGGGCACGGCGTTCAGCGTGAAGACGTCGCCGATAAGGTCTTTGGCGCGCGAGGAGCTGAGCTTATCATCTTCTATTAGCGCGTAGATATGCGGCAAGGTGTCGGCCCATTCGTGCTTGGTGAAATTGCCGGAATCGGCGCGTAGCGGTTCGATGATGTTCACGAACGTGTTGGTGATCCATTTGGTAAAGTCTCTTATCGCTTAGGTTGGCCTCGATGAATTCCAAGTATTCATATTCCGGCAGGTCGGCCTGGATGTCTATCATCAGCTCCACAGTCTTATCGTCGACGCCTAACTCGTTCAGGCGCTTCCGCCATTCGTCCGGCATCACCGGCATTTCGGCTTTGATTTCTTCTATGAAGGATTTTTCCAGGACGATGGGCGGGATGTCGGGTTCGGGCATGTAGCGGTAATCTTCGGCCTCTTCCTTGCTGCGCTGGCTAAATGTCTTCTGTTTGGCATCGTCCCAGCCGCGGGTCTCCTGGGCGATTGTTTTGCCCTTTTCCAATAACTCGGCCTGGCGCTTCACTTCGTACTCAACGGCCTTTTCGACTGCGCGGAAACTGTTCAGGTTCTTGCTCTCCGTGCGGGTACCCAGCTTATCCGTCTTGCTAACGCTGACGTTGACGTCGAAGCGCATGTTGCCGTAGTACAGGTCGGCGTCGGATACGCCAGCGTACTTCATGCGCAGGTACAGCTCGCGGGCGTAGGCCTTGGCCTCGGCGGCAGTGTGCATGTCGGGTTCAGACACTATTTCCAGCAAGGGCGTGCCGGCACGGTTCAGGTCTACTAAGCTGTAATCTGCGCCTGTGGGATGAGTGTTTTTGCCGGCGTCTTCTTCCAGGTGGGCGCGGGTGATACCGACCTTCTTGGGCTTTCCTTCGACCTCAATGGTAATTTCGCCTTTGGCGATGATGGGCTCGTCGTACTGGCTTATCTGGTAGCCCTTGGGCAAGTCGGGGTAGAAATAATGCTTGCGGTCGAACTTGCTGAAACGTTCCGGTTCCGTGCCCAGAGCGAAGGCCGCGCGCGCGGCCAGGTGCAGGACCTCTTCGTTAAGCACGGGCAGGGCGCCCGGCAGACCGAAACATATATGGCTGACGAGCGTATTGGGCGGCGCCTCGCGAGCGTCGTTGCCTACGGCCGCGAACAGCTTGGTCTTCGTCTTGAGCTGGACGTGGCACTCTATACCGATAGTCGCGCGGTACGAAGCCAGGGTCTTGGCGTCTATCATGGCTACTCCAGAGCCCCCAGGTCGCGCAAGGCCTGGCGGAAACCGGCCAGAGCATCCAGCACGTCCTTCTTCTTCAGTTTTCGTACGTCGACATCTTCCTGCGACAGCCGTTTGTGCAGTTTATGGCCCAGCCATACGGTTTCGTTATCCGTCAGTTCGTGCTGGGCGGCCACCAGACGTTCGCCCATGTTCTTGCCTTTGTAGCCGGCTTTCTTGAGCGCGTCAGCCAGCAGGTTGTCGGCTTCGGCTATAGCCTGCGGCCACGTCTTGCGGCTGGCGCAGTGCTTCTGCAATTCCTGCCAGCGGCCGGTGATAGCGTTTGGGCTTGATCTTGCGACGCCGGCGGCGGAAAGGTATGAGCCTCATGCCAGCACCTCCTCGGCCTGCCTGGCCAGTTCCAGCAAGCTAGCGGTCGGCACGCTGGGGCGCCATTATCTGCAAGCCTACGGGCAGTCCCTCTACCAGGCCGGACGGCACGCTGATTGAGCAGATGCCCGCCAGGTTGGAGCCGGTCATCAGCAGGTCGGCCAGATACATCTGCAGTGGGTCGTCGGTCTTCTCGCCTATCTTGAAAGGCAAGGTCGGCGAGACCGGACCTACTAGGAAGTCATAATCTTTGAACGCTTTGTCGAATTCGTTAATGAGTTTGGTGCGCACCGTCTGGGCCTTCATGTAATAGGCTTCGTAATAGCCGCTTGAGAGCACGTGCGTGCCAATCATGATGCGGCGTTTGGCCTCTGCTCCGAACCCGCGCGAACGGCTCTGCGTGTAGCTTTCGTCCAGCGTCTTGGCGCCTTTGTAGCTATACGGGTATCTTTGGCCGTCGTAACGGCTAAGGTTACTGCTAAGTTCGGCCGGACACAGTATGTAATAAACGGCCAGCGACAGCGGCATGGAAGGTATGCTGACCTCGCCCACGGTAGCGCCTGCGGCTTTAAGCTTATCGACGGCTTCCCGTATGTTCTTACGCACCTTATCATCCACGTTCTCGTCCATGTATTCCTTAAGAACGGCTATCTTCTTGCCTTTCAGCCCACCTTTCAATTCTTCGGACAATTCGTAGCCTTTGGGGTCGCGCTCTATGGTGGTGCCGTCCAGTTCGTCGCGGCCGGCCATCACGTCGAATATCAGGGCGGCGTCCTCCACGGTCCGGGCTAGCGGTCCTACGACGTCCAGGCTGGAGGCCATGGCCACCACCCCGCTCCTGCTCACGGAACCGTAGGTAGGCTTCAGGCCGACAACACCGCAGAAGGCAGCGGGCAGGCGTATGGAACTGCCAGTGTCCGTGCCGGTGGCGAACGGCGCCATCTCAGCGCCACGGCCGCGGCGGAGCCGCCTGAACTGCCGCCAGGCACGCGGGTCTTATCATAAGGGTTCTTGGTGGTGAAGAAATCGCTGTTCTCGGTACTACTGCCATGGGCGAAAGCATCCAGATTAGCCTTGGCTACGCAGATAGCGCCTTCGGCCTCCAATTTTTCGATGGCCGTGGCCTGGTAAGGTGCCTTGAAGCCTTTTAGCATATTGCTAGCCGCCGTGGTATCGGCGCCGAATACCAGGAAGTTGTCCTTGGCTATGAAAGGCACGCCGGCCAGGCGGCCCACCTTTTCGCCTTTGGCGATGCGGCTATCGATATCCTTGGCGCGCTCGCGGGCCCGGTCTTCCGTGGTCGCGATGATGGCATGATAGTCCTTATTGTCTCCAATAGTCTTCAAGGACCGCTCCACCAGGTCGGCAGCACGGAGCTTGCCCGACCGCACATCGGCAGCAATCTCAGCTATCGGCGGCCATTGGTCGGCCATCAACCGAGCGTCCGCTTAACTTTGATCTGGCCGTGCTTGACGGCGGGTACGTTCTTCAGCAGATCTTCCGGCTTGTAGCCATAGTCCTTAGTCTTATCGGCGCGTGTGACATTGGTAAGACCCGTCACCTGGTGGGTCGGCTCAACGCCTTTTACATCTACGGACTGCAACTGTTCTACGTATTGCAGTATGTCCGATAGCTCCGTCCGGTACTGCTCGACCTCGTCATCCGTAAGGTCGAGCCTGGCCAGCCGGGCCAATTTTAAGACATCCTCGCGCGTAAGTTTGCTCATATGATTTCATAATTGTATCAGGTTTGAAGCGCTTTGTTTAAGGATTTGGTGGTAACTTCACCATAAAATTCATGCTTTACAAAACATAAGCATAGAGATATGCTCAAGATGTACGAGGTTATAAAAACCAGTCATGGCTACCGTCGAACAGCTAGGCGCCGCATTGCCGGCAGAGGCAGGTCAAAGACCTGCCAGGCCTGTCGCTATCCGCGAGATTACCGGCGAGACCAGCATAGGCGGCCAAGGCGTCAGGGCCACATACAGGGAGCCCCTGAGCGCAAGCGACATAACGGACCCAGTCTTACTGACGATAGCCCACGGCTGGAACGCTCCCGAATCGGCTTACGCGCCGCTCGGCAAAGCGGTCGCTATGCTGGGCAAGCCCAGCCTCACTTACGAAGAAGACAGAAGCCTTGGCCCGGTCGGCGACCTCAACCCTTTGAACCTTTTCAGGGTCGCGGAGCTAGCCAGCAAAGCCGCCTGGGCGGCTGCCAGGTACGCGCGTGATGAGTTCGGCCACGAAGAAACCGACGGCTACGGCCACTCCTGGGGAGGCAAGACGGTAGTAAGTCTGGCCCTCCACAAGCCGAATCATGTGCGTAATCTGGTCCTGGACGGCTCCGTGGGGCTGAACATGCATCATCTGCCGGAGATGATTGGGCATACGATACGCTTCCCTGCACAGGAAATATTACCAGCTTTAGGCAAACTGGCCCGCAGCCACGGTCCCAAGACAGGCTTGCATATGCTTAACCATATAAGGCGCCACCCCGCACGGGCACTTGCCGAAGGTCTGGACGCGGGCTCGGCCAATCTTCATGAAGGAATAGCGCACCTGGCATACCTGGGCATAGGCGTATCGGCCATTCAGTCGCGCAACGACATCTACTTCGCCGCCGACGCGGTCGAGCGCGACAGCGGACATCTGTTCGACGACCATCTGCATACTAGGGAGGATCCGGGTTCCAACCACCTGGCACCCCAGCTTGATCCGCACGGCACCGCCGCGCTTATCGTACATGCTATAGAACTTAGGCAGCAGCAGGCCGTGCTGATGCCGCTTGCCGAAGCCGCTTAAAGCTTCTTTTTAATGTCGTCAATTATGTCGCGGAGTTCTGCGGCAGTTTCGAATTGTAAATTAGCCGCCGCCAGTTCCATCTGAGAAGTCAGGTCCTTGATGATGGAACCGTACTCGTCCTTGGGGATCTTCTTAAGGTCCAGTTTGGCACGCCTGGCCTCTTCCGGCAATTCGGGGCGCATACCCTTGTCGACGGCCCGCTTGATACCTTTGGGCGTGATGCCGTGTTGCTTGTTGTAAGCCTCCTGGATTTTGCGGCGCCGAGTCGTCTCGTCCATGGTCTTCTTCATGCTGTCGGTGACGTGGTCGGCATACATCAGCACCCGCCCTTCCTCGTGCCGTGCCGCCCGGCCCACCGTCTGGATGAGCGCCTGCTCGGAGCGCAGAAAACCCTCTTTGTCGGCGTCCAGTATGGCCACCAGTGATACTTCCGGCAGGTCCAGGCCTTCGCGCAATAGGTTGATGCCGACCAGTACGTCATAAACGCCCAAGCGCAGATCGCGCAGGATGTCACTGCGCTCAAGGGTGTCGATGTCGCTATGCAGATACGCCACTTTGATGTTGACCTCTTTAAGGTATTCGGCCAGATCTTCGGACATACGCTTGGTAAGCGTAGTTACCAACACGCGGTGGTGCTTGTCTACCCTGGTTCGGATTTCGGCTATAAGGTCGTCAATCTGGCCCTCTATGGGTCGTACATCTATCTCAGGATCCAGCAATCCGGTCGGCCGGATGACCTGTTGGGCCGGCTTCGGGCTACGCGACAGTTCATATTCGGCCGGTGTGGCGCTCACATAAACGGATTGGTTCACGTGGCGCTCAAATTCCGTAAAGGTCAGCGGCCGGTTATCCAGCGCGCTGGGCAGACGGAAGCCGTGCTCCACCAGCACCTCCTTGCGCGCGCGATCGCCGTTATACATGCCGCGGACCTGCGGAATGGTCATGTGGGATTCGTCCACGAACATCAGGTAATCGTCAGGGAAATAGTCCAGCAGGGTAGCCGGCTGTTCGCCCGGCTCGCGGTTGGTCAGGTAGCGGCTGTAATTCTCGATACCCTTGACGAAGCCGGTCTCTTCCAGCATTTCCAGGTCGAAGCGGGTGCGCTGTTCCAGGCGCTGGGCTTCTAGCAGCTTACCCTCTTTTTTGAACTGGCGCAGGCGGTCTGCCAACTCCTTTTCTATATGACCGAGCGCGATCTTAAGCTTGTCCTGCGGCGTCACATAGTGACTGCCGGGGAATATCCTATATGAATCAAGATTGGCCAGGATCTCGCCCGTAAGGGGGTCTACCCTGGTTATCCGCTCCACTTCGTCGCCGAAGAATTCCATACGGTAGGCCATCTCTTCGCCGGCCGGGAACACGTCGACCACGTCGCCGCGCACGCGGAAAGTCGAGCGGTGGAAATCGATGTCGTTGCGCTGATACTGGATATCGGTCAGCTGGCGCAGGAATTTGTCGCGCACCTTGCGCTCGCCCACCTTCACGCCTATGGACAGGTCGTCGTAGTCCTCTACCGAACCTATGCCGTAGATACAGCTGACACGCTGGCGACTATGATTACGTCCTTACGGCTTAATAAGGCGTCGGTCGCGGCATGGCGCAGGCGGTCTATCTCTTCGTTTATGGCGCTGTCTTTCTCGATGTAGGTGTCCGAACGCGGTATGTAGGCTTCCGGTTGGTAATAATCGAAGTAGCTTACGAAGTAGTGGACGGCATTGTCCGGGAAGAAGTTCCTGAACTCAGTATAAAGCTGGGCGGCCAGCGTCTTGTTATGGCTAAGCACCAGCGTGGGCTTCTGACGCTCCTGGATGACGTTGGCCATGGTGAAGGTCTTGCCGGAGCCGGTGACGCCGAGCAGGGTCTGGTCGTGCAGTCCTTCTGCCAGCCCCTTAGACAGCTGGGCAATGGCCGATGGCTGGTCGCCGGTGGGCTTATAGTCTGACTTTAGCTTGAACTTGGGCATCTACTAATTGTAGCAAGCCGAGAGTGATTTACTGGACTGCCCTTATGCCATTGAAAGCAGTGTCGAATAATTTGGAATCTGTGGCTTGCTGTTTACTTTCAGGACTGTTTGTCGTATTGCCACAAGCAGCCTGTGCATGCGTAATACCGTAGTAATAGTTGCCGAGTTTTGTATTGTAGACGGGATGGTCCCACGACGGTTCACTTTGTTGGGCGTTAGCGTTGTGAGTAGCGACCGTTTGCCTTGACAAAACAGAGACACCGACTTTATCAGGTGCGCACTTAGCGCTCATGGCTGTTAGGGATCTGGTACCAAGCCGCGCGTATCCGTTGGAATCATATATATAATATGCGTCCTTTATACCGCTTGATAGCGGTAACTCCACGCCCCATTCCTTTACGACTAGATATTCAATTGCAGTTGCGGGCTTAGATTTCTTCTCATTCTTCTTGTGCGGTGCCGCAGTATTCGCGTTGGTCTGGGCCTGGTTTTGCGTTTCGGTGGCCTTATTGTTGGCTTGGTAGACGTAATATCCGGTACCGCCGACTATAGCCAGGATGACTACTACGAGCATGGCCTCCATGGCCGCGAAGCCTTTTTGGTTGAGGATTTTATGGACATACTTTGTTATTTGCTCCTTATTACGCTTATTTGGTCCGTCATCTTTAGAAAACGAATCTTTAAGCGCGGCTTGGAAGGTGTCCACCTTGTCCGTGTCGGCTTTATGATATCAGCAATCGCCATAACTATGTGCTGATTGAACACATAGTAATAGTTGCCTACCTGCTTCACGGTGGCACCGACTACATCCGACTGTCACATGCGCGCCGCCTTGGAGTTGTCGATAACGATGCTACTGCTGATGGACATAGCCTTTCTCGGTAGTCGTAGGGTCGCCGGAGGTACTACCGCCACACTTAAGAGTCCCATGTCCTACATAGGGCGCAGTTATTGCCAGCCTTATCCTTGGCATACTGAGCCGGAGTCTCGCCGGATAGGTCAGTCGTATTTATACGAGGCTCCTTTAAGTATCGCGCTATCCAATGGGAGGACGTATGCCCCATTCTTTAATAGTCAGATATTGGACTGATTTGTCGCTGGATTTCTTCTTATGCGGTGCCGCGGTGTTGGCGTTGGTCTGGGCGGTGTTCTGAGTGTCGGTGGCCTTATTGTTGGCTTGGTAGATGTAATATCCGGTGCCTCCTATGATAGCCAAGATTACTACTACGAGGATGGTTTCTATTGCGGCGAAGCCTTTTTGGTTGAGGGATTTTAATGACATTTTTTATTCCGCTTATGGTTCTATTGGTAAAGATTATGATACTTGGCATTTTTAGTGTCAAGGTATTTGTCCAGATCTTTGATAAGCTTGGAGGCCGAATCGCTGAACATGACCTCCGAGTCGCCAGGCAATGGCTCCGCCAGACTCATAAGGGAATGGATCTCGTCGCTGATACCGCCGGCGCCCTGCAGGAAGCCTATGGGCACGCCGGCCTCGATGGCGATGGTGAACTCGTGCAAGGTACCTAGGCGGCCGCCCACGCTGACGACCGCATCGCTGGAAGTGATTAACAGCATGTCGCGGCCTACGTAGTGCAGTCCGGTATACAGGATGGCGTCGTAGGCCTTGATAGGCAGACGGTACTTGAGCACGTGTTCGGCCTTGGAGGCCGCGGGGCTGATACCTAAGCTCATCTTGCCGCCGGCTTTCTTGTAGGCCTCGGCGGCGTAATTCGGCAGTCCGACGGTAGCGCCGGTAAGCAGAGCTGTGGCCGGCCTTGGCTATGGCTAGTGCCCAGTTCGGCGGCCAGCTCCTTGCCTTCCTGCACGCTGACGCCCCTGGCGGCTCCTGAAACGCAGATCTGATACATATCCCACCCCCTCCGTTCAGCCCGCCGCCGCGGTTTCTTTAGCTAATTCCGGCTGCAACGTATCCATGACCGACTGTTCCACTTCGTCGTGATCCAGGTACTTAAGCAGAAGCTCATGCCACAGGGATTGCCGGAAGTAACTGGTTATGCGCTTTTCAAAAGGCAATCCGTTGCAGTAGTTGAGCGCCGTGTCTACCAGGTTCATCGAGACCGGTTCGTGGCCGTGCAGTACCCCAAGTGAGCACTGCCTTCCCAGAACCCCAAGTCCGGATCGATGGCGCTTAATGATCGCTCCACGGAGTGCCAGGCCATGTCTTCGAGCCGGACATGCGGCTCGAAGACGGCTTCGCGGAACTGTTCCGCAAGCTCGGAGTAATAGCGTTGGATGAGCTGCCAGGATACCGGCTGGTCGAACAGCCTGACGGCCAGGCTGAGGTTCATCGCTGGCCACCATCTTTACCAGGTTGCCGAAATCCGGCCTTACCTGGCAAAGCTTAAGGAAAGTGCTGCCGGAGCGTATGCGGTTCAGCTCGTGCAGTGCCAGGGCCAGGCTGGCCGTCACGGCCCCGGTCTGGCGCGTCTTCCGGCAAAGGCAGGAGTATGAGCGCGCCCGCCTCCTTGAAGCACAGTATATTGTGCTTCTTGCGGCTCACGGAGCTGGCCGCCAGCTTGCGCCAGCGCGGAGAGTCCGGGCGCGTTATGCGTATGTTGCGGTTCTCGAAGTCACTCGGGGTCAGACGCTTGTATTGCTCCAGGAGTTGATGCTGCCAGGTAATACCTTCGCTCAGGAAAGCGGCCGCCAGCACGGATACCGGGTCCTCATGCTTCAGGAACGAGTCCACGGAGCGATAACCTAGCTGTTTCATGGCTTTCTTGGGCGGCAATTTCTTGAATATGGCCCGCAGGCTGCTGTTCTTAAGCGCGAAACAACGCTTGGAGTCGGGCAGGCCCTTAAGCGCATGTACCATGCCTGACACTACTTCGGCCTCGGCCGATACATGGGTGGCGGCCAAAGTTCGCAGATGCCTGGTCAGGCGGGCGTCGTCGGCCTTCAGGCGTTCCTGCAGTACGTGATACAGCTCTTCGGGCGTGGTATCGTCCGGGTCAAGCCCCAGTTCGCGCAGCTTGTCCCGGGCTTCCCGGCGCACCTGGGCCGAAAAACGGATATCGGTGTTGCGATGGCCGCGGGCGGCCTCCATGCGCTGTAGAGCCAGGCGGAAGAAAGGCTCTTCGGCCTTCAAGGATTCCGATAAGAAACGGGTCATGACCCTTGCCTACCCTCCGGTGATTTGTGTTTATAGCAGTCCCAGCACGTGCCGAACCTTCCGATAACAGATTACCATAAGCGACAGCGCGGCAAAGGGAACAGCTTATTCCATGGGCTTGGGACGGTAGTCTTCGCGGCGCCTTGTGCAGCCAGCCCTTCAAGCTCCTGTCCGGTCAGCAACCCGGCCTGGGCACCTAGCTTCTGGCATACGGCCATCGAATTTACCGGCGCCCATAGCAGCGCGCTTTCCAGATCGCGGCCCTGCGCCAGAGCGGCCACGAAAGTGCTGGCAAAGGCGTCGCCGGCGCCGGTGCGGTCAGTCGGCGGAGCCGGATCCGGGTAAAGCGGCATTTTCAGCCGGTTCTGGCCGTCGGACGCATAAGCCCCTTCGGGTCCGTCCGTCACCGCGACGATCTTCGGCCCCAGCTCATGCAATTTGTCGATCAGACCATGGATATCGTCGTGATCGCCGCCGGTGACCGTCACGGCTTCTTCACGGTTCAAGACGACCACTTCGGACCGCTTGTAGAAATTCTTCATTTTTTCAGCGCCCCACATCAGGTGATACATGCCCGGCTGGAAGGCAAGCTTAATATCCGGATTACCCTTAAGATACTCGCAGTATTCCTTCGTGAAGAGGCCAGGTATTTTCACCGAGTACGCCAAGATAAAGCCAATCGGGAGGTAGCTCCGGATCCTTCCATTCGTACGAATAATCCTCGAAGCGCTGAAGTTTCGTCCGGTCAGTGCCGAGGCGCAAAACGTAATGGTAGTTGGTTCTTCTTACCCTGTTCGACCACCAGTTCGTCAGTACCGACGCCCTGGGCTTCAAGGTACTTAATCATATTGTTGCCCGGGCCGTCGTCGCCCAGCCACGCCATCAGGCTGGCTTCCAGCCCCAGACGGGCCATCGACACCGCGGCGTTCGGACTGCACTCGACTGCCTCGATGGTTTCGGCGCTGACGTACGGAAGTTTGGCGCCAAACTCAAAACTCACCCGTTTCTGCCCTTTTCGTCGGTATGCACCTGCGCGTAATCTTCATCCAGTTTTATAAAATCATCAGTAACGATATCACCGACCGCCAGTACGCGCGGCACTGCGGCCTGACTATGCTCATGTCCATCAGACATCATGTTCCTCCAATTGCATGTCATGTAGTTCTGCGCCGGCCCGCAAAATACCGGCCTTGGCGCCGATCTTGCTTACAACGGAAGTCGAATTCGCACTGCCAAAAATTACTGCGTCCCGCAGGCTGCTCGCCGCGGCTCCACTTGCTTAAGAATCCGGAAGCGAAGGCGTCGCCGGCACCCGTCCGGTCAATTACCGGCACGTCTTCGTACATTCCCGCTTTCACGATGGTCTTGCCGTCCGACGCGCAAACACCGTTCGGGCCGTCAGAAACGATTACGACCGGGCAAAGTTCCAGCCCTTTCTTCACCAGCTCTTCCAGAGCTGCCTTTGCCGACGACCGATTGCATCTCTTCCTTGTTAAGGCAAAGGACTTCGATGTCCTTAAGGATTGCCTTGAGTTTGTCAGGCTGGGCCAATTCGCTGCCGGCGGGGTTAAGCATCACTTTCGCGCCTAGCGCCTTGGCCTTCTGGACCAGCATGGTCAGCAGCTGGTAATCCCTAAGTGAAGAGGGGTAAAGCCAGTCCGCCTTGTCGATCTTGTGCAATGCCTTGTCGAATGAATCTTCGTCCATACCGCTTCCACGATAATTCAAAATCGTCCTTTCGCCGTCCGGAGATAACAATATGGTCGAATAGCTAGCTTTATACTCGGGCCTTCTGATCCACCAGATCCGTGTGGACGCCCTCTGACTCCATATCCCTCAGTATGCTCTGCGAGGCCGGATCTTCTCCTAAGGCCCAGACGAAATGCGCATCAAGACCCTGCCTGGCCAGCGTGACCGCGACATTCGTGGCATTGCCGCCGGTCGAAAAGAACGCTTCTTCTACATCAATCTTCTCACCCAGAGGCAGATGCGTATACGCGACCTTTCCTTCGGTTTTCGGGTCGAATTCGTCGCTTCTTAAAAAAACGTCCTGCGTGGCCTTGCCGAGAGCATAAATGGTAGGTTTTTGGTTTTGGTGCATAAGCAATTAAATTATAACATCTACGCCTATGTCTTCTTCCTTTCAAGGACGGCGTGGGCAGCCAGGCGTATATGCTTGGCGTCCAGGCCGAAATGTTCCAACAGTTCATCGGGCGCGCCCGATTCGCCAAACCGGTCCTTCATGCCTACCCTTTCCATGGGCGCAGGATGTTCTTCGGCCAGCAGTTCGGCGATGGCGCCGCCCAGGCCGCCGACAATCTGGCCTTCCTCGGCCGTCACCACGGCGCCGGTCTTCTTCACGCTCTTCAGGATGGTTGCGGTGTCCAGCGGTTTTACGGTCGGCACGTGCACCACCTCGGCCTCGATGCCGTCCTTATACAAAAGTTCGGCCGCCTTCAGCGCCTGGTATGTCATGGTACCGGTGGCTATCAGGCTCACGTCCGCGCCTTTGGCGAACACATAGGCTTTGCCGATTTCGAACGGCGTCTTATCGGTAGTGAACACCGGCGTGCCTTCGCGGGCCAGGCGCAGGTAGTTAGGGCGCTTATCCGTGGCCATGGCGATGGTCGCTTTCTGCGGCCTCCACGCTGTCGCACGGCGCGATCACCACCATGTTCGGCAGTACGCGCATCAATGCCAGGTCTTCCAGCATCTGATGCGTGGCACCGTCCGGACCGACGGACACGCCGGCATGCGAACCCACCACCTTGACCGGCCGGTCATTCAGGCAGACGGTAGTGCGGATCTGTTCCCAGTTGCGCCCCGGACTGAAAGCCGCGTAAGACGACACGAACGGGATCTTACCCATGGCCGCCAGCCCGGAACCGACGGTCACCAGGTTCTGCTCGGCTACGCCGATTTCTATGTAGCGCTCCGGGAATTCTTCGGCGAACAGGCTCATCTGCGTGGAATCGGTCAGGTCGGCGCAGGCCGCCACCACGTTGTCCCAGCGCTTGCCCGCTTCCAGCAAGCCGCGGCCGAAACCTTTGCGGATGGGCTCGGATTCCAGCTTCTCGCCTATATCCAGCAAGTGCATGTCACTCATGCTCGCCCCTTATCTTTCCTCCTAAGGTGCGAAGTTCGTGCAGGGCCTTCTTGGCCTGTTCGCGGTCCGGCGGTTTGCCGTGCCAGTGGAAGTCGTTCTCCATGAAGTCCACGCCCTTGCCGGGGATGGTGTGGGCGATTATCATCACCGGCTTGTTCTCTATGGCGCGGCCCATGGCGCAGGCGTCGATGACGGCTTCGATATCGTTACCGTCTATCTCTATGACGTACCAGCCGAAGGCTTCCCACTTGGCTTTCAGGTCTTCAAGCGGCATGACCTGCTCGGTAGGGCCATCTATCTGAATGTTGTTGCGGTCGGTGAAGGCGATGATGTTGTGGAGTTTCTCTTTGCCGGCCAGCATGGCGGCTTCCCAGACGTTGCCTTCGTCCTGCTCGCCGTCGCCCGTGACCACGTAGATCCAGCGGTGTTTCTGTCCGTCCATGCGCATGGCCAGCGACATGCCGCAGGCCTGGCTTAGCCCACAGCCCAGCGGCCCGCTAGTATTTTCCAGCCCGGGCAGTTTGGTGCGCTCCGGGTGGCCTTGCAGGCGGGAGCCGAACTGGCGCAGGGTCATAAGCTCTTTTTTGTCAAAAAAGCCGGCATGCGCCATGGCCACGTACTGCACCGGCACGCAGTGGCCGTTGCTGAGCAAGAAGATATCGCGCTCGTCCCAATCCGGCTTCTTGGGATCATAATTCATTACGTCGAAATACAGCGCAGTGAATATATCGGCCAGCCCGAGCGGGCCGGCGCTATGCCCGCTGCCGGCATGCTCCAGCATCCGGATGATGTCCTCCCGGATATCGTTAGCGATAGTTTCTAGACGTTCAAGCGGTAATTTCTGCACCTTTTAGAGACTCTTAACCAATGTCTCCAGTTTAGCATAAGCCTTTTCGGGGTCTTCCGCCTTGTGTATGAAGCCGCCGACGTTAAGGACATCCACCCCGCTGTTTATTAATCGTTTCGCGTTCTGGTCGTTGACACCGCCGTCCCAAGCGATTTCCATATCCTTGTACAGACGACGAACTTCGGTAACTTTGTGAAGCTGATTAAAGTCAGCCGTGCTGCCGTGGTGGCCGAGCCGCCCGCCAAAGACCATGACGTGGTCAAAACTACCAAGGATCGGCTTCACGCTGTCTACCGTGACGTCTGGCAGCAACCCCAGACCGGCCTTGATGCCGGCCTTATGCAGTTTGCCGGCGAAGTCCTTGTGGTCAACATCGGCCCCAGCATGGATTATTACCAGGTGGGGCTTAAGCTTTATGAGTTGTTCCAGCTGTCCGCCCGGTTCCTGGTACATCACATGGATGTCGGCAATTATGCCGTCCGGCCACCATACCGTTTCCAGCGGCGGCGATTTGGTGGGAGCGAACACGCCGTCCATCATATCTATATGTATCCGCTTGGCGAACTTTTCCAGAAGCTCCATCTGTTCGCGGTACTGGTGGGTGTCAAAAGCTGTGACCGTGGGGCAGATTACCGCCATGTTACACGGCCGGTCCGTCCAGTTTTTTCACGCGGCGGGTATGGCGCTCAGCTTCGTCATAAGGCGCGTACAGCCAGGCTCTCACAGCCCGCTTCATTTCTTCGAAATCCAGGAAACGCGCGGACAGGCTAAGGACATTGGCGTGGTTGTGTTTGCGAGATAATCTAAGGATTTCGTAAGGGTCGTCGCTGGTGCGGCCTTCGGCGTCTACGGCGGTCTTGGCCGTGGCCGTAGCGTAAAACAGCGTACAGCGCGCACCTTTCACCCGGTTGGCGGCCATGGCCTCGCCCTGGCCGCTGCCGCCCATGATAACGCCGGCTTCGCATTCGCCCCTCGCTACCGCCTCGGCGGCCGGAGTTATGAAATCCGGGTAATCGTCAGCCGCATCGAAAGCCTTGGGACCGAAATCATTGCACTCATGGCCTTCCGATTCAAGCCATGACTTCAACTCTCTCATCGCCTCAAAACCGGCGTGGTCGGTCGCGACGGCAATCTTCATAGCCTAATAGTACAATTATTTGGACTTTTTGAGTAGGCGGCCGATGTCGGCGACTACTTCCACCAGGCGGTTGGAGTAGCCCCATTCGTTATCGTACCAGGCAACTACTTTGAGCATATTGCCGCCCAGGACGGCTGTCAGGTTAAGGTCGACAATGGCAGAATGGCTGTTGCCGATGAAGTCACTGCTGACAAGCTCCTCTTCGGTCACATCCAGTATGCCCTGGTAATAAGGTTCCTTGGCGGCCTTTTTAAAGACGGCGTTGACTTCTTCTACCGATACCTTCTTCTTGGTGATTATCACGAAGTCGCTAAGCGATACGACCGGCGTAGGTACGCGCACGCTCATGCCGCCGAAGATGCCTTGCAGGGCCGGCAGCGCCTTGCCGGCGGCTTTGGAGGCTCCGGTGGTAGTAGGCACGATGTTCTCGGCCGCGTTCCTGGCCTCGCGCAGATCCTTGGCCGGGGCGTCCTGAAGCTTCTGCGAAGCGGTATAGCTGTGCACGGTTGTCATCATGGCCTTGTCGATGCCGAAGTTATCTTCGATGACGGCGGCTACCGGCGTGATGCAGTTAGTGGTACACGAAGCGTTGCTGACTGATGTCGCCGGCAGTCTCTAGCTTATCTTCGTTCACGCCGAGCACGATTGTGACGGCCTCGTCGGCCTTTTCGCCCTTGGCGGGCGCGCTTAAGACGACTTTTTTGGCGCCGGCCTTGATATGGGCCTGGGCCAGCTCCGGCTTCACGAAGAAACCGGTGGATTCTATGACCACGTCCACCTCGTACTTCTTCCATGGCAGTGCGGCCGGATCCTTTTCGGCCAGCACGTCTATATGCTTGCCCTTCACCACTATGCTCTTATCGTCGAAGTCTACCTTGTGGTCGTATGTGCCATAGTTGCTGTCGTATTTGAGCAGATGGGCCAGGGTCTTGGTGTCGGTCAGGTCGTTGATGGCTACTATTTCCAGGTCGCTGCGCTCGAACGCTACCTTGAAAGCATTTCGTCCTATCCTGCCGAAGCCATTAATCGCTACGCGTGTCTTCATCGTTACATTCCTTTTTTTTATGTTTATTTTAATGCTTATGCTCTAGATTGTAAAAGTTTATGGTTCGCCTATATAGCGGTCAACTTCGCGGCCAGTGAACTCCGGCAAGGCCATCAATTCGTCCAAGCTGCCAAGCGATTCGAATATGTCGATGCTCTCGCCCAGATAACTCTCGCCCTTGCGATCCTTTTCCAGCACCAGGGCCCTGAGTTCGTCGAAATCCATATGCCTTGCGGTAATTTTCTCGCCCGGGTCCAGCACAGGCTTCTGCTTACCAGCCACGTCCCAGGCCAACATAAGGTATACGAACCACTCCATTTTGCGATAAGGCTGGGCGACCTTGATAAGCCGCCAGTTGTTAAAGCTATAGCCGGTCTCTTCCAGTATCTCGCGCTTGGCCGCAACCTCTACGCTGGTATCTGACGGGTCATCTATACGGCCGCCCGGAAAGCTCTGGCGCGAACCCAGATGAGGCTGTTCATCGTCGAGCACCAGAATCTTGCCGTCGACCACGCATATGGCGTTCACGGTATCCGGCCGCTTAAGCATCTCGAACCTGTGCTCGGAACCGTCGAACAGCTTCTGCGGCCACTGGTACACGTCGAATATCATGCCCTTGAAGGCCAGCTCGGCCTGGTCTGGGACCAGCACGCTGTCCTTGGGGATGACCTTTTTCATACTTACTTGCCGTAGCGCTCTATGGATTCAGCGATGATTTTCTTGGCGGCTTCCGCATCGCCCCAGCCCAGCACCTTGGTAGTTCCGGGCTTCTTGAGGTCTTTGTAGTGATTGAAATGTTCGGCGACTTTCTGCTTCCAGCGCTCGCCCAGGTCGTCCACGAGTCTTGATTGAATCGCCAGTGTTGCGATCGTCGGCCGGCACCACGACTATCTTGTGGTCCATGTCGCCGTCATCCTCGAAGTTCATGACACCTACTATGTTGGCCTCCAGCCATACGCCGGTAGGTATCGGTTCGTCGCAGACCACTAGCGTGTCGAGCTCATCGCCGTCCTCATCCAAAGTCTGGGGTATGAAGCCGTAGTTGACGGGCTTGGCGTAGATACTGGGTTCCACACGGTCGAGCATGAAGGCGGCGCGCTCCCGGTCCCACTCTATCTTCAGGAAACTTCCCTGTGGAATTTCTACTACTGTGTTGACAGTGCCGTCCTTGTAATCGCCCGGCTCCAGGACTTGGTTGAAATCAGGCATATGATTTTATTGTACACTATGGCTTATGAAAGTTATCGGACATCGCGGCGCCCGGGGCCTGGCGCCGGAGAACACAATAGCAGGCCTGCGAAAAGGCCTGGAACATCATGTGGACGGTCATGGAGTTCGACCTGCGGGTGACCAAGGACGGCGTTGTCGTGCTTCACCATGACTCTTACCTGACCGATCCGGACGGCAAGCGCCGCAACGTAGACAGCCACACTTACAAGCAGCTCAAGCGGCACAAGAAGGACCTGGCCACATTCGAGGAAGTATTGCAAAAGGTCGGCCACCCGGTAACTTTGTACGTGGAGATAAAGCCGGAGGCGCGGCTGGGGCCCATAATCAAAATATTAAATTATTACATGTCTATAGGGTGGAAACCGGATTATTTCCGCCTGATGTCTTTCAACCAGGATATCCTTCTGGAGCTTCAGCGTAAGCTCCCGAATATAGAGAAAGTAGTATTGGAAAGATGGTCGGGCATAAGGGCCACCCGGCGGGCTCGCCAGCTGGGAACCAAGAATATCATCATAAAACAGCGATGGCTGTGGTGGGGGTTCATAGGATCTATGACCAGGGGCGGCTGGCACTTGGGCACCTATACTGTGGACGATCCGGCCAAGGCCCGGCGCTGGGCCAGGTGGGGCTTGGATATGGTGGTCACAGACTTATCCAGACAAGTACGAATCATGAAAGCCATCTTTGACCACGCCAAAGACGAAGCTTCCAACATAAGGACGTTTTACTTCCGTCCGGAGAAGCCGGCGCACTACACCGCCGGCCAATATACGGAGCTAGCCCTGCCCCATCCGCATCCGGATAAACGCGGCGGTAGGCGCTGGTTCACGCTGTCTTCTTCGCCGACGGAAGATCTGCTCAGTATCACCACTAAATACGCCGGTGACGATGACACCAGCTCGTTCAAGCGCACCCTGTTCAAACTCAAGCCCGGCTCCGAAGTTCACATGGCCGACCCCATGGGCGACTTCGTCCTGCCCAAGCTCATCCAGACACCGCTGGTATTCGTGGCCGGCGGCATCGGCATAACACCGTTCCATAGCATGCTGGAATGGCTGGTCGGCTACCGGCGAAGAACGGCCTATAAAGTTGGTGTACGGCGTGCGTTCCGAGGACGACATTATATTCGAAGATACTTTCGGGCGGGCCGGCGTCCAGCCCACCATAGTCGTCAGCCAGCCGTCCGACGCCTGGGGCGGCGAGCGCGGCCGCCTGAGCGCCGAGCTTATACTAGGACTGGAAAACCCTCCGAAGACACGCTGGTCTACCTGTCCGGACCCGGAGCCTATGGTCCAGGACCTGGCCAAGGATCTTCATAAGAAGGGCCTGCCGAAGGCCCGCATCGTCACCGACGAATTCCCGAATTACGCGGCGATCTGAGCCGAGGGTGAGCCGAATTCTTCTTCGGCGACTTCCACCATGCCTGGTAAGCACCTTGTCGCTCAGCCTGAAGGTGCGATTTGCTCTGGCGATTATCGTTATAAACCGGGCCGAAATCCTCGGTCTGCCTTTCGCTGTTACCTATATTGACGATGGCCTCGCCTACGGTATCAAGGCTGTCCGTAGGCTGTAAATCACCGTCTACGACTGTGGCGCGACCTGTAGCCACGGCCCATTCGCGTGCCACGTCGGTATCTATACTTATAGGCCTATGCTGATCTCGGTGCCCCGAGGCCTCGTGAGGGGAGTACACATTCTGCCATTTGCCAACCATATCATAACCTTAAGCCTACGGCAACCATAAGCTAGAAGAAAGATACCCGTTAGTTCTGGACGGGGTGCTCGCGGCCTTCTAGGTATTCGCGGATCTTGAGCGCCGCGGTGGCGCCTTCGCCGGCGGCTGAGGCGATCTGCATGGTGGCGCCGGAACGGATGTCGCCGGCCGCGAATACGCCCTTGGCGGCCGTCTGCAGACCTTCGTCCGTCTTCACGAAGCCGATGTCGTCCAGTTCTACCTTCGTACCCTTCAGGAACTGGGAGTTGGGCATGAGCCCCACGAACACGAACACGCCGTCCGTCGGGAATTCCACCTTTTTGCCGCCGGCCTTGTCCGTGCCGATGACTTTGGTGACGCCCTTGCCTTCTTGCCGATTATCTCGTCCGTAGTGGTACCCAGGTGTATGGTTACCTGACCCTTGTCGACGTACTTTTGGATCTCATCCTGCAGTACGTCGCTGGCGCGGACCTTGGAGCGCACCAGCAGATCTATGTGCGTAGCGAACCTGGTCAGGAAGATGGTCTCCTGGAAGGCGGAGTTGCCGCCGCCGACCACCACCAGCTTTTTGTCGCGGTAGAACGCGCCGTCGCAGGTGGCGCAATAATGGACGCCGCGGGCGTAGAATTCCTTCTCGCCCGGACAGCCGACCTTCTTATAATCCGAGCCGGTGGCTATAAGCACGGCCCGGGCCAGTATAGGCGCCGCAGGTGGTTTCCAGCCGCTTGTACTTGCCTTCGTCCTTGATGGCCGTGACTTCGCCCAGCTCAATCTTGGCGCCGAAACGTTCGGCCTGCTTCTGCAGGTCGTCCGCCAGCTTTAGGCCGGCTACGCCGTCCGGGAAGCCGGGGTAATTGTCGATCTTGTCGGTGACCGCGGCCAGGCCGCCGATCACGCCACGTTCGAACAGCAGGGTGTCGATATCTTCGCGCGTGGTATAGATGGCGGCCGTCAAAGCCGCCGGACCGGCGCCGATTATGACGACGTCATGCTTGGGGGTGTCCTCCGCTTTTGCCATATACCTATGATATCAGGCGATGGCGGGTGCTAGTTTGGCCAGGTTGTAACCGATGACGACTTCTTTGCTGTCGTCGCCCTTGGTGACGACGGTCACAGGTACGGTAGTGGCGCCTGACATCTGCAAGGCTTCGGCTTGACGATGAGGGTGTTCGTCGAGGTTCACTTCTTCATAAGATCATGCCTTTGGCGCCAAGATACTTCTTGACCATCTGGCAGTAGCTGCAAGTGTTAGTAGTGAAAATTGTGATGTTTTTGACCATTTGGTCCCCCTCTTTAGATGTTTTTGGGGAGCGCTTGCCACCTTGCCGTGTCTCTCACTTACGGCAACAGTCGTTTCTTGACGCTCATCATGTATGTTTTTGTGATGTCCTAGACAGAACAATTCTGACTGCAACTATGATTATATATAGCGCTTACTAATTAATTCAAGACACTATATATTGTGCTTTTTACCCCAAATTAGCCCCTACTGGGGTCCAGTCATTTGCCGATTTTGAGCAACGGTGACGTCGAAGACCAGGTCCGCGTTGGCAGGAATACTTGCTGAGCCTGGGGCGGGTTTCCGTAGGCCAGCGATGGCAGGTATAAGCAAACGCCGCGTGCCGCCGACCTTCATGCCCGGAATGCCTTGCGACCAGCCGGCGAATGACTTTGCTGAGCGAGAACGTAGCCGTGCCGCCATGCTGGGACGAGCTCGGAAGACCACGCCGGTCTTGACTAAGGCGCCGGTATAGTCGACTGTGACCGTATCGCCAGCTTTGACCCCTGCTCCCGTTCCTTTCTTGATATCATGGTCTGAAGCTTTTTCTGGGGCTGGCTAGTAGGCGTAAAGTTTGCTAGTTTCGTTTCTTTGGGTTTTGGGGTTGGGCGGCGGAATTGTTCGACGAGTTATCCCTGCGTGGCCTGCAAGATTACCCCTATGGTCAGGGCCGACGAGGTCAGCAGGAACAGCCCTGCCAGGAATCCCATGAATATACGTGTGCGCTTGCTTGTCGCCATCTAGTCTCTTCCTTATCATTTGAAGCTTGGGTAGCTGTTGCCGGCGTCGGTCACGAACAGGTCGTGCGGGTGGCTTTCGCTGCAAGGAAGCGGTGGTTATGGGGCTTAGCACGGCCCGCTCCCACAGCTCCGGTATGGAGGTAGCGCCTACGTAGTAGAAGCCCGAACGCAGGCCTTCCATCATGGCGCCCGCGGTCTCTTCCAGGGTGCCGCTGCAGGGCACCAGGCCCTCCACGCCTTCGGCTACCAGCATGCTCTTGTCGTCGTAGCTCTTGCCGTGGAACTCGTCTTCGGAGCTGATCTGCTTGCCGCGTTCCATGGCGCCGATGGAGCCCATGCCGCGGTAGCCTTTGAACTTATAAGTGTCTTCTTTGCCGACTATGCTCTGGAAGCGCGCCGGAACCTGGTCGCGCGTAAGTTCCACCATCTCGCCGGGCGATTCCTCGGTAGCGGCGAACAGCCGGCCCATCATCACGCTCGAAGCGCCGGCCGCCAGAGCCTTGGTGATATCGCCGAAGTAATTGATGCCGCCGTCGGCGATGACCGGTACGCCATGCTCCTTGGCTACGGCGGCCGTTTCCAGGATGGCGGTCAGCTGGGGCACGCCCATGCCGGAAACCAGCCGGGTGGTACAGATGGCACCGGGGCCCATGCCCACGCGCAGGCCGTCGGCTCCGGCCTGGATCAGGGCTTCGGCGCCTTCGGCGGTGGCGATGTTGCCGGCGATGACGTCGACCTTGTGGTGCTTCTTGATGTTGGTAAGCGCGTCGACCACGAACTTGGAGAAGCCATGGGCCGAATCGACCACTATGACGTCGACGCCGGCCTTCACCAACGCCTCTACGCGCTTTTCGTAACCGGGGCTGGAGCCGACGGCCGCGCCCACCTTGATGGCCGCCCTTCTTGACCTTGGCGACCTCGGCCGCCTGGTCCTTGATGGACAGGTTGCGGTGGATGATGCCGATACCGCCGAACTTGGCCAGGGCGATGGCCAGTTTGCTTTCGGTGACGGTGTCCATGGGCGAGGACACCAGCGGCATATCCAGTTTGATGTTACGGCTCAGTTTGGTATTGAGCCGTATCTCGGAACGAGAAAACCCGGCGAAGCCGGGCTTGAGTAATACGTCGTCGAATGTGAGGGCCGGAGTATTGATAATCCGCATAATCAATTCTAGCCCGTAAACGGTGGCTTTGTAAAGACTTCGGCGGCCCGGAACACCGTGCTACCAGCCGCCGCCACCACCGCCACCACCGCCGCCGCCGGCGAAACCACCGCCTCCGAAACCGCTACTGCCGCTGGAACTGGGGGCGCTGAAAGCGCTGTTGACGGCCGAGCCGATGCCACTGTTAAGGCTGCGTGCCAAGTATGCCGCGTTGAAGGTGGCCCAGTTGCCGCTATACCAATCGGGCGGCGTGGTATATAGCGTCTTGAACTTGCTCGGCCCATTGCTTCTCCACGCCCAGGACCATGGCGTAAGGCAGGAGCTTTTCGAACAGTTCGACGGTCTTCTTAGGTCCGGCCGTCTTGGGCGCGTAGGCGGCATCCGGACCCTGGAGTTTCTTCAGGCGGTCCTTTTCGGCCACTTCCAGGTACATCTTCAAGCCTTCGGCGTGCTCCTTGGCGTCCACGCCCTTGGCAGTGCGGGCATCCAGAGCGAGCAGGAAAGCCACGCCTATAACCATACCTATCGCCAGGCCCAGTATTATGAACGTTCCCGTCCAACTGGACAGCCATATAAGCGTTACGACCCCTGCGGCCACCCTGATACTGAAATCTTGACCAGCTTGGCCCCCTTCTTTACGCCGGCCACGAAGTCTTGTTGCGCAGATAGCCCTCGGTCTTTGAGCTCCGTTTGACGTTCTTCTGAAGTGTCCCACGGTCTTATACAGCTTGTTCTTCTGCCCGGATATATCGACTATCTTGTCCTTGGCAGGGCGTGTCGAACAAGGCGTCCATAAGTATCTTTCTCATCGGCACCCAGCGCCGAGAAGTCGGTATTCAACAGCTGAAGATTATAGCTGACCGTGTCCTTACGCAGTCTTTTGTCATGTTTGGTCTCGATGATGCGTATGTAGCCGCGGATGGCTAGGTTGATGATGGTAGCCGTTATGCCGGTGGTGCCAGCCTTGAAATCTACCAGTCCGTCTACCTTAAGGGGTTTTAAATCGTCGGGCGGATCGTACTGCGGCACAATGACGCCCCTGCCCTTCGGGTCGCGGCCCTCGCGCCACCAATAAAGGAAACTGCCGCCGCCCAGGAGCAATACGGGCACGGCCACGGCCACTATCTGCTTGCCGTATTCACCGACGGTCTCGTACCACGTGGAAGGCCGGAAATAACCGGGCTTGAAGGCGGCCACAAGGTAAGGGTATGACGCGGACAGCAGGCCGCCGCCGTTCACCGTGATGGTCTGTCCTCGGATGTTGGACAGTGCAGTCCGCGCCGTGGCGCCGTAACCGCCCGCATAGCAGACAGGCTTCCTACTAAGTTCCAGTCCGGATGGCAGATGCAGGATCGCGGCTACCTTGTTGAACGGCTGGCCCCACTGGTCGCCGTTGATGTCCCAGTACAGCTCGTCGTGGCCATTATAAAAGCTGATGACATTCCTGAAGGTGTAGTCGACGGTATACGCCTGAGCGCCGGTGATCGGTACGATCCGGGTCGCCGATCTTGAGCACCGTGTTGCCGTTGGAGCCATAGGTCGTATACTGCGACGGCGCACCGCTGTCGGAACTGACGCGGTTGACCTTCAGCTGGAGCGAGTGGTGTTTATATGAATCCGGTATGGCCCTTAGTATGCCATGGTTATAAGCAGTGAAGTCGACATTGATATGCTCGACTATATGGAGTTCGCCCTGCGGGTCGGCCCGGCTGAGCGTCTCATCGGCCATGAAGATGGTAACAGTGAAGTCGTTGACATCAGCATGGACCGGACTGCAGACGCGAACGACCATATCATCAGCGCCAAGAAACCAGCGCCGGCCAATAATAGTCTGGAGCGTATCATACCCTCTCGGCTTTGAGCCCGGACCTTGGCGTCCGCCGCTACCTTGTCCAGCATGGCGGCCACTTCTTTGTCGGTAAGCGTGCGGTTAAAGGCGGCCACGGACACACGGAAAGTGACGTTCTTGTGCTTGGAACCGGCTTTCTCATATATATCTACCGGCCCTACGTGCACGCGCGTGTCTTCGGGCGCATCCTCTTTGACGCGTTCATGGACCAGACCGTACAGCCGTGCGTAGTCCAGCCCCGCGTCGACACGCAGAGTGATGTCCTGTTTGACTGCCGGGAACCTGGACAGCGGTTCGTAGTTCACGCCGCGGCCTTCCAGCTGTAAGAGCGCCGTGGTGTCGATTTCGAATCCGGCGCAGTAGCGAGGCAGTTTGAGCTGCCGCGTCACGGACGGTTTGAACTCGCCGATTATGCCAAGGTACGAGCCGCCTTTGGCGCTAACCATGGCGGAACGGGCCGGGTCGTAGGGCTTTACCACCTGGAACTTCTGCGCTTCCTTGCCTACCGGCTTGAATTCCAGCGGCACGCCGGCCAGCTCGTCCAGAGTACCTTTGGGCCTGGTAGTACGCGGCGCCCGGTTTCTTAAGCTTGTCGGCGGCGGCCACTACCAAGCCCGGTGAACTCGAACTCGTTCGGCAGGTCCTCCGCGTCCATGCCGTTGTCCGTGCCATGGGTCCTGCCGATCTCGAACATGGCGAACTCGTCATAGCCGGCCTTGATGTTCGGGTGGACCTTCTCGAGCAGGCTGGGCATGAGGCTCATGCGGTAATACTGCAGGTCCGGACTCAGTGCGTTGGCTATCTTGTAAGCCGCGGACGGATCCTGGCCGGTCTTATCGAGCAGAGAACCGGGAACGAAGCTGTAGGTAAGCACCTCGTTGGCCCCGGCTTTGGCGAGCTGGGCGCGGATGTCGGACTTCAGGTCCAGCAGATGGTCGCGCGGCGCCGGTGCCAGGTCGCGCGCAGGCAGTACCAGCGGCAGGTGGTCGTAGCCATAGAGCCGCCCCACTTCTTCTACCACGTCTTCGCGCAGTTCGATGTCGGTGCGCCAGAACGGCGCTTTTACGCTCAGGTCGCCGCCTTTGGCCGCAACTTTGAACTCGACGTTCTCCAGCAGTTTCTTCATTGCGGCCGGCGACAGCGAAAGACCCAGCCGCCCGTTGATAAAGTCGGCGCGTCACGGTGACCGGCGGATGCACGGAGCCGCGCTCCAGCACGGACTTGCCAAATGGTTGTCGTCCAGGAATTTGCCGGCTACTTTGCCGCCGGCATGTTTTCGGATTTCTTCCACCACGCGGGCCGAACACGGCGGCGTTCTGCAAAGGGCTCTGGCCTTTGGTGAAACGGGTGACGGCATCCGTGAACAGGCCGTGCTCCATGGATGTGCGCCTTATGGAATACATATCGAAGTTGGCGCACTCCAGGATGATGTTGCGGGTGTCTATCGTCCACTTCGGTGTCCGCGCCGCCCATCACGCCGCCGATGCCGATGAGCGTCTTGTCGGTAGCTATCATGATGGCTTCGGACCGCGGCTGGATGGTCTTTCCTCCTAGTAGTTTGAGCTTCTCGCCTTGCCGCGGGTTGCGGATGACCAGGCAAGCGCCGCCGGAACCGCTCAAGGCCTTGACCTTGTCGTAATCGTAAGCGTGCAGGGGCTGGCCGGTCATGAGCATGAAGTAGTTGGTGTAGTCGACGATGTTGTTGATGGATTTGACGCCTACCTTGGCCAGCTCCACCCTGAGCCAGACCGGGCTCGGTCCGACACGCACATCACTTAAGGCAGATGGCCGTGAAGCGCGGCACTTGCTGGGGCAGTTCGTTCTTGATCGTCAGCTTAAGCTCGTCGTGCTTCGGGCGCCGGGAACTTAGCGTCCGGGCGGTACCAGTCCGGGCTCTTGAACGGCATGCCCTGGATGCCGGCCAGTTCGCGCCCCACGCCCATGAAGCCGAAGCAATCCGGACGGTGGGTGAACATCTTGTTCTCTATATCGAAGACGATGTCGTCGTGCAGGCCGAAAGTAGTCGCGAAGTCGGAACCCGGCTTATAGTCGCCGTCTATGTCCAGTATGCCGTCGTGGTCATCACCCAGCGCCAGCTCTTTGGGCGAAGCCAGCATGCCGTTACTGACCACGCCGCGCAGTTCGCGGGCTTCCAGCACGAACACGTCCCTTTCCGACGGTGGACGGAACAGTCGAACCCGGCGGCAGCCAGGCGGCCAGCATGCCTTCGCGTACGTTCGGCGCGCCGCAGACCACCTGCACCAGACCGTCGTCGCCGCGGTCCACGTGCGACACGGCCTTGCCGTCGTCTACGCGGCAGACGCTCAGCTTGTCGGCATCGGAGTGCTTCTCGCACGATACGACCTTCACTATCACGATGCCGTGGTACTTCTCGCCGATCAGCAAGGCCTCTTCTATGGCGCCCAGCTGGGTGCCGATCTTCTCGGCCAGCTTGTCGGCACCGATCTTGGCCACGTCGCCGGCGGCCCCGTTGCGCTTATTGAAATCACGGATGGTATTAAGGCTTATCTTCATTTGAACTGCCTCAGGAATTCCAGTTTGCCGGATTCGAAGTGGCGGACGTCTTCTATGTCGTGTTTCATCATCACCAGCCGGTCGATGCCGCAGCCCCAGGCGAAACCGGTGTACTTCTGCGGGTCGATGCCGGCGGCGTGCAGGACGTTCGGGTGGATCATGCCCATGCCGAGCAGTTCGATCCAGCCGGTCTGCGAACAGACGTTACAGCCGCGGCGCTGGCAGAACGGACAGCTAAGGCTTAGCTCGAAGCTGGGCTCGGTGAACGGGAAATAGAAGGGCTGGCTGCGTATCTCGATTTCCTGGCGGTAATATTCGGACAGGAAGGTCTTGAAGGTGGCCAGAAGGTTGCCGGCGTTCACGCCCTTCGCCCACGTAGATGCCTTCCAGCTGGTAGAAGGTATGTTCGTGCCGGGCGTCCAGGTCCTCGTTGCGGAAGACGCGGCCCGGGATGACGGCGGCGATGGCCTTGCCGTCTTTGAGCTGGTCTTTGTGCTGTTTGAGTATGCGGTTCTGCATTATGGAAGTATGGGCCGGCGCTATGTACGGACGCCCCTGCTTGTCCTTCTGTTCGGTGACGAAGGTGTCGTATTCGTCGCGGGCCGGATGGTCGTCGGGGAAGTTGAGCGAACCGAACATATGGAAGTCGTCATCGATCTCGCGCGATTCCACGGCCGTGAAGCCCATGCGGTAGAAGATATCAAGGATGGTGTCGAGCTCGGTCATCAGCGGGTGGCGGGTGCCTTGGTCGCTGGGCAGGAGCTTGGGTTTGTCGGCGGCTTTTAGGTTGGCGTCGAACGGCGCGGTTATATCGATGGGCGGTTTTGGCCTGTTCTTCGTCCCGGCTTTGTTCTATAAGCTCCGTAAGTTCGGCCCTGAGCGCGTTGACCTCTTTGCCGTAGGCGCCCTTCTTGTCGGGCGGCAGGGTCTTGAGCTCGTCGAACAGCGCTCTCAGTTCCGCGCTCCTCAGCACGGCTGACGTCGCCATTCTTGGCCCTCTCGCGCAATTTGTCAGCCAGTTTTCGGTCGATCATCTTACAGATAATTGTACCAGAGAACCTGTCGGCAGGCGTATGCCGTCACAATATGCTTTGGGGTACTGCGGAGCTTGTACGTTTTGCATGCAAAAAGTATGTAAAACGTACTAGTCCGGACAGAGAGGGTGTTGCCTATCCCATATGCAAGCAGGAAAGGTTATACTTTAAACATATGCAAGACGCGACCACGCAGAAAGCAGACGAAGACAAAGACCAAAAACCGCAGGATCTGCTCGCCCAGGCCAAGGAAGTGCTGAAGATGAACGACCGGGGCAACTATACCCAGCCGGCGCACGGACTTTATCCGCACCAGTGGCTGTGGGACAGTTGTTTCATCGCCATCGGCCAGAGGCACATCGACGTGGAAAGGGCCAAGGCCGAGATCCTGAGCCTGCTCAGGGGCCAGTGGCATAACGGCATGATGCCGAACATCATTTTCCGCGACGAGCCGCAGTACCGTACCGACCGCAATATCTGGCGCAGTTGGCTCAACCCTTACGCGCCCAACGACATCACCACCACCGGAATCACCCAGCCGCCCGTGCTGGCCGAGGCCGTGGTGCAGATGGGCAAGAAGCTGGCCTGGCCGGAGCGCCGCAGTTGGTACGCCATGGTCTACCCCGCCCTGCTGGCTTATCACGAATGGCTATATAAAGAGCGCGACCCGCACGGCGAAGGCCTGGTATTGCAGATACACCCCTGGGAGACCGGCCTGGACAACACGCCGCCGTGGATGAACGAGATGCACGAACACCTTACTGCCGTTCTGGATACGCCTTATAGAAAAGACCCGGTTCGACAAGGTTATCAGCCTGTTCCGGCGCGACACCAAGCACGTCGATGCCAGCCAGCGCTTCTCTACCGTAGACGCGCTGATGCTACTGGATACCCAGCGCCGCCTGCGCCGCAAGGGCTACGACATCAACCGCATCCTGAACCATTCGTTGTTCGCCATAGAAGACCTGTCGTTCAACTGCATCTTCATCAGGGCCAACACCCACCTTAAGGAAATAGCCAAGGCCCTGCGCGAGGACCTGCCGGCGGAGCTGGAAGAAAGCATGGGCAAGACCGAGAAGGCCCTGGAACAGCTCTGGGATCCGTACTCCCAGCAATATTATTCGCGCGATTTCGTCACCCACCGCCTGCTTAAGATTCCGACCGTCGCCACGCTGTTGCCGCTGTACGCCGGATGCGTAACCAAGGAACGCGCCAAACAGCTGGTGCATCACCTGGAGAACGAGCAAGAGTTCGGCCCGGCCTATCCGGTGCCGAGCGTGTCGGTGAACTCGCAGTGGTTCCACCCTAAGCTGTACTGGCAGGGCCCGACATGGGTCAACATGAACTGGCTGATAATCGACGGGCTCAAGCGCTACGGCTTCAAGGAACAGGCCAAGGCTCTGCGCGAATCCACGCTGGAGATGGTCGAACGGCACGGCTGTTACGAGTACTTCGATCCTTTGAACGGCGAACCGGCCGGCGCCAAGGACTTCTCCTGGACAGCTTCGCTGGCCATCGACCTCATTAAAACTTCAAAATAATTAGTCGTCGAGCCGGGGCTTATCTAAGCGCTGGGGGTCGATGCTGGGCGAGGTGTCGGCGATCTTGACGATGTCGCGGTCGATCTTGCCGAGTTCCTTGTAGGTGTTGTTGAAGTGGCCGACGGTGGTACCCAGGCTGTTGCCTAACTTTTGCATGTAGGCGTTGTGGGCCATCAGGTGCTTGCCTAGCTGCTCGATATTTTTGCGAATCTTCTCCGTGTCTTTGTGGATCTCGATGGAGCGCAGGCCCTGGGCGATAGTCTGCAGCATGGCGCTCAATGTGCTGGGGCCGACGATGGTAACCTTCTTTTCTACGGCGTATTGCATCAGGTTGCGGCCGGACACATTGCCCACGCCCACCTTGTTGGCCAGCAGGTCGTAGTAAATCGCTTCGGAAGGAATAAACATCAGCGCCTGGTCCAGCGTGCCCTTGCCCGGTTTGATGTATTTGGCGGTTTCGTCGATGCGCTTCTTGACGTCTTCTTTGAAAGCGCGCGTAAGCTCCGGCTTTTCGGCCTCTTTGGCTTCGAGCAGGCGGTTGTAATTCTCGAGCGGGAACTTGCTGTCGAGCGGCAGGAGCTTGTCGTCGAGTTTGACGACCGCGTCGACCACCAGGCCTTCGCCCAGTTTGTACTGAAGTTCGAACGTGCCGGCCGGCAGGACGTTATCCAATATCTGCTTAAGGTAATACTCGCCGATTACGCCGCGCTGTTTAGGATTCTGCAGTACGTTCTGCAAGGTCTTGAGCTCGGAGGCGATGTCGCCGACGTTCTTGTTGGTGCCTTCCAGCTTGGTGAGCTTTTCGGTGACCTGCTGGAGGATCTTGATGCTGGCCGCGGACTGGCTGGCCAGCTGTTTGTTGCTGGCGCCCAGTTGGTCGCTCAGCTGTTTCTGCAGGCCGTCCTTAAGATCGGTGACGCTCTTGTTCAGCTCCGTCATGTCGGCCTTGAGCAGGAGCGCGCTGTCGGAACCGGCGCCGGGCTTGCGCACCATCAAGAAAACCACCGCGGCGGCCAGCGCGGCTACCAATACCCCCAAGAGAATCACTACTACGAGCATGCTTATATTGTACCCCATATTTCCGGTCTGGACTTATAGAGAATTATGTTATATACTACCGGGCATGTCAGGAGCCTTACCAGAAGCACCGCGCCCAGACGAACGCCGTAGCAATAGAAGTTCCAAGGGAAGCTGAGCTACCCGGAGTCCGGGAACTCTTAAATCGAGGGCTGGCCTTATGCGGCGGCAGGAGCCGCCACGATAGCCGCTTTCGGAGGCGGAGTTGAAGCGGCAGTTAAGCTGGAAGGCCTAAAGCTCCACCCTTCAGCCGAAGAATATCATACGACGCAGAGCGCTCATACCGGCGCACCGCCTATGGAACATGCTAACGTTCCTCAGGTAGGCACCATGGCTTTGCCGCCGCTCGTAGCTAGCTGTAGCTGCAGGCGTTTGGATAGCCAAGCACCGGCCCAGACAGTCCTAAGCCTACTTCTTGATCGTAACCGTGGTGCCCGCGGGCGCCCAGTTATAAAGCCAGGCCGAGCTAGCAAGCGGCAGTTCGACACAGCCGTGCGAAGCGTCGGACGAGGCCGGATTGACCTTGCCGAACTCATCGTTTGAGCGCCAGGTGGCGTCATGGAAACCATACACGCCGTACTGGTTCCTTAGGAAATGGCATCCAGTAAGATACAGGGTCGTTCCAACTGCCGGTAATGTCCTTGCCGGTAAGCACGGTGTCTTTTTGTTTGCCGTATATGTGGTAGGTGCCCGGGGGGGTCAGCGTGGCGTCATATTTGGTGATGCCGGTGATGACCGGTGAGTCATAGGCGGTATTTCCTCCTTGAGCAGGCCCACATATGCCGCTGGCTGATGTCTACCAGCACCAGCTTGCTGAGCGAATTGCCGGCGCATTCGTCGGCCGTTCTTGGCGGGTAGCGACTGCGGCAGGCGCGGACGACGGTGCGGTCTGGCCGGCGCGGCTGGGCGAGTCTGCGATGCACCGCGACTTATCGGCGGCCGGCTTGGCGCCGCCATTAAAGAACGGCATGACGGCCACGGCCGCCACCAGCACCAGAGCTACAACCAGCTTCCAGGGCACCAGCCGCGTGCGTGGCGCGGCGATATAACCCGGCTTGGGCCGCCTCTGATCCGGACGCCGGGCCGAATGATAATAAGAATAAGCGCCCAGACTGCCGGGGCGTACCGTCTTGTTTTCGAGTGAGGACGAGGCCATAGGAGACCTATATTACCTTGTTTTTGTGTTTGTTCGGCTGTATTTATTTTTATACTAGCAGGCTTAGTATAGCACTCATGGCCACTATCAGACAAAACGGGTTATCGTGAACATGATGACCGCGCCCAGCACCGTCAGCGCAATGGCTTGCTTGGACGATGCCTCGCTGCTGTGGGCCTGGGGCAAGCAGGTTGCTGGCGCTTATATAAAGGATGAACCCGGCGAAGAAGCCCAGATATACGGCCAGGGCACGTCTCTGACAGCGTGAATACCAGGCTGGCCAGGCCGCCGGCCACCGGCATGAGCACGACGACCGCCAGCCACCGTTTTATGTGGCTCAGCTTGTTCTTGTGAAACAGCATGAACGTAGTGGTGTCGAAGCCGTCGGCAAAACGATGCCCTATAACGGCTAGCGCTACCGCCATACCTATGGCCGTGCTGACCTGGAAGGCGACGCCTATGCTAAGCCCGTCCAAAAAGCTGTGGCCGCTCAGGGCCACGGCCCGTGGCTACCCCTAATCTGGGGTGGCGGTGCGGGCCGTATTGCTTCTCGCTGGTCTCGTGAAGCGGTATGAACTTTTCGAACAGGTGGAAGGTCAGGAAGCCGGCGGTCATGGCGATCATCGGCCAGACCGGATCGAGATCCGTTCGCTTGAGCTATAGCGAATATTTCGGGCAGGAGGTCGAACATCACCAGCCCCAGCACCAGTCCGGAGGTCAGCGCCAGCGCCAGGTCCAGCCAGTTACGGCTCTTTATAGCCGTGTAGCCGCCTACGAGCGCCGCGGCCGAGGCCGCCAGTGTGAGAAGAAATACGAGCATGCCCCGATTTTATCGCCTTGCCGCTTAATATTGCAAATCTGTCGCAATTTTAGCTATAATTGCATATATGGCAGAACCGTTGGAACAGTTCCGGAACGTTATGAAACACCGGGCCACAGCCTGACGCGCGCGCGGCTGGCCGTGTTCCGCGCCCTGCAAGATAAGGAGCCTTTGGCCATGGCCGAAGTGGCGCGGGCCTGCGCCGGCAAGGCCGACCGCGCCAGCGTCTACCGCGCCGTGGCCCTGTTCGAAGAACTTGGCATTGTCAAGCGCCTGCAGATCGGCTGGAAGTATAAGCTGGAGCTGAGCGACGCCTTCCATCATCATCACCACCACCTTACGTGCCTGAAGTGCGGCCGCGTAGATACCCTTGCCCGAAGACAAGACAGCTCGAAGAACGCTGCAGGCTGCTGGCCGGCGGCCCGGACTTCCGGATGAAGGACCATTGCTGGAAATCCAGGGCCTCTGCGCCGACTGCCGGTAAATCATAAGACCCGGGACGAAATGCGCCCGGGTCGTTAGGAAGCCTCACACTTCCTAATATTTAGCTTAGCTCCGTCCAAACCTAATTTCAAGTGGTATTTATCACACTCGCCACCCCTGTTAAGCACACCGGAATGACGCAGGTTTGCCACCCGACACCTTTACGGCTACAATGTAGCCTGATAATGCTTAACGTAAGCCTCTGATGCATCCAGGCATAAACACCGAATTGCTCGTAATCGAGGTTTTCTTGCTGGTCCTGTTCTCGGCCATATTCTCCGGCCTGAACATCACCATCATGGCTCTGGACTTAAACGACCTTAAGCGCAAGGTCAAGCTGGGCAACGCCCAGGCCAAGCGCGTCCTGCCCTTAGGCAAGCGCCTCCACCTGACCATGTCCGCCATACTGCTGTCGAACATCGCCACCGTATCGGCCACTTCGCTGGTGTTGGACCAGCGCCTGAACGGCTGGCTGGCCGGCGCCGTCAGCACCCTGCTGATCGTCGTCTTCGGCGAGGTCTTCCCGCAGGCCTTGTTCGCCAAGAACCCCCTGGCCTGGACCAGCGCCTTCGCGCCCCTGCTCAAGGCATCCGTAGCCGTAACCTACTTCGTCAGCAAACCCTTGCAGATACTGCTGGACAAGCTGTTCCCGCACCACGGTTCGGCCCTGCAGAGCCGCGAGGAACTGGGTCTGCTGGTCAGCGAGCACCTGGGCAACAAGTCCAGCGAACTGGACGAGGACGAGATAGAGATAATGCGCGGCGCCCTTGTCTTAAGCGAAAAGCGGGTGCGCGACATCATGACGGACATCCGCCACACCTACTGGCTCACGCTCAGCACCCCGCTGGACGAAGCCAAGATCGACGAAATCAAAGAAAAGGCCTACAGCCGCATCCCGGTATTTAATAAAACTTTAACTAAATGCTACGGCATACTTTTAATGAAAGACTTAATCGACGTCGATTTCGATGCACAAAGACCTGCAGGTGGACGACATGCCCCTGCACCCCGTCCAGCTGGTCGGCTCCATGACGGCGCTCGACACCATGTTCCGCAAATTCATATCCGGCGGCACGCACCTGATACCCATAGAAAAGGACGACCAGATAATCGGCATAGTCACCATCGAGGACCTGCTGGAAGAGATAGTCGGCCACGAGATAGAAGACGAGACGGACCGCCAGAAGGCGGCCAAACGGCCGGTTAATAACTTCATGGAAAAACAAAAAGGGGCCTTGTGGGACCCCTTTGTTGTCGCGATCTCGGCCGGTGAAGGCTTTGAGCGCTGACCACCTCACAGTGGCTAAGATCCAATATATGCCTACCCTGCATCGGGTGTCAACATAATTAATGGCAAACTGTGCATCCACTGTGGTCAGATTGTGGATAAACCGGCGTCTTACCGGTAGTAGCGGGCCAGCCAGGACTTTTTAAATTTCATGAAATCGCCGGACTCGATTGAGGCCCGGATGTCGTCCACCAATTTAATGATGAAATGTTCATTATGCAGGCTTAGAAAGGGTCATGCCCAGGAGCTCGCCGGCTTTGTGCAGGTGCCGCAGATAGGCCCGCGAATAGTTAGAGCAGGTGTAGCAGTCGCAGTCTTTAATTAAAGGCGAGAAGTCGCGCGCGTATTTGGCCCCGCCGATATTCTTGCGCCCGCCGTACGTATAGAACGAACCGTTGCGCCCCACGCGGGTCGGCGATACGCAGTCAAAGGTATCACAGCCATTCTCTATGGCGGCGAATATATCGTCCGGCTCACTAATCCCCAGCATATGCCTGGGCTTATCGGCCGGCAGTTCCTCGTTGCACCAGCGCACGATGTCGCCCAGGCGTTTCTTTTCGATCGCGCCGCCGATACCGAAGCCGTCGAACGGCATATCCGCCAGCGCGCGCGAGGTGGAACGCCGCAGATCCTCGTACTTCGCCCCCTGCACCACCCCGAACAGCGCCTGGTACGGCCGCGAGGGATGAGCGGAGCGCAACTTGCCAGCTCGTCCACACAGCGCCGGGCCCAGGCCTCCGTGCGGGCCAGCGACTCCACCTGGTAATCATAAGGGTCGCGCCAGCGAGGTCAGCTCGTCGAAAGCAAACATCACGTCTGCCCCCAGCGCGTGCTGGATCCGCATGCTCAGCTCCGGCGTAAAGCGATGCTCGGACCCGTCCAGGTGCGAGTAGAACGTCACGCCCTCGTCATCCACCCGGGCCAGCCGCTCCTTCTCGTCGGCCAGCGGCACATCGCCCTCCATATCTATGACCTTCTTAAAGCCGGAGCCCAGAGATAATACCTGGAACCCGCCGCGAATCAGTAAAAGTAGGCCCGGACCAGTTCATAAACGAACCCAAACCCCCGGCCGCCTCCACCACCTTGTGCCCGGGCCTAAGATACAGATGATAAGCATTCGCCAGCACGGCCTGCGCGCCGGCACCCCTCACCTGCTCCACCGTCATCGCCTTCACGGTGGCCGCGGTACCCACCACTATGAAGGCTGGCGTCTTAATAGAGCCATGGGGCGTTCTTATAACGCCAGTACGCGCCAGCGTCCCGCCGCCAAGCTCCTTACCAACCTTAAAACTAAAACCTTGCTCATCAGATGTAAAGTATAGCAAAACCCCTCATTTACAGATATGCCACACGATGTTATGGTTAAAATAATATGGCGGCAGAAGTTTTTAAATACGACGGCAGGAACGACAGCCCGGACGATGTCCGGGGCCAGCGCCTGGAAGAAGGCAACTTCCACTGGGAAGAAGGCCATGGCGATGGCACTGGTTACGAAACCTGTATACGGGTCAAGGACGGTAGGGTCGAAGTATTCAGCGCGGCCATCACGGAACAGTTCGTAACGGGTGAAGGCATGCAGCTCCAAATAAAAGCGATAGGAAAGATCAGGAGACTGGAAGTAGGCGAGCCCCATGTGGAAGAACTGATCGGCCCGGAGAACAACAACCGGGCCCAGTTCCACGTCCGCAACGTCGGCGACACCGATGCCCAACCGGGAATGAACTAAATCTTATAAATTAACCACGGCCAAATGCCGCTCGCGCGGCCCGTCCAGCTCCACCAGGATAATGCGTTGCCAAGTCCCCAGCACCAACTGGCCCGCCGAGTCGACCGGCACGGTTACGGACGGCCCGATTATGGAACTGGCCAGTTGGTGCTGGGGACTTGGCAAAGCATTATCCTGGTGGAGCTGGACGGGCCCGCGAGCCGGCATTTGGCCGTGGTTAATTTATAAGTTTTAGTTCTCGCCGGTTGGACGTCGGTGTCGCCGACGTTGCGGACGTGGAACTGGGCTCGGTTATTGTTCTCCGGGCCAATCAGTTCTTCCACATGGGGCTCGCCTACTTCCAGCCTCCTGATGTTCCCTATCGCCCTTATTTGGAGCTGCGTGCCTTCACCCGTTACGAAATGTTCCGTGATTTCCGCGCTAATACTTCGACCCTGCCGTCCTTGACCCGTATGCAGGTCTCGTAACCCGTGCCATCGCCATGGCCTTCTTCCCAGTGGAAGCTGCCTTTCTTCCAGGCGCTGGCCCGGACATCGTCCGGGCTGTCGTTCCTGCCGTCGTATTTAAAAACTTCTGCCGCCATATTATTTTAACCATAACATCGTATGGCATATCTGTAAATGAGCGGGTTTTGCTATACTTTACATCTGATGAACAAAGGCTTTGGTTTTAAGGTAGTTAATGAACTTGGCGGCGGGACCCTGGCGCGTACGGGCATTGTACGTACACCTCACGGCGCCATAAAGACCCCCGCCTTCATAGTCGTGGGTACCGCCGCCACCGTGAAGGCCATGACGCCCGAGCAGGTCCGCGGTGCCGGCGCCCAGGCCGTGCTGGCCAACGCCTACCACCTGTATCTTACGACCCGGCCACAAGGTGGTGGAGGCGGCCGGCGGATTCGGCGCTTTTATGAACTGGTCCGGGCCTACTTTTACCGACAGCGGCGGGTTCCAGGTGCTCTCGCTTGGTTCCGGATTTAAGAAGGTGATAGACATGGAGGGCGACGAGCCGAGCTGGCGGACGAAAAAGACCGCCTGGCCGCCGTGGACGCCGCGGCGTGACGTTCTATTCGCACCTGGACGGGTCGCGAGCATCGTTTTACGCCGGAGTTAAGCATGCGTATCCAGCACGCGTTGGGCGCGGACGTGATGTTCGCTTTCGACGAGCTGACTTCTTTGCGCGACCCTTATGATTACCAGGTGGAATCGCTGGCCCGGACCGAGGCCTGGGCTAAGCGCTGCGTGGACGAGTTAATTAAGACTGCGTTCGGCGCATCCTTCGCGGCCGTACCAGGCGCTGTTCGGGGTGGTGCAGGGGGCTAAGTACGAGGACCTGCGCCGCGCCACCTCCCGCACGCTGGCGGCTATGCCGTTCGACGGCTTCGGCATCGGCGGCGCCATCGAAAAGAAACGCCTGGGCGACATCGTGCGCTGGTGCAACCAGGAACTGCCCGCCGAAAGCCGCGGCATATGCTGGGCATTAGTCCGAGCCGGACGATATCTTCGCCGCCATCGAGAATGGTTGCGATACCTTTGACTGCGTGTCGCCCACCCGCGTGGGCCGCAACGGTTCGTTCTATACGTACGGCGGGCGCAAGAATATCGGCGGGCGCCAAATACGCGCGCGACTTCTCGCCTTTAATTAAAGATTGCTCGTGCTATACCTGCTCTAACTATTCGCGGGCCTATCTGCGCCACCTGCACAAGGCCGGCGAGCTCCTGGGTATGACCCTTTTAAGCCTGCATAATGAACATTTCATCATTAAATTGGTGGATGATATCCGCGCCTCCATCGAGGACGGCAGATTTCATTAAATTTAAAAAGTCCTGGCTGCGTCGCTACTACCGGTAAAACTGGCTGTTTATCCACACTCTGGCCACAGTGGATGCACAGTTCGTCATGAATTATGTTGACACCCGGGTAGGGTAGGCATATATTGGATCTTAGCCACTGTGAGGTGGTTAGCGATCAAAGCCTTCACCGGCCGAGATTGCGACAACAAAGGGGTCCCACAAGGCCCCTTTTTGTTTTTTCGGAGTTATTAACCGGTAGTTTGGCCGCCTTCTGGCGGTCCGTCTCGTCCTCTATCTCGTGGCCGACTATCTCTTCCAGCAGATCCTCGATGGTGACCATGCCGATGATGTGATCGTCCTTTTCTATGGGTATCAGGTGCGTGTCGGTCGATATGAATTTGCGGAACATGGTGTCTAGCGCCGTCATGGAGCCGACCAGCTGTACGGGGTGCAGGGACATGTCGTCCACCTTCAGGTCCTTGTGCTCGAAGTCAACATCGATTAAGTCTTTCATTAAAAGTATGCCGTAGCATTTAGTTAAAGTTTTATTAAATACCGGGATGCGGCTGTAGGCCTTTTCTTTGATCTCGTCAATCTTAGCTTCGTCCAGCGGGGTACTGAGCGTGACCCAGTAGGTGTGGCGGATGTCGGTCATAATGTCGCGCACCCGCTTTTCGCTTAATGAAAGCGCTCCGCGCATTATCTCGATCTCGTCCTCGTCCAGTTCGCTGGACTTGTTGTCCAGTGTTCGCTGACCATCAGGCCCAGTTCTTCGCGGCTCTGCAGGGCCGAACCGTGGCGCGGGAACAGCTTATCCAGCAGTATCTGCAAGGGCTTGCTCACGAAGTAGGTCACGGCTACCGACGCTTTGAGCAGGGGGGCGAACGCGCTGGTCCAGGCCAAGGGCTCTTAGAGAACAT
>CAWDZT010000008.1:0-134288 GCA_963807025.1 uncultured Candidatus Saccharibacteria bacterium
TGATTGTCTCCAAGCATCCTGCATACCAGGCCAATACCAGTCTGAAGAATCATGGGCGCTTCGTCTTTAGGCAGATACCTGACTATGAAAAATGTCGCCTGGCGCGGGCCTTCGTCAATCGTAATCCTATAATCCTCCATAGTCTGATTGCCCTTCCACCCGACTATCGGCGAATTCTCCCTGTGAGGATTGTGTATGTACCGGACTCGCGTATATTCAGGGTCTTCCTCGCAGGCGGATATATCTACGCCAGCTACCTCGAAACTTTTCAGTATGACCTCGAGCGCGTTCTTACCCAGTTCGCGTGAACGCGGGACATCCGGTTCACCCATATCTTCGCCAGCAAGGTCTTTGTCTACCTGCTCTTTATAGAGCTGGGCGTACTCAAAGACCTTCCAGAAACCGTCATTGGCGCGCCAGACATCCATCGGGCTATCGCCATCCAGGCCCTTGGCTTCTCCCCTAAACCAATCCGCCACCTCTTCCTCAAAAATCCCTACTTCCTCGCATAAATATGCCGCTATCCAGTTGAAGTTGCTGGCCAGTAGACACGTTTCATACTGGTTATCGCTGCCTACCAGAGCGTGTATCTCTTCCGCACCAAATGGAACTACCGCCAAACGGTTTGGCAATAAATCAAAGGATTCACACTGTTCCGTGTCGCTCATTAACTAATGATTATACAATGAATACAAAATTTTGTCTACCGATGTCAGGGCGCGGCAGGCCTTAGCACCGACTTGATCCGAACACCAAACTCAAACCGTATCAACAATACGAGTACGAAACATATAGCAAATATATAAAGCGGGAATCCGTAGGTGGCGAAGTTCCATTCATCTATCGTTAGCAAGGTCAGAGTTGAACTTATGCAGGCAGCCAGATACACTTGGTAGCTTTCCGTATCGGGCTGGCTCCAGGACTTCGCTACGTCAGGTGCCGACGCGGCGGTGTCCGCCGCGATACTGAACATTATCGCCAGCTCTCCATGCCGCGTTATCAACCACAAAACCAGCCCCAACACGGACGGCCAACCGCAAATGACGTCGAACCGCGTAATCTTCCAGACCGACTTTTTATTCACGAACGACGCCGCAAAGACCAGGATGGGCCCAGACCGACCGTGAACGTCAGTATGGACTGAAGGCCCACGCCTTCGCTTATCTCGGCCGCGAACGCAATCATAGGGATCAGGGCCCACATGAACCACGTGACCCGGTTGGGCTTAGTCCTGCCCTTCAGTACGTCAAAGTATATTTACCACTGCCCGTCAGATTGATGAACGGTACCAGGTACAGAAAATTCGGGTTGAGCATATGGGATTAATCATAGCACTTGCGAGGTGTCACGCCATCAAGTTACATACCTAGGATAGGTTCAGGATTATGATGCCGGCTACTACCAGCGCCGCTCCAAGCCGTTTCCCGAAACCTAGCTTCTCGTGTTCGAACACAGCGCCTAAAAATGCAGCTATCAAAGTACTACAACTGGATAACACGATTGGGATGACAGCGCTCTTGGCGTAGTCGGAACCCGCAAACAACGATATGAAGCCAACTGCGCCGGTAAAACCTCCCCACAGGACTATCTTATTTGGGAAGAGCTGCCTGATCGCTCCCAGCGTGTTCGACCGATGCACAACGCCAGCGCGGCCAGCGCAAAGAGGAACATGGTTATTTCCATGAAGACCGCAATGGTCTGCCAGTTTACATCGCCGACCGTTGAATTTAACACAAAGAACCCGAAACCCCAGATAATAGCCGCGATAACGGCCAACGCAGTATCTTTGTGCAACTCCTTTAGGGGAATCTGTTGGCGATTCTTCTGATATGCCAGCAGCATCGCGCCCAATACTATGCCGACCATGGCCCCGACCTGCGCGGCATTGAAAGCCTGCGACAGGATGACTATAGACAGCGCTATGGTAATTAGCGGATACGAATTGCCTAGCGGAACGACAGTGCCTACCGGCCCATGGGTAAGAGCCTTCACGAATATTATATAAGCGACGGGTATGAGCACGCTGGCGGTGATGATGGCCAGCAGTTGGCTGGGCGTCGGAACGATAATGTGCGTGAAAGCCAGTAGGCCTGCCGCCACTGCCAAGTTCACGTAGGACACGCCAAAATTAAACTGGAACGGGTCGAACTTTTTGGCGCCCTTGGCTGATAGCCAGTCGCCAAAACCCCAAGCCAAAGCCGTTATCAATCCGGCAAACGTAGCAACCAGCGTGGCGTTCATGCGTCAATCATAACAATTAAAGGTTGTCGAAGGAATCAGTGACGACCGCGCCTCGGTCGATGCCCAACTTATCCAGCAATTCCGCGGACGGCGCTTCGCTCTCGATTATCAGAAAGTCACCGACGCCTTCTATGCGGTTGATAGATAGATTTTCGCCGTCAAGGTCAAAGAGCCGGCGATGATTTTTCAGCTCCCTTTTGATGCCAAACTTCTCCGCGAGTTCGCCGCGGACGGCTTCCGGCTCATCCACCACGTCGTCCGACACGACTTCGAACTGGTCGCCCCGCGCCTCAATGACAGTCTTATAAACCTTGCCGCCTTCCGCACTAAGCTTTAGCACCTTCCCCGCCGGCTGTTTGAAATAAACGTACTCGTGGACAGACTCGCCAGCAGGCTTCGCCCCAAGCCCTTTCAACTTCGCTTCGACGTTTTCGAATCGTCAATCCTGGCTTTGAGTTCTTTGACATCAGGCTACCTGCGCTATGACCCGCGCCGGCGCGCCGTCCAGCTCCAGTTTTATCGGCAATGCATAGACCGTAAAGTCCTTGCCGGCGAGTAAGCCGACGTTAGTAAGATTCTCGATTATCAGCACTCCCCCGCCCAGCAGAATCTTATGGGTTTTGAACCGGCTCATCCGGGCCGGACATATCCATGCCAACCGCCTTCACCTTCTTCTCGACCAGGTAACGCGCGACGTCTTCCGGAATCTCAGGCGTGTCTTTGTAGTACCGCGCCTCGTGGTAAAACTTGTCCGCGCCGGTATGGAACAGCACGATGTCGCCCTCCCTGATGTCCGCCTGCCGGATTGCCTCCAGGTCGAACTCGCCATCAACCTTTATATAAACGCCGCGCCCCACGAACTGCTCCACAGGAATCTGATCTAAAGTCTTGCCGTCCGCGATCATATGGAACGGCGCGTCAATGTGCGTGCCTACATGAGTCCAACCGACACCAAGTGGTCATTGAACCCGTCTTTTTGAAAGACTCCGGCCTGCTTAATAACCGTCTTCGGATCCCCCGGATAAACCGGGCTTGTTCATTCAGCGGAACCGAGAGGTCAATTATTTTCATAGACTTAATTATAGCCCCAGCACGGTTTTTATCCGTGTTCCGCCTAGTATAAATGCTCCTAGATAACCAGTAAACTGGGCCGCTTGATTAGGGGCCCAGAGTATAAGGCCCAGAAGAACAATCAGCGTGAAGCAATATTTCGCAAGAGCCACTGTGTGCTTCAGGCGATATCTCTTGTAAGCTTCACTATGCTGTTTTGTTCTCTTCTTCATTTTTGATCCGTTCCTTGGTGGTCAGCGATTTCAAAATTGCAGTAATGGTGGCTACCTCTTGTTCCTTTAAATCACGAGGAATTATGAGAGTTACTGGACTATCAGAACGTAACGCTAGCTCAATTTTGTGCATATTTGCCGGGGTTGGTATATTAACGTCACCGCTAGACTCATCTAATCCATCGCTACTATTTTTTGGTTGACTTTTTTGCACTCCATCACTTCGCTTTTTGCGCACGACAACCTTCGGATTCCAATTAGCCATTTTGGTGGCATCGGTCCCATGTTTCTTCGAAGTCGCTAATCACTTTTGTTACGCGTGATCGATAAGTTGCCAGCGAGCCGGGGGTAAGCTTTTTATTTTTATTAAAAACTTGCTGCTGTATCTGTTTTATGTTTTTCTCGACGAGCTCTATCGAAGCTTTTTCTTCGTCGTTAAGCTCCTCTTCAAATAGATTAAGCGCAACCCTATAAGCTCGGGCGGAAGCCGGAGAGTACTTAGGCTGTTCACAGCCCGTTCTATAAATTCATATAGTTGTGAAAATTTGTAGCTCATCTTACTCCTTAATATTAATATAGGAGCAGTGTATCATGTGATTTAGACACGTGTCAATATTTTATATCAGTCACCGGTTTAAGCGTGTATTGAATGCCCGATGTTTCTTATATCAGCTCTCTCCTGTTTCGCGGTATCCCGGTGGCGGACGGTTACGGTGTCGTCCTCCAGCGTGTCGAAATCAATCGTTACGCAGTACGGGGTGCCGATTTCGTCCTGGCGGCGGTAGCGTTTGCCGATGTTGCCGTTGTCGTCGTACATCACGTCGCCGAATTCTTTCTTTAGCATGGCGTAGACTTCGCGCGCCTTCTCTACCAGTTCGGGCTTGTTCTTTAGCAGCGGCGATACGGCGACTTTCACGGGCGCCAGGTCGGGCGGAGTTCAAGAACCGTGCGCTTTTCGCCGTCTATGAAGTCAGTCGTGTAGGCGCTGGTGAGCACGGCCATCATCAGGCGCTCCAGGCCGAAGCTGGGTTCGATCACGTGCGGCACGAACGGCTTGCCGCCGTCCTTGGGCCGGTATTCCATGCTCTTGCCGCAGGCTTGTTGCGATGTTGGTCAGGTCGAAGTCGGTGCGGTATGCCAGGCCCAGGAGCTCTTCGCGGCCTATCGGGAAGTCGAACTCAAAGTCGATGGTGCGCTTGGAGTAGTGCGCGCGGTCTTCGTCCGGTACTTCCAGCTCGCTGATTTTGTTCGGCCGGCAGGCCAGTCTTTAAGGAATTTTTTAATGTCCTTGCGCCATTTTCGAACTCTTTTTCCCAGTCTTTGGGTGAATGAAATACTCGATTTCCATCTGTTCGAACTCGCGGCAGCGGAACACGAAGTCGCGCGGGGAGATTTCGTTGCGGAAGGCTTTGCCGATCTGCGCGATGCCGAACGGGATGTCCGGGTAGAAGCTGTCGACCACGTTCTTGTAGTTGGTGAAGATGCCCTGGGCGGTTTCGGGGCGCAGATAGCTGGTGGAGTTCTCGTCATCGACCGGGCCGAAGTTGGTCTTGAACATCATGTTGAACTCGCGGGGTTCGCCGAAGACGTTCTCTTTGCCGCAGACCGGGCATTTATTGTCGTCTTTGATGTGGTCGGCGCGGAAGCGGCTGTGGCAGTTGGAGCACTCTACCAGCGGGTCGCTGAACGTGCTGATGTGGCCGGAGGCCTGCCAGACCTTCTGGTTCATAAGGATGGCGGCGTCGACGCCGTACATGTCGTCGCGCGCGCCCACGAACTTCTCCCACCACTTGGTCCAGGATGTTCCATTTAAGGCTGCGTGCCCAGCGGGCCGTAGTCCCAGGTGCCGGCCAGGCCGCCGTAGACCTCACTGCCCTGGTATATGAAGCCGCGGCGCTTGCACAGGCTGACAATGTCTTCAAGGGATACGTCGCTCATAGTTATCTGGAATTATAGCGGTTTTTGCCTGATCGGACTACCGGGTGCATGGCTTTTACGCGGGGGTCATAGCGTATGTAATGACATACACGCTGGGTAAACTGGATAACGCTCGCGTAGATGCGCAGAGACCTGCAGCATCTGGTTCATCAATAGGGTCACAATAGCCGGCTCGTGGCATCCTGCACCTTCGATATGGTCGATGGCGCATGCGACGAAAACAACAGGCGCAGGAACTTGATGTCGCCGGAGCTAAAATTCGCCGCGGGTTTGGGTTCGAACGCCATGTGGTCGAAGTCGAATATGTATCTTTGCCTTCGCTGAGCTTGTCGCCTGCGGCTGTGGTTTCCAGGTTCGGGGCGTGGCCGGCCAACTTTAACAGGTTCGCGTTAAACCAGGCGCGGATAAGGTCCAGGCTTATGCCAGCGTCATCCAGGGCCTTCAGGGCCTGCTCCATCAGGTAAAAGTACTCGTCTTCCGGTTCGTCTTCCGTGACCTTGTCGATGAGTTTTATAAGTTCGTAGCCGGTCTGGACGCGGTCGATATCCTGAACGATTCGGCCGTAGTGTACGTCCAGCCGAGCGGATATGAGGGTGCCGATCTCGCCCCGGCCGCGTATGAAGCTAATGTCGCTGACGCTGAACAGTTCAATGCCGCCGGCCAGTTTGGCCTTGGGTTTGCGCACGCCGCGGGCCATCAGCCGAAATTTGCCTTGGTCGGGCGTGAGTACGGTAACATGCGGTCGGCTTCGCCGTAGTCCGTGCGCCTCAGGACAATGCCGCGGGTCTTCAGGCTGTTCACGTCTTCGGGCCGGCTGGTACCGGCAGGTGCTCGCTAACGCTCGCTGTCAATCGCCTTAGGGATGTGTGCGGTTTATACAGGTAATCACGTACGCCTAGTTCGTCCTTTAGGATCTGCCAGTTGTCATTGAATTCGGCCGTCGGGACATGGGTATGGATGAGCACAGGCACGCTCTGCCAGTCCGGGTAGGAGCGGAACTCGTACAGGAACTCTATGCCCGAATGTTCGACCAGCTGGAGTTCCAGGACCACGATGTCGGGCTGGATGGCGTCGGCGGCCATTAGGGCCGCCTGGGCGCCGGAGGCGGCGTTCACCTCGTGCCCGGCCGCTTGCAGAGCCTGGACATAGCTTTCTGCCAGCAAGCGGTCTGGTTCTATGAGCAATATCTCGGCCATTTATACCAGGTGCAGTTGATTGTTAAATTGCAGTACCGTGCCCAGGCCGTACAGATTGTGGTGGCGTGAGGGCCTCAGGCGCAGGCTCATGGCGTTCAGGATGGTATCGGCCACGAATACGCCGGCGCCACAGCCGCCAGCCGTTCACCGGGCTGACGCATACCTGCGGCGCCGGCGTGTTCGTGGCCGATACCATCCTGAACGCCATGAGCCTGCGCCTGGGGCCCTCGCGCCACCACAACCTGTACGGCCTGGGCACGGTACTGCAATCTAACAACCAACTGCACCTGGTATAGACGAAGTGGCCGAGATATTGCTTATCGAACCGGACCGCCTGCTGGCGGAAAGCTACGTCCAGGCCCTGCAAGCGGCCGGGCACGAGGTGAACGCCGCCTCCGGCGCCCAGGCGGCCATCATGGCGGCCGACGCCATACGGCCCGACATCGTCGTACTGGAACTCCAGCTGGTCGAACACTCCGGCATCGAATTCCTGTACGAATTCCGCTCCTATCCGGACTGGCAGGGCGTGCCGGTACTCATCCATACACATGTTCCGGCGGCCGAATTCAACGACAGCTGGAAGCTCCTCAAGGACGAGCTGGGCGTACGCGATTACCTATACAAACCTCACACATCCCTAAAACGATTGACGGCGAGCGTGAACGAGCACCTGCCGGTACCGGCCGGCCCGAAGGCGTGAACAGCCTAAAGACCCGCGGCATCGTGTCTGAAGCGCACGGACTACGGCGAAGCCGACCGCATAGTCACCGTCTTGACGCCGGACCACGGCAAACTGCGCCTGATGGCCCGCGGCGTGCGCAAACCCAAGGCCAAACTGGCCGGCGGCATCGAGCTGTTCAGCGTCAGCGACCTGTCGTTTCATCCGCGGCCGCGGCGAGATCGGCACCCTTATATCCGCGCGCCTAGACACACACTACGGCAAGATCGTCCACGACATCGACCGCGTCCAGACCGGCTACGACCTTATGAAACTGCTCGACAAGGTCACGGAAGACGAACCGGAGCCGGAGTATTTTTACCTGATGGAACGGGCGTTGAAGGCCCTGGACGACGCCAGAGATAAGCCTGGACCTCATCCGCGCCTGGTTTAACGCGAATATGTTAAAACTCGCCGGCCACGCCCCGAACCTGGAAACCACCGCCGCGGGCGAAAAACTAAGCGAAAATAGCGCAAACGCTACGTCTTCGACTTCGACCACATGGCGTTCGAACCCACGACCAGGACAGCTGAAGCCGTTGTCGCCTAGCCTCCTCTAGCCAGCGACATCAAGTTTCCATGCGCACTGATTTGGAACTTTACCCAGCGTTGCCATACCTAGGCACCGTGCGACAAGCGCCTTGGCTGCAGGCCAGCACTAGACTCCGGCAGTGGCCGCTGCCCATCAACGGCAGCCCCGCGCCAGGTCTCGCCCCAGGAGCAGGACACCACGACTCCGAGCTTCTACAAGTCTTCGTCGGCAACTAGTCGGCTCGCAGACTACCACATTCAGACGATGGACCGTTATAATTATAATCCTATAAATGAGCGATGTAACCCTTGATGAGATTGTCAGCCTGTGCAAACGCCGCGGGTTCATATACCAGGGCAGTGAGGTTTACGGCGGCCTGGCCGGCACCTGGGACTACGGCCCGCTGGGCGTCCAGCTAAAAAAGAACATCCTGGGCCTCTGGTGGAAGACCTTCGTAGAAGACCGCGACGAGATGTACGGCGTAGACGCCGCCATCCTAATGAACCAAAAAGTCTGGCAAGCCTCCGGCCATACCGGACACCTTCAGCGACCCGCTGGTAGAGTGCTCCAACTGCCACAGCCGCTTCCGCGCCGACCACATCAAAGACGACAACAAATGCCCGGTCTGCGGCAAGGAAAACGTCTTCGGCGAACCCCGCGCAATTCAACATGATGTTCAAGACCAACGTCGGTCCGGTGCAGACGACGAGCAAGCTCAACCAGCTACCTGCGTCCGGAAACCGCCCAGGGCATCTTCACCAATTACAAGAACGTCGTCGACAGCTTTTATCCGGACGTCCCGTTCGGCATAGCGCAGATTGGCAAGGCCTTCCGCAACGAGATATCCCCGCGCGACTTCGTCTTCCGCTGCCGCGAGTTCGAACAGATGGAAATCGAATACTTCATAGACCCCAAAGACTGGGAAAAGATGTTTGAAGGCTGGCGCGCAGGCATCAAAAAGTTCCTGACCGAACTCGGCCTGCCGGCAAGCAAAATCCACGAGCTGGAAGTTCCGGACAATGACCGCGCCCATTACTCCAAGCGCACCATCGACTTCGAGTTCGACTTCCCGATCGGCAGGGAAGAACTCCTGGGCCTGGCTTACCGCACCGATTTTGACCTGACCAACATCCAAAAAGCCAGCGGCAAGAACATGGAATATCGGCCCAAAGACGGCTCCAAACCGTTCGTTCCGCACGTAATCGAACCGAGCTTTGGCCTGGAACGATTAATAATGGCCGTGCTTACCAGCGCCTACCAAACGGACGAAATCGGCGGCGAAAAGCGCACAGTCCTCAAGCTTCCGCAAAATCTGGCTCCCGTAAAAGTAGCGGTATCACCGCTCCTAAAGAACAAGCCCGAACTGGTAAAGAAGGCCCAGGAAGTCTACAAACGCTAAAGAAAGAATTCGGCAACGTGATGTACGACGACAACGGCAACATCGGCAAACGCTACCGCCGCCAGGACGAAATCGGCACCCCGTACTGCGTGACCATAGATTTTGACACCCTGGAGGACGACACCGTCACCATCCGCCACCGGGACACCGCGAAGCAAGAACGGCAGTGAAAGTGAAGCGAGTTGCTAAAACGGTCGCTCTAATAAGTTAGCTAATGCGAGTCATTGATTTCTCAGTTCCACTCAACGAACAAACACCGGTCTACCCAGGGGATCCGAAGACGGTTATTAAGCAGGCCGGAGTCTTTCAAAAAGACGGGTTCAATGACCACTTGGTGTCGGTCGGGACTCATGTGGGGACGCACATCGACGCGCCGTTCCATATGCTGGCGGACGGCAAGACTTTGGATCAGATTCCTGTGGAGCAGTTCGTGGGGCGCGGCGTTTATATAAAGGTTGATGGCGAGTTCGACCTGGAAGCAATAAAGCAGGCGGACATCCGCGAAGGCGACATCGTGCTGTTTCATACCGGCGCGGACGAGTTTTATCACGAGGCGCGGTATTACGAGGACACTCCGGAGATGCCGGAAGACGTCGCCAGCTACTTGGTCGAAAAGAAGATTAAGATGGTCGGCATGGACATGTCCGGCCCGGACGAGCCGCCGTTCAAAACCCATAAGATTTGCTCGGCGGGGGAGTGCTGATAATCGAGAACCTGACCAACCTGGATAAATTAGCGGGCAAGGATTTTACGGTTTACGCTCTGCCGATAAAGCTGGAGCTGGACGGCGCGCCGGCGCGGGTTATAGCGCAGGTAGCCTGATGTCAAAGGAACTTAAAGCCAGGATTGACGATTCGAAAACAATCGAAGCGAAGCTGAAAGGCGCTTGGCGCGAAGCCTGCGGGCGAGTCTGTCCACGAGTACGTTTATTTCAAACAGCCGGCGGGGAAGGTACTAAAGCTTAGAGCGGAAGGCGGCAAGGTTTATAAGACTGTCATTGAGGCGAAGGACGACAAATTCGAAGTAGTGTCGGACGACGTGGTGGAAAGCCGGAAGCCGTCCGCGACGAACTCGCGGAGAAGTTTGGAATCAAAAGGGAACTGAAAAATCATCGCCGGCTCTTTAACCTTGACGGCGAAAATGTATCTATCAACCGCATAGAAGGCGTCGGTGACTTTCTGATAATCGAGAGCGAAGCGCCGTCCGCGGAATTGCTGGATAAGTTGGGCATCGACCGAGGCGCGGTCGTCACTGATTCCTTCGACAACCTTTAATTGTTATGATTGACGCATGAACGCCACGCTGGTTGCTACGTTTGCCGGATTGATAACGGCTTTGGCTTGGGGTTTTGGCGACTGGCTGTCAGCCAAGGGCGCCAAAAAGTTCGACCCGTTCCAGTTTAATTTTGGCGTGTCCTACGTGAACTTGGCAGTGGCGGCAGGCCTATTGGCTTTCACGCACATTATCGTTCCGACGCCCAGCCAACTGCTGGCCATCATCACCGCCAGCGTGCTCATACCCGTCGCTTATATAATATTCGTGAAGGCTCTTACCCATGGGCCGGTAGGCACTGTCGTTCCGCTAGGCAATTCGTATCCGTTAATTACCATAGCGCTGTCTATAGTCATCCTGTCGCAGGCTTTCAATGCCGCGCAGGTCGGGGCCATGGTCGGCATAGTATTGGGCGCGATGCTGCTGGCATATCAGAAGAATCGCCAACAGATTCCCCTAAAGGAGTTGCACAAAGATACTGCGTTGGCCGTTATCGCGGCTATTATCTGGGGTTTCGGGTTCTTCGTGTTAAATTCAACGGTCGGGATGTAAACTGGCAGACCATAGCGGTTTTCATGGAAATAACCATGTTCCTCTTTGCGCTGGCCGCGCTGGCGTTCGTGCATCGGTCGAACACGCTGGGAGCGATCAGGCAGCTCTTCCCAAATAAGATAGTCCTGTGGGGAGGTTTTACCGGCGCAGTTGGCTTCATATCGTTGTTTGCGGGTTCCGACTACGCCAAGAGCGCTGTCATCCCAATCGTGTTATCCAGTTGTAGTACTTTGATAGCTGCATTTTTAGGCGCTGTGTTCGAACACGAGAAGCTAGGTTTCGGGAAACGGCTTGGAGCGGCGCTGGTAGTAGCCGGCATCATAATCCTGAACCTATCCTAGGTATGTAACTTGATGGCGTGACACCTCGCAAGTGCTATGATTAATCCCAAATGCTCAACCCGAATTTTCTGTACCTGGTACCGTTCATCAATCTGACGGGCAGTGGTAAATATACTTTCGACGTACTGAAGGGCAGGACTAAGCCCAACCGGGTCACGTGGTTCATGTGGGCCCTGATCCCTATGATTGCGTTCGCGGCCGAGATAAGCGAAGGCGTGGGCCTTCAGTCCATACTGACGTTCACGGTCGGTCTGGGCCCTATCCTGGTCTTTGCGGCGTCGTTCGTGAATAAAAAGTCGGTCTGGAAGATTACGCGGTTCGACGTCATTTGCGGTTCGCTGTCCGTGTTGGGGCTGGTTTTGTGGTTGATAACGCGGCATGGAGAGCTGGCGATAATGTTCAGTATCGCGGCGGACACCGCCGCGTCGGCACCCACGGTAGCGAAGTCCTGGAGCCAGCCCGATACGGAAAGCTACCAAGTGTATCTGGCTGCCTGCATAAGTTCAACTCTGACCTTGCTAACGATAGATGAATGGAACTTCGCCACCTACGGATTCCCGCTTTATATATTTGCTATATGTTTCGTACTCGTATTGTTGATACGGTTTGAGTTTGGTGTTCGGATCAAGTCGGTGCTAAGGCCTGCCGCGCCCTGACATCGGTAGACAAAATTTTGTATTCATTGTATAATCATTAGTTAATGAGCGACACGGAACAGTGTGAATCCTTTGATTTATTGCCAAACCGTTTGGCGGTAGTTCCATTTGGTGCGGAAGAGATACACGCTCTGGTAGGCAGCGATAACCAGTATGAAACGTGTCTACTGGCCAGCAACTTCAACTGGATAGCGGCATATTTATGCGAGGAAGTAGGGATTTTTGAGGAAGAGGTGGCGGATTGGTTTAGGGGAGAAGCCAAGGGCCTGGATGGCGATAGCCCGATGGATGTCTGGCGCGCCAATGACGGTTTCTGGAAGGTCTTTGAGTACGCCCAGCTCTATAAAGAGCAGGTAGACAAAGACCTTGCTGGCGAAGATATGGGTGAACCGGATGTCCCGCGTTCACGCGAACTGGGTAAGAACGCGCTCGAGGTCATACTGAAAAGTTTCGAGGTAGCTGGCGTAGATATATCCGCCTGCGAGGAAGACCCTGAATATACGCGAGTCCGGTACATACACAATCCTCACAGGGAGAATTCGCCGATAGTCAGGTGGAAGGGCAATCAGACTATGGAGGATTATAGGATTACGATTGACGAAGGCCCGCGCCAGGCGACATTTTTCATAGTCAGGTATCTGCCTAAAGACGAAGCGCCCATGATTCTTCAGACTGGTATTGGCCGGTACGGCAGGATGCTTGGAGACAATCAGCCCGTGGAGGTTGATTCGGACTTGGACGGCAGGCCTCCCAGTGCGGGAGAGGTAGCCAGCTTTGTGATTCCGGTTGCCAACGAGACGCAGAATCGATCATTCAAGCCTTTGCTAGCCTAAGATATTATGAGCTATGTTCCGGGTCAAAGCCCTCTGGCAGAAGAAGTAGCCGCCCCTGTTGAAATTGAACAACTTTTGTAGTATAATTTGCGCAATATGACAGAGGTTTCTGCAGACCCCAACTGCATTGATATCGTAGTGCCTTTCAGGGATGAATTGGCTCAACACACGGACTTGCCGGACGTGCAGATGATGGGCGGCATAGGTTCCGCCGCGCTCAAGCACCCTGATACGGTGATACTGCTGGACGAGCGACGTATCGTCGCGCCTGACGGCTGCTTGGAAGACGAAAGCATGCGGAAAGCCTGGCCAGGTTCCGGCCCGACGGCACTCAGCGCGATCTGGACCTGATGATAAAAAGTACCGACCCTAAGGATAAGACCAAGATAAAGACCATGGCTGAAGAGGCTACGGAGGGTCTGCTGGATATATCCGCCTTCATATTCCACGACGGGGCGGAGCTGGAAGAACTTAGACAGAACCCGCTTGGCTTTCTTTGCTGTCAGGACTTTCGTGTCAGACCGTTTCGTGCACGAGGACGGCAGTATGGAGAAGGCGCTGTTCCCGTTCGCCGTGCCGCTGGACAGGGAAGTATTGGAAGACTGGAAGCTCGAAATAGGCGGCGAGGAATTCATAGTGACCAACCCGGCGTCTGCAATACTTAATTATCTGACGCGGTCCGTATCGGGCTTGCGCGGGGTAAAGGACGGCCCCAAGGTGCAGGAGATGGCGAGCCAGATCTTCGGCAAGTCGCCGGAACTGGCGGAATGGTGCGTGGACGGGCCAGGCCAGTCGCAGATGGAACTGGCGGCAATATTGCAGACCGTGCGCCGGGCGAACTCATTGCCGCATTCCAAGCGCACGCTCGACGTCGGCCCGCTCCGCATAAAGGCCGGCTCGGTAAGGACGCTGATGGACCACGAATCCTTCATGATTCCCGATGCTGATTCAAACGTACGCGACGCCGTCATGGCGTGGACCATCGCCAAATCCCGACTGCTCGGCTACGGGGAATCACAGAAGTGGGCCATAACGCTTTACCAGAAGTATTTCGAATCGTTGTTCGACGGCATCACGCACAATGATGCCGAGAGCATGTTCGCCAAGGCGGACGACGGCGAGCAAGCCGATGCTTTCGGCGGCCTAGCCACGGCTTAATTTTTAATTAAAATATTGCGCTAAGTTTTGACCGGCCGCCGCGCCGGCTGGCAGAATGCCTCCACCAACTTAAAAGGAGGCGCTTATGAAAGCTAAGATACCCAGGAATTTCGACAACCTTAAAAAGCTGAGGCCTCGCCGGCCTGGCAAGCCTTCGCTGAGCACCGTTCTGGCCATACTGCTGGTAACCGGCGGCGTGGCGTTCGCGCTTCTGCAAAGCCGGGTCACCCTGACGGGCAACAGCGTTACCACGGACACCGCCGGACTGCTCATCAGCGCGAACGATGCCGACTACTCCGATGCTTCTGCAGGGTTCGACTTTTCAGGGATAATACCCGGCTCGCAAGCTTCGCAGACCGAGCACCTCACGCTTAAGAATACAGGGAGCGTGCCCCTGGCCATCAGGCTTGGCGTAAGCGGCACGCCATCCAACCCCTACGGCGTCGACCTTAGCAAAGTACACGTCATACTCACCCCATACGACATCGCAACATACCTGCCGGCAACGCCGCTGGACTTTACCTTGCAATCGCTGATTGATGCGGGTGATGCAGGCGAAGCGGTGAGCTACCCGTCGGTCCTGCCGGTGAGCATCAAGGACGTGTACGACGTGCAGATCGCAATGGATGCCGACGCCGTCAACGGCCCGGACGCGTCGCTGAACAACATAGACCTGACATTCACGGGTACTGCCGCCGATGACAGCAACTGATTTGCCACCACCACGTACCCATGGTGTAGACTAGAAGCATGGCCCGAAGAGGCAAGAAACCCAACAATTACGCATTCATAGATAGCCAGAACCTTAACCTCGGTACCCAGCGCATGGGCTGGAAGATGGACTGGCGCAGGTTCCGCGAATACCTGCGCAAGGAGTATGGCGTGTAGCGCGCCTATATGTTCATCGGCTACATGAGCGAGAACGAACAGTTGTACGAATATATGCATAACCTGGGCTATCTGGTGGTACTCAAGCCTACGGTTGATGTCATCACGACCCCGGATCAGCCCAGCACCTTTGATGACACTGCTGACAACGTTGTGAAATCAAAGAGCAAAGGTGCTGGGAAGCCGGTCATCAAAGGCAACGTGGACGCCGACCTGGTGCTATACGCCATGAAGGAACTGCCCAACTACGACAACGCCGTGATAGTCAGCGGCGACGGCGACTTCCTGGGGCTTATAGAATACCTGGAAGAGCAGGGCAAGCTGGAGCACATCCTGACGCCGAACTGGCAATATTCCAGCCTGTTTAAGCCGTTCGAATCCAAGATATTCCGGCTGGACCAGAAACGCCGCCAGCTCACTTATCACGACCGCAAGAAGAAGAGTAAGAAATCCGACGGGCAATGAGCCCTTTAGGCGTATACTGAGGCTGTAACGAAGGAGGGGTTATGTTAGGGAGCAACGACGTCTGCGCCTGTCTACCAGTGAAGGACATGGACGCGGCAACCAAATTTTACAAAGAAACGCTAGGGCTGGAGGTGGCCGACGGAGTCGCCCGGGGGTACGTTCTTCAAATCTGGCGGAGGGGGCGTATTCGTCTATCCGTCGCAGTTCGCGGGCAGTAACAAGGCCACGGCCGCGGCTTGGTCAGGTAAGCGACGTGGAAGGCGCAGTGAAAGAGCTGAAAGCCAAGGGCGTGACATTCGAGCAGTACGACGACATCCCGGGCGTGGAGCGCGACGGCGACATCCACAAGATGGGCGATCTTAAGGCCGCATGGTTCAAGGATCCGGACGGCAATATTCTGAACATCGTTAACCAGATGGGTTAATATAGAAGTATTCATGGCAGACAAGAAACGCGATTTTAGCGGTCTGAAAGCGTTGTTCTTCAACGGTACGCTTGCTAAGTCGCCCGAACCGAGCCACACCGAACGGCTCATCCGGATTAGTACCGGCATCATGGAGAAGCACGGCGTCAAGACAGAGGTCATCCGCACCATCGACCATCCGGACATCGCCATCGGCGTCTGGCCGGACATGCGCGAGCACGGGTGGCCGAAGGACGAATGGCCCAAGCTGTATCAAGAAGGTGATGGACGCCGACATACTGGTGCTGGCCGGGCCGATCTGGCTGGGCGACAATTCTTCGGAGATGAAGAAGATCATCGAGCGCCTGTACGCCTGCAGCGGCATCCTGAACGAAGCCGGGCCAGTACGCCTTTTACGGCAAAGTGGGCGGCTGTCTGATAACCGGCAACGAAGACGGCATCAAACACTGCGCGATGAACGTGCTATATAGTCTTCAGCACCTTGGTTACAGTATTCCGCCCCAGGCGGACGCCGGCTGGATTGGCGAGGCTGGCCCCGGTGCAAGCTACGGCGACGACGACGGCAAGGGCGGCAAGGCCGGCGTGGACAACGACTTCACCAACCGCAATACCACCTTCATGACCTGGAACCTTCTGCATCTGGCCAAACTGCTCAAAGATAACGGCGGCATCCCCGCGCAGGGCAACCAGCGCTCCAAGTGGGACGCCGGCGCCCGCTTCGACTTCGTCAACCCTGAGTACCGATGAAAGTAACGAAGTTCGTCCATTCGTGCCTGCTGGTAGAGACGCCGGACAGAGTACGGCCATATTCGACCCCGGCATAATGAGCGCCGAAGCTCTTGGCCCGGCCATCCGGACCCTCAAGCCGGCTCGATGACATCTTCATCACCCACGTCCACCCGGATCACTGCAATCCCCAGCTCATCAAACAGCTGGTCGATAAATTTCCAGACGTGCGGATAACTACTACCCCCGAAGCTGTTACATATCTGGCCGCCGAAGGCATAACGGCCGGCAATCGGCTGCCTGAAGGCGTGACGTCCTTTGAATCGCCGCACGAGAATGTCCGCCCAATGTTCCCGCAACCGGAGAATATCGGCCTCCACTATCTTGATGTGCTAAGCAATCCTGGTGACAGTCACAGCTTTAAGGAAACCAAGGCGATTCTGGCTTTGCCGATAACGGCGCCCTGGGGTGCTACCATCAGAGCGATCAGCCTGACGCTAGAGCTCAAGCCCAAGCACGTCCTTCCAATCCATGATTGGCATTGGAGCGATGCGGCCCGCAAAGGCATGTACAACACGTACGAACGCATCCTTGCCGAGCAGGGCATAACTTTCCACAAGCTCGAAACCGGCCAGCCGGTAGAAATCAAGGCGTAGCGCATTGTACACGTTTCTGCCGCGGGTGTACGCACATTGTCAGCACAATGTGTGTACACCCGCGCACCTCCTGTAAAAGCGACGCCCAACGACCACATTACTAAAACCAGAACATTGACAAAAAGCCCAAAACTTGCTACTGTTATAACCATGCCTACTAAAACAAAAAATACCAAAACACCCGTAGATAAGCTGGCCGAAGTGGCCCAGCAGGCCGGTATAGTACTGATGACGGCAGCCGTCACCCTGGGAATGCTGGAACTGCCGGAACACTCCAAGCGAGTGATAGTGCCCAACCAGCCGGTCCCGGAATTCGCTGACAGCGAGAACAAAACCGATTCTAACGACAACATTTTGCGCCGCGAGCGGGAAGAGGCCGGCCCGCATTACATCAGCTACAGCGTGGCCCAGCGTACCCCTGGCAGGACCGGCAAGTGGTAACCCGCATAAGCTTGACCATTTTAACGTAATATGATAGGATAAAAGCATGTCAAACGAAAATTACACTACAGCCGTACTATACCAAACAGGGCACGTAAGGCCCTGAGGGGCGACGTTGATGGCCGATACGCGACGCCGAAGTCCGCCGAAAGGTCTCGGTACGGATTATACGCAGTGGCCGCGGCGGTACGCTTACGGCGGCTACCGACTGCCGGTACGTGCAGCATTGGTGCTCACAGATAAGGTGCACTGCATGCCCAGGTCAGAGCCGACTGCCTGACGCCGCCCGGGTTGCGTAAGAGCCACGCGTCACAGTCAAGACGGACTGGTGTTACCGGCTGAAGGTCGGACGAAGTACCCGATACGCCGATCGGAGCAGTCGCACTCTGATGCGGTCCCACTGAAGGTGCATGGACGCCCACCCCTGGCGCCGAGCCTGATTAGACGGCCAGGAGGCCGTGATAGCGGACGAGCCAGGCTCCCGAAACCGGATCGGTGTCGCTCCTGAGATGCCGTCTCAGCGCGGCGGCATAAGCAAAATAGCGTTCGGAAAATTGTCCACAACGCTATATAGCTAGGTTTTGCGTCGCCCCTGGAAAATCTGTGGATAAGTGGTGTCAGAAACACTACGATATTATGATTTGAGCCTTGCCGGGGGGTCGCGGTGGGTAGTACACTCATGGCAGTGGGTAGAAATGGAGCGGCCAAACAGCGTCCCATTTTGAAAAACAAAACCACTAGCAGCTTAAAGAAGGGTGTCAATGACCAAGGTAGACTACTTCGAGCGCAAGCTGGACGACAAGCGGCGGTTGACCATACCGCCCGAGCTTCGTGACAAGTTTGCGAGCGGGGCAGTAGTTACCAGGGGCTTCGGCAAGTATCTCCACCTATATCCGAAGGATGTATGGGAGAATCTGGTCGAACCGCGTCTGGCCGGCGACATCCTGGACGAGCGCATCGCCGACCTGAACGTCCAGTTCCGGATGGGCAAGGTCGAGGTGCAGCCCGACGGTAAACAGGGGCGTGTCACGATTGAGCAACATCTGCTCGATTACGCTGGCATCAACCGGGATATCGTAGCTGTCGGCGTCGGCCAATACTGGCGCATCATGGCACCTTAACAATCGAAAACGGATGGCGCCTCACACTTGCTCAAGGCCAGCTATCCGGTAATCAGTACCTGGAACTAGAGAGAAAACCAGGCTAAAAAATCTCGCACCTTCTCTAAAACACCTCCCAAAACTCCACCTCACACATAAGTCTCTCAATCTCGTTTGGCAAATCGTACTCGTACAATTCGCTGAACAAACAAAAACAAAAACCCCAAAAAAACAAAAAGCTGATTACCGGATAGGTGGCCTTGCGAAACAAAAACAAGAAAAAGATGCACCAAAACAAAAACCAAAACAAAAACGAATCTCACCAGCCGGTACTGCTTACGGCAGTCCTTAAGTACTTGGATCCGCAGGAAGGGGATAGCTACCTTGACCTGACGGCCGGGTATGGAGGCCATGCCAGGGCGGTACTGGACAGGACCGGTAAGACGGCCCGGACGGTACTCGTGGACAGGGATGAATCAGCGATAAAAATCCTTCGCGATGAGTTCCCGGGCGAGAACGTCGATATAAGGCGGCAGGATTTCCTGTCGGCTACCCGCGGATTAATCGCGGAAAACAGCAGTTCGATATTATTTTGGCAGATTTGGGCGTATCGTCACCGCACCTTAACGAGGGCAAGCGCGGCTTCGCCATCAATAGGACCGGCCCGCTCGACATGCGGATGGACCGGTCGCAGGAGTTAACGGCTGACACTATAGTGAACACATTTAGTGAAGTCCGGCTCCGCGACATCCTTCAACGCTATGGCGAGGAGCCGAAAGCCGGCCGGATCGCGCGCGACATAGTGCGGTCCAGACCGGTACGCACCACGGAAGAGCTCGCGGCCATAGCGGCCCGTGCCTGGCCAGGGCACAGCCGGATGCATCCGGCGACCCGGACATTCCAGGCAGTGCGCATCGCCGTCAATGACGAGCTCGGCCAGCTGGAGATGGGTCTACCCTTATGGATAGACCTTCTGAAGCCCGGCGGCCGGATAGCCGTCATAAGCTTCCATAGTCTGGAAGACCGGCTGGTCAAACAGGCGTTCAAGGAAGTTGCCGGCGACCGCTATGATGCCACGCTCCGCGTGCTCACCAAGAGTCCGGTGACCGCCGCCCCATCCGAAACAGTTCATAATCCGCGTGCCCGCAGCGCTAAGCTGAGGGCCGCAGTGAAAATAAAAAAGAAAGGGAACACCGATGCCAATCCAGGTAAAAGGTAGCTCCCGCGCCTACAAGATCCACGTAAAGGTTCTTTAGGCCTACAAAGTGTCCCGCTCCGGTCAAAACGGGCGGGGACAAAAACCAAAACAAATACAAACATAAAAGATAGAAAAGAAGAACATGACATATTCAAGCTCTCTGGCCATGAACCGCAACAGGTATCAGGGCCGGAACCAGGAACTCTGTCAGCTTCCAAGCCAAAGCCCACGTGCTGGGCCCGGTCAGCAACACAATCATTCTGATAGTGCTGGCCTGTCTGCTGGGACTGCTGTACCTGACGCAGGTAACCAAGACAAATGCCTATGGCTATCAGATCAACGGCCTACAGCAGGAGCAGACCAAGCTTAAGAGCCAGCACGATGACCTGGAAGTGGCTTCGGCCCGTCTGCAGTCGCTTGAGCGCGTCCGCTCCAGCGGCGTGGCTAAGAACCTGGTATCGGTCGCACCCACAGCCACCGTCCGCAATTAGGAGTATCATGTTTCCGGCGGACAAGAACCGACTGGTCCAATCCGTTAATCGCGTACGCATATTGTACGGATTGCTCCTGCTGGTCGTCGGCATTTTCGGCCTGCGCCTGTTCTACGTGCAGGTCGTACGTTATGACTATTACAAGGCAGCGGCCCTGAGCGACCAGCTCAAGCAGTACCGGATACCGGCCACCAGGGGCACCATCAAAGCCTACGAGGGGGGCAACGTGGTGCCGATAGTTCTGAATCAGAAATTATACACTCTGTACGCGGATCCCACGCTGGTTAAGAACCCCGACCGGGCGGCGCGCAAACTGGCCGGCGCGGTAGGGGGCAGTGCCGGCAAATATGCCAAGCTCATGCGCACCAAGAAGACCCGCTACGTGATCCTGGCCAAGCGCCTGAGCGGCGGCAAGAGCGATCACGTGATTGGACTTAAGATTCCCGGCGTGGGCACCCAGGCCCAGGATTACCGTATATATCCGCAGGGCAGTCTGGCGTCCCAGACCCTGGGCTTCGTGGATAATGACGGCAAAGGGCAGTACGGCCTGGAACAGGCTCTCAACGCTGACCTAGCCGGCAAACCCGGCGAGGTGAAGGCCGTGACCGATGCCAACGGCGTACCGCTGGCGGCCAGCAGGGGCAACGTCCGGACGCCGCCCAAGGACGGCGACAGTATCATTACCAGTCTGGACCTATCCATTCAGTCGCAGATGGAACAGATTCTTAAAGATGAGTACGCCAAGACCAGGTCGCAGGGCCTGAGCGCCGTAATAATCAATCCTAACACCGGCAAAATTAAGGCCATGGCCAATTATCCTACCTACGATCCGGGCGACTATCATAAAGTAAGCGATCCCAAGCTGTTCCAGAACGCGGCCGTTACTAATGCCATTGAACCCGGTTCGTCCATGAAGGTGCTGACCACCGCGGCGGCACTGGACCAGGGCGTCATAACGCCGAACACCACATTCTACGATCCGGCCCACTGGGTGGTGGACGGGTTCAACATTACCGACATCGAAGAGGACGGCGGCGCGCGTGATCAGAGCATCAAGAGCCTGTTGAACCTGTCGCTCAATACCGGCGCCACTTGGGAGCTGATGCAGATGGGCGGCGGCCGCATAAACCAGAAGGGCATAGAGGCCTGGAACAAGTACATGGTCAAGCATTACATGCTGGGCCGGCCCACGGGCGTGGAGCAGGGCTATGAGTCGGCCGGCTACGTACCGCCCGCCGACATGTCCGGCACCGGCCATATCGCTTACTTATGCCAATACCGCGTTTGGCCAGGCCTTACAGATTACGGCCCTGCAGATGGCGGCCGCTGATTCGGCCATGCTGAACGGAGGCACGTATTACCGGCCGTCGCTCGTCGATAAGATTGTAAGCCCGGACGGCAAGACCAAAGATGTAAGGCCCGAGGTAGTGAAGAAGGGCGTGGTATCGGGCCGGGTGAGCCGGGATATGATACCGCTGATGGAATACGTGGTGAAACAGCACCTGCTTGAGGGTTTCTCGTATCTCAGGTTCAGTGACAATTACATGGTCGGCGGCAAGACCGGCACCGCGCAGGTGGCCAAACAGGGCGGAGGATATTCGGATACCGAGTTCAACGGTACTTACATCGGTTTCGTAGGCGGCGACAAGCCGCAGTACGTCATAGTCGTATATAACACTAAGCCCGCCGTCGCGGGTTATGCGGGTTCTTATGGAGGCCAACCGGTATTCGCCGATCTGGCCCATATGCTGATAGATAACTCCTACGTGGACCCAAAGTCACATTAAAAAATGTTATAATTAGGGAAATTCCAATATGAACACACTGCACATTGCTATCACTACCAACGACCTCATCAGCATGCTGGCGCTCGGGTTCTTCGGGTTCGCGCTCAGCATGGCCATAACCCCTATATATACGCATGTGGCCTATAAGAGGGAGTGGTGGAAGCGCCAGCGCACTGACGCCTGGTCCGGCGGCAAAGCGACCGTATACGCCAAACTGCACGCCGAGAAGCATAAGCGCAACATACCTACCATGGCCGGTCTTATATTCGTGCTGGCTATCGCCATAGTCACACTGATATCCAATCTGGAACGAAGCCAGACATGGCTGCCGCTGGCTGGACTGGCGGGAGCCGCCGTCATCGGCCTGGCGGATGATTTCATGAACATCCGCGGCATAGGCGGCAAGGTCGCGGGCATGAGCGCCCGGCTCAAGTTCAGCCTGTACAGCCTGCTCCTGCTTATAGGAGGCTGGTGGTTCTATGCCAAGCTGGGTGTGAATTCCATATACGTGCCCGGGCTTGAGCAGTGGCATATAGGCGTGGCCATCATCGCGTTGTTCTGGCTGGTAGTGATAGCCACCGCCATCTCCGTGAACTTCAGCGACGGTCTGGACGGACTGGCAGGCGGACTGCTTACCTCATCTTTCCTGACATATGCCATTATCTGCGTAGTGGAGCACAAGCTGGCGTTGGCGGGCTTCTGCATGACGGTGGTGGGCACCTTGCTCAGCTACACCTGGTTCAACGTTTATCCCGCACGCTTCTTCATGGGCGATGTCGGCGCTTTCGCCCTCGGGACGGCGCTGGGCATAATAGCCCTGCAGACCAACACGGTCTACGTATTGCCCGTGATCGGCGCCGTGTATGTGGTAGAGACTGGTTCAGTGATCATCAACCGCACGTCGCGCAAACTGCGCAACGGCAAGAAAGTCTTCCTGTCTTCGCCCGTACACCACCATTTCGAAGCCATAGGCTGGCCCGAGACCAAGGTCACGATGCGCTTCTGGATTCTGGGTCAGATAGCGGCCGTCCTCGGCCTGATAGTATTCCTGCTGGGTAAACAGGGGTAAGCCATGCGTCCGCAAGCGCCCAGACGCCGGCCGGAGCTTCGTTCTTCGTCTCTTAATCTAGGCCGCAAACACCGGCCTGATTACTGGTTGCTGATGCTTTGCATCACCTTGCTGGCCATAGGTCTGATAGTCGTGTATGCCATCAGTCCGGCGTTAAGTGCAGCCAACCGCGTGAACAACAACTATTACGTGGAAAAACAGCTGTTGGCCATAGGCTTGAGCGCCGTGGCTTTCATCGTTACCTCCCAGGTGCCGTTGCAGTGGTGGCGCCGGGTGTATAAACCCTTGCTTTGGGCGGCCGGCATTGCGACCTTGCTGGCGCTTATCATACCGGTGAATCCGGCGTTTCCGGCGCACCGGTGGGTGCGGTTGGGCAGTTTCTCGTTCCAGTCTGTAGAGCTGGTCAAGTTCGCCGTCATGGTATGGCTGGCAGGCTTCCTGGCGGAGAGGATCAGGCATGGCAACATCGGCGATATGCGGTCCACGCTTAAGCCTTTGGGCATCGCGTTCGGTCTGGTGGCGGTGACCGTAGCGGGGGTGCAGAGCGACCTTGGCTCCATGGGCGTGATAGTAGCCATGATGGTGATAATGGCCTACGTGGCCGGACTGCCCATGAAACGCATAGTGCTGATAGGCGGGCTTATAGCCATCGTGGGCGTGCTGGCCGTATCTTCCACGCCGTACCGCCGCGAACGCCTGGCGACCTTCCTGCATCCGCAGGCAAGCTGTCACGACAGCGGCTACCAGGCCTGCCAGGCTCTGATAGCCGTCGGTTCGGGCGGAATGATCGGTCTGGGGCTGGGGAGCAGTGTGCAGGCCTACGGCTATCTGCCGGAAGCGGCTAACGACTCCATATTCGCCATCTATGCCGAGAAATTCGGCTTCATAGGCAGTGTGGTACTGCTGGCGGTATTCGTAGCGTTTTTCGCCCGTCTGCGCTACATAGTGGAGCGCACCAGCGACGACTTCAGCCGCCTGGTGGTGGTGGGCGTACTGGCATGGCTCAGCACCCAGATGCTTATCAATGTAGGGGCCATGATAGGGCTTTTGCCGCTCAAGGGCATAACTTTGCCGTTCATCAGTTACGGCGGCACCAGCGTGGTGTTCATGACGGCGGCCGTCGGCCTGGTATTCCAGATATCGCAGTACACCAGTTATAGCGCGCCCAGGATCAGCGAGCGCGGAGAAGGGCGTTTGCGCACATGAGCCGGCCGGACGACCGCCACGGAGCGACAGATGCCATAGTGCTCACCGGCGGCGGTTCAGGCGGTCATATAACACCGGTGCTGGCGGTGGCTGCCGAACTGAAGCGCCGTAGTCCGGGCCGGCGCATTATATATATCGGCCAGCGCCGCGACCCGTTCGCCGATATAGCGCGCCGCGACCCTAATATAGACGAGACATATGCCGTATTCGCCGGCAAGTTCCGGCGTTATCACGGCGAAGGGCTTAAGCAGTTACTCGACATACCGACTATGCTCAAAAATGCACGCGACTTCTTCCTGGTCATAGCCGGCATCGTCCAGAGCCGGCGCCTGATGGGCCGTCTGAGGCCCGCGGTCGTGTTTAGCCGCGGCGGCTACGTTAGCGTACCGGTCTGCCTGGGGGCCGTTCTCCGGCATATACCTTATATGACGCACGATTCCGACCCGGTGCCCAGCTTGGCTAACCGTATGATAGCCCGCTGGGCAAGCCTGCATGCCGTGGCTTTGCCAAAGGGCATATATCCCTATCCTAAGGATAAGACGATTACTACCGGCATACCTCTTAGCAAGGACTTCAAGCCAGTGACCGATGCGCTCAAAAAGCGCTATCGCAAGGATATAGGCGTGCCCGCGGACGCCAAACTGCTGTTCATCATCGGCGGCGGTTTGGGCTCCCAGAGGGTGAACCAGGCCGTGACTGAAATCATGCCGCACCTCTTGCGCGACTTCGGCGATCTGCAGGTAGTCCATGCGGCCGGCCGCGCCCACGAAAATCAGGTGCGCCAAGCATATGTAAGCTCGCTTCCCACGGAGGAGCAGGGGAGGGTGAAGGTGGTAGGATTCATACCTGACGTGTATCTGTACAGCGGCGCTGCCGATATAGTGGTGTCGCGCGCAGGCGCTACCAACCTGGCCGAATTCGCCGTGCAGGGCAAAGCCTGCATAGTCATCCCCAGCGCCTTCCTGGCAGGGGGGCATCAGCTGGCCAACGCCCGCTACCTGGAAGAACAGGGTGCCGCGGTGGTCATAGACGAGGACGACCTGGCCGGCGACCCGAATCGCCTGGCCAAACAAGCGGCGCGTCTGCTTAAGGATTCCGGCCGTGCCGCGTCCCTTGGCCGGAAGCTGGCCGGATTCGCCCAGCCCAAAGCTACCGAAGCCATAGCCAAGCTCATACTGGAGAAAGCCGGTGAGGCTGAGACGTAGGAGTACAGGGCTCTCCAAGGGCCGCCGCCGGCGCCAGGAGGCTTCCGGTACCCCCAAAGGCGCGTCTTTCGCGTATCGTTCGAGCCGTTCGGACCAAGAGGTCAATACCGGCCGCCAGGTGCCGCGCGAACCCGCCGATGCCGCTCCCAAGAGCCTGAGCCGCTTCCTGTTGCAGCGCTTCGGCCTAGTAGTATTGCTTATAGCGCTGGTTTTCTCGGTATCCAACGCGCTCAGCCTGTCCAGCTCCGCACGGGTCGTCATGCTAAAAGGAGACAGTTCCAGCCCGTTCCTCCATGACAGGAATACCTATCAACAGGCCGCCAGCGGCTTGCTGGCCTCATCCGTCTGGAACCGCAACAAGTTGACGGTTAACACCGGCGCCGTAAGCCGCGGCCTGCTCAGCCGTTTCCCGGAGCTGTCCAATGTCAGCGTGACACTGCCTTTGCTCAACAACCGCCCTACGGTTTACGTGGAGACGGCCCAGGAAGCGCTCATACTGTCGTCCGGCAACGGCTCGTTCGTCATAGGTACCGACGGCAATGCTCTTTTGAACGCCGACAACCTTTCGCCTGCGAGCCGCCGCAAACTGCCTAAGGTGACGGATAAGAGTGGCCTCAAGGTCAAACTTAACCGGCAGGTGCTCAGCTCAGCCGATGTCGCTTTCATACTGACCGTCAGGTCCCAACTGTTGGCTGGCCACGTAGGTGTTACCGCCATGGATCTGCCGGCGGCCAAAAGTGAAATGGACGTGCATATAAGCGGCAAACCTTACTTCGTTAAGTTCAACCTGGAAAGCGGTACAGCCCGCCAGCAGGCAGGGACCTTCCTGGCGACGAAAGCGGAACTGGAACATCGCCATGCCGAGCCTTCGCAGTACATAGACGTCCGCGTGGACGGCCGTGCCTATTATAAATAACCGTATCCCCCTCTTCTTCTGCCCCGCCAGTTCGTATTTTGTTCGGTGTTATTAGTTTGGCCGGATTTGCAAAAAACTATACGAGAATACGGGGCAGGGCAAAAGTCAAATTTTTGTAGTGAGAGGGGCAGAGGCCAGGGGAGAAAAAATACCGCGACCAACAGCGAAAAAGTAAGACATTTCACGACATAGCTGTGGAAAAGTCAAATAGTGTTGTAAATCACATCCGACCACTAGGGCTGTATACGAGGCCCCCCGATCAACATGCTGGCATGCCAGGCCGGGTGTACGGTGTACATGCCGTGTGCAGTGCAGTGCCGCGCAAAATGTGAAAAATACTGGCCATGCCGAAAATACTCCCCTGCGGCAGGGGTACCGTGAGCCATCTGTTAGTCTAAAACGTAAGTCGCAAAATCTACATTGTGCGACGTTCTGTCTATGACTGGATGCAGTCCTCCACACTGCTATGTCTCCCACTATTTTTCTGCCACCCGTCCATAGTCGCGCTAAAAATCTTAACGCACCTGCTCTACCGCCCCGCAGGGTCTATAAAATTTGCGATTTGCCATACTGTTGCCGCTATACCATGCATTTATCGTGTTCGTATTTTGTACAATTAATTGAGAATGATCATCCGGTTGAATGAACCGGAGACGTACTCCGGCTATGAACCCTGCACATGTAAGGGTCTACATCATGCATTAACACTTCACCGGTACTACTCAGCCGGGAGTACTGATGCCCCTTCCGTAGATCGGCAAGGATCATGCTGCCGGCGGCGGCTCCGGCAAAATACCGGTTAAGTATAGGAACTACCGAGGCATGAAGAGTGGCTTCCGAGCACCTCTCCATATCCGCAAGCCAAGGAGTGGCGGTCAGAAGTGTCTCGCCGGCTGGCGAGGGCGTCATCGCCCTGGAGATTACGTTCAGACCCAGCTCTTGCAGGAGCTCGAACTGTTCCTGTGCCCACTCTGCCGTGTCGGCGTGCGAAGGTAAAGTACCCTGATCCTGTCGCGCCTTATAACCCACTGCCCGTCAGCTGAGCGGCGTATCCTATCCGGATCCATGCGGCCGTGTCCCGACTTCGATGGCGGCATCTGCACGCCATCAGCCCAAAGCTCGACTGCGTCTTCAGACGAAAGTTCAAAACCCTCGTTTAGCAGAGGTACTGCTAATTCTCCTTCGGCGACTGCAAGCCCGGCCATTGCAGATTCCTCGCAGATTTACTCGGCTAGGCCGTAGGTGGCCTTGGCGACGCGCTTGAACTGGGGCTTGCCCTGCAGATTCAGCAGGATGGTAGTTTCTTTGACGAAGCGGCTCTTAAGGACGCGCTTGACGATTTCGTCGCGGTGCAGAGGCTCGTTGGCTTCCTGGAGTACCTGGGTGATGATGTCGGCGACGGTACCCTTCTGGTAGCCCCATTCCTTCAGGGCGTATATGCCCCGCCCTACCAGTACGAAGCGTTTGTCTTTTATAAGCTCGTTGTGGATGGCCTGGGTGGTGACGTCCTTGCGTTTGAAGTCGCTGTCCTTGATGGACTTGGCGATTTCGTTGAAGTGCATGTGCTTGCCGTTTTCTTTGAGGATGACGTAGATCTTGTCGCGGATGTTCTTGGGGTTGACCATAGGCCATTTGATCAGGCCCCAGCGACCGTTAAGGGTCGCCAGCTTCTTGGAAATGCTGGCCAGTGCTTCGGTCTGTTTGGGGTCGTCCATGCCGGCAGCCTTGGCGATGTCGCCGATGGGTTTGGGCTCGCCCAGCTTCTTGATAGTGTCTATAAGTTCGTTGACGCGGGCTTTCAGGGCCTTTTCGTCGCGGACTTCCTTAACGCCTACGCTGTAGTAGAAGTTATCGTCCTCCGTGACTACGGCTACCTTGGGGCAGAGCTGGCTTAAGAAAGCTACCCTGGCCTGCTCCTCGCGGTCCTTGCTGCCGGCTAGTTTGTCGGTGACGGCGCTTATACGGGCGGCTTGGCCGTTGGCGTTCAGGAATTCCAGTAGTTTGGATTCGAAATCAACTACATGCGGTAAGCCCCCCTGCTCTGCTGTGGAGCGGAGCTTGGTAACCACGGACTTTTCGAGCTGGCGGACGCGTTCGCGGGTGATGCCCAGCATCTCGCCGATTTGCTCCAGCGTTTCCTTGCGGTCAAACAGGCCGAACCGGCGGGCAACGATCTCTCGTTCCCTTTCGCGGTCAATCGTAGCCAGAATGTCGCTTACGAGCTGTTCAGTCTGTATGGCTGTGGTCTGGGGCATGCTTTCCTCAATCAGTCGATTTAATAATTAGTAGCTATTATAAAACTAATAATTTTAAAAGTCAACACCTATCTGGTTATATTTCATTCTAGCACAATAATGATGACATTTGTGCATACTACATGTTGTAAAAATATTATTTATCCACAACCTTTACGAGGTTGCTACTTCTTGGCTTTAGAGGTGGCCTTACGGCGCCGGAAACCGCGTTTTTTGTCGGGCGCGGCTGCTAGCAAGGCCTTGGCTTCTTCTTCGGTCAGGGCCGCTGGGTCCTGTTCCTTGCCGATGCGGGCGTTCTTCTTGCCGTCCGTCACGTAAGGCCCGTAAGGCCCGTCCAGGACCTTTAAGCCGCTATCGAACTGCTTGATGTTCTTAGCGGCGTCCTTGGCCAGCTTTTCCCTGTATAGCTGGCGCGCCTCATCCTCGGTTATGTTACGGGGGTCGAGCGGCTTGATCGACACGAAAGTCTTATCTACCTGTATATAGGGGCCGAACCGGCCGATATTGGCTTTGATTTCTTTGCCGTCTTCGGTTTTGCCAACCGTGCGGGGCAGTTTGAGCATCTCCAGCGCCTGCTCCAAGGTGACCGTATCTAAGGTGGCGCCTTCCGGTAGCGGCGCGAAGGCCGGTTTCTTGTCCTTGTCTTCGGCACTGCCTTTCTGAAGCATGGGGCCGTATCGTCCATAACGGGCCACAATGGGCTCGCCGCTGGCCGGATCCTTGCCGAGTTCCCTGGCCTGTGCGACCTCCTGGCGCGAGATTTCGCTGGATTTCTCCACCAGAGGGTGGAAGTCCTTATAAAACGTATCGATCATCTTCTCCCACGCCTGCCCGCCGTCTGCTATATTGTCGAAGTCGTCCTCTACCTTCTTTGTGAAGTCATAATCGACGATGGACGGGAAATATTTGACCAGGAAGTCGGTCACGACGTCAGCTATGCCGGTTGGTAACAGCTTGCCCTTGTCCGCCCCCGTTATCACCTCTGTCTTATCGGTGGTGATCGTGCCCTGCTCCAGCTTGATCTGAGTGATTTCGCGCGCGGTGCCTTCCAGGTCTTTCTTCTCGACGTAGCCGCGGACCTGGATGGTGTGGATGGTGGGGGCGTAGGTGCTGGGGCGTCCAATGCCGAGTTCCTCCAGCTTCTTGACCAGGGCGGCCTCGGTATAGCGGGCTGGCGCGCGGCTGAACGTCTCGGCGGCAGTTATTGCTTTGGCGTCCAGCTCCTGCCCGGTCTTGAGGTCCGGCAGGATGACGTCGTCCTTGGTGCCGCCGTAGACTTTCATGAAGCCGTCGAACTCCAGGATCTCGCCCTTGGCGATGAATTTTTCGGGCTGGGTGGAGACGCTTATAGCGACTTCTGTGCGTTCCAGTTTGGCGGGGCTCATCTGGGATGCCAGGGTTCTTTGCCATATCAATTGGTAGAGCTTCTTCTGCTGGCTGTCGCCGCCGGCGTCGGTCTTGGCGAAGTGTGTCGGCCGTATGGCTTCGTGGGCCTCCTGGGCGCTCTGATTCTTTGTCTTATACTGCCTAACCTGATGATATTCGGCGCCGTATTCTTTCTTTATATAATCGCCGGCGCCGGCGATGGCCTGGCCGGAAAGCGTAGTGCTGTCGGTACGCATATAGGTGATGTGGCCGGCTTCGTACAGGCGCTGGGCCAGGGTCATAGTCTGGCGCACACTGTAGCCTAAGCGCCGGGCGGCTTCCTGCTGCAGGGTGCTGGTGGTAAACGGCGCTCCCGGGTTGCGGGTGCCGGGCTTCTGTTCCACTCCTGTGACTTTGAAGTCCGCACCCTTGGCTTTATCGAGCCAGGTGCCGGCGGTCTTTTCATTGGTCAGCTTGGAGTCCAGCTCGGCCAGGATTTCTTTGTCGTCGCCGCTGGCCAGGAAAACCCCTGTTACCTTGAACGAGCTTTCGGTCTGGAAATCCTTGATTTCGCGCTCGCGCTCAACTATCAGGCGGACGGCCACCGACTGTACGCGCCCGGCGCTCAGACCGGTACGCACTTTTTTCCAGAGAACCGGCGATAGTTCGTAGCCCACCAGTCGGTCCAGCACGCGCCGGGCCTGCTGGGCGTCTACCAGCTTCTGGTCGACTCTGCGCGGGTTCTTGATGGCGGCTTCGATGGCTGATTTGGTAATCTCGTGGAAGACGATACGCTTAGCCTTCTCCGGATCCAGCTTGAGGGCCTGGGTAAGGTGCCAGGCTATGGCCTCGCCTTCGCGGTCCTCATCGCTGGCCAGCCATACTTCGCGGCCCTTCGCGGCCGTTCGGAGTTCCGATACCACCTTCTTCTTATCCGCCGTTATCTCGTAATTGGGATTGAAGCCGTGCTCAATGTCGATGTTCAGTCCCTTCTTGGGTAGGTCGCGAATGTGGCCGAAACTGCTCTTAACCTCGTAGTCCTTGCCCAGGAATCGCTCTATGGTCTTTGCTTTTGCCGGACTTTCGACTATTACTAAGTTCTTTGGCATAAGCCCCTATACTAAGCGCAATGCTCCCTTAGTGCAACATATATATAAGAAAGGGCTACAATCCCAGGTTCTGACCGGCTTTGAATCCGGCCCAGACGCCAGCTAACGAGCCGACGGCGCCCAGCAGTATGCTCCAGGCGCTGAACCAGTTGCCGTGGCTCAGCGCGGCTCCCAGCCAGCCCCCTGCGGTTCCTAAGACGGTGATGCCGATGAAAATCATAAGCTTCATAATTTAAGTTTATCACTGTCCTTCTGGGATGTTGCAGATATGACATTCCCGCCCTCTGTTACAACATGTCAACATGTAGCTCGACGTTTTTAGGGTTAGGAGCAAGGTGCATAGTAAGCGTACCTTGCGACTTGTTAGCGGTTTTGTTTAAGGGGAAGGTAGCACGGGGTCCGGGTGGTTTAAGCGCTGGCTGGGTGGTTTAAGCGCTGGCTTTGGGGCCTTAGCGCCAAATGGCACTTAAGGTAGGACTAAGCAGGTATCTATAGGACCCTCTTTTCATCATCCATTAAACATATCCTTAGCATACCTATGGTTAGGCATACGGAGAATGCGGATGCGAGGCTAGGCATACATGTCTCTCTGAGGGTCAAAAACGTCGAGCTACATGTTGACATGTTGTAACAGAGGGCGGGAATGTCATATCCGCAACATCAGACGATGGACCAATGATTGGCGCCTAAGGAGCGGATAAGACCGTTGATTTCCAGCATGGTGATGGTCTGGTTGAACAGACTGATTTCCAGGCCGCTCTTTTCAAACAGCTTGTGGCCGTCGCTTTCGCCGCCGAGCATCAGGTCCAGCAGGGTTTGCTCTTGGGCGTTAGAGCCCTTGATTACTTGGGGCTTGGCATCACGGCGCCTGAGCCCCATGGCGTCAAGGACGTCTACCGGCTCGGTGACCGCGCCCGCGCCGGAAGTCTTTATAAGCTGATTGATGCCAGCGGACCCTGGGGAGTATATATTTCCCGGTACGACTAATACATTCTTATTTTGCTCTAGCGCGTAGCGGGCGGTGTGCATAGCGCCGCTCTTGTGGCCGGCCTCGGGTATGAGTACCGCATCGGCCAGGGCGGAAACTATGCGGTTGCGGACTATGAAGTAATGGCGTTTGATTGTTTCGCCGCCAGGATACTCGCTGACCAGAGCGCCGCCGTTATCCAGTATCTGCTGGGCCAGGCGGCGGTTGGTGGCTGGAACTATCCTTTCCAACGGCCCCGGCAGGACGGCGATGGCCAGGCCGCCGTACTCCAGCGTGATCTTGTGCGCCAAGGCGTCCAATCCCAGGGCCAGCCCGCTGATTATGACTATTCCCTGCTGCGCCAAGTAGGCGGCGAACTCCCTGGTAACCTGCTTGCCGTAAGGTGTTATCTTGCGTGTGCCGACTATGGCCACGGCCGGACGCTTAAGCAATTCGCCCAGGGGCGCGCCGGCTCGATATAAGATACCCGGTGGTTTGTGTATATTCCTTAGCCTTACCGGGTAATCCGAGTCCTCAACCATAAGCTTCTTGATTATCATAGAAAAATGTTTTAAAGTATTGACACAAAGCCACGAATTTGCTAAAATAGCAAACTATGAGTCCGCATATAGCGGATTCTCGTACCTTTTACCCCCATTCTAATGGCTTCGGCTTGCGTAGGTGAAAATAATTAATAATTATTTAATCTCAGTTTAAGCCGGAGCAATCGTTAGATTGTTTTAGAGCGGCATGAGCCAAGTTGTTACCCTCCACTTGATTACTTGCATGCCGGGCGTCCAGTCCGGCGCGCTCTAAAACAAACTAACCCCTTTAACTAGGTTTCTCTGCGGTTTTTCGGAATCGCTTAGGGATCCCCGATCAAAGCGAGCCTAAATGGTAGCTTCCGGGCTGACACTTGCCTTTACTAGTATCGGCATTGATGTTTCGCCGGGGTGGGTTGAAGGGTGTATCCGGGGCTTGAACAAGATTCAAGCCCATGAACAGGCCAACGAGCGGTGCCCACCCCCTCTCGTTGGCCTTTTAAGTTTCAGACCAAGAAACTGCGCGTGTCGTGCGGCAGTTCCGTGCCGTAGAGATATTCATTCAATATGGCCAGGACTTCCCGTTTCATGTTTGGTAATTGTTCCAGCTGTCCTTCGGGAACTTTTGCAGGACGAAGTCCTCGCTGGCGATGGCGGCGGGCTTTTTGGGCCCTACGCCTATGCGGATCCGTGAATAATCTTCGCCGATATGCTGTGCAAGTGACTTTATACCGTTATGACCGGCGCTGGAGCCGCCGCGGCGTAGGCGGATCTGACCGAAGTCTATGTCCAGTTCATCGTGGATGACGGCGACGTTGTCGACAGGAATCTTATAGAAATTCATGACAGCCTGCACTGCCTCGCCGCTCAGGTTCATATATGTGGTAGGCTTGATGGCGATGACGCGGTTCTCGCCCATCCGGCCGGTGCTAAGCAGGCACTTCAGGTCCTTCTTCTCTATCCACTTATCCATTTCCTCGGTCTTGTCGACGAATTCGTCTATACATATGAACCCGGCGTTGTGGCGCGTCAGTTCGTATTTCTTGCCCGGGTTGCCCAGTCCTACCAGCAGGACGGTCTTATTCAGCCCGACCGTTACGTAATTGACCGGGTCGCTGGTCTGAGGCCGTCTTTGGAATAATGCCAACGCTTAAGCTCCTATTATTAATGCCAAGCCTGATACGAGTATCAGTATAAGCATAACATTCACTATGAAGGCGTCGCCTTTTTTGATTGCCAGACGGCCGCCTATGTAGCTGCCGGCGCCGCCGGCGAATATGGCTACGGCCACCACCTGCCAGACGATCAGGCCGGCGCCCAGGACGCCGAAGATAATGGTCGTGTTAAGCACCAGCTGGGACCAGCGCTTGGTGATGTTGGCCTCTCGGGCGTTCAAGCCCAACATGCCCATCAGCACGATGCTAACCAACGAGCCTAGCCCGCCGCTGAATATACCCTGCAAGAACAGGCTTATCGTCAGCAGGATGCCGCCGAACGTCTTCTTGATGGCTGATGGCTGGCGCGGTTTTACGCCGAACTTCCGGCTTAGCATCACAGGTATCATTAGCAGGAGGATTATACCCAAGGCTATCCTGTATGAGCGGCTCTCAAAGGATTTGATGATGAAAGGCGCCGTCAAGCCGACTGCGAACGCCAGGGCCATGATAGCCGCTATCCTGAGTTTGGATACCCTGCCTTCGTAGCCGCGCAGTCCGGACAAGGAGCCTACGGTAACCGCCAGGCCGTTGAATTTGCCGGTGGAGACGGCTTGGGCCGGTGACAAGCCCAGCAGTATGAGCAAGGGCGTCATGATGAAGCCACCACCACCGCCGGCGATACCGCTCAGTATGGCCGCGAAGAATCCGACTATCCCGTAAGTGACAAGCTGCCAGACTTCAAGCATTACTTATCCGTTTTTGTTCCGTCTTTGGTGGGGCTGGCGCCGTGCCTGTGGGCTTTGTGTTTCTCGATGAACCAGAGTTGGACGGGCGTACCTTCGAAGCCGTAAGCTTCGCGCAGGCGTTTTTCCAGGTAGCGGCGGTAGCTCCAGTGCACGTATTTGCTCTGACTGGCGAATATCTTGAAAGCCACGGCGCTAGTGTTGTCGGTTTCTTGGACCATGTAGTTCAGTTTAGGCTGGCGGTTTTTAAGTCCGGCTGGCGGATGTTCGTCGACAGCCTGCCTTAGCCATTTATTGAGCTCGGGCGTGGGTATGCGCAGGCCGCGGTTCTTATCTATGTCTGATGCCAGGTCGAACAGCTTGGTGACGTTCTGGCCGCTGACGGCGCTGGTAAAGATGAGCGGCGCCCAAGGTACGAAATCGAATTCGCGGGTCAGCCGGGCAGCTATGTCGTCGCGCGTGAAGGCATCCTTGTCTTCGGCGATGTCCCATTTGCTGACCACGAGTACCAGGCCCTTGCCGGCATCTTTGACCATGCCGGCGATCTTCTGGTCCAGGTGCGCGCCCGTCTCGCCTACGTCCATCAGCAAAAGGCAGACGTCCGCCTCCTCTATGGCGGCTAACGCCCTGATGACGCTGAAACGCTCTATGCCCGTGCCGATCTTGCCGCTGCGGCGAATGCCGGCGGTGTCGAGCAGTTCCACCTCGCGGTTCTTATACTTGACTACGGTGCGGTTGACGTCGCGGGTGGTGCCGGCGCGCGGAGCGACGACGGCCTGCTGTTTTTTAGCCAGGGCGTTGAACAGCTGTGACTTGCCGGCGTTGGGGCGGCCGACTATGGCAACGCGCAGCCGGTCGTCGTCCACGCTGATCTTTGCCGGCGGTATGACGTCGGCTAGCTCATTGAGCAGGCGGTCCATGCCCCTACCCTGCGTGACGCTGGTGCGCACCATGGTCTTGACGCCCAGGCGGTTGAACCTGTCCAGGTCATGCCCCTTGGCCTTGTCCGTCTTATTGATGATAAGGAAAACCGGTTTTTTGGACTTGAGCGCCATCTTGGCTACCCGGCGGTCTTCTTCGGTCACCGGTATGTCGGCCTCTACCACAACCCAGATGACGTCAGCGCTGTCGGCGGCCTGGGCTACCTGCTCCTGTATGGTGAATTCGAACTCGTCCTCCGGGTCCTTGATGCCGGCGGTATCGACCAGCCAGAAGTCCCTGCCCTTGTGGCTGGCCCGGGCGCTGATGCTGTCGCGCGTGGTGCCGGCCTCGCGCGCCACGATGGCCTCGCGCCGATCCAAGACCGCGTTGAACAGACTGGACTTGCCTACGTTAGCCCGTCCGACTATCGCGACTATGGGTGCTTTACTTGCCATCGACCTTATTATAACGGCCTTCTTGCAGGCTACCCAGTCCGTACTTGCCGAAAGCTATGCGGCGAAGCCTGACGACGTCGTAGCCTAATGCGGCGAAGGTGCGGCGAATCTGGCGGTTGCGGCCTTCGCTCATGGTGGCCGTGAGATTTTTGCCCCGGACGTTTTTGATTCGCAATTTGCTGATACCGTCTTCAAGCTCCACACCCCGTCCTATCCGGGTTGCGTCTTCTGGCGCCAGCGGCTTGTCAAGACTGATTTCGTAAACCTTTTCTTTGGTGTAGCGCGGATGTGCCAGACGGTTGGCCAGGTAGCCGTCATCGGTCATGAGCAGAAGCCCGGACGAATCCTTGTCCAGCCGCCCGACGGGGTTGAGTCTGTGCAGTGCCGCCGGCAATAGGTCGTAGACCGTCCTACTGCCCTGTCCTGCCCGCGAGCATACGTAGCCGCCCGGTTTGTTGAGCATTATGGTGATGGCTTCCGCTGGCAGGTCCAGGATCTTGCCGTCCAGCATCACGATGTCAGATGCATCGACGTCCGAGCCGGGGGAAGCCTGCTTGCTGTTGATGGTGACACGCCCTTCGGCTATGGCCTTGTCTGCTCCGCGGCGACTCAAGTCTGTAGCGTGGGCCACGAATCTATTGATACGCATAGCGATATACTATCAGTACGTATAGCTAAAGGGCTATGCTACTGGGGTCGGACGGGCCGGGCGAAGGGCCGCCGCCATCTGTCTGGCTGGGGGGAGCCATGGGGGCTCCGGACGGCTTGTCTTCCACGGGAGCCGACCGGGGCGGTTCCCGTCTCTTTGGCTTCTTCTTCGGCCAGCAGTTGGTTGATGTCTTTCTTGGGTTTGTTGTCGTCAACGGTTTTATGACTCTCTTACTGCCGGAACTCTCATCCGTATCTTTAGCCTGCGGCTCAGCCAGGGCCGGCTTTGTCGGCATGTCCGTCTTGCCGCTGTCCTCTTTGTCGTCCGCGGCTACGTTCACGGGTATGGTCATCTTGGGTGCTGACGACGGCTGGGATTCCTGGCCGTTAGCGCTGGCGGATAATTGTTCCACGGCATCGGCCATCAGTTTATCGTCTGCGGCTTTGTTATTGTCAGGTGTCGCTGCCGGCCGGCGCCGGGGCGGGTGTGGCTGTGGGCGGGTTGGGCGGTTTGCGCTGGAGGCGAAGGGTTGCTCGTGGCACCGGCCACGAAATCTTCTATCTTGGCTTCAACATCCGCTTCTTCCTGGGCTGCCGGCTCGGCGGCATCTTTGCTTGCGGCGGGGTCATTCTTCGGTTTCGAGTCGGGCGCGGCCTTAGGCTCAGGGGTCGGAGCTGGAGCTGGAGCTGGAGCTGGAGCTGGAGCGGGTGCAGGTGCAGGTTCTGCCGGAGCGGCGGTAGATGCCGGACTCTGGGCGGGTTCTGCCGGGGCCGGCGTGGCCGCTGACGCGTCCTCGCCAGGCTCCTCCTGGTCGCCTAAGAACTCATGGGCCGCCCTTACTATGTCTTCGAGCGTCACCTGTGATTTTACGAGGTAGCGGTCGGCGCCGAGCTTGCTTGCCCGCTTCTGGTCTTCGCTCTGCCCCAGAGCAGTTAGCATAATGACCTTCACGCCTTTGAGTTCATCCGTGTTGCGGAGTATGTCGAGCATCTCGAAGCCGCTGATCTTCGGCATCATGACGTCGGCTATAACCAGGTCCGGTTTTTCGGCCTTGGCTACTACCAAAGCCTCTTCGCCGTCCTTGGCAGATACTATCTTGTAGCCCTCTGCCTGTAGACGCGCCTCGTAAATCTCACGCAGATTATTGTCGTCTTCGACTAGCAATAGCTTTGCCATGGGGTCGGTATCCTTGTGTCGTCGCGCTTATGTTTTATCATGTTCATTGTACCACGTGAATCCTTAAGGTGAAGCCACCGGTAGGGCTGGTTGATGAAGTCGGGGCCGGGGCTGTAGGCGCCACAGTAGTATCGGAGGTCTCGGCGGCCTGCAGTTTGGTAGCCCGCTTGGTGTCCAGGCGCGGCAGGTTTATGTAAAAACTGCTCCCCTTGCCCAGTTCGCTCTCGGCCCATATACGTCCGCCGTATAGCTCGATTATCTTGCGGCATATGAACAGGCCCAGGCCGGTGCCGCCGATGGTTCGGGTAGCGGAGTTATCCACGCGATAGAACTTCTGGAACAAGTGCGGCAGGTCATCGGCCGGAATGCCGGGCCCGGTGTCTTTCACATAGCATTGCGCTACCTGGTCGTTGCCGGTGACACCCAGAGTTATCTTGCCCTCCGGCGTATATTTGACGGCGTTATCGAACAGGTTAGTTATGACTTCCCTTAGCCGGTCAGGGTCGGCATATACGTAGTACAGGGGCCTGACGACACGGTCGCCGGCGGCGGTGTCCTTGGTAGCGTTGATGGTCGTGTTGCTACCGGTATCCAGTTCCACGAACAGGCCTTTCTTTTCTGCCACTAGCCTTAGGTCGCCGGCTAGCTTCTCCATGAATTCGCCCAGCTCCACGACGACCGGATGGCTGGAGAGCCGGCCGTCCTCGGCCTTGGCACTGGTAAGCAGGTCCTGGAACAATTTGCCCAGGCTTTGGGTGGAGGCGTGGGCCTTTTCCAGGTAACCCCTGGCCCGGCTGTCTATGGTAGAAACCTTGTCGTTGAGCGCCAGGGCCAGGTAGCCCTCTATGGCGGCGACCGGTGTACGCATCTCATGGCTGGCGGTGCTGATGAAGTCGGCCCTCTGCTTTTCCTCGGCCCTTTCCTTGCTGACGTTCCTGATCACGGCCACGGCGGCCCTGACGCGCCGTTCCCTGTCTAGGAATGGCGAAATGCTCATGGTGACCGCCATCTGTTTATTCTCGCGATTCATCAGGAAGGCGTTGTTGTAGCGAGGGTCTGGCTGGCCTTGAAGATATGATTGAAAGGATTGGCGTCCTGGCTCAGTACCGTGCCTTTGTCGTCGACTATCCTGACGACGTTTTGTACGTTGATGCCCGGTAGCTTCTTCATCCGACCAGCCGCACATGGTGGCGGCGCTGGGGTTTATCAGCTGGATGGTCTGCTTGGTCGTCGATCATGACCACGCCGTCATCGATGCTGTTGATGATGACCCGGAACTTCTGGTTGTTGTCGCGAAGGTCGGCGGGTAATCCGGACTTATCGCCGGTTTTTTTGCCGCGCTTGAACAATTTCATGACGGGCTCCCGCTCGTCAGGCCCACACTAACGAAAATCGTGGTCGAAATGCCCATAACGTTTACTGTTCTTCAGTGTAGCAAAAATTTGCATATACGCTTAAGCTTTTTGGCCCGGTAGACTGCCCCTAACAGATGTGATAAGATAATCCGGCCTGCTATCCAGCCGTCGTTTGGCCCCGTCGTCTAGTGGTCCAGGATATCTGGTTCTCATCCAGAAGATCGCGGGTTCGAATCCCGCCGGGGTCACCATTATCACTAATCGGCATCTATTGTGGGCAGTTCATCCCACTCCGTGGTGTATCTGGGGCTGCGGAGGCGCTGGCGGGGATGCCAGGCCTGGCTGAGGTCTTCCGCGGCGTAGCGGAGGGTGCGCTTGCCATAGCGGTCGTTGATACTGTCCAGGGCCTGCAAACGGTCCTGGGCGGCCTGGAGGCCTTAGGGTCGGTTTCGCCCCATAAATCGGCCTGGAAGGTGTGATCCGGCACCAGGTCGTATAGGAGTACGTTGGCGCGGTGATATCTGGCGTTGGGGTTGAATCCGCCCCGCGCGGCCTTTATGAGTTCCGAAGATATGAGGCCGGTGTCGGCCGTGGGTACGCTGAAGCGTACGGCTATACTGCTGGCGGCGGTAGCCGGGCTTGTGGCGGTCCGTGCTAAGGCTTAAGGATGCGCTATGTGCCGCCAGGCCGTCGCGGCGCAGTACCAGGGCCGCGCGGGCCGTCATGCTGGCGATGGCGGCCTCTATGACGTCGAAGCGGTTGGTATCTTCGCCGAACATCCGGCCCTTCATGACCGTCTGCCGGACGCGGCCGTAAGGTTCCAGCGGATGGCAGGCCTGGCCGTTCAGCTCGGCGACCAGCTGGCGGCCATGGACGCCCATGAGCCGGCCCGCGAGGCGCGGGTCCGTCAACGACAGGTCCAAGCGTTATATATGCCTTCGGCCTGGAGCTTGGGCGCCAGCCGCCAGCCTACGCCCCAGATGCTTTTTACAGGGGTATCTTGTAAGATGAGAGCCGCGGGTTTCACGCGGCAGGCTCATAAGGTCCAGCACGCCGCCTAGAGCTTCGTCCCGTTTGGCGCGGCTGTTGGCCAGTTTGGCGAGCGTCTTGGTGCCGGCTATGCCTATGGATACCGGTATGCCCACTTCTTGCAGGAGCCGGGCGCGCACTTCCTTGCCCCACCGGGTGTAGTCGCTGACCCGTAGCCTGCTTAGGTCCAGGAACGATTCGTCCACCGAATAGACTTCCGTGCGCGGCGTGATGCCCGTGAGCAGGTGCGTTATGCGCCGGCTGATGTCGCCGTAGAGCTCAAAGTTGGCGCTGAAGCTGACCACGCCTTCCCTTTCGAACAGCTGGCGGTATTTGAAGGCCGGCGCGCCCATGGGGATGCCAAGGCCTTTGGCTTCGGCCGAGCGCGACACCGCGCAGCCGTCGTTACTGCTCAGGACCACTACCGGCCGGCCTTCCAGGTCCGGCCGGAACAGCCGCTCGCAGCTGACGAAGAAGTTGTTGCAGTCTATCAGGGCGAAGATGGTGCTCATGGCCTGCGGTACTGGTGGATGACGGCCGTGACCACGCCCCAGGGCTTGTCTTCGGGCGCCAGCTCGGCCTGGCGGCACAGGCGCGATGACCCGTCCTGCCAGGCCACCAGCAGGTCGCCCGGCCCTGCCTGCAGGGCGCGGTCGATCACGGCCACGTCGCCGTCGTACAGGCCCTGCGGCGCCCAGTGGTGTCCCGCCACGCGGAACAGGTAGGTGCTGGACGGATGGCGCACCAGCAGTTTGTTGAAGTCGAGCGCTAAGCCGTATCCCTGCCCTGCGTCCGCGGCCGGGTTGGGAAAACCACTGTGGACTGACACGCCGTCGCCCGCGGCCATAGTTTTAGAATCGTCTTGCATAGTTCTTTCTCCTGATTTTTCATGTTTTTATTTAAGCCAGTACGTATTCGCGGCCGCGGTAGATGATGCGCCGCGGGTAGCTTTCGAACCGTACCTCGTTAGAGTCGTGGCAGAACCGCACCGAAGCGATCTGCACGTCGTTTTCGTTCAATATGGAAGTTTTCATATCCCAAGCTCCTCACTAAAGTAAAAGTAATAACAAAATAACTGACAGAGGCCAGTAAACGGGTTTTAGTGGTTGGAGCTTCCTGGGTTCGAAGCGTTTCTACCGTTCGGAGTAAGGCCCTAAGACCGGAAACTGATCGCTTGGGTTAAGAGGTAAAGCAGGGACCGTGGTATGCCTTCCTGATTATCATTATACACCTGCCGTCAAGCTTATGATTAGCGGATGCTGTTGAGCAGGTCGACCAGTTCGTGGGGCGTCAGCTCGGCCTTCACTACGTAGCCGTCGGCCTGTTTTTCGATGTCGGCCCGGACGTCTTCGCGCTGTTCCAGGTTGGTGGTGACGATGATCTTGGCTTTGATGCGGTGGCTGGCGTGACGGGTCCTTGAGCGCGCGCAGTATATCGATGCCCGACAGGTTGGGCAGCATAAGGTCCAGCAGGATGATGTCGTATTCGTTCTTTTCGGCTGCGCGCCAGGGCCTCTTTGCCGTCGACGATGGTATCCACATGGTAGCCGGCCTTGGTCAGGACGCGCGTATACAGCTCGCTTATGAAACGTTCATCCTCTATGCAGAGCACTTTGCGCCCGGCTGGGCGGCAGAGGCTGGGGAAGATGGTTCGGGCGGGGTGGTTCGATCGGCCATAGCGTTTATTATAACAGTCCTATCTTCTGTACAGGGAGTGGTTCTTTATCCAGCCGTGGGCGCTTCTGGTGATTCCCTGGTCGCCGCCCTGCTTCTTGGCTTCGCTCGAGCTTGTCGTACGGCATCAGCGTGAAGCCGAAGGTAGAGCCCTGGCCTTCCTTGCTGCGGACCCATATGTTCCGCCATGGGCGTCGATTATGGCCTTGGACAGGTACAGGCCCAGCCCGGTACCGCCGATCTGGGCGCGGTTGCGGTGGTCGCGGTAGAACTTGGTGAACAGGTTGGGCATTATACTGCTGGGAATGCCCAGGCCGTAGTCCTGTATGGTGGTCTCTATGAGCCCGTCCTTGTTCAGTTGGGTGGTTATGTCTATGGACTTGCTGTTGCCGCTGTACTTGATGGCGTTGTCTATCAGGTTGCTGATGACTTCGCGGATGCTTATCTGGTCCACGGCTACCGGGGGCAGGTTCTCGGCTATGCGGCAGTTCAAGGTGATCTGCCGTACCTTGGCACGCAGGCTCATGGTTTCGACGCCGCTCTTAAGGACCGCAGCCCAATCCTCGGATTGCAGGTGACAGCTCCAGCTGGTCATCGTCGACGCGCGCCACGTTCAGGATGTTGCTGACGAAGTCGGTCAGCTGTTCGGCCTGAGAGCGCATCTTCAGCATGAAACTTTGCAGTTCGGGATCGTCCAGCTTGCTGCCTATCTCGTCCTCGAATACCTCCATGTAGCCGCGCAGAAGCGTGAGCGGCGTGCGCAGTTCATGGACGCTGAGAGCTATGAAGCTCACGGCCTGCTCGTCCTGCGAGTACTCCTTGGTGTGGTCGAATAGCACCAGCATGGTGGCATTGCTTTCGGCATTGCCGCGGTTATAATAGGCGGCCAGGTCGAACAGCCGAACGGGGTGGTTGTCGCGTACGTTCAGGCGTACCCTTTCCCAGCTCATGGAAGCGGTCGCGTTCTTTGTTTTGGCCGTCTTCAGCCATGTGTCGAAGGTGTCCGCGCTTGGGAACGACATGTCCAGCACCATGTAGACGTTCTTGCCTGCCATGTCGGCCGCCTTCATGCCTACGTACTGTGCGGCTGCTTCGTTGGCGAACTTTATGGTTTCGGACTCGTCGAGCATTATCAAGGGCAGAGGCAGGTTCTGGGCTATGAAGTTGTGCCTGAAAGGTCGCCGGCCTGTTTGGTGGCTTCTGCGACGGCGCTGTCAGCTACGCTGGCCAGCTGGTATATCTGGGCGCAAAGGCCGGCTACAAGCTCGCGCCCGAACTTCAGCGATTCGACCTTCGGCGCCGCTATGCCTTGTTCGGTAGGGCTAAGGTGGAGTATGGCCTGCCACAGGGCTTTCAAAGGCTCGGTCAGGAAACTGACGGCCATATGGCTGATGATGAAAGTTATCACGGTGCCTATGAACAGGGTGATGAGCAAAGTGGGCACCGCGGCCAGACCGCCGTACCTGTACAAGGCCCAGCCGGCGCCTAAGACAAGGGCGTTCTCCAGTAGGAGCAGGCCGGATAGGTACATGTGTGCCCGGCGGCGGAGTTTCTGCAGGTTATCCATGTTCGCTTAGGGCTTATAGCTGACGCGGTCCTTACCCGATAAGGCGGTCAACCATGTGTAGCCGGGATTGAGCTTGATGATCTTGCCGGATTTACTCTTGAAGACGAATTGTCTGGTCTTGCTCTTCTTATACCACTTGCCCTTTATCACGCCGCCGTCTTGGAATATGTAGGCGGGGCCGTCGCCGATGGTGCTGTAGGACGAATGGTAGCCGTCCGGCTTCCAGACTGTAAGTCATGATGAGCGCTATGACCACTGTCGGGCGTATATGCTTCTTGTTGTTGGCGTCTATGTGCTTGGCGCCGCCTTCGTCGCGCCAGTACGAATTGGTTTTGGCGTTATAACTGTAATGCACGTTGTAGTCGGGGCCGGATATGTTGAACCTGATGCTGGCGGCCTTGGGCTTGGGCCGGTGCTTAGTCGCCTTCTTCTTGCGGGCGAACCCGGTGTACTTGCTGGTTTTGTAGCCTCTTTGGACCTCCAGCTGGTTGAGCGTGTGTATGGACGTGTAGACGTTATGCGGCGCCGCGCGGCTGGCAACCCTATGATAGGAGCCGGGCGCGCCGAACTGGTCCAGGTCGCGGACGTGCCAGGCCCTTATGTCGGCCAGGGCTTCCGGACTGCCGCCCACGTGCGCATAGCCGGCGTCGAACCCAAGGTTCCATTTCAGGAAGTATGGCCGCGTGAACTGCGGATGGGCCCCACGTTCTTCGGCGCGGTGTCCTGGTAAAGGGCCAGGAAGCGCGTGATACCGCCTTCGGCGATGGCTTCGAACACCACGCCGGCGTTGCTCAGGCCGGCTTGCGGCCGCGCCCACGGAGTGTTCTCTATCATGACGCCGGTGACCGTCCGCTTGTTGACGATGGGGTCCACCGGCAGGCCGGTAAGCGTGGACGGCACGGTCTTAGTCTTGGGCGTGACCTTGGGTATGGGTTTGATGGTGGCCGGCGTCTGGTGGGTAAGCGCCCAGGCGACTATGCCGCCGCCGATGAGCAGCAGCACGACCAGGGCCGTTATGTATTCTTTCTTCCCTGGAGGCCAATGTAGCGTCATTCTTTCCTTCCATACTTTTTTATGATTATCGGGCGTAGCAGATTCGACCTCCACGGTCTTTTGCGGGGTTGATGGTTTGTCGTCGGCGGCGACTTCTTCTGGCGTGCGGAAGGCTTCGTTTTCTTTTTTGCCGGCCGGCTTTGGGTCGGAATCCATGATTTATATTGTATCAACGCTTAAGGTTTTAGACCAGCTTACTGCAAGGAGTCCAATTGGGTCCGCAGGCGCTTAAGGCTGCGCTCCTTGCCGAGTACGGCCAGGGTGTCCGCCAGGCCGGGGCTGGCCGGCGCCTGGGTGGTGGCTATCCTTATAAGACTGAACAGTACCGCCGGCTTCCGGCCGGTCGATTCCAGCAGGCCGTTCAGGCGTTCGGTTAGATCCTTGACGGAGAAATTGCTGTCTGCCAGGGATGTCCGGGCCTGTTCGAGCAGGTCCCTGAGCTCGTCCTTGCCCAGTTTCTTGAGCTGTTTGTGGCCGGAAATCAGTTCCGGGTCCACCGGCAGGTCTTTGAAGAAGAATTCCGTAAGCTCTGGCAGTTCCGCGAAATACTTTCAGGCGTTCGCGGACTACGCCCAGCACGTGTTTCTTATAACCGTCGTCGTGGCTGGCCGCAGCATCCGGCCAGAAATCCTTTGAACGTCGCGTATAGGTCGTCCAGGCCGATTTTCTCGCGTATCCAGTAGCCGCTTACCCAGTCCAGACGTTTAGGGTCGAAGACCGCCGGACTGGCGTTGATATCCTTAAGGTCGAACTTTCTGGCCATCTCTTCAATGCCGTATATCTCCTGCTCGGTGCCGTCGTTCCAGCCCAGCAGGGCCAGGAAGTTGAGCAAGGCTTCCGGCGGGTAGCCCTTGTCCCGGTAGTTCAGGGCGTTGGTATCCCCCGTTCGTTTGGACAGCTTCTTGCCGTCGGAGCCGTTGATGACCGGAAGGTGCGCGAATACCGGCGCTTCAAAATCCAGCGCCTGGTACAGCAGCAGGTGCTTTGGCGTGGATGGAATGATTTCCTCGCCGCGCATGACGTGGGTTATGCCCATGTCATGGTCATCCACCACGTTCGCGAAGTTATAGGTCGGGAATCCGTCGGATTTGATGATGACGAAGTCATCGATGCCGGAACCGTCCACTTGCAGATTACCGCGCACGGCGTCGTCCACAGACACGGGCGCCTTGCCATGCTTGCCGGCATCGAAGCGTATGACATGCGGCTGTTTAACGTCGCCATCCAGGCTGGCCATGGACTTGCGGAATATGAAAGGCTTCTTATCTTTCCGGGCTTCTTCGCGCAGTTCTGCTAGGCGTTCGGAGGACGTCCAGTCCCGGTATGCCAGACCCTGCTCCAGCAGTTTATCCGCATGTTTTCGGTAGAAGCCTTGTTTGTGGCGTTCTGATTGGATATGCCCGACGGAGCGGTGCTTGCCTTCGCTGATCCAAAAGCCCTCGTCTGGTTCCAGGCCCAGCCACTCCAGACTTTCGACTATCTGCTTTATGCCTTCTGCCATGAAGCGCTCGCGGTCCGTGTCTTCCAGCCGAAGTATGGACCTGCCCTTGTTCTTCCTGGCCCATAGGTAGTTGAACAAGGCGGTACGTACGCCGCCTATATGCAGGAAGCCGGTCGGACTGGGTGCGAAACGGGTGCGGACTGGTTTCATCGCCTATATTATACGCCAAGCCTTCAGGCGTGATGCTTGGCGTGGGGGCGGTGCCGTATGATCCTGCGCCGATGACTGACGACACGGTGCTTGGGCGCATTGGCGTGCCGAACGGCGTAATCGAGCAGTTCGTCGGTGGTGGGTTTGCTGGCGGCAGGCTTAGCGGGCTGGCGTGATGCGGTGCGGTGTACCGGCCCAGAGCCGTACACCGCCAGCGATGTGTGGCCGTCCACGCTGAAAAGTTCCGGCGAGAAGTGGCTGATAAGGCGGCTGTGGGTTGTTTTTACGGCATGGTTTCTGCTATGGCGGGCATATGATTCCGGCTGCCGGTGCGAAATTATCCGGCTGTGCTCACGGCCGCCTTCCGTGGCTAGACTGCCCTGTACCTTGATGCGGCGCTTGGCGCTGGGTGCGGGCTTCTTCACCGCTTTGCGCATGAGGGTATGGGCGGGCTCGGCCCTATGCGCTCTGATGTGCCGGGTGGGGCGGTAGCTGGCCGATGTGTGGCCGGTATGCGGCTTGGGGTGTGCGCCGGACAGCTTGATGATGGGGTTCGCTTAGGTTTCGCCGTGCAAGGGCTTGCCCGTGCGGGCATCGTAATGGCGGCCGTTAATGACGATGATACTTTTGTTTTTCATGCCGTTTTTGATTTAAATTACCGTGATTACATCTTAAACCCTCTTGAGATTCATGGCAAGTCAATCCATACTATAATGCACGGATGATGCTAAAAACCCGCAAAGTTATTTAAAGGCGCCATGGACTATCTAGATCCAAAAAAAAGGTCCCGGCATACGATAATCCTGATGGTCGGCTACGTGCTCGTAGGCGTGGCCATAGTCATCGGGACTCTCGTATTGCTGTACCAGGCCTATGGCTTCGGTCTGAACAAGAACGGCAAGGTCATACAGAACGGCCTGTTCTTCTTTTCTAGCCAGCCGCACCCGGCGCAGATTTACGTGAACGGCGCTCTTAAGTCGGTCAAGACCAACACCCGCCTCAGTCTGCCCGCGGGGGTCTACGAGGTGACCCTCAGGCGCGACGGCTACCGCGACTGGCGGCGGACCATAGCGCTGGAAGGCGGCAGCGTGGAGCAGTTTCGATTACCCCTTCCTCATACCCAAGGTCCTGACGCCGAAGAAGGTCGCGGGCTATAGCTCGGCTACGCATATCATGACCCAGAGCCCCGACCGCCGGTGGCTGATGGTCCAGAAACCCGGCGACATAAGAAGCTTCGATATCTATGACCTTAAGAATCCGGACACGCCCCCTGTTAAGCTAACGCTTCCGGACGGCTTGCTTACCAATGCGTCGGGAGCTGAAGGCTGGCAGCCGGGCGAATGGGCCGGCGACAACAAACATGTACTGCTCCGGCACGTATATGACGGCAAGATAGAGTTCATAATGATAGACCGCACGGACGCTACACAAGTCCGTCAACCTGGATTCAGCGCTGTCGCTGCATCCGAAGCGGCTGACCCTGAACGACAAGAAATACGACCAATACTACCTGTACGGCTCTCCTGCCGGCCGGCGTGAGCCAGGCATCGCTCGAAGACCTGCCGCCCAAACCCTACCTGGACCACGTGCTTGCCTACAAGTCATATGGCGATGACACCATGCTTTACGTGACGCCGGACGGCGCTAAGAAAGGCGAAGTACTGCTTGAAGCTGCGTTCCGGCAAGAAGACCTCGACCATACGCAGTTTCCCGGCCGGCAGCAGCTACCTGGTGAACCTTACGGAATACAGCGGCGACCATGTATGTGACTGCCGGCGCCGTCGCCGCAGAACAAGGTCTATATATAAAGGATCCGGCTAGGCCAGCTGGCGGCCAATCCCGGCAGTGCGCCGGTTCCGGCCCAGGTACTGCATGTCAAACGCCCCAACTATCTGAGTTTTTCCGATAACGCGCAGTTCATCGTGGCCGAACATGCCGCCGAGTTCGCGGTGTACGACATAGAGAACGAGCAGGTGTACCACTACAAGAGCGTGAAGACGCCTGGATAAGCCGCAACGCCACGCCAGCTGGATGGATGGCGACCGGCTGACGTATATAAGCGGCGGCAAGCTTACGATCTTCGACTACGACAACACCAACCGCCAGGTACTCATATCTGCCAGCCCGCGTTACAAACCGGCATTTACGCCTGATTTCAAATCCGTGTACACGTTGTCGCCGGCGCCAGGCGGACACTTTGATATGGACCGGACTCCTCTTTTGACGCCGCCTGACCAGTGACCGGTCCGTCTATCTGATGACCGGCCTGTTCAACCAGCGCAGTATCACCAGGCAGGCGGCAAGCAGTATGCCGCCGACTATGCCCTTGCCGACCGCCGTGCTTATGAACCGGCTCCACAGCGTCGGGCCGTTGCCCGGCAGTGCCACAGGTCCGGAGCCGGTATCGGCCGTGTTCGCCGCGCTGGAATTGCCGGACGGGTCGGGGCTTATCTGCTTGCCGACCACTACCAGGCGGTGTAGGCTGGTGCCCGGCGGATCGCAGGTTATGAGCGTGGCCGTGGCTGTCTGTCCGGATACCGGTCCCAGCACGCCCACCTGGCTGGGGTCGACTATCTTACGGCTGATTACCTTGTAGACGTATACCTTGCTCTTGTATGTCAGATAAAAAGTGTCGCCTTTGACAAGGTTATGGAGCAGTACGAAAGCGAACTTATATTTGCCCTGGTTGAAGATGTTGTTACTGCTGTGGCCGAAAAACGCCGCATTGCCCTTCTGCCCGGGAACGGCCGTATTCGGGTAATGGACCACGCCGTTCTCCAGAGCGTTCTCTATGACGGCCTCGTTGGTAGAGGTCTGCGAGTAATCCACCGGTATCTCGACGTTGATCTTAGGGATTATGACTTCCGGCCTGGATGTCGGTGCCACGTTGGTATTGCTGACGATTATAGGCGTCGCGGCTTCGGTGCGGCTGGGCTGTATGAACGGCGCGATGAAGACCTCGTTGAAGAAGCCGAACAGGAATATGAAGATGACTATCATGCCCATTCCCAGGCCGAACAGCAGGGATTGCAGATGATGCTTGGCCTGCAGTTTGCCGCCCGCGCTTACCTTGTCGCGGATGGTTTTCTGGATGTTCCGGGTACTGCGCTGGTCCGTAGCCTGCCTTGCGGCGTGCCCTTGTATTACCTGATGTTTGTGCCTGGCCAGGGCATGCGGCGAATCCGGCGCCGGGCCATGTTTGGGCTTTTCGGTGAGCGCGGACTGGCTGTCGTAGAACTCTCGCCAGACCTTATGTTTATCGCTGTCCGGCAGGCTTTCATAATATTTGTGCCACTCGGTCTGTATGGTGGCCAGGTCCTTGCCGGAAGTCCCCAGCTCGTACATGAACTGCTGGTGCTTGCTGCGTCCGGACGGCTTGGCCGCGGCTTCCTCCAGCTCGTGCGTGGCTTCGGGTTCTTCGGCGTATATGTTCTTCAGTTTTTCGCGTATTACATCCGACGCGCTGTTGTTATCGGCGCGACCATCATCGCCGCCGAAACCGGGTCCGGCGTCTTTGGCTGACAGGTCGTCATTGCCGTGCGGATCGAATGTGTTCGTAGCCATTACCACCTAAAGTATAGTACAATTACCCCTTGTAGACTATGCCGTTAATGCTTGTAGGGCGAGTGGCGGAACTGGTATACGCGCACGACTCAAAATCGTGTTCCCTAACGGATTGAGGGTTCGATTCCCTCCTCGCCCACCAAAAATAACGCCCCGCTTTGGCGGGGTTTAATTTTGGATTGCTCGCCGTTGAGGATATGACATTCCTGCTCTCTGTTACAACATGTCAATATGTAGCTCGGCGTTTTTTAGGTCCGGGGCAGGATATATGTTTTTCCTGTATGCGCCTACGCGTGCTGCGTATGCGTTACAACACCGTTATAAGACATGCTTTGCCCGGGGTCAAATATGTCGAGCTACATATTGACATAAAACCTCCCCTGTTATTCATGTCATATCCGCAACAGGACGTTATGGTCGTTGGTTGGCGTTGAATACACTGGAGGTCAGGGCTTCGAAAGGCTTGTTAGGGTTCTGGAGCCACCAGACGGCGGCATGGGCGGCGGTCCGTGACCCGCCAGATTTCGATGTCTTCTTCAAGTTTGGTGGTGCTGATCTGTCCGTTCGCGGCTACGAAGATGTATCCAGGTGCTTGGTTATGATAAAACTCTGGTGTTTCTCCGTGAACGCGTGGAGCGCATCGACCAGCCTTATCAGGTCCATGTCAAAGGTGAAGGCTTTGGTGGAGCCGGCGCTCGGCGGCGAGCTTCTGAAGCTGGGCGAAGCTGAGTACCAGCAGAGTGTCTTTCGCGGCCAAGCAGCTGCGACGGGCGATTTTATGAAATAATCGGCCGCGTCCTTGGTGATCGTGAGCTGGCCGGCATACTTGTGCGCGAACTGTTCCAGCACCACGGCGGTCTCGGAGTTGCGGCCCAGGTCGCCGGCCAGCAATACGCCGTCGGCCCACTGCCGGCCATGTCTATGAGCGGAGCCAGCGCCCGGCGGCTGAAACTGCCGCTGGGCGTGCTTGGCGCGTACTCGCCGGCTTCAAATATCTTGCCCACCGTCTTCTGCAGGCTGTCCGGCAACAACACGCGCGCCGTACCGATGCCGGCCTCTCCGGCGTCGGCATAGGCCTCGCCGGCCGCGGCGAAGCCGTGCGCGTTGCCGCCTACTATCAATAACTTGCCGGCCTGCCGCTTATTCTCGGGCCGGCTCCACAGCAGGTCCGGGAACAGTGGCTTGCTCGGCCTGTTTATCCAGTACGGTTTATCCATGATTTTACTTAGGATTTGAGTACATATTTTTTATTTTCGCGCTCCAGTTCGTACACCACGTTCTTGCGCTCCACTATGATTTTCCACCCCTGTTTGTGGGCGTGTTGAACAGTTTCTTGCTGGGGTTGAAGGCTATCGGGCGCTCCACCATGCCCAGCATGTCGATGTCGCCTTCGCTGTCGCCGACGCCCAGACTGTCTTCAAGCGGCGCCATGTTTTTTGACCAGCTGCTTCAAGCAGTTCTGGCTTCTTGCCTACGGACAGATTCTTGGCGCCGGTGAACCGGCCGTCTTCTCGCCGGGAAGGTCGTGGCCGCGAAGTCATCAAAGCCGTAATAATCCGGCCATCTTTTTCACGATGAAGTCCGGAGAGCCGGAGATGGCGAACAACAAGTAGTCCTTGGCCTTCAGTTCGTGTATCAGGTCGCGCGTATAGGTGTAGACCTGGTCCTTGTATTCTTCGAACACCTCGTCCACCGCCTTTTCGAATCCAGCTACGCTCATGCCTTTCAGCGCCTCGTCGAACACCTTCATCAGCTCGGTCTCGTATTCCTGGAAGGAGTCCTCGCCCGTCCGCCGTTTCCAGTCCATGCGGGTGCGGCGTACACGCTCGAACGCTTCGCCGTCTATAAGGCCGTCCCTGGCCAGCCGGTCGCTTACCGCGTGGTACAACTGCCAGCGGATGACCGTGCCGTCTATGTCGAATACCGCGAACGGCCTGCCCTTACTCATATGCCAGCCAGTCCGCCATCTGTTTGGCGAAGTCGTCTTCGATAGCCGCTGAAGCCGTGGTCGGCATCCGGCACCGTAACGAAATCGGTCTTCTTGAGCATGGCGTTGGACGTGTGCTTCATGAATAGTTTCATGGCCTTGTCCGCGCCGCCTACATGTTCCGTGTATTCGTCCTGCGCGCCGATTATGACCAGCGTGGGCCGGTCGATCTTCTTGTATTCCTCGAACAGCGGCTTGCTTGCCGATGCGCTCATGCGCAGCTTCGTAGAGCGGGAACGTATTATATGCGCCGTCCGGGTCCATGATGTCCCTGGCCGATTGGACGCTGAACGGATACATGCCCGTATACTTCGGCATGATCTTGAAGGGGTCGGTTCCTACGTATCTTGGCGGCGTACTGCAATGCTGTCCAGAATTTCTTTTCGCCCAGTTCGGCGAACATCAGGCCGGTGTCGTCGCCCGGCCCGGCCAGCACATACTTGCTTGAACGGATTCTGCTTGGCGCGCACGTGGTAGGCGCAGATCTTGTTGGCGCCGGTGCTGTGGCCTGCCAGATACAGTGTCTGAGTAGCCTTCGCTCTTTCAGGAAGCCGGCCGCGCCGTCTATGTCTTTCACGCAGTCCGCTATAAGCTCGTAGTAAGTACCGCCCTGGTAGCGCCGGTCTTCTTCCGGCAAGGTTTCATCGGCGTATTTAAGGCTCTTTTTGCTGTGCGGCGCCGCGGTTATGGAACGCTAGCACGGCGATGCCCTTGTCTGTCATGGCTTTGCCTATGGTGTTGATGAATCCGGGGTTATAGAACACGGCGTTGTCGCCCATGCCGTGCAGCCAGACGACGGCTTTCTTGGTATCCTTGTCCGGCTTGAACAGCAGGCCCGGCAGGCCGAGCCCGTCGGTCGTCTCAAGTGACACCAGCTCTAATCTCATATATCCAGTGTAACAGATACGGGACAGTGGTCGGAGCCCATTATCCCGGGGTGGATGTCGGCAGCTTTGACCTTGTTCTTAAGCGCGGACGAGACCAGCACGTAATCTATGCGCCAGCCGACGTTGCGTTCGCGCGAGTTGGCGAAGTGCGACCACCAGGTGTAGTAACCGTTGCCCTGCTTGAACAGCCGGAAGGTGTCTACGAATCCGGCGTCTATGAACGCCTGGAAGCCGGCGCGCTCTTCGTCGGTGAAGCCTTTCTTACCGCTCGTTGGACTTGTCGTTGGCCAGGTCGTCGGGGGTATGCGCTACGTTCAGGTCGCCGCAGAAGACCACGGGCTTGTATTTTTCCAGCTTTTTGCAGTATTCAAGGAAGGCCGGGTCCCAGTGTTTGTGGCGCGAGAGGGATGCGGGAAAGGTCGTCTTTGGCGTTAGGCGTGTAGACCGTGACCACCCAGAACTTATCGAACTCGGCGGCTATCACCCTGCCCTCCTGGTTGGGGTCGCCGTAAGAGTCGCCGTTGAGTCCGTGTTTTTTGATGATGTCTTTCGGGAATCCGTCTATGGTCTGCAAGGGCGCGGTCTTGCTGAGCACGGCCGTGCCGCTGTAGCCCGGCTTTTCGGCCGGATACCAGAAGGCATCGTAGCCGTCTATGGGCGCGTCAATCTGGTCGGGCTTGGCTTTGATTTCCTGCAGGCACAGGATGTCTGGTTTCTGTTTGTCCAGGAAAGGTTGCCACAATCCTTTGCGCGTTACCGCGCGGATACCGTTGACGTTCCATGAATAAAGCCTGACCATCAGCCCAAGTATAGCTTTGGGGCTGGACTTTTGCTAGACTGAGTGACTAGATGAGCAACGCCTAAATATAAACGAGTCCTGCTGAAACTATCCGGCGAACAGTTGGCTGGCAAGTATGAGTTCGGAGTCGATCCGGAAATCGCCTCTTTCCTGGCCGGCGAGGTCAAGAAGGTCGTAGACTCCGGCTGCCAGGTGGTCATGATAGTCGGCGGCGGCAACATGGTCCGCGGCGCCGAAATAGCCGGCCACGGCATCCGCCGGGTCACGGCTGACCAGATGGGCATGCTGAGCGGCCTTATAAACAGCATGGCCATGACCGATATATTCGAATCCAACCGCGTCAAAACCCGCTGCTTAAGCAATATCTTCGCCCAGCAGGTGGCGGAATCATATTCTTATCGTCTGGCCGAGAAACATCTGCAGAAAGGGCGGGTGGTAATCATAGCCGGCGGCACGGCGCGGCCTTATGTTACCCACGATACGGCCGCCGTCAGCTTCGCCTTGGAGCTCGATTGCGAACTGGTCATCAAAGGCCTCCAAGGTGGAGGGCGTTTATGACAAGGACCCGGCCAAATTCGAAGATGCCGTCAAGCTGGACAAGGTTTCTTTCCAGGAAGCCGTAGAGGACAATTCAATCAAAGTCATGGACAAGGCCGCCATGGGCCTGGCCATGGAACAAGACAAGCCGATTGTCGTATTCGACGCCATGAAACCCGACAACCTGCTAAAGGTGGTGGCCGGCGAACCGGTCGGCACCATGATTGGCTAACCCCCCCGTTGCGCTCTGTCGCAGATATGACATTCCCGCCCCCTGTTACAACATGTCAACATGTAGCCCGACGTTTTTAGGACCCGGGGCAGAGGTACATGTTAAAGTGACCTAGCGGCCCGTCAGGCGGTTCTGTTTAAGGGGAGGCAGGGTCCGGGTGGTCTAAGCGCATAGGCTATGGGGCGTTTAGCGCCAAGTGGCACTGATGTAAGGTAGGTCTCATGCAAGGATCCTCCTTCATCGGCCATTCAATAGATGCCACTTGGCGACTATGGCCCAAGCAAGCGGCAGCAAGGTACACTAAACATATGCACACCTTGCTCCTAACTCTAAAAACGTTGAGCTACATATTGACATACAACTGCCCCTGTTAGCGAATGTCATATCCGCAACGGGCAGAAATAAGGCCTTAGAGTGTCAGGTCGCCTACGTCCAGCGTAGCGTGGTCGCCTGCGTTCAGCTCTTTGCGCAGGATCTTCTGGGCTACCGTATCTTCTACGGCGCGTTGCAAGGTACGGCGCATCGGCCTGGCGCCCAGTCGAGGGTCGTAGCCGGCTTCTACTACTTTCTGGATGGCCGCCGGCGTAAGCTCGACGCGTTATGTTCTGGTTGGCCAAGGTCTGGTTGATCTCGCGCATGAGCAGGGCTACCACCTGCGTCAGTTCCTTTGGCTCCAGCGGGCGGAACAATACCATCTCGTCGAAGCGGTTCAACAGTTCCGGTTTGAACTGGCCGCTGTTGATTAGCTGGTCTATGAATTCCTCGCGGAAGCTTTCCAGCGGTTCGCCCTTCTGGACGCGTTCGCGGATGGTCTGGGCGCCGGCGTTGGAAGTCACGACTATCACGCAATCCTTGAACGATACCTGCTTGCCGGACGTGTCCGTCAGGCGGCCCTCGTCGAACATCTGAAGCAGTATGTTTAGTACGTTGGGGTGGGCTTTCTCTATCTCGTCCAGCAGGACCACGCTGAAGGGCTGTTCACGTACGGCCATTATCAGGCTCTTATGCTCTTCCTTGCCGTCCGACAGCAGGCGGTCGACGGAATCGGGCTGTTGGTATTCGCTCATATCCACGCGGACCATGTTATTCTCATCGCCGAAGTATGTAGCGGCTATGGATTTGGCCAGCTCGGTCTTGCCTACGCCCGTGGGACCCAGGAACAGGAAACTGCCGATGGGGCGGCTGCGGGTTGGCTACGCCTGCGCGGGCTCGGCGCAGAGCGTTCGATACCACGCCGACGGCGTGCGACTGGTTGATCATGCGCTCATGTATCCTGTCTTCCAGGTGAAGAAGCGTGTCGGTTTCGGCGCCTTCGGCCGAGCCCACCTTGACGCCGCGGGTCTGCTCTATGGCCTGCTGGATGCTCCGGGCGTTGACCAGCGAATGGTCGCTGTGGGCCACGGACTGCTCCAGCAGCTTGATAGCCTTGCCAGGATAGGCCTCGTCCTGGTCGTAGCGGGCGCTCAAGCGGTAGGCCTCATGCAGTGCTTCGTAGGCTACCAGTACGTCGTTATGCGTCTCGAGTCCCAAGGCAGTATCTTCCAGTACGCGCATGACCTCGGACTTCGGCATCTCCTGCAGGACGACAGGCGTGAGCAGGCTGGCCAAACTTTGGTTATGCGATTTAAGACGCTGGTAATCGTCTGGAGTGAAGGCCAGTATTATCGGTACTGCTTTGGACTGGACGACCGAAAGCAATATCTGAGTGCCATCGAACGAACCCGGTCCTCCGCCCAGGAATAGCTGGGCGTCGTCGAAGAATAAGATGACATGTCTGGCGTGCCCGGCCTCGTTGACCAGGCTGAGCATGATGTGCTCCAACTCGCCCTGGCCGCGGGCGCTGGATATTATGTCGGTAGCGTTCAGCGAGATTATCTGATGATAGGCCAGACTCTTTACGCTCTTGCCTTCTATCAGGCGCTGTGCCAGCGCGTAAACGCCGGTACTCTTGCCTATGCCGTCCTGCCCTACGACCACCACCGCGGCCGCATGGTTATCGAAAGCCTTTTCGATGCTTATCACGCCCTCGGAGTCGACCAGCCAACCAAAATTAGCACCGTTCACAATTGCCGAACTAATGTTGCGCCCGAACCGGTTCAATAGTGGCGTAAACCCGAAGGCCCAGTCGCGTCCTATCCCGCCGAAATCCCTTCTGGCCTTGCGTGCCGGGTCTAGATTACGCCCTATCCAGTCCGCTATGGATTCGATGTCGGTATCCTTGGCTTTCATCTCCGTCAGCATGGTCCGCATGGACTTGGAAGCCAACAGCAAGCCGGCCACTATGAAGCCCGGCTCTATGACGGGGCTGTTATTCTTCTTGGCTATATCGCCGGCCAGCTTAAGCGCGTATTGCAGTTCCGCCGGATCGGTGCTCATATGGCTGGCGAAAGTTTCTTTTTTGATAAGTAGATGCGCCGTGAAGAAACCGGATTGCCAATGATCCTGTATGGCGGCCCACATGGTCTGAGGGTTGAGTGCCGTGTTCGGTCTTAGCCGGGCAAGCACAGGGCCCGCCAGGTGGCCTGTCAGGGTGTCGTCAGACGGCGGCAATTCCGATAACTGGCGTTTCCACCAGATAGCCGGTATATAGCACGCCAGGGACAGGGAGGCCAGCAGATATGCTAGGTGATGCTGGTGATATAAGAAGAGAATGACGCCGCTAATCGCCGCCATAACATTGACTAGCGTCAGAGCCTTGAAACCGGTCTCGCCTATGGCCTTGCCCAGGCGGGCTTCGGCGGCCCGCGGTGACGAAAGGTCTACCAGCGCCCCGGTGCCTGCGGACGGACCGTTCATAGCAACCCCGCTATCAGGAATCCTGGTACTGCCAGCGGTACGAGCGGCCAGACGATGATTTCGACCAGCGTAACGACGGCTATGGCGATAAGGGTGACGAACGCGGCTATAAGCACCCCTGTCCTGACAGTGAAACCCACCGCCCGGCTGACGGTGTTATCACCCCAGGCCTTGAACTTCTCGGCCAGACTGGCGCCCGGGTATGTGATGATACGCCGCCAAGGCTGGAACAAGGTCCTAGCCAGCTGTTTGACAGAGAAGCTGGCCATTACGCCATGCAGTCTGGGTCGCAGACTGACCAGGACTTCTTTCCATCCACGGCCGTACCACCACGACAAAAAGGAAAGCACAAGCATAGTGATAATTGTAGCATTACTGCGGTAAGTCAGTATGCGACCTGGCGGAGAGGGCGGGATTCGAACCCGCGAGAGCCTTGCGACCCAACACACTTTCCAGGCGTGCGCCTTAAACCACTCGGCCACCTCTCCTTGAGAACTTAGTGTATCAAAAATTATTTTGAAAAACACCTTGCGAAGAATGCAAACACGGGGTTAAACTAGTTTAATAGAATGGCCCTAATAGAACTGGAAGACGTCAGCAAGTTGTACGGCTTCGGCGATGCCACTACGCTGGCGCTCGACGAGGTCAGCTTAAGTATTGACAAGGGCGAATTCGTGGCCGTGATGGGCCCTAGCGGTTGTGGCAAGAGCACGCTCATGAACGTGATAGGCTTGCTGGACAGACCTAGCCACGGCACTTACCGTCTCGAGAACAAGAGCGTGGCGCGTTTGCGTCCCAATCAGGCGGCCAAGATCAGGCGCGACAAGATTGGCTTCATCTTCCAGTTCTTCAACCTGTTGCCGCGGCTGACGGCGTTGGAGAACGTTGCCCTGCCTCTGACATACAAAGGTATGTCCCATACCAGGCGGCTTAAATTGGCCAGCCAGATACTGGAGCGCGTGGGCATACAGAGCCGGGAGTATTTTCTGCCCAGCCAGCTATCCGGGGGCCAGGCGCAGTGCGCCGCCATCGCGCGGGCCTTGGTCAACAACCCCAAGCTAATCATAGCCGACGAACCTACCGGCAACCTGGACAGCGCCAGTTCGCGGCTGGTCATGGAGCTCCTAGCCGACATACATAAGATGGGCAATACCATCATCTTTGTCACGCACAACCCCGAGCTAACTCGCTTCGCCACCCGCGTGGTCTATATGCACGACGGCGGTATTATCCACGACGAGAAAACTGCCATCGGCCGAGTGGCACAGACCGCGCGCAAGGTCCTCTACACCCTGCCCACCACCAGCGAGGAGGACGATCTGGCCGGCGTTTCGGCGCTTATGAAAGGCCTTCCCGACAAGCCGGCCGCGCGAAAGCCGCGCAAAAAAGCCGTTGCCAAGAAGTCCAAGTCTAAGAATCTGCGCCAGACCAAGGGCCGGAGTAAGAAGTCATGAGGTCGTCAGTAATCATCGGTCACATGAAGGCTGGCGTCAATGCTATGCGCAATACCAAGCTGCGTAGTTTCTGGACCATGCTCGGCGTCATAATAGGCGTGGCTTCCGTGATAACCGTCGTAGCCATAGGTACCGGCATAAAACAGCAGGTATCCGGCCAGATTCACCACTTTGGTAAAAATCTTATAACCGTACGACCCGCGCAAATCCATACGAACGACGGCGTCGGCGCTTCAGGCCTGGGCATAATATCCGGCTTAAGCACTACGGGGGCGCTGACTGACAAGGACGTCAAAGCCGTGTCGCACGCCACAGGGGTAGCTGCTAGCGCGCCGCTGACTGCTCTGGGTGGCAATATACGCGGTAATAACGGTGCGTACGATAAAGCTTTCGTTATTGGTACTACCAGCGATCTGCCCAGCCTGCTCAACCAGTCCATAGCCTACGGGGGCTTCCTGGCCGGCGATGATTCGGGCAACGTGGCCGTTCTCGGCCAGCGCGCCGCCGAGCGCATGTTCGACGTCGACGTGCCGCTGGGGCGTACGCTTACCTTCCGCGGCCAGCATTTCATAGTACGCGGCGTGTTTAACCAATTCACGGCCGCTCCGCTTAGCCAGGGCCTGGACTTCAACGACGCTGTATTTATACCTAACGATAAAGCCGAAGAACTGAGCAAGAACACGGCTCCCACGTACGAGATACTGGCGCGGCCGGCCAGCGGTGCGAATACCGATACCGTAGCCGAAAATGTACGCCGGGCGCTCGCCAAGGAGCATGCCGGCGACAACGGTTTCGCGGTGCTGGCCGGCAATCAGAACCTGGAGGCCAGCGACAGTATACTGAGCCTGCTTACCAAGCTGATAGCCGGCGTAGCGGCTATATCCCTGCTGGTAAGCGGCATCGGCATCATGAACGTCATGCTGGTGTCTGTCTCTGAACGCAAGCACGAGATCGGTATACGCAAGGCTGTGGGTGCCACCAATCGCCAGATCCTCAGCCAGTTCATGATAGAATCCACCGTGCTGAGCCTATGGGGCGGCATAATCGGCATCGGCTTGGCCTTCCTTATTGAGTTGATGCTACGGCTGTTCACCGACCTTAAGCCCAGCATAAGCTGGGAGGTCGTCGTACTGGCCACTGGCGTGTCATTCCTGGTCGGGATAGTATTCGGTACCGTACCGGCCGTCAAGGCCGCCCGCAAGGACCCCATCGAGGCTCTGCGCAGCGAATAGCCTAGAAGTTGCGGCCGTAGTAGTACCAGAAGTGCTTGAGAATCCAGAAGATTATAAGTAGATAAGAGAGTACCAGCAGGTCCAGGTGGTGCTTGCGGATCCATTTATAAACCTTTTTTGCCCTGCCTTTCGGTAGTCTTATGTTGCCCTGATCGATGTTGTACAGCGTGACGTACCAGAACATCGGTATGGTCACGGCGTCTACGCCTAGGCAGTACGGGCACAAGATATGGATGCTATAAAGGCTTTCAAAGAACAGCCAAGCTAGGAATGCAAAAGCGAACAGCAGTCCGCCCTTCGACTACAAGCCAGAACCAGCGCTTGAACTTGGCGCCGGCCAGCATGGCTACGCCTATGGTAACTACAGCCGCGTAGCCGGCCAGGCCCAGGAACGGATTCGGGAAGCCGAAGGCCTCGCCTTGGGCTGATTTGAGCGTGTTGCCGCAGGAGACTACCGGGTTCAGACTGCATTCCAGGTGCACGCCGGGGTTGCTTGCCAATCTAAGTTTGTCCTGGCTGAGAGCAAAGGCGCATAGGACGCCTATGATGCCGCCGATTATCAGAATATACGGCAGGGTTTTCTTAAGTGTCCAGTTTCTCGGGTTCATGGATTGCATCCATTATACCGCAATTTATTCCGCGCAGGTGCCGGTTCCTACCGTGCGGTTCCTGTTAGCGGCCTGCGAGATGGTGCGGTCCAGATGGTCGGATATCAGCGCGTAGCCTACGTGGTTGTAGCTGGTGGATTCGGCGAAGACTATGCCTACCACCCGGCCGTCCTTGCCTACCAGCGGGCCGCCGGAGTTGCCGGGAACGATGTCGGCGTGCACTTCGTATACGTCGCGCACCACACGTTTGGTCCCGTATATGTTGCGGCCGGCGGCCCTGATCTCTTCCAGCACCGCGCCCGCCTTGGCGCTGAAATTGCCGCCACCCGGATAGCCCAGCACTGCCACCGGCGTATCGCGGCCTACGGCCGAACCGTTGAACTTCAGACTTTTTTCGGACAGTCCGTCTACTTTCAGCAGGGCGAAATCCAGGTCAGGGTCGAACCATATGAGCCTTGCCCGGGTGACTGCCGGCTACGTCCTGCACGTAAGGACGGCTGATGCCGGCTACTACGTGCGCGTTGGTCGCGACCAGGCCGGGCCTGACCACGAAGCCGGACCCGGACACTATGCCGCCGCAACCCTGTCCTTTTATCCTGACCACCGAATCCCGGTCGGCCTTGACGGCGCCCGCCAGGTCGCCGAGCGACGGCAGGTTTACCGGCGTGCGCGGTACCGGCTCGTTGCCGATGAAGACGTCCGGGAAGCCGTTCGGGTCTATAAGGTGGCTGAGCTCGGCTATGACCCGGGGTGCCGGAGGCAGTATCCTGTTGAGCTGGTTGATGATGCGGGAATCGCGTACAGCTTTCCGGGGTGCCGTGGCCGCGCGCGCCGCTGATGATCGTAAGCTATCAGCCAGACGGCCACCAGCAAGGATGCGGCGCTTAACAGGCCGCCCAGGCCGTTATCGGCTTTATGCAGTTTCTTGGGCAACGCCCGATATTTGAGCTGGATGCCGATATATTCACCGACGACTAGGAACACCAAGGCACTGCCCAATATGATGATTACCGTGGTTGCGGCCCGGGCTTCGGCCCCATGTACGCCGCTTATGAGGTGGGGCTCCGCCCAGGCACCCAGCAAGCAGGCCGCCGAAGAACCCTGCCGTCGAACATAGCTGACGGACGAAGCCTATCTTTGCGCCGCGGTACAAGCGCGAAGACGACGCCCAGGACTATGAGTATGTCAACGAGCATGGATTAGAAATGGCCCCGGAACAGGCCCAGCGCCAGCAGGGTCAGGCTGATCCCAAAACAATACAGAGCGAAAGGTCTCAGCGTCTTGTCGCGGAAGTATCTGATCTAGGTAGCGCACGGAAAAGTAAGCGGCGACGCCGGCGGCCACGGCGCCGACCAATATCTGCCCGCCGATCCCCTGATGTATATAGCTGAAGAGTTCAGGCGATTTATAAACGCCGGCTCCGAAGATTATGGGCGTGGCCAGCAGGAATGAGAACCGGGCGGCATCCTCGTGGTTAAGCCCGCTGTAAAGACCGCTGACCATGGTGATGCCGGAACGGCTGATGCCGGCGAACAGCGCGCCCACCTGGGCTACGCCTATGGCGCCGGCCCGACGTAAGCGTCAGCTTACTGCTGACGTTCCTGGTGGTGCTTTCTAAGCTGTAGTTATCGCCTTCCTTGTGCTTCAGGTAGCTGTCGCCCAGCAGTAGGATGCAGCCGTTTATGAACAGGAAGATGATGGCCGAGAGCGGTTTGGCGAACTGGGTGCGCAATGTGTGCTCGAACAGGGTGCCGACCAGGCCGGCCGGTATGGTGGCGGCCAGCAGAAGCCAGGCCAGCTTGGCGTCAGGCGAATCGATCTGGCGCTTGCCTACGGACGAGAAGAAGCCTTTTATGATCCTGATCCAGGTGGAGCGGTAGAAAATGAACAGCGCCGCGGCAGTGGCTACGTGCATCGCCACCAGCATAGGCAGGAAGAATGACTCGCCCGCCTCTTTCGCTGTTCAGGATGTTATGCCAGTTGAATACCCATGGCACGACCACGGAATGTCCCAGGCTGGAAATCGGGAACAGCTCAGTCAGCCCTTGCAGCAGCCCGAGCAAGTAGCGCCTGGAAGTACGTAATCATGGCTATACAGTTTACCAAATCAGACCTGAGGGCCGGCTGAACCCGGATTTATACTGCCAGGAGTCCTTCGCCCGAACCTGTCCATGCGTCTAATACGGGCTGTAGGACGCGCCAGGTAGCCAGCACCTCGTGGTCGCTGGCGAACAGCGACCGGTCGCCGCGGATGGCGTCCATAAGCACACGTTCATATGCGTCTATGTGCTGGCGGTCGCGGAAGGTGTCGTGGTAGCGGAAGTCCAGCGCCGCATGCTCCATGCGGTCCTCAAAGCCGGGCTCTTTTACCACCAGGTCTAAGCTGATACCTTCGTCCGGCTGGATGCGGAAAACCAGGCTGTTGCGCCGCCGCTCGTGCGGCGTCTTGAACTCCACGGTAATCTCAGTGCTTTTACGGTCAAGCGCCTTTCCTGTTTCCAGTAGGATGTCCGTGCCCTGCCAGCGCCGGGAGCCGTGCTTCAGCCTTAGGGAGGCATAGGTCTCCACGCGGCTGTCCGGATTGCCGGTCTCTTCGCGGTAGCTGGCATACTGACCGCGTACGGCTTTGGCCGGCTCCGCGGGCTCCAAACCTTCCAGGAAATGCCGTTTGGCTTCATGGATGGCTTGGCTGGACATGTCGGTCGGAACGTCCATCAGAGTGATGGCCAGCAGCTGCATAAGATGGCTCTGGATGAAATCGCGCAGAGCGCCGGTCTGTTCGTAGAATGCCGCCCTCCCCTCTATGCCGATGGTTTCGGCCGCCCTGATGTGTACGTGCTGTATGTGCTCGCTGTCCCACAGCGGTACGAATATGGGGTTATGCATACGGAAAGCCAGCAGGTTCTGGGCCGTTTCTTTGGCCAGATAATGGTCTATGCGGTAAATCTGTTCTTCCCCGAAATCGTCGGACAGCAGTTTTATAAGCCCCTCAGCGCTCTTCAGGTCATAGCCGAAAGGCTTTTCCAGCAAGAGGCGGTTGCGATTTTCGCTTAAGCCCGCGGCCGCGAGGTTCCTGATGATGGGCGGGTACGCCGCGGCCGGTATGGACATATAGAAAAGCCGGTTGCGTTTGCCACCGGTATCGAAGCTGTCTAAAAGTTTGCTGAGCTTCCGGAAATCCTCCTGCTGTCCGGGATCCAGCTGGAAGGTCTGCAGGGCTGACTTGACCCGCCTGAGGCCCTCCGGGTCGCAGACATTGTCCTTCTCTAGCACGCAAAGTTCTACGGTGTCCAACAGTTCCTCGGGTGTGAGCGCTTGCCGGCTTATGCCGATGACCCTGCGTCCCTTCCGGCAGAAGCCCCTGCCGGAAAAGATGGTACAGCGCCGGCAGGAGTTTGCGTTTGCTCAGGTTGCCGGTGACGCCGAATATGGCGATGACCGGCGGTCCGCGCCGGCGCCGTTCTTTGATCAGTCATCTTCCCCTACCTGGTCGTTATATACGTACGCTTCCTGTAGCTCGTGCAGTATGCCGGCAGGTTGGTCTATAGTGCCCATTGACCCGGCCTTCAAAATTTCGAGGGTTTTGCGTTTTGGCTTGCCGAAGGCAAAGACGAAAGCGGCGTCAATCTGACGCAGCACCTGGAACGTAACGGTCAATCTTTTGAAGGGCGCGGCATCGTAAGCGGCCACCAGCGCTGAAGTTTCATGCGCGGCCGCAGAACCGGGCAGTATGCCGGCTATGTGCCCGTCCGTGCCTATGCCCAGCTGGCCTATCACTAGGTCGTTACCGGCAAAAGCCCGCTCTGATAAGCTCGCCGTAGTATTCGGTAGTCTGCTTAAAGTTCGCTCCCGGCCGCAGTACTGGCAGAAGGCTGGCACGTTTGCCGTCGAAACCGGCCTGCAGAAGCTGCTGCCAGTTGGAATCCTTGTGTCCCGGCTCACCCCAGCGCTCATCTATGAGTGATACGCTCAGCCCTTTGCTCAAAGGAACGGAAATATTAGCCATGGCCCTTACGCTGGCCGGTATGTTCGACCCGCCGCTTACCAACCACAGCACGCGCTTCCCGCCAGCCAGTTCCCGGACAAGCCTGTCGGTCAGATCGGCCACGCCGTCATCCCATCCGGACGTCAGGATGTACTTCATGCTTATACTATAACCTACTTATAGATGATCTGGCCCCGGTTCGGACCGACGCCGATCTTGCCCACCGGAACGCCCAGCTCTTTCTCGAACAGCTCCACGAAGTTTCTGGCGGCCTGCGGCAGGCCGGCGTATTCGCGTACGCCGCTGATGTCTTCCGTCCAGTTCTCGCACTCCCTGTAGTTCGGCGTGCATTTATCCAGGGCCGCGACCGACGTGGGCGCCGTGCGGCGCTGCTTGCCTTCGTAGGTGTAGCTGACGGCTATCTTGAGCCCGTCACCGTAACGGGGTACGTGGTCCAGCTTCGAAAGCGCCAGCTCATCTACGCCGTTGCCCCGGACGGCGTTCCTTAGCTCGACCAGGTCCGGGTAGCCGATACGCCGCGGACGGCCGGTGGTGGCGCCGAACTCGCTATCTGTCTTGCCTTTGGGCCCGCGCACGGCGGTTTCCAGTTCTTTGTCGGTTATCTGGGCTACCATCGGGCCTCCGCCAACGTGGGATTTGATGGCCTTGGTTACGCCCATGACCTTGCCCAGCCGCTTGGGGGCTACGCCCAGGCCGTCAATCAGGCCGGATACCGTGGTTGAAGACGAGGTGACGGCCGGATACATGCCATCGTTTATATCCAACCAGTAGCCTTGGGCGCCTTCGGCCAGGACCTTCTCGCCGGCTTCCAGCTTGTCGTTGATTATGGCTACGGTATCGGCCATGTACTCCTTAAGACTCTCGGCGGTCTTCAGCCACTGCTTGACGATGCCGCTGATATCGTCCTTCGACTTTTTGTCGCCGTCGGACAGCTGTTCATTAAGTCTGACCAGGCCTTCCGTAGCCAGCTCTCTGAGCATCTTCGGGTCGGATATGGATTCCAGGCGAGCGCCTTGGCGCAAGTATTTGTCGGAGGCCACGTAGGCGATGCCGGATTTGGTGGAGCCCTGTTGCCTTGCTCCGCCCTCGCGCAAGGTATCGAAACCGACGTGGTGTGGCATGACCAGATGGGCTGTGGGGCTGATCAGTAAATTTTTGGCCGATACTTCCAGGCCCGCCTTGCGGATGTACCCGATCTCGGAAGCCAATAGGCGCGGGTCCAGGTAAACGCCGCCGCCGATGATGTTCAGTTTGCCGGGATAAGCTATGCCGGACGGCACCTGGTGCAGAGCCAGCGGCTCCATGCCTTCGGGTACCACGGTATGGCCGGCATTGGCTCCGCCGTTGCCGCGGGCTATGATGGCATATTCGCCCGCTACTGAGTCGACGAACCGGCCTTTGCCCTCGTCGCCTCGTTGCAGACCTACTACTACATCTAAAGACATACCTGATAGAGCATACTTTACTAGCTCTATCTGCGCAAGGTAGCCGTCATTTGGCAGGAACCGTATTCACTTAGGTTCCGGACAGATGACGGCTACCTTGCTTATATCTGGTTCTGGCCTTCGAACAATGCGGAAACGGAACTGGCACTGCTGACGGCCGAGATAGCGTCAGCCAATAGCTTTGCTACTGATAGAACCTCTATCTTATCGGTCTTGCCTTCGGTGTCTATGGGTACGGTGTCGGTCACGATGACTTTGGTGAACGGTGAAGCTTCTATGCGATCCAGCGACGGCTCAGAGAATATGCCATGGGTGGCCAAGCCGTATATATTGCTGGCGCCCTTCTCTTTGAGCATCTCGGCGGCGGCACAGAAGGTACCTGCGGTATCTATCATGTCGTCCACTATCACGCAGTTCTTGCCTTTGACGTCGCCGATCAGGTGCTTGGCGACTACGCTGTTCTTTTTCTCGGTGGAGCGGATCTTGTGGATTATGGCCATACCGGTGCCGAAGGCACTGCTGTAGCGTTCGGCCATCTTCACGCGGCCGGCATCCGGGGCTATGAACATGATGTCCTTGTCTAAGTTGGCCTTTATGTACCTCTTGAACAAGCGGCATGGCTATGAGGTGGTCGAACGGTCCGTCAAAGAAGCCCTGGGTCTGTCCGGAATGAAGGTCGACGCTCATGATGCGGTCGGCGCCGGCTGTTGCCAGCATGTCTACAAGCAAACGGGCCGCGATTGGTTCGCGGCCCGCGGCTTTTCGATCTTGCCTGGCGTAGCTTAGGAGGGGGCACACGGCGGTGATACTGCGTGCCGATGCCCGCTTGGCGGCATCGATCATAAGGAGTTGTTCAAAGATGGACGTGTGGATCATCATATTCTTGGCGCCGTGCGTCTGGATGATAAAAACGTCGTTGCCGCGCAGTGACTCGTTGAATCTTATGCTGATTTCGCCATTTGCGAAATCACTTATCCTGGCGTCTGCAAGTTTCACGCCTATATGTTTTGCTATCTCCTGGGCCAGTTTCGGATGTGCCCGTCCTGTCAGGAGCTGCAGGCCATGGTTGTCTCCCACGCGGTTCATTACATTTTTAGTGTAGCATGCCCGCGCCTCCTGTGAAGCAAAATTCCTGTGAATAAACTTGACTTCTTCCCTGTTAAGGCCTAAACTTTCTTGTAAATAAAACAATTATTGAAAAAAGTTAGGTTATTTTAGATAAAATAAGGTATAATTTGAGGTAAATATGGCACTTAAAGGCAAAAACCAGTACATAAAAGTAGCGTCCCATGAAGGCCGTAAAGGCGACGTGAAGAAGGTAGTACTGCTGTATTCCGGCGGCCTTGATACTTCTACCATGCTCAAGTGGATACAGGAGGAGTATAAAGCCGAGGTCATAGCTCTGACGGTGGATATCGGCCAGCAGGCCGACGATCTTGCGGAAATTAAGCAGAAAGCCCTTAAGCTGGGCGCTGTCAAAGCCCTGGTAGTGGACGCCCGCCAAGAGTTTGCCGAGGAATATATCGCCAAAGGCATCAAGGCCAACGGTATGTACCAAGGGCGTTATTACTTGTCCACCCCACTGGGGAGACCTCTGCTGTCCAAATGGGCCGTCAAGGTGGCCGCGGTTGAAGGCGCCGATGCCATAGCCCACGGCGCTACCGGCAAAGGCAACGACCAGATTCGCATTGAAGGTTCAGCTTTGGCGCTGAACCCGGATATCAAGATTATAGCGCCGGTGCGCGAATGGGGTATGGGCCGCGACGAACAGCTGGAATATTGCCGCGAACACGGCATTTCGGTCAAGCAAACTAAGGAGAAGCCCTACTCTTATGATGACAATATGTGGGGTGTGACCGGCGAGGGCGGCGAGATTGAGAACCCCGAAGTCATCCCTCCTCTCGAAAAGATCCTCCAGATCTGCAAGACGCCGGAAAAAGCCAAGAGCAAGCCGGAATATATAAAGATTGAGTTTGAGAAGGGCCTGCCGGTGGCGGTCGACGACAAAGAGATGGGGCTGGTCGATATTATCGATTCGCTTAACAAGAGAGCGGCCGAGCATTCCATCGGCATAGTCCATTTGCTGGAAGACAGGGTTATCGGTCTTAAGGTGCGCGGCATCTACGAGGCGCCGGCCGCCGAAACCATAATCACCGCCCATAAGGCGCTGGAGCGCTACACATCCACCCGGCTGGAGAACGAATTTAAGTCCATCGTCGACGAAAAGTGGGCCTACCTGGTGTACGGCGCCATGTGGTTCGAGCCGCTAATGGACGATCTTAACGCCTACGAGGATAAGGTGAACGATAAGATTACCGGCAACGTGACGGTCAAGCTGTTCAAGGGCCACATAGAGGCTGTGGCGGTAGAGACTCCCAACACCATCTTCGACGAGAAACTGGCCACCTTCATGGATTCCAACGAGCTGTTCAACCAGAACGCCTCCGCCGGTTTCATAGAACACTACACCTTGCAGATGAAGCTGGCCCAGCAACGCCGGCGCACCGCCCTGTTGGCTATCGGCGGCCGCGACAAGAAGCTTAAGCTTCTGCCCCAGATGAAGGCGCTCAGCGACATGGGATACCAGCTGTATGCCACCTACAAGACGCACAAGTTCCTCAAAGCCAACGGCATAGAGGCCATATTGGTGAACAAGATCAGCCGCCCGGAGCTCAAGCCTAATCTGGGCCAGATGCTGGACGCCAACCGTTTCGACCTAATCATCAACATACCAACCGGCAAGGAATTGCCGGCCTCCAAAGAGAAGGAAAAGACCGACGGTCAGACCATCCGCGAAAAGGCCGTCAAATCCAACACACCGCTCATAACCACCGTGTCCGTGGCCCAGGATATGGTAGCCAAACTGGTCAAGGCCAAGATATGAGGTGCCGGCGGTGTCGCCTGTAAAACGCGTACTGCTCTGTCGTCCCGACTACTTTAACGTTGAATACATAATCAACCCGCACATGAGGCCCCATTCGGTCGTGCATAAAAAGGCGTTCAAACAGTGGGAGAATCTTGCCGCTACCCTGCGCTCGTTAGGTATAAAGGTGGACATCATAGGCCAGGAGCCCGATGTGCCCGACATGGTTTTCGCCACGGACCAGGGCATCGTACGGGAGGGTGTAATCCTGCTGGCGAATTTCCAGTACCACCAGCGGCGCAAGGAACGGGTCTACTATCGTGAATGGTTCCGCGAACACGGTTTCCGCCTACGGGCATTATCCAATATCTTCCCTTTCGAGGGCGGCGACACGCTGTTCTTCGGCGACATGCTGTTCGTGGGCACGGGCTTTCGCGCCAGCGCGGCTAGCTGTGAGGAGCTGGCACGCAAGCTGGAGGTCGATGTGATACCCCTGCGCCTTGTCGATCCTTACTTCTATCATCTGGACATGTGCTTCCTTTCTATAGATAAGGAAACAGCGTTCTACTACCCTCCGGCGTTCTCGCACAGTTCGCAGAATCTGCTCAAGCGTCTGGTGCCTAACCTGCACAAGCTGTCGGACGCGGCTGCGGACGCTTATGCGGCCAACTCGTTCATCAGTGGCCATGACGCGGTCATAGCTTCCGGTACCCCGAACACCTTCAGAAAAGACCTTAAGAAGCTGGGCCTTAAGATACACGAGGTCGACATCAGCGAATTCAAGAAGGCCGGCGGCGGCATCCACTGCTTAATAAACGTCTTGGAGTAATATAGAGTTATGCCATGGCACCAATCGACCCTAAGAAACAACTACTGGAAAAGATAAGTGCCAAAGGCGGCTGGGTGAATACCCACGCCCACATAGATCGCGCATACATACTTAACGACGAGAATTTCCGCCTGACCGGCGAAGAGTTGGCAGCCAAGTGGGATCTGCCGGATGAATTCAAAAAGAACGCTTCGGTCGATGATATCTACGCTAACATGCAGCGTGCGGTCGAGGATATGTTGTCGCAAGGCGTCCAGGCGCTAGGCACGTTCATAGACGTTGACCCGGTGGTGGAAGACAAAGCCATCCAGGCCGCCAAGAAGCTGCGCGAAAATTACGGCGATAAACTCAAGCTGGTATTTATAAACCAGGTTGTCAAAGGCGTGCTGGATCCGGAAGCCCGCAAATGGTTCGACATAGGCGCTCAGTTCGTGGACATCATCGGCGGCCTGCCCGAGAAAGATGCCGGACACGAGGCCGAGCACCTGGACGTATTGTTCGAAACGGCCAAAAAGCATGGCAAGCCCCTGCATGTACACATAGACCAGTACAACTCGCCCGACCAGCGCGATACCGAGTTGCTGGCAGATAAGACCATCGAACACGGCTACCAGGGCAAGGTCGCGGCTATACATTGCATATCCGTCGGCGCCCAGCCTCGGGAATACCGCCACGGACTTTATAAGAAGATGAAGGATGCTGGCATATCGGTGATAGTCTGTCCGTCCGGCTGGATAGATAACAGTTGGGTGGCTGGCCAGGACGAAGACGTGATTGGCCCCATACATAACGCCATCGCGCCCGTGAAGGAGATGGTCGCAGCTGGGCTGAACGTAGCGCTTGGCACGGACAACATTCGCGATATTTATAAGCCGTTCAGCGACGGCGACATGTGGACCGAACTGCACTTCCTGCTGGAAGCCTGCCACTTCTACGAGATGGATGTCTTAGCGGACATCGCTACCGCCAACGGCAGAAAATCTTTGTTCCTAGATTGAGCTGCGTCTACTTCCTAAAATAAGCAGTCAGGAAGATGCCTACACCGGCCAGTAAAATGCCTAGGACTTGAATGGCTTTGAGGTGTTCATGCCACACCAATAGACCGAACAGGACGCCGTAAACTATTAAGGTTACATAGAATATAGCTGTGAACAAGGATTGCGGTGCGCCCAGAGAATAAGCTTTGATTATGCCAAAGTTCCCCAGGCTTATAAAAGCTCCCATGGCGAATGCTGCCCACAGATATTTGCCCTTAGGTGCTGATGACCCCTTATCTGACACGATATATAGAGTAAACATAATCAATGCGCCAACTAGCGAAGCATAGGCGTTAACCAAGAATATGGACACACCTTTGGGCAAGGTTTTAGAAATTGCCTGGAATACTACGAAAAATAACGGTACGGATAAGGCCAAAGGCTTCCAGTCCATAATTTAACTATACACTTGCGCGTGCTAGTGCGCTACTTCTGAATGGTGGCTTTGATCTGGGCGGCCAGGTCCTGGTTCCACATGGCGGCCGTGACGGATTGGACGACGTCGGCGCCGGCCGAACGGTATTCCTTGAAGTCGGCCGGTGAGGCGACGCCGCCAATGCCGATGATTTCGTAACTAAGGCCGTGTTTTTCGCGCAAGGCTTTCAGCCGGCCTACCATATCCAGGCCGGCCCACTTGATGCCGGCGCCGCATAGCCCGCTCTTCAAACGCCCTTCGCCCGGCAGTAGCTGGTTGCCCTGTTCGTCTACCACGGCGGCCGGAATGGTGTTTATGGCCGAGAAAGCTGCCAGGTACGGCTTGGTATCCAGTACGATCTTCTCCAGCAATTCCTGTTGGCCCGGCGCGAAGTAGCCGACTTTGGCTATCAGCGGTATATCGCCTATCGCCTCTTTGACCTTCTGGCAGACGCTCATCACGGCGTCATGGCTGTAGCAGAGTATACCCTCAGAGGCCACGTTGGGGCATGACAGATTTATCTCTATGGCCTTTACGCCGGCGCCCACGGCCAGTTTGGCGGCCTTGGCAAAATCGCCGTAATAATCTTCCTGTGAGAACCCGTCCTGGATGGTGCCGACTACGCTGGCTATAAGCAACTGGCCCTTGCCCTGTGCGGCTACGGCCCGCTTCATGTCATCTACCCAGAAGTCAGGCCCGCGCGACGGGTTGCCGAACGAGTTGGTGATGGTCAGCTTCTCTACCGGCCTGTCCGACTCCAGGCGGCCGACCAGGGGTTTAGAAGCTTTCTCGAGAGTTAGGTCGCCGTCGACGTCCACGTAGGTTACATTCGGGAACTGATTGACCTTGAATTCTACGCTGCGCTGGGTCTTGTAGCACACTACGTCGAAGCCGCGTTCGAAGGCGTAACGTACATGCTTGGAGGTCGGCAATGAACCGGCCCCGATGCCGAACGGCGAGTACAGCTTGTGGCCCAGGAAGCTGAACCGCGGCTGGCCTTCGTTCTCGTAAGATTTCTCCCCTGCTCTCAAAGGGAACGGCCCGTGGTCGACGTTATCGTCGAATGTCTTGGCGGGGTCGTAAATCACTCCGGGCTGTTTGGGCATGCTTATATTGTAGCTCATCTGGTACACTTTAACGGATGGGTTTTTTACAGAAACTGGACGCGGCCGTTAGCAAGAACGACTCCCTGCTCTGCGTAGGCTTGGATCCTGATATCGAGAAATTTCCGGCAAGCCTGAAAGACAGTCCAACGCCCCTGTTCGACTTCAACAAGGCTATCATCGACGCCACGGCTGGCCTGGTCTGCGCTTTCAAGCCGAACACGGCTTTTTATGAATCGCGCGGCGCCGTCGGCATTGAAGAGCTTAAACAGACCTGTGATTATATCAGGGAGAAATACCCGGCTATCCCGATAATCGTCGATCTGAAACGTGCTGACATCGGCAATACGAACAAGCACTACGCGATCTTTGCTTTCGATTACCTGGGTACCGACGCCGTGACCGTACACCCTTGGCTGGGCCGCGAGGCCGTCCAGCCTTTCCTGGACTACAAGGACAAGGGGATAATCGTGCTCTGTCGCACTTCTAACGACGGTGCCGGCGAGTTTCAGGATCTGCAGGCGGATGGACTGCCGCTATATATGCATGTAGCAAAGAACGTTTCCAAGAAATGGAACGCTAATCGCAACTGCCTGCTGGTAGTAGGTGCTACCTACCCCGAAGAGATAGGAAGGGTGCGCCGTCAGGTCGGCGATAAGATGGTCTTCCTGGTACCCGGGCTGGGCGCCCAGGGCGGCGACGCCGAGGCCGTCATCAAGGCCGGCGTGAACTCCAAGGGTCGCGGGCTTATCATCAATTCTGCCCGGGCTATCCTATACGCGTCCAGCGGCGATGATTTCGCCGAAGCCGCTCGCGCCAAGGCCGCCGAGACCCGCGATACAATCAATAAGTACAGGGGCTGAATGATTATGGCTATTGACCAGCAGAAAAAGGAGCTTGCACTCGACCTTTATGACATGGGCGCGTTGAAATTCGGCGAATTTACATTCAAGAGCGGCATTGTCAGCCCGATGTATCTGGACCTGAGGCTTTTCATCAGCCACCCTAAGATTATGAAGAAGGTGGCAGGGCTGTACGCAGAACAGCTCAAGGGTCTTGAATACGACCGACTGGCCGGTGTTGCCTACGCCGCCCTACCCATCGCAGGAGCTATTAGCTTAGAGATTGATAAGCCCTGGGTTTTTATGCGCAAAGAGGCTCTGAAGAAGGCCTACGGATTAGAGAAAAGCCTCGAGGGTGAATTCAAAAAAGGCGAAACTGCGGTAATGATTGAAGACCTGGTTACCAAGGCTACATCCCTGCTGGAAGCAATACCGGCTATTGAAGCGCACGGCTTGGTCGTCAAAGACGCCGTCGTACTGCTCGACTACGGCAAGGGCGGCGGCGAGGCGCTTAAAGCCAAAGGCTACAACCTGCACGCCTTCATGACAGTCCGCGAGTTGGTCGACATCATGAAGGCCGAAGGCAAAATCGACGACGCCAAGTACAAGCAGTGCCTCGAATTCCTTGCTATCTGACTATGCCAAGATCCGAGAGCTCTTTCTTAAGCTTTACTATGTCGCCGTCGTAAACGACCCCTTTTATATCTAGATTGGATGCGGCTTCTACGTTACTGGGGTTGTCGTCAATAAATAAGGCTTCTTGGCCCGTAACGCTCAATTTATCCAAGGCGTACTCAAATATCCTGGGATCCGGCTTGACCAGTCCTACTTCCGCCGAGACGATTAAGACATCGAACAACGATTCAAGGTCGTGGAGGTCTATTATTTTGCCCAGATACTCTGTGGCGGAGTTAGACAAAAGACCGGTCTTGTAGTCCTTTTTCAAATCTCGTATCAAGTCCACCATCTCCTGGTCTACCCATGAGATATCGTCAAAACTGGCTCTGATGCTGTCCACGGGTTTGCCGCTAGCCCTGCTTACGCGGCGGTGATGCTCTTCCAGGTCTATCTCGCCAAGATCGAAAAGCCGTGCTGATTCTTCCATCTCGCCTGCGCGTTCCAGACCGTTCTGCTTGAGCCAGTAGTGGAACGGGTCGCGGTGGATGACGTCGAAAAAGTCGAAAATAACCGCTTTGTACGCCAAGGCCGTCAGTTCTCCTCTACCCAGGCGCGGGCGTTGTGGAATATTTGCATCCAAGGGGAATCCTCGCCCCAGTCCGCCGGGTGCCAGGATAGCTGGCGGCTTTGGAAAGCGCGCTCGGGGTGCGGCATGAAGATTGTGGCACGGCCGTCCGGGGTGGTGAGCGATGTTATGCCCTGCTTGGAGCCGTTGGGGTTGGCAGGATAGTTCTCGGCGGCCTTGCCGTAATTGTCGACGTACTGCATGGCTACCAACTCCTGCTTGAGAGCGGCTTGTTTATCGGCTTCGCTGGCAAAGACGGCGCGTCCCTCGCCGTGGGCCACGGGTACGGGTATCCGTGAGCCGGCCATGCCTTTGAGCAGGATGGACGGCGATTCGTTGACCTGCACGGTACAAACGCGGGCCTCGAACTGCTCCGAGGTGTTGCGCAGGAATTCCGGCCATGTCTCAGCACCGGGAATAATGTCTTTGAGCGCGGCCAGCATCTGGCAGCCGTTGCAGGAGCCTAGGGTGAAGGTGTCCGGACGGTTGAAGAACTTCGCAAGTTTATTGCGCAGGTCCTCATTGAACAGGATTGATTTGGCCCAGCCTTCGCCGGCACCCAGGACGTCGCCGTAGCTGAAGCCGCCGGAGACTGCCAGGCCGCGGAAGCCGTCCAAGTCGACGCGGCCGGTGATGATGTCGCGCATATGGACATCTACCGCGGTGAAGCCGGCGCGGTCGAAGGCGGCGGCCATCTCCACCTGGCCGTTAACGCCCTGCTCGCGGAAGATGGCTATCCTGGGCTTGTCCTTGTACTTCTTGGCGGCCGGCTTAAAGCTCACGATTGGCGAGATGCCCGGATCCTTATCATCCTTGATATTCGCGAATTCCTGGTCTGCCGATTCCAGGTTGTCGCGGAGCCTTTGTATCTGATGGCTGGTCCGCTCCACAACTCCTCTAATTTGGCCCGGCTGTTCCTATACAACTCATGCCCGTCCGAGATGACGATTTCCTGATTTTTCGTAGGCCTGCCTATGTCGACGGCGTCGTTGAACAGTCTGATAACTTCGGTAACATCTGATTTTTTGACTTGGATGACGGCGCCCAGCTCTTCATTAAACAGTTTTTCCAGGGGGTGGCCGCACAAGTCCGCCGATTTCCAGCTCCAGGCCGACCGGCTGGCGAAGGCCATCTCCAGCGCGGTAGCCAGCAGGCCTCCGTCGGAGCGGTCGTGGTAAGCCAGGATCTTGCCCATCCTGTTTGAGTTTTATCAGCGTGCCAAAGAAGTCACTTAAAGCCGGGGCTTCAGCGTCCGGTGTTCGGCCGCCAGTGCGGTTGTAGGCCTGCGCCAGCGCCGAGCCGCCCAGTCTGGCCGCGTCTTCGCCAAGATCTGATCAGATCAGCCGGGTGTCTTCTGTCCAGATTGAGCTGGGGTGTCAGGGTCTTGCTGACGTCTTTCACGGGCGAGAAACCGGTGACTATGAGCGATACCGGCGAGGTCACGCTCTTTTCCTTGCCGCTTTCCTCCCAGGCGGTGCGCATACTAAGCTGAATCCTTGCCTACGGGGATGGTCAGCCCCAGCGCCGGAGCGAACTCCTCGCCTACGGCGCGTGACGCTGTCGAACAGGCGCTCGTCCTCCTTGCCGTGGCCGGCCGCCGCCATCCAGTTGGCGGACAGTTTGATGTCTTCGAGCTGTGTTGATATCCGCGGCGGCGATGTTGGTGATGGCTTCGGCGATGGCCATGCGGGCGGCGGCCGGAGCGTTCAGCACGGCTAGCGGCGTCCGTTCGCCCATGGCCATCGCCTCGCCCGCCTTGGAATCGAAGACGACGGCGCTGACGGCCGCATCGCTGACCGGTACCTGCCAGGGGCCGACCATCTGGTCGCGCGTGACCAGCCCGCCCACGGTGCGGTCGCCGATGGTTATAAGGAACTTCTTACTGCCCACGGCTGGCAGACTTAATACGCGTTCGACGGCTTCATCCAGTTCGATGCCGCTCAAGTCCAGGTCTTGCCGGCCTTGTCGCCTCGCCGCGTGACTTCGCGGGTCATCTTGGGCGGCTTGCCGAACAGTACTTCCATGGGCAGGTCCACGGGCATGTTCTTGAACAGCCTGTCCTTTACCACCAGCCGCTCATTGCCGGTTATCTTGCCGACGACGGCGAACGGACAGCGCTCGCGCTCGCAAATTTCGCGGAAGCGTTCCAGGTCGTCCGGCGCTATGCCGAGGACGTAGCGTTCCTGGGCTTCGTTGCACCAGATTTCCAGTGGCGACAGGCCCGGTTCGGCGCTTGGGATGTCGCGCAGTTCGAATACCGCGCCGCGGCCGGAATCATGTACCAGCTCCGGCAAGGCGTTGGATAGGCCGCCGGCGCCGACATCGTGGATGGTGATGATCGGGTTCTCATCGCCCAGGGCCCAGCATGCGTCGATGACCTCGTTGGTGCGGCGCTCGATTTCGCCGTTGCCGCGCTGTACCGAAGCGAAGTCCAGCTCGGCATCGCGGCTGCCTATGCCAGTACTGCTGAGCCGCCCCGCCGCCCAGTCCGATGAGCATGGCCGGCCCGCCCAGCTGGATTATCAGCGACCCTCGGGTCAGGCGGTTCTTCTTGTACATGCTCGTCGCGTATATTGCCCATGCCGCCGGCAATCATTATGGGTTTGTGGTAGCCCCAGGTTTCGTCGCCGATGTTCTGCTGATATGTGCGGAAGTAGCCCGGCCAGGTTCGGGCGGCCGAACTCATTGGCGAACGATGCGCCGCCAATGGGTGCTTCCATCATGATGTCGAGCGCTGAGACTATGCGCTCCGGCTTGCCGTACGGTTTTTCCCACGGGCTGACCTGCGCCAGGGATCTCCAGGTTGGATACGCTGTAGCCCGCCAGGCCCATCTTGGACTTTGCTCCTCGTCCGGTGGCGGCTTCGTCGCGGATTTCGCCGCCGATGCCGGTGGCCGCGCCCGGTACCGGCGCGATGGCCGTCGGGATGGTTGTGGGTCTCTACCTTGATAACGCTATGGACCGGCTCTTTATGGTAAGTGTATGAGCCGTCCTTGCCGGCGAAGAAGCGTCCGGCTTCCGGACCTTTAGTCACGGCGGCGTTATCGCTATAGGCGCTTAAGACATCTTGGCCGCCTTGCTCGTAGGTGTTCTTTATCATCTTGAACAGGCTCTTGGGCTGGCGGCGGCCGTCTATCATCCATTCGGCGTTGAATATCTTGTGCCGGCAGTGTTCGCTGTTAACTTGGGCGAACATCATCAGCTCTACGTCGGTGGGGTTGCGTCCAAGGGCGCCGTAGGCGTCGCACAGGTAATCCATCTCGTCTTCTGCCAGCGCCAGGCCCAACTCGCTTGTCTGCGGCTTCCAGGGCGGTCCTGCCCGCTCCAAGGACATCTATGTTCGCTAAAGGCGCCGGTTCCGTAGTGCCGAACAGTACCGCCGCGTCCTGTAAGTGGTCCAGGACGGTCTCGGTCATGCGGTCGTGCAGTTCGGCGGCTACGGCCTTTCGATGCGCGGTCTTTCCTCCTTGCACGTAGTAGGCTACGCCCCTTTCCAGGCGCTCCACATTCTTAAGTCCGGAGTTATGGGCGATGTCTGTGGCCTTGGATGACCACGGCGAGATGGTGCCCGGCCGCGGCACGACCAGATAAAGCTCTCCTTTACCCTTGCCCTTGAAAGGTGTGCCGTAGCTGACCAGTTCCTTAAGTTTGGTTTCATGGCCGCCGATAAATTACGGGCGGTGTCTGCGAAATGTACGTATTCGGCATCTACGCCGGTTATGGCGCCGTCTACGGTCTTGAGCCGTTCCAGCAGTTTTTTGGCGCGGAAGTCTGATAAGGCCGCAGACGCCTTTCAGGACCAGCACTAGCGCATCTCCAGGCTGTCGCCTTCAAAAACGATGTTCTTCGATTGTATGACCACCTGTTTCGGCCCCTTCTCCACCCTGCCCGCTACCCAGGCTTTCAGGCCGCAGCCCGAGGCGGCTTCTACGACTTTCCCTGCCTGGCCCGACGGGACATACACGGCGTAGCCGGCGCCCATGTTGTAGTTGCCGTACATCTCTTTTTCGTCGTTGCCGGCCTGCTCGGCTATAAAGGAGAATATCTCGTGTGCCGGCGGAATCTCAGTTATCACGTAGCTGAGGTCTGCTTCGGCCCGCATAAGTTTGCGCCAGCCATGGCCGGTTATATTCGAAAGATAATGCACGTCCACGTCGGCGTCCTGCATGGCCCTTACCAGGCCTGCGTAAAGGTGCGTGGGTTTGAGTGCCGCTTCGCCCAAGGTGGAGCCGCCTGCCAGCTTGGTCTGATAGCCTTCCTTAAGACCGTCCGCCAGCTCGCGTATCAGGCTGATACCGTTGGCGTGCACGCCGCTGGACTCCACCAATACTATGGCGTCGCCGTTCTTAAGGTTACTTCCTTGCGCAAGGTGGTTTTCGGAACCGACCACGCCGAAGGCTGAGCCGGCGAATTCCAACGCTCCTGGCGCTACCACGCCGGACAGTGACTGCGTTTCTCCGCCGCCCCACACCACGCCCGCCGAGTCGCAGGCTTCCCGCCACCCCTCAATGAAGTCTTTGGCCAGCTTCTTGTCCGTGAGCCATTCGTATGAACTGGACGACCAGTAGGCGTTCAGCACCACGGGCGTGGCGCCGACACTGACCAGATCGTTGATGATGCAGGCCACGGTATCCTGCGCGATGCCGGCGAAGTGGGACTCGCCGGTCTTTTCGTATACGGATCTGGGCTATGAGGCTCTTGGTGCCCAGACCTTCCTGCACGAAGGCGCCGTAACCGCCCGCCGGCATCTTGAATACATAGGCCGACTCGCCGCGCGTCCCTTCTACTTCGCTGAAGCCGGCCGGCATATTGCCGGCGGTGGCCAGGCCTTCCTTCTGGGCCAGGACCTTCATCGGGTCAGCTTGGGAATAGTTAACAGACTGGTGGTAATCTAATTTTTTTGCCACGCCGACTCCTCTTATGGATTTATTGTACAAGAAAAAAATTGTGCTTGCCAGTGGTGGGAGAAACACTTAAGATAGAAGTAGATGGACACTAGGCGCGAACAGGGTCTTATACCGGTTTCTCGTTCCTGTGGAACGGGTGGCGCTTGCGGCCATGCGCCTGAGGCGGCGGATGTGGCCGATCATCTCAAGGAAAAGTGCGCCGTGTTTGGCATCATTGGCAAGAAATTCGATACTACGACGGGCCTGGAAGCGGCCCGTCTTACTTTTTACGGGCTGTGGGCGCTTCAGCACCGCGGACAGGAAAGCTCTGGTATCGTCAGCAGTGACGGACATGATCTGCATCGCCATGCCGCGCCCGGTCTGGTAGCCACCGTTTATCGCGAAGAAGACTTGGAACAGCTGCCCGGGCATCTGGCCATCGGCCACAACCGCTACTCTACGTCCGGCGGTACGGACGAATGCTACGATCAGCCTTTCATAGACCGCAAGCACAACATTGCCCTGGGCCACAACGGCACCATTCCTGACACCACCAAGCTGGAAGCTTTCCTGAATAAGCGGGCCGTCAAGCTCGACAAGCTCAATGACACGTCCATGATGATGGCTGCTATTAGCTGTTATATGGATGACGGCCTCAACATCGTAGAGGCTATCAAGAAGGCTTGGCCCCTGTTCACAGGGGCCTTTTCAATCGTGGCCATGGATAAGGATAAGCTGGTGGCTTTCCGCGACGAGTGCGGCATACGCCCACTATCCATCGCCAAGGTAGACGGCGGCTACGCCGTGGCTAGCGAGACCTGCGCTTTCGACACCGTGGGCGCGTCCTTCCTGCGCGATGTCCGCCCCGGCGAACTGGTAGAGATAACCGACCGGGGCATGAAGTCCCATCAGGTGGTCGAAAGCCGCCCCAAACTGGACATTTTCGAAATGGTATATTTCGCCCGCCCAGACAGCCAGTTGTTGGGCAGACGCATAGACGGCATACGCAAGAGCTTTGGCCGCCAGATGGCCAAAGAGTTTCCCATCGAGGCCGACGTGGTCATACCTGTCCCTGATTCCGCCATTCCTGCGGCCTTGGGCTATTCCCAGGCGAGCGGCGTGAACTTCGAGATGGGCCTTATCAAAAACCGCTACATACATCGCACTTTCATACGGCCCACCGCCCAACTGCGCGAGCGCGATCTAAAGATGAAGCTCAACCCGGTTGTCGAGACTATCAAGGATCAGCGCGTGATCATCGTGGACGATTCCATAGTCCGCGGCACTACCATGCGGCATCTGGTGTCCATGGTGTTCGAAGCCGGCGCCAAGGAGGTCCATTTGCTGATTACCAGCCCACCGGTGCGCTACCCCGACTTCTACGGCATAAACACCCCCAAGCAATCGGAACTGCTGGCTGCTTATATGACGGAAGACGAGATGCGCGACTATGTGGGCGCCACGTCGTTGTGCTTCCTGTCGCTGGACGGCATGATAAAAGCTACGGGCCAGCCCAAGAACGTCTTTTGTACCGCGCATTTCGATGGGCACTATCCTATATCCATAGGCAGGCAGGCCGATGAGATACTTGAGCTGAAACCCGGACAGACATTGCCAAAATCCGGCCACAAGCCTACCAGACTGGCCACTGCGCGCACTAGCTCCGTATGAGGTCGAGACCATTGAAACCGAAGACGCCTCGCATAGCTATCCTTGCTTCCGGCGAAGGCACTACTGCCGAAGCTTTCATACGCGCCGCTCAAGCCGGCAACATATCCTGCGAGGTCGAGCTTGTCATATGCAACCGCCGCAATGCCGGCATCTTTGGCCGCATAGCCGACCTGAACGCTGAATTTGGGCTGGACATCCCCTGCGAGCTCATCAATAGCGCCACTAATCCGGCCGCTCCGGACGAGACGGTGCGCCGCGGCCGACAGACCGAGGCCGAAGAGACCGCCATACTGGACGTCCTGCTTGCGCGGCAAATTCGACCTGATAGCCCAGATGGGATATATGAAACATACCGGGCCGCGCATAGTGCGCACTTTTGGCTGGCGGTCCGAGTATAAGAGCATCTACCAGGCCAGGCTGGTCAATACGCATCCCGGTCTTCTGCCCCAGACCGAAGGCCTGCACGGCGACAACATACAGAAATACGTGCTGGACAAGGGCTTGAAGCATGGCGGGCATACTTTGCACGTGGTGGCTGACGGCTACGACGACGGCCCGGTAATCACGGAACATAAGGTGGCCGTCCAGCCCGGTGATACGGCTCGAAAGCCTATATGCCCGAGTCCAGGCATCCGAGAAAAAGCACCTGCCGCATGACATCCAGTCGTTTATAGTCGCCCGCCGGAAATACTTGAAGCGATGAAGCGCACACGCAGGTATACACACTATCCCCACGGCTGTAATTACATTGTGTATACATTGTACGTACACCCTGCACCCCCGGAGTCATTCCCATCAATCCACGCTATAATTAACCCGGATATGGAGCGTACATGGCAACAGTTCTAGTAATCGGCGGCGGCGGGCGTGAACAGGCTTTGGCCTGGAAGCTGGCCCAGTCGCCCAAGGTAGACAAGGTCTACGTAGCGCCCGGCAACGGCGGCAGTAAGAACCCTATAGAGAACGTTCCTATAGGCTTTACCGATGCTTACGGCCTGCTTAAGTTCGCAGAAGATAACGACATCGATTTCACGGTGATCGGCCAGGAGTCCGCCTCCGAAGCCGGCGTGGTAGACGTGTTCAAAGAGGCCGGGCAGAAGATATTCGGCCCTACCAGGGCCGCCGTCAAGATAGAGTCGTCTAAAGTACTGTCCAAAGACCTTATGGCCTCTGAAAACATCCCTACGGCCGCCTATAAGACATTCAAGGACCCTAAGAAGGCCCTAAACTACGCTAAAAGCCGCTCCCTGCCCGTGGTGGTCAAGGCTGACGGGCTGGCCGAGGGCAAAGGCGTCACTGTCTGCCAGACCAAGGAAGACATAGAATATGCCATAGACACGACCATGGTCCAAAAGAAGTTCGGCGATGCCGGATCCAGCGTAGTAGTGGAAGATTTTCTGAAGGGCCAGGAAGTGTCTACGCACGCCCTGTGCGACGGAAACCAGGCCGTCATCTTCCCTGCCTCGCAGGACCACAAACAGATAAATGATAATGACGAAGGCCCGAACACTGGCGGCATGGGCGTGATAGCGCCGGTACCTTGGGTTACCAAGGAACATCTGGACTACGTGGACAAAAAAATCGTTCATCCGGCCCTAAGCGGCCTGGCCAAGCGTAAGGCGGACTTCACGGGCTGTCTGTACCCCGGACTTATGATAGATGGCGATGACGTGAACGTGGTGGAGTTCAACGCCCGCTTCGGCGACCCTGAAGCCGAGGTGTACATGCGCCTGCTGGATAGCGACCTGTATGACATCCTGACGGCCTGCGCCGACGGCACCCTGGACCCTTCAGCCGTGAAGTGGAAGAATGGCTTCGCCGTATCGGTCGTAGCGGCTTCACCCGGCTACCCCGGCAAATACCCCAAAGGCCTGCCCATAACCGGCATCGATGAAGCCGAGAAACTGGACGACGTCGTGGTCTTCCACGCCGGCACCGATATAAAAGACGGCGAACTGGTCACCAATGGCGGCCGCGTGCTGAACGTCACCGCTACCGGCCCAACGCTGGACGAAGCTCTAGATAAAGCCTACGAAGCTATCAAACTCATCGAGTTCGAAGGCATTCACTACCGCACCGACATCGGCCGCCGCCCACAGGAAGCGATAAATGTCCCGTTTGCCATCGGCCATTCTTTTAGATGCTGATGGCACGCTGTATGAAAGCGAGAGTTTGAACTACCAGGCGCACGTGATTGCCGCGCGTGATATGCATGATTTTATTTCACCTGGGAGCTTATGACATGAATATCCGGCAAGGCTCCAAAGCCGGGCACGAGGTTATGGCGGAGCAAGGGGTTAAAGGTTTCGGACCCTGATGAGTCACCAGGCTTAAAGCTCGATATATATGAACGGTTCATGCGTCAATAAGCTTAAAACATTGCCGGGCTTGAAAGACTTTCTGAAATGGTGCCATGACCGGGCTATCAAGTGCTTGGTCGTCAGTGCCTCTGGTCTTAATTATGTCGAGAATGCTTTGGCTGCGCTTAATCAAGCGATGATTTCGTGGCTATCGTGTCGTCTAAAGATATCGGCGACAAAAGAAAACCCCACCCCCAGCCCTATCTGATGGGGCTGGAGTTAGCTGGCGTAACGGCAAACCAGCCGTTGCCGTTGAGGATACGAATAAGGTATAACTTCCGCAAAGTCTGCCGGCCTGCAGTGCGTGGCCATCCGCAATGATGCCAATACCTCGGCCGAACTTACCAAGGCCGATCATGTCGTCTCACACTACGATAGCTGAAAGCCTACTTTTTGAGGTAGGCTTCGTAGCCCTGGTCTTGGAGCTTTGAATCTTTTTCGAGGACCTTGGTGCGCTGTTTAGCGACAAAGTCATCATACTTCTTAGCCACTTTATCATCCGACAACGCCAGGATGCGGATGGCTAGGAGCGCGGCGTTCTTGCCGCCGTTCTCCGGCATGGTGGCCAACGGTATGCCGGGAGGCATGGCGACGTTCGAAAGCAGGGCTTCCTGGCCGTGGCCTTCGCGTTTAACAGGGATGGAAATCACCGGCAAAGTGGTCTGGGCGGCCGCCACGCCTGCCAGGTGGGCCGAACCGCCGGCGCCGGCGATGATGACTTTAAGACCGCGCCCGCGGGCGCCCTTCACGTATTCACCTGTCTCTTCGGGCGTGCGGTGGGCCGACAGCACCCTGACCTCGTTGGCTACGCCGAATTCATCCAGTACTTTCGCCGCTCCGCTCATGACGTCCAGGTCCGAATCGGACCCCATAATTATGCCTACGACCGGGTTGCTCATCTAAGTCCTCCTGACAACCGTTAAAAATATTCCTTATGCATTAATAATACCGTATAATGGAGGTAATGGGTACGAAGGCCATCTCGACGACTGATTTTAAGTTCCCCGGCCAGAGCGCGCTTTTCCACGGAAAGGTGCGCGATGTCTATACCATCGGCGACAAATTACTGATGATAGCAACTGACCGCATCTCGGCGTTCGACGTTGTTCTGCCCCAGGGCATACCTTATAAAGGCCAGGTGCTGAACCAGCTGGCCGATTATTTTCTGAAAGAGACGGCCGACATCGTGCCTAACTGGCTGGAAGCCACGCCTGACCCCAGCGTCAGCGCCGGCGTAAAGGCCGACCCGGTCAAGGTAGAGATGGTGATCCGCGGCGTGCTGGTAGGCCATGCCTGGCGTGAATATCAAGCCGGCAAGCGCTCACTCTGCGGCCAACCCATGGCCGAGGGCATGAAGGAGTACGATGCCTTCTCTGAACCGATTATCACACCGACTACCAAGGAAGACATCGGCCATGACGAAGACATTGAAGAAGACGCCATCATCAGTAACGGCCTGGCGACGGCCGAAGAGTGGAAACAGCTCACTGATTATACGAAGAAGCTGTTCGCCCGCGGCCAGGAGATGGCCCGCGCCCGCGGTCTGGTGCTAGCCGATACCAAGTATGAGTTCGGGCGCGTTGACGGCAAGATAATCCTGATAGACGAGGTCCATACGCCGGATTCGTCGCGCTACTTCTACGCCGACAGCTACGATGCTTTCGTCGGCGGCAAGTCTGACAAGACGCCGAAACAGATGTCAAAGGAATTCGCCCGTAAATGGCTGATGGACAAGGGTTTCAAGGGCGACAAAGGCCAGAGCGTACCTAAGCTTACCGATGAGTTCATAAACGGCGTATCTGAACGCTACATAGAACTTTACGAGAAGATGACCGGCGATAAATTCGTCCGACCCAAGGGTGATGATCCGTTGGCCCGCATCGAGGCCAACGTGAAGGCCTATCTGGGAAAGGCGGCCTGATAATGAAACCCGTACAACTGCCCTCACCCTCACCCGACCCTAACTACAGCGCTATCGATCCGCTGGACGGACGTTATTACGACCCGCAGATAGCCAAGCACCTGTCAGAGGCCAGCCGCATAGCCTACCAAGCCCATGTGGAGGCGGCCCTGGCCGGGACTCTGGCTGAATTCGGTGTTTGCTCTGAGCATGTGGCCAAAGAGATAGCTGGAGCTGCCGCCAAGGTCACCGCCGAAGCCGTAGCTAAAGAGGAAGTGACTACCCGGCACGACGTGAAGGCTCTGGTGAACTGCATCAAAGCCGGCGTTTCCGAAGACGCTCAGCCGTATGTTCACTTCGGTGCCACGTCCTACGATATAGTCGCCACGGCGCTCAGCCTCCAGCTTAGGACGGCCACGCAAGAACTGGTCATACCGCGCCTTATAGAGCTGGAAAAGACTCTGCTAAAGCTCACCAAGCAGTATGCCGAGACCATCCAGATCGGCCGTACTCACGGCCAACACGCCGTGCCGGTCACTTTCGGCTTCGCGATGGCCGAGTATGTCAGCCGCTTGGGCGGCAGTATCCGTTCGCTTCAAGTATTGTCCGGCAAGCTGCCCGGCAAGTTCTCCGGCGCGGTGGGCGCATACAATGCACTCAGCTTGTTCGTGGACGACCCGCAGAAGTTCGAGAAAACTCTGCTGGAATCCCTGGACCTGCCAGCGGCTCCCTACTCCACCCAGATAGTCCCGGCCGAGTACGTAATCCGTCTGCTGGACGAACTGGCTATAACCGCCGGTATCATGGCCAACCTGGCACACGACATGCGCCACCTGCAGCGCTCTGAGATTTCTGAGATCCGCGAACACTTCGACCCGAAGCAGACCGGCTCATCCACTATGGCGCACAAGCGAAACCCCTGGAACTTCGAGAACGTCGTTAGCATAGCCAAACAGGTCATGGCCCAGATAGTCAACGCCAACCTGAACATATCAAGCGAACACCAGCGCGATCTTACTGATTCGGCATCGGCCCGCTTCTATACCATTCCCCTGGCCAGTGTGGCCTCCATGGCTAGCAGGCTGGACGGCGTGATGAGCAAGATCGAGATCGACGAGGCCAACATGAAGCAGAATCTTTACGCATCCGAAGGTGCCATAGCCGCCGAGCCTCTCTACCTCTTGCTGGAGAAGTACGGCCACACCAGGGCGCACGAAGCCTCCAAGGCCGTATCGCATAAGGCTTCCGAGGCGAAACGCTCCCTGTACGAGGCCGTTGCCGAATCACGAGGAGCTGGCGCCTTACTTTAATAAGTTTACCGACGAAGAACGCCGCATACTACAGGAGCCGGAACGTTATTACACCGGCTTGGCGGCCGAGAAGGCTCTGTCGATACATAAGTACTGGTCCGCCCAGCTGGAAAAATAGATCATGCCGGACCTGCCGAAGACGCTTCAGCAATACTTACTCGCAGAACTCGAAGACCACCCCGAACGCTTGGAGCTGGTGATGATGATGGCGGACATAGCTACCATCGGCAAGCTCATATCCGCCCAGACCAACCGGGCCGGGCTGGCAGGCATCCGCGGCCTGTCCGGTTCTACAAATGTCCAGGACGAGGACCAGGCCAAGCTGGACGTCTATGCCAACGACTTGTGCAAACGATATCTTGAAAGCACCGGCCTGTTCGCCGCCATGGCCAGCGAGGAAGAAGACGAGGCCGTCGATCTTAAGAATTCCCAGGCCGGGTATGTGATCGCCTTCGACCCGCTGGACGGCAGCAGCAACATCGACGTGAATATCAGCGTAGGCACAATTTTTTCAGTACACCGCAAGCTGGACGGCGTACCGGCCGGCAGTGACAAGCAGTTCCTCCAGCCGGGCAGAGACCAGGTGCTGGCCGGATATGTGCTATACGGCAGCAGCACGGTACTGGTTTTTAGCTGGGGCGATGGCGTACACGAGTTCACGCTGGACGTCGATCTGGGCGAATTTTTCCTGAGCGACGACCATCTGATGGTGCCGGATAAGACGCCCTATTACAGCGTCAATGAATCTTATACGCCGCATATATCGAAGCACGATCAGGCTTATCTGAAGCGGGTCAGGAAGGAGACATCCAAACTGCGCTACGTGGGCTCGCTGGTGGCCGACTTCCATCGCAACTTGCTCAAAGGCGGCGTGTTCTTCTTCCCCGCCGTCGATAGTTCCGGCAAAGGCGCGTACAAGCCCAAGATACGCCTGAACTACGAGGCCAAACCCATGGCCTTCCTGATAGAACAGGCCGGCGGCGCGGCTTCTACCGGCGATGGAGGATATACTGGATATCGTACCGTCCAAACTGCATCAACGCATACCTGTTATCATCGGTAATAAGGAAATCGTAAACCTATACAAGGAGGAAAGATGAAATACGACCAACAACTGCGCGACACTGCCAAGGCCATGGTGGCTTCCGGCAAGGGCCTGCTGGCCGCCGACGAATCCAGCGGCACGGCTGACAAGCGTTTTAAAGCCGTCGGCCTGGATACTACCGAGGAAAACCGGCGCACTTATCGCCAACTGCTGCTGACGGCCGATGGCGTGGAGAAATACTTAAGCGGCGTCATACTGTTTGATGAGACCATCCGCCAGAAGGACGATAGCGGCACGCCGTTTGCCGACGTATTGAAGTCTAAGGGCATAGTTCCGGGTATCAAGGTAGATAAAGGCGCCAAGGATCTGGCTCTGCACGAAGGCGAAAAGGTCACCGAAGGTCTGGACGGCTTGCGCGAGCGCTTCGCCGAGTATGCCAGCATGGGTGCCGGTTTTGCCAAGTGGCGAGCCGTCATTACCATAGTCGGGCGACGATTTGCCTTCCGAAGCCTGCTATGCACGCAAATGCCCACGCTCTGGCCCGTTATGCCGCTCTGGCCCAGAGGCTGGCATCGTGCCTGTAGTCGAGCCGGAAGTATTGCTTGACGGCGATCATTCCATAGAGCGTTGCTATGAAGCCACCGCGGCCACGCTTAAAGTTCCTGTTTCGCTGAACTTAAAGGCCAGGATGTATTGCTCGAAGGCGCTATTCTGAAGGCCAGCATGGTTTTGTGCGGCAAAGATGCTGCTGACCGTGCCGATGTGCAGACCGTGGCCGAGCAGACCGTGAAGTGCCTGAAGGAGAACGTGCCGGCAGAACTGGCAGGCGTGGTCTTCCTGAGCGGCGGTCAGAGCGAACTTGAAGCCACCGCCCACCTGGACGCCATGAACAAGATAGGCGGCACCCCATGGCCCTTGACCTTCAGCTTACAGCCGCGCCATCCAGAACCCCGTACTCAAGCTGTGGGCCGAGAAGAAGCCGGACGAAGCTAAGGCCGCCTACTCAAACGCTGCGAAGCCAACAGCCTGGCTTCAAAGGGCGAATGGTCCGAAGCCTTCGAGAAATAAAGGGATCGTCTGTTTTACAAAATACACTTTTTATGAATATTGTTTTCGCATGTCATTGGATCGAAGTGCTGTCGTTGAGTCAAGACCGCCAGCCGCCGACCTTTACGGCCAGGTCAAGGATCTTGGAAAACACCTCGAGATAGTTCATGCCTCTGGAACAGACATCATTATCAACCATGACGCCGAGCTTGCCGACCACGCTTCGACGTTGCAGGAACTTTTCCAGAGTGGCATACCCGATGATTGGACCGAGCTTCCCTATACCGGCGCAGACAATGACAATGTATTTACGGCAGTGGTGGACGGCCAGCCGTTCGTTGCGAAACGACGGCAGTGGACGAACGGCAGTGAAGATATGGCGGAAATCAGACGAAAGAAGGCGGAAGGTGTTACGGCCCTCCGACATGCCTATGCGATTAACAGTGTGCTCAGCGAGGCGGCCTTAGCCCCACGTATCAAGCGGCTGATGCAGAGCCGAGAAGCTGGGGAAATCGTCAGTAGCTTCGGTTTCAGTCGCGTAGAGTATGTTGAGCCCGTTATTGCTTACATTGTCAGAGACACGGGCGAGAAAGGCGCGGTGTATGAAAGGGTCGAAGAGTCGGATTGGCGGTTCGCCCGGTTTCCGGTAGGACACTTTGAGGATACAACCATGCGTCTCAAGGAACTGTTGCGCAAATTCGGCATCCGGCCTGTGGACTTTAAATCCAAACACCTGCTACTTGATGAGGAGAACGAGCTTCACTTAATCGATACCGAACTCTTCTATGCTGACAAAGAAGACCCGGCTTAGTGAAAGTAGAAACCGCGGCCGGTCTTGTCCGGAACCATCATTAGGCTTACGCTCTGGTCAGTGAGCGTCTTTATGACCGCTTCGTCGGCGACTGAGCCGCTTGAGGTCAGTATGGCTTTGATGCCGGCTTTGGCTAGCAGACCCGGGCCGTCCGGGAATGGGAAGAAGCTGTCGCTATAGGCGGTGGCGCCTTCTAATTTTTTCTTATCAAGCGTGACTTTAAGACAATCTGATCGCCATGCTCTTCCAGCTCCGGTAGCTCCGTGGTCGTGCGCGTGAGCGCAAGTTGTCCGGCGCCGACGCGGTCCTGTTGGCCGACGCCGTTGCCGATGATCTGGCCGTCTTTCACGAGCGTGATGGTGTTGCTGTTGCTGGTCGAGCCGACGGCCCAGGCCAGGACCGCGTCTTGTTTCTGCTGGTCGGTCGGTTCGCCGTGGTTCTGCATGTAGTCCGCGCCAAGGTCCATTACGAAGGTGTAGTTAGGTTGTTCCAGCGCGCCGCCGCGGACCCGTCGTTGTCGGCGGGTGCTGTCGAGCGACTTTTCATCAAGTTTGGCTAAGGCCGGATTCACTACCACCCTAAGCTTGTTGCGGCTGAGCAGTTCCAGGGCCTCTTCGGTGACTTCGGAGCCGATGACTGCGTCAAGCAGGCGGGGTTTGTCGCTGTCCATGGCGTGGTGCATCAGCGCTTCGGCGACCGGTTTATCTATCGGGCCGTTTATCATAACTACGCCGCCGAAGATGGCGCGGGTGTCGCCGGTGAGCATTTTTTCGACGGCTTCGACCGTCGTTTCGCCGACGCCGGCGCCGCAGGCGTTGCCGTGCTTGATGCCGACTGCCATGGCCGGCACTTCTTTGAAGTTGCGCTCAAAGCCGGCCGCGATATGCGTGGTCGTCTGTAGCAGGCGGTCGATATCGGTCATGTTGACGTAACTGCGCTCCATGCCCTGCACATGCTTGAACTGGTCCAGGCCAAGCGGATCTATGGCTACGCGATTATCGGCGTAGAAGGCGGCATCGGCTTGTTGCGGGTTCTCGCCATACTTTGTAGGACTGCTCTTGCGCGCCAACGAACCACTGACCTCTGTTTTGCCCAGATATCTGGCCGAAGCGAGCGTGTACCGCGCAACTTCGTATTCCGCCCTTGCCGCTAAATCATCCAGAAAGGCCGCTTCGTCCGGTTTGCCGGCTTTAAGCCATTCCAGTACCGATTCGCGCTGCTCGGCATGCGACAGCACGATGCGCCGGCCTTTGGCGGCCGCTCGCAACATGGTTGGTCCGCCGATATCAGTGCTATCTACGACATCCCTTCTAGAGCTACCCTGTTCGGCGATGGACTGCTCTAGAGGGTACATATCGACACACACCAAGTCAATTATGGGTAATTCTAAATCAGCCATTTCCTTCATATCATGAGCGTTGCCCTTGTCGGCCAGCAGACCGGCTGATATCTCTCTCGACAGCGTTACCACCCTGTGTCCTAGGATTGCTTCGCCGCCTACTAACTCGGAGACGTCTTTTACTGGTATATTGGCTTCGGCGATGGCTTTGGCGGTGCCGCCAGAGGCGTATTGCTGCCAGCCCAACTCCGCAAGTCCTTGGGCGAACTCGACTATGCCAGATTTGTCGAAAACGGATAGTAAGGCGATCCCGCCGTTCTGTTCTACGCTCATGCTTTCCTCCTTGATGATTTACGAACCAGTTTAATGACTAAAGCGGCCAGGAATGGCGACAACAGGGCCGCGGGCGGCGCTGACTTGGCAAGGATCATAATGAACGCCACGGTCAGTACGAACCAGGACACGCCGGTGCGGCGGTTGAAGCGTTGGCGCAGGAACTCACTGCCTAGGTAGTAGTACGGGAACACCGTCACAACCAGGAACGTGCTGGACAGCAGTCCGAATATCAGCACCACGGCCAGGCCTTCCCAGAATGGGCTGGACACCGCCAGCGGAATCAGCGAAAACACCGCCGTCAGACTGGTGGCAATCAGCGGCCGGAACCGTTCGGCCAGCGCTTCGTGCGCAGCGTCCACCGGGTGTAGACCCGCGGCTCGCGACTGGTTGGCGTAATCCGTCAGCAATATGGTGTTCTTGATGCTAAGGCCTATGAGCGCGAAGAAGCCCAGCATGGCGAAGAAGCTGAAGGCGTTATGGGTCAGATACAGACCCAGCGTGATACCGAACAGGCTGAACGGTATGGCCATGAATATGAGCAAGGGCTGGAGAAGACTGCGGAACTGGAAAGCCAGCACGAAGTAGATGACCACCAGCAGTATCGGGAAGGCGTACGCCAGGCTCTTGAAGCTGTTCTGGTTATCGTCTTCCTGTCCAGCGTTGAAGTTGATTGCGCTTCCCGGCAGGCCGTAGCCGGCGACCTTGGACGGTGGGAACTCTTTCTTGACCGCGCTCTTGGTCAGTTCCACAAGCGTGCTGGTATCGGTGTCCGCGTACTTGATGTCCACCGCTACGTACTGTTTGTTGTCATCACGTGTATAGATGCTGGAATTGCCCAGCGTGACTTTGCTGATCCTGGCTGTGGAACCGTCCGGGCGCTTCAGCACCGCGTTGTTCCTTTAGGTAGCCGGCCACGTCTTCGGCCAGGCCCAAGGCGGCTGCCCGGTCGCGGCCGGACGATATCTGAACCGTGAACTCAGCCGCCGGCGGCCCCACACCGAGCTGGGCGGCTTCCACACTGGCCTGCTTGAAGTGCGCGAACCTGTGGTTCAGCTGATCCACGAGTTGCGGTGATGTAGGTTCTCGCTTCTGATAATCGGTCAGGTCTATGGTCGTCGTCGCCGTCTGGGTGCCGGTCTGGTCGTAGTAGGAGGCCTTGACGAAGTTATTGCCGAGCGTATCGCCCACTACCTTGTCTACCCTATCCGCTATGGTCTGGGCCTTCTGTATGTCGGTGTCCGGGTGATAGGTGATGTTGACGGTAATCTGGTTGCCGTCCTTGGTCGGCGGGAAGATATTAAAGGTCACCTTCTGGAACAGGTAGCCGCCGGCGCCGATGAAGCCCAGGCCAATGATGACGGCTATAAGGCCGACGCCTACCAGCTTCTTGGACGAACCCTTGGCCCAGAGCATCGGCCGCGAGATGGATCTGGCTATGGCGGCCTCTATGCCGCTGCTGACCTCGTGGATGTGCCTGGCTCCCGTCTGCTTCGGTCTGAGCATCAGGAAACGCGCGAAGAAAGGAATAAACACCAGCGCCACCAGCAGGCTGGTCAACAGGGCCGTGATGATCGTAACGGGTATGGCTCGTATGAATCCGCCCAGTATGCCGGTGACGAACAACAGCGGCACGAAAGCTGAGGACTGCCGTGGACGTGGCGGCTATCATCGCCCGGCCTACGCGTCTGACGGCTTCGGCAACGGCTTTGTCGGCGTCCTTTTGCCGGCGCCGCTGGGCATCGAGCGCTTCCACCATGATGATGGTGTCGTCGACTATGAGCGACAGGGCCAGGATCAGGGCGAACAGCGTGATGGTGTTAAGGCTGTAGCCTATCAGGTAGAGTATGCCGTTGGTTATGGCCAGGACCGTAATCATGGACAGAACGGTTATGAGCGATGCGCGCACGGCTATCACCAGCGAGCCGACTATTAGCACCGCCGCCAAGCCTTCCAGCAGAGCCCTTTGCAAGGTGTCGATCTGTTCGTTTATCTGCGGCGCGTAGCTGGCGCTGACGGTAGCGCGGTAGCCTTGGAACTCCTGGGCGGGCGTTCAGTTCGCTTACGGCCGAGCGGACCTGTTTATCCAGCTCCAGGTTGTCGGCATGAGGCTTGGCCTTCACTCCGATGACGACCGATTGATAGAATTTGTTCCGCCCGTCCGTGTGCTGGCCAAACCGGCCGAACGTCTTCTGGTTGGATTCCTTCAGCCCGGTAAGGGGGTTCGTCGCCAGTTCATACTGGTTGATGATAGATACTCTTTTTACCAGAGGCAGATGCTTACTCCTTATGAATGACGCGGCTTTCTGGGCCTTGGCCGTCAACTCTCTGGTGCTTACGGAATTGCCTGGGCTATAGAACGAGACCACCACGTCGTCGCCACGCTGAGTGAAGCCGAATTCGTATGGCGAGAACTGCAGGGTGGCCTGGGCCGGTAGTAGTTTCCGTTTATTGATCTTGCGGCTCAAGGTCTTGCTGATGGGGCCGGCGTCTGTCTTGTCCTTATAAGATACGATGACCGTATAGAAGTTGCCCGCGCTCTGGGTCTGGACGGATTTGACCTTGGGCTGTTTGAGCAGGTAGGCGCTCAGTGGCTCTGCTACGTCGTGATCGACCTTGGACGAATCATTGACCAGGTAACTGCCGCTGGCAATGGCGAACGGCGTGTTGACGCTCGGAAAGCCCTCGCGCTTTAACAAGGTACCGTAGCAGGTGGCGCCGAAGATCGCTAATATCAGCCAGATTAGCGCCGTTTGGCGCGGCCGCTTGAATGACCAAAGACTAAGCCGCTGCAGCCGCCCGAATGTTTTCTTCATGTACTTAAATATTACAGATTACGATACGAATACACAATCTGCAAGTTAGTCCTGCGGGCTGTTCAGGGTTTCTTCCTAATATTGCCGGCGTCCGCAGAAGTTTATCAATTGCCGGAGCTCTTTCCTGTAAGTGGCGTCCACGGGCAGGCCTGCTAGATGGTCTGAAGCCTGCTTCTGCAAGGTCTTTACCTCTTGGGCAAGCAATCGCGGAACTCCGTGGCGCCGGGTTAGTTTTTGGACGTAAAGGATGTCGTCGGGCGTGGCGGCCGGGTTGCCGAATATGGCCGCCAGTTTTTTCCGCTCCGACTCTTTGCATGACTTCATAAGATAGTGGTAGAGCAGTGTTTTCTTGCCTTCTTTGATGTCGGCGCCCACGGGTTTGCCGGTCTTGGCCGGGTCGCCGAGCGCGCCGAGTTCGTCATCGCGGATCTGGAAGATGGTGCCTCCGGCGATACCTACGGACTTGAGCTGTCTGATGACCGACGCCGGCTGGCCGGCCATGGCCGCGCCCATCGTTAGGGGCAGGGCCAAAGTGTAGGCGGCGGTCTTACTTTGCATGAGTGCGTAGATCTGACGCTTGGACGGCATGGACGGCCGCGCTTCCATGTAGACATCCTGCATCTGGCCGGCGCAGGTCTCCAGCAGTTGGCTGATGAACAGGTCGTAGAACCGGTGGTCGGCGCCGGAAGCCTTGGCTCTGGCCTTGCCCAGGAGTTCGAAGGCCATGAACAGCGCTGCGTCGCCGCCGGCCAGGGCCATGTTGGTGCCGAACCGGCCGGGTTCCGACAGATTCTCGCGCTGAGCGGCCAGCAGATATTGGCGGTGCATGGAGGGTCGCCCGCGCCGCATGTCGTCACGGTCCATTATGTCGTCATGGATAAGCAAGGCGCTGTGCGTCAATTCCAGGGCCACAGCGGCGTCCAATACGGCGCTGCCCGGTTTTCGGCCGCTGAAAGCCTCGTACGAGAAGCACAGCACACAGCCTCTTAGTAGTTTGCCGCCCGTGGCGAAAGGCTCTAGCCGTTGTACGAAGTCAGCGCTCCAATCAGGTTGGCCGCCTGCGGCTGTCCGGGAGCGGATGTAATCTTTTAGGCCGGATTTCAGGGCGGGCCCGTACGCGGTTATGAGCTTCATACCTTCTCCATACTATACTGCTGGAGGAATTTTTCGGCCTGGCCCTGTTTTGCCAGCGCATCCGATACCGCCGCCTCCAGACCTTCAAGCAGTCCGGCAACCACGTTGTCCGGACGCAGGAGTCTGCTGGATGCCAGGGCCTTGCGGCTCAATCCGGCATGGCGTTTCATTACCAAGCACATCTTAGGAAGGACGATGTGCCAGAACTGTCGTCGGGCTTCCGGCATCATATCGTCCAGCGCGTAGTCGCCGCGACTTATTCCAAGCTCCGACAGCATGGCGGCAACCACCGGCGTGATATGACCGCTCTGCAAGTCTTCGGGCCAATCGTGTACATCGTCGTTGAGCTGGCGGACTATAAGATAGTGCTTCAGGGCTTCGGACATATGCCGTACCGGACCGCTTTCCAGGCTGTGGCCCTTGGCCGCCAGCACGCCCATGGGCGGCAGGACGTGTCCCAGCGAACGCTCGGCCAGCTTGGACATGTCGCCATAATCCGGCAGACGGCCCGCGGACAGTCTGCCGCCCTCAACCGCGAACCGGCAATTCGCCTGTTCCCAGGCGTTGGCGCCATCTATGGCGTCAAACGTTCGGCGTACCAGGCCCGCGAAGCCCGTGTCTTCCGGCATGGCTTCTAAAAAACACTCCAAAGACCGTCTCATGGCCGCGTTCGCGGCCGGCAGAAGCTGCGGCTTGCCCTCTTCATCCAGAAAGTCGTCGTATATGGTGTAGGCTAGCCAGCCGAACAGGTTGGCCAGGCCCAGGCTGTCTAACAGTCGGGTGGTTTCGGGGGTGTCTGGCAAAGGCTTTGTCAGCGACCTGTCAAAACGGTGCGGCAGGCGAGTTATTTCTTCGCCGTTAGGGCTTTCTATCAGTGTTTTAAGAGATTCGGTCATAGATACGCGGAGGCCATCTTCCAGCCCGGCGCATCTTGCTTTGGCCGCCACCAGCACGGATTTCCTGGCTATATGCGCATCTTTCTTGGCCCGGGCCGGCGCCGAAGTGCGGTGTTGCCGGTACAGTCCCAAAGCCTCCAGCACGAAGGCCGTCGTCAGGGCCGGTCCGCCGTTGTAGTAGAGCTTGCCGCCCTTGACCGGGTCGGCGTAGAAGGCCGCGGCTGCCCAACTGCCGTCCCGGCGCTGTTTGGCCATCAGCTTATTCGCCGCCGCGTACAAGCCTTGCCTGTCGCCCAGCCTGATGCGGGCGCTGATGCACAGCGCCCGGTCCAGATCGGTCGCTGCTTTCTTGTGGAGTTTCCGCGCTTTTTTCAGCAGGAGGTTCCGGTGCGGTCCGCGGTAAGCCCGAGCGAAATAATAGACGAAGGCGTACTCCGACGGATAATACGGGGAAACGAAGGCGTCCAGCTTGATAGTCTCGCCCATCAGGCGATCCAGGTTTGGTACGCCGCCGCTGACCATAAGCAAGAAATAGGCGATGTTGCTATTGACGGCCACATCCACATCAAGCCAGACCGGCTCGCTGTCGGGCGGCACCAGCCAGGTCCTGTAAGGCCCGCCGACAGTGGTTTCGGTAGCCAGCAGAAGCTTGACGACTTTGGCCAGCGCTTCTTCATCTACCAGGCTTGAATCGTGCAGGTACAGCCCGGCCAGCGCGCAAAACGTGTCATCCAGATCGTTGGGATAGGGCTGGGTCTTCCGGTCCGGAGACTTCCTGGTCCAGTAGTTGAAGCTCCAATTGTCGTCCTTTTGTTCCAGCAGGAACCCGGACAGCCTCTGTCTTATCTTTAAGGCTGCATCATCATCCAGCTTGGCTAGCGAACCCAACATTAATGCAGGTACGAACACGGTCTGCCATTCCCTGACCCGCTTAAACGGCCGCATCCGGGCGCTTGACCAGCTAGTAAAACTGCCGTCAGCTTTCTGTGCCTTGATCAGATATGCCAGGCCGTTGTCGATGGCGATCTCAGCGCCGCGAGACTTTGGCATAGTAGCTCTTGGGCAGACGTATGCTGAACGTCGTACCGCTTTGCTTATCGCTGGCCACGCTTATGGAGCCGCCAAAATTATTCTCGACCACTTGTTTTACTATGAACAGGCCTATGCCTATCCCGTTGGATTTGGTGGTGTAGAAAGGTTCAAAGATCGTGTTTAGCTTGCCGCCCGGTATGACCGATCCAAAATCCGTGACGTTGATCGCCAATACGGACCTTGTACGTTCCAGTCGTATGCTGACCGGCCTTTCCTTGCGGCTACGCTTACCCTCGTAAGCTTCGACGGCGTTGGATACAACGTTCAGCAGGATCTGGCGGAAGCGCGTCAGGTCGCCTTTATAAAACAAGGACGGTCTGACATTGCCCGGCTCGATTGAGACCGTAGCGCCGGCTTGCCCGGCGTCGAATGACAATATGTCGATAATCTCGTTTATCTCATCCATGACATTGAAGACCTCTACCTTGCTTTTGCCCTGGATCTGTTGCCGCACGCGTTTGACCACGCTGTCGATGTGCCGCACGTTGCCGTGTATCCTCTGCATGATATCGGATCCTTCTCCGCTCTTAAGCCCTTCGATGTCGATGCTTATATTCGTCAGGTTATTGGCAAGGTCGTGGAACAGGGCCGTGCTCAGGCGGCCAAGCTCGGCAAAGCGGTACAGCTCGCTCATCTGCTCCAGCCTCGCCGCTTCCAGCTCCTGCGTACGTTTCTGTACCTTAACTTCAAGCAGGTCTTTTTGTCGTTGAAGGGCTTTCTCCGATCGCCGCGCCCGCCTGAGCGACATCTCCATTTGTCTGTTAAACAGCCACGAAACGAACGCGATGGCGAACAGTATCGCCGCAAAGCTGACGGCATCGCCGGGCACTGGTTTGTCCATTAGCCAGCCCAGATCGGGATGAAGCTTGCCTGTGCTTTCACCGTACTGAAGATAAACTAGCAATATGGCCAGAAAGCATGTTAGATAAAGTGAATATCGAGCGCCTATCAGTATGCCGGCCATGACAACTGCCAAGCTCAGACAGCAACACACTGTCCGGGTTCAGCATGCCCCACTGCGAGCGCTACAAAGCAGCCGAACAAAACTATGAGCAGCGTCAAAGTTACCGCGACCGACTTTATACTGTTGCTTATAGCGGGCTATGAAGTATATGCCTACTATGAATAGGATGGTAATAAAATTTCCGAACAGCCGGCTGGAGAAAGCAGGCCTATGAGCGATAAGCGGCCCGAATAGCGTGACTATGAAGGCTACTACCGATAATAAAAATATACCGGCTAATAGATAGTTAAGCACTATCTCTGCGTTCGGCCAGTTCGGAATCCTTGGCAATCGGCCTTATGAACCTATTAAATAATTTAAGTCTCATGGTATTTAATGAAGGCCGGACAGCCGCATGATCGCTAACTGCCCGGCCTTTGGACTGCAACGCCTAGCTAGCCCACGGCACGGCCGCGGCCTGTTGCATCAGCGCGTCTTCGACGGCTGTGCTGTCTCGAGCGCTCTCGTCTGTCAAGATGCTCGTTACTACGTCTTTCATGCCCACCCCCTTTCTCCTGATCTTAGATGCGGGCTATGACCTATCATTGATAGTATAACCCAGTCCGTAAGCGGTCTTGATGAACTTGCGCTTGTATGGCCGGTCGACTTTGTCACGCACGCGCTTGATATGCACGTTGATGGTGCTGTCCCAGGACGAACTGCCGGATTCCCACACGTTGTCCATTATCATGGAGCGGGTCACTATCTTGTCGCGGTTGCGCATCAGGTACTCCAGGATGTCGAATTCCTTGCGGCGCAGTTTTATGGGTTTGCCGTTGCGCTCTACTTGTCGTTTCAGGGGGTCGAGCGTAAGCGTACCTACCTGTAGGTTGTGCGGGTCTTCCTGTCTGGCGTCGGAATGCGCGCGCTTCTGAAGCGCGGACAGGCGCGCCCTTAGTTCTGCTATGGTGAAAGGCTTGGTCATGAAGTCGTCGGCTCCGGCCTGGAACAGCTCCACCTTGGTGTTGGAGTCTTTGACGGCCGATAATATCAGTATCGGCACTGCAGGGTCATCGCGCCTGAGGCTCCTGCACACCTCGAGTCCCGGCATGTCCGGCAGTCCGAGGTCCAGTATGACGGCGTCGTAGTGCCTTTTACCGGCCAGACGCAGTCCTTCCTTGCCGCTGGCGGCGTGGCCGATACTCGATCCGTCTGCCAGGAAATGCTGTAGGCTCTCAACCAGGTCGGCGTTATCTTCTATGCACAGTAATTTCATCAGTCTGGTACCTTCCTTATACACAATAAGTTAATAATTAAATTATTAAATCTTTATTAAATAGTTATACACATGCAATGGGGACGCATTAAGTATTCTTGCCTGACAGCCGCTTAAGTTCAGACAAGTCATGGATGATTATGTGGCTGCCCTGATGTTCGATTACGTTCTTTTTGGCTAACCAGCTAATCTCCCGGCTGGTCGTTTCGCGCGTCATGTTGCTGGACCGCGCGATATATTCGTTAGGCACCTTCAGGCTGAGCGCGGTCTTTCCGGTCTGAGGCTGTGACTGTCCGAACCGTTCGGCCAGAGACAAAAGTCGGAAAGCCACCCTTTCGCGCGCACTGCGATATGACAGATTCTCCAGCTCGTCGCACATCCCCCATAGGTAATCCGCCAATTTTGACAGCAACGCCTCGGCGACTTTCGGGTCATTTCTAAGGCCCTGCACGAATCTCTCCCTGGATATGCGCAGGGTTGTCGTGTGTTCCATGGCCTTGAAACTGACATCACGTAGCCGACCAGATATTGCCCACATCAGCGGGAAAATGTCCCCCGCGCCCAGGCTCATCATTATGTTCGGTTCGCCGTCTCCGCTTAGGCAGTAGACCTTTACCCACCCGTTCGTTATCAGATAGACGCCCGAGGGCATGTCGCCGGCACGGATTACCATGTCGCCGGTTTCATAATGGGCCTGGCGGCTGTGGTCTGAGAACATCGCTAATAGTGCGTGGTCGATATTGTGCATGCTAATCTTTGACCAAGTATAAGAACCAATTGTTAAATCGATGTTAAATACCGCCGCCTACGCGGTGGCGGACGCGGTCTGTAGTATGAAACGATTTACAGATGGGTTTATCCACGCACATGATATCGGTCACATATGGATGTCGCCCGGCTCAGCCGGCCGGATGACAGTTGTCATTGCAGGCGTTCGCCAGCCGTGACAGAATCGACTTTGACATGAGGACGGATATATCAAAAGACATGGGCCTGCAGCACACGCTTGATCATATGATAGAAGGCTGTCAGATCATCTCGCTTGACTACAAGTACCTATATATCAACGGCGCGGCTGCCAGGCAGGGGCGCAAGCCGGTAAAACAGCTGCTGGGGCGCTCAATGAAGGAAGTGTACCCGGGCATTGAGCAGACCGGAATGTTCCGCCATCTTAAGCAGTGTATGAAGCACCACACGCTCCAGCGCATGGAGAACGAGTTTGACTTCCCGAACGGTGGCAAAGGCTGGTTTGAGCTAAGGATGGAACCCGTGCCCGAGGGGGTGCTGATATTGTCTGAAGACATCACCAAGCGCAAGACCGCCGAGCAAGACATTGTAGATGCCATGGAAGAGCTTAAAGAAACCAAGGAAGAGATCGACCTAGAGAAAATAACCGACCAAGCCATACTAGAGAGCCTTGGCGAGGGCCTGATAGTCATAGATGCGCGCGGCCGCATAATCATGGTCAACGGGACCGCCGAAAGACTGCTGGGGTACAAGGCGGGAGAACTGAAAGGCCTGGCAATCACTGAGTTGCCGATGCTGAATGAAGAAGGCGTGGCCATACCTGCCAGCAGACGACCCATAATCGACGTACTGGGACGGGGCGCGTCTATCGGCCCATCGTTCGCTGGCAATTATTTCGTGCATAACAAGAGGGGCAAGTTCCCGGTAGGGCTTACCGCCACGCCCTTGAAGCTGAATGGAAAGATTATAGGCGCCATAGAGCTTTTCCGCGATATCACCAAGGAGCAAGAGATAGACAGGGCTAAGACGGAATTCGTGTCAATCGCTTCCCATCAGCTCAGGACGCCTTTGGGCTTAACCAAATGGTACCTCGAGGCTATCCAGCAGGAAAGCCTGGATGCTCTACCTAATATAATCCGCAGCTATTTCGATGAGATATGCAAGAGCAATGAACGGGTTCTCAAGGTGGTGCGCGAACTGTTGTCTGTATCGAGAATAGACCAGGGCCACGTCAAGGACGACCCCAAAGACGTTGATGTTGAAAAACTGCTCAAGGATATCGCCCAAGCGATGCTGCCTATGGCGGTGGCCAAGCGCATAGGGCTTTTGGTGGACGTCGGCGAACGCTTGCCCGCCCTGAGCGTAGATGAGATGAGGCTGCATGAGGTCCTGCAGAACCTGGTGACGAACGCCTTGGAATACACGCCGTCGGGAGGCCATGTGACGGTGTCAGCAAACACTAAGGGCGGCAGGCTGGCCGTGAGCGTGGCCGATACGGGCATCGGTATAGCAGAAGAAGACAAGGATAAGCTGTTTACCAAATTTTTCCGCTCCGAGAAGGCGGCGTTGGAAAACCCGGACGGCTCGGGCCTGGGGCTGTACGTTGTCAGATCGTACGTGGAGGGCTGGGGCGGCACCATAGTCGTCGACAGCCTGGAAGGCAAAGGTACGACATTCACTATAACGTTGCCGTACAAGGAGGAAGAACATGAAAAAGATACTCATAGTTGAAGATGAGCTGGCCTACGTGCGGTTGTTGCGCGATAAACTGGGCCACAACTACGATGTCGTGCATGCTGGCGACGGCGAAGAAGGCCTGAAGCAGGCGCTTAAGCAGAAACCAGACCTTATTCTGATGGATCTTAGGATGCCCAAGATGGACGGCCTGGCCGCGTTGAAGGAGCTGCGCAAGGACACTTACGGCAAGAGAGTCAAGGTCATACTACTGACCAATCTTGAGGCCACCGACAAGGTAGTTATCCAGGTAACCAAGGATCTGCCGGTCTACTATTTCGTAAAGAGCGACGTGGAGCTGGATTATCTGCTTGAAAAGATACAGGACTTGCTTAGAGAGGAAGACTAAGCATGCTGGCTCTGATATCGGCCGGTGAAACTGCCCAGCGGCTAAAAATATCGGAGGGTGACGTAGATAAGCTGGTGGCCAGCGAGATCCTCCGCCCCGCCAAAGAAACGGACGGTAACCGCTTATTCTACGAATCCGACATTGAGCGCATAGCATCCAACCGAGATCCGAAGCTTTCGGAAGAGGCGGCTCAGATGGGCATACAGATACAGCAGGAAGTCGTGTCTTCGGTCTCCTCTCTGCAAAGACGCAACCGACACTTCTTGGTGGGGGCCGGGTCGGCCGTCATATTGCTGGCGATATTGGTCGGTATCCTTGCCGCCATGTTCAAGCTATACCCAAGCCGTACATCGGACTTTTTTGGATATTATTATCGTTTCAATGCCGGTAAATCGTCTATATTCAGTCCCGGCGCCGGATTCGATTTGCTGGGCACTGACGTAGCGCCGGCGGATCTGAACCAGAATACGTCGCTGGCGGCATCGCTGGTGAAGCCGGTAGCGGCGGCGTCATTGCTGGTAGTCAAGGCCACCGACACCCATAGGTATGAGCAGATAGTGCGGCCGCCTGCCGCAGTTACGGCGGCGCCGGGATCTGCCGGCAAGCCCGGACAGCCCGGCATCGACGGCCTGGACGGCAAGACGGGCCTGAACGGCACAAACGGCGCAGATGGTGCCGATGGTGCTGAGGGTGCCGCTGGTGCGAACGGTTCAAGCGGCGTTGATGGTGCCGCCGGTGTTGATGGCACGAACGGCATGAATGGTACAAATGGCGTTGATGGCGTTGATGGTGTTGATGGTACCGACGGCGCATCGGTTTACGACGTGATGACCGCTGCTGGCGACATAGCTATACGCGATTCTACCGACACGACCGTGCGTTTGGGCGCAGGCAGTGACGGCCAGGTGCTGACAATCGACGGCGGTATACCTGCCTGGATGGACACAGCGGGTCTGACGGCCGAATCCGATACCCTGGCCAGCGTGACTGCCAGGGGCTCTACGACCTCGTCCGATTTGACCTTTAACGGCGGTCTTACGTTTTCCGGCTCTGTCAACCTGTCTGGCCTTACCGATTGTCAGATACTGGCGACGGACTCCTCTGGCGATTTGGCCTGCGGCACGTATCCCGCATCCACTGGTACGGTGGCGGCGGCTTTCACCGACACCGACCCGGCGACTGACGCCGAGAATAATACGACTGAGCTGTTCAATAACCTTTCCAAACCTCATATAACGCCAGCTTCTGCCGGCCAGTCAGTGTTGGTAAGCGTGCATATCAGGTTCACGGCTGTGGGCAATAAGGATATCTATGCGGCCGCTCGTGTAGTTAGGAACGCCGGTTCGCCTGCTAGTTGTTCGGGATCGACGCAGGTGGGAGACCTGTTCAGCGCCTTCCTAACTAACAAAACTGATACCATAAGTGCTTCCGGCACCTTCCTAGATACCCCGGCAACCACGGCCACGGTCTATTACACGGTCTGCTCCAGCTCGAGTTCGGATTTGGGCGATACGCCCGTTACGAACCGTGTAGACGTTGCTTTGATAGGGGTCGGGCAATGAGCGAAACAGGCACAAAAAAGCGTGAAAAGGTGGCCATCGTATTGCTGGCCGTGATGGCGGGACTGGGTTTGCTGGCCAGCGGCCTGCTCTATCTTCAGCACGATCATGACCAAAAGATAATCAACGCGGCCGGTGTTACGAGCCAGATTGAAGCCGGCGAGGTAATTGGCAAAGTCTCAAAATTGATGGTTCTGCCGCCCCACGAGGTGCCCTCGGTAGCTACAATCAGCGATGCCGGCAAACTGCCCCGCCAAAAGTTCTTCGCCCGCGCCAAGAACGGCGACAAAGTGTTGATTTATGCCAGAGCGAAAACTGCCATACTGTACGATCCGGAAAAAGGCATCATAGTGGCCGTCTCGCCGTTGAATACGCGGTCTTCCGCGCGCGGTGGTTAGTAGCTGTAGCCGCCAGTACCGCCGGTACCACTCCCGTTATTGAAAAATATAAGGTAGACGATGCCATAAACGATTATGGCTGCCACCAGATATATGACCAGCCATTGCCATAGCGGCCGCTTACCATATCCCTTTGAAGGCTTCTTTTCCGTTTTTGGCGAGGCTTGCTGTTCTTCGTCCATGCTTCCCTCCTATCTTTAGGTATTTTAATGATAGCAGATAAAGACATTGGAGAAGGCGTCAATCTCTTAACGGTCTTTTCATGATTACGCGCGGGCCAAGGTCATCCAGTTTCAAAGCGTCAATTTCATGCTTCCTTAGCGCGGCCAGTCCGGGCGTGAGCTCATCGATGACGTCAAAGCCGTGCCGCGCATAGAACGGGGCATTCCAGGACACGTCGCGGAACGTGGCCAAGGTAATGGCGCCGTACCCTTGTTTTGCCGCCCAGCCACAAGCTTCTTCCAGAAGTTCCCCGCCTATGCCACGGCCGCCCTGCTCCGGCCGTACCGAAAGCTGTTCCAGGTGCGCCAGGCCGTCAATCTCTTCGATTGTAGCGAATCCTACGGGCGGCGTGCCGGCGACTAATATGGCTTTCGCCTTTTCCAGCTCGCTCTTATCCGCGGGAGGCGGCAGGTTGGTTATTCCAATCTCACTGAACCTGCTATCGGCGGAGGCCTCAACCCCAGGCAGGTATTCTAAATCGGCTTCGACGGCTTCGCGTATGGATAAGCGTTCATGACTCGATGCTGCTGCTTCACTCATACGGGGATTATATCAGGCGCGTGTTAGCGCTTGACTTTGGTCATGATCCGTAAATTCGAGAGGTAGGCCTCGGTAGATACGTAGGGGTGTCTCATAAGGTAGTTAAGATGCCGTTCAACGAAAGTCAAAGTCAGCCCTACCAGGGGATCTTGCGATCCGCCGGTATCGTAAGAAGAACTGGTGACCATGTGCTGGAGTTCCCGTTTCGCATGGACTCCGGCAGAAGTTTCTAAAAACTCCTGCCGGTTAAGAATGCGCATTATTTAATATCGCGGCTTGCGGTTATTGAACTTGTTCGAAGACCCGCCTTGTGAGTTGCGCGGACGCTCTTCGCGCGGACGGGCAGCGTTGACCGTCAAAGGCCGGCCGCCTACCTCTTTGCCGTTCAACTCTTTGATTGCTGACTGGGCCTCTTCTTCTGTGCTCATTTCCACGAAACCGAAACCTTTGGACTGGCTGGAAAAGCGGTCCACGATTACCTGCGCGGACTCTACCTTACCCACTGCTTCAAACATTTCGCGCAGTTGGTCATCATTGACGGAATAGCTTAATCCGCCGACGTATAGTTTACTTGCCATTGATATTACTCCTTGTTGTCGAAGGGAATCTGGCAACCTTACGATTAGTCAGCTAGCTGCGCCCTAATAACGATTTAAAACTTAAAATGCTAGAACAATTCTTAAAAAATATATAGCAGCTATATTTCTAGTACACCCTTATTATAGCACGGATATGAGGGGTCAGACGCTTAAAAATCTTATATGACGGGCTTCTTCATCTGCACCATACACCTAGCGGCGCAGGCTCACTGTGAAATATGACTCGCCGGCTCCATGAGCACCGCATTCTTCGATACATAAGGATCGGCGCAGGCGGCACGGTTGAAGCAGCATGGCCGTCGGCTTCCGGCCCTGAGCTTGGAGCATGCCACTTCGATCCGCCGCTTGCGCGTTTCCGGGTTCTTGGTGGAGCCTATCCAGCGTAGCCAGTCCCAGCGCGCCATCGGGGTGATATCTTTCCAGAGTGCGTTAGCCTTAGGGTCGGCCGCCAGGGCCTGCTTTACGTCCGCGGGTACGTTGGGTTCCGGCCAATTCTTGGTCGGCTCGATTGCTACTGTCACGGCGCTGCCTGCAGACTTGTCAGTCTTGAACCAGTGGCTTCCCTTGCCGTCCGGCTCTAGCGGGGTCTGGAAGCGGGTGCCATCCATAGTTCCCTTGACCATCACCATGCCCCGTGACGGGAGTTTTGCGCTAGCGCTCTCAGGTAGCCTCAGAATAGTATATGAGCCGATTTTAATCGGTTCGGCTTTGAAAGTTATTGCAACCATACGCATATTTTACTCTAAAGCCTGATTGTTCTTAAGACACCCAGGATTCCACGATGTCCAGGCCGCTTTCGACCTCGCAGTTCCCTACTGCTACGTTGACGCCATCCCTCATATCGACTGCCTTTGTGTATAGGCCGCCGCGCCCTTCGAAGTACCCTTGTAGCATCCTAGCCACGGTGTCCATGACCAGCTCCGCGGCGGTTTCGGTGCCTATAGCTTCCATCCTGGCCAGCCTCTTGAGCCCAGTGCAAGCGGCCTGGACCGCCACGAGCATATCTATGGACTTTGATCTTGGCAGGTCGGCCTCGGCGGGAGTGGTCATGGTATCCCAATCAGTTATGTAGGGCACCAGGGTGTTGCCTATGGCTTCCAGCGCGTCCGTGTTGCCCGGTGTCAGCTGGTGATGCACTAGGCCCATACGATGCATAGCACCAATCCCCCAGCCTACAGAAAAAAGGCGCGGCCGTATGATGGCCTTATGATACGGCTCAAGTTCTTCGCCTACCGTCTTATCGGACGGAAGCTCCACGCCCGCCTCTATGGCCTGCAGCGGCAGTAGCAGTTTGGAATCCAGTCTGAGCCCGTAAGAGGGCACAAGCATAAGGATTGCGGTTTGCGGTTCACCGAACTGGTCGGCGATGCCGTACTCGAACCTACCGATGTATTTTGGGCTTATAACCCCGGCCTGCTGGGCTGGGAGAAGGCTGAAAGCGGCCTCGGTCTGTTCAATCTTACGCTTGGCCGAACGTGCAGAATATGATCCTATGGGATTGACGTTGGTCCTTTCGACCTGCTCGCCGTTTTCGTGGTACATGGTATAGCTGGTGAACAGACCGGGATCTTCGCGCGGGGGCGTGATGAGCCTGTCTGTATCATGGCGGCTGACTATGCTGTCCTGAACGCCGCTGTTGGTGGTTATGCCCAGGTCCGAGTTACCGCCGCCAGCTACCTGCAGGGCGTTGTAGGGTCCGATTGGTTCGGGCAAAGGTATGTAATAGTTGCGCCCCGACGCGTTATAGACGGGCTGGCTGGCGTCACCGGCATAGCGCAGAGAGTCGTACACCCGCTCGACGAAGTCGTGACCGAGCCGGTCGCTCCACTGCCTAGCGATATATAGATCGCCCTCCAAGGGCTCATCCGGTATATCTAATCTGAATTCTATACCTGCCACGGATTTCACGCCCTAAGACCTGTGATCGTATAGCTCACCGATTAAGCTAGGGTCGATACCCGCAAGCCTGCGATAAGCAATGTTAGCGAGCCATCCCTGTCTGTCCAGACTGCTGTAAATCGCGGGTTCCAATAAGCGGCCAAATTCAACCCCTATATGCTCTTTAACCCCGCCAAAACGTCCGCTTGGTAGCCCGATGGGATCAGGCACGATAATTGCCTTTAGTCCGGCGCGGACGGCATCCCCTGTATTTTTTACGCCTTGGTCATCTATAAGTACTGCCTGTTCCGGACGGACGCCTGCTATTTCGCAGAAACGCTTAGAAAGATCGCCACTAGGCTTTCCCTGCAGTGTGACGCTACCGTCTTGCATGCCTTTATGCACATACGGGACTCCCAAAATACCAGCGACACGCGTTACAAGGCCGTCAGGGTTTATGCTAACCCCCGGCCTATTAGCATTGTTGGTCACGATCCCGAATGCGAGTTCCGAACCGTCGTGTACTGCAGTATGCGCAAGCGCCATGTTGGCTTCACCTTGGTCGTGCATGAAGTTATCAAAGGCGTCACTGTACGGGTCATTACCCACGTAGTTCCCAAGCACGCCTTCCATGTCCAGGCCGACTGCTTCTACCTCAAGTCCTCGTGCTACATCAAGTGCCGCGCTGAGGTCGCGGACAATATGTATATCGGTTTGGGAGTGCCTCTCCGTCATAAAACAAAAAATACCACAAAATACGGTATTTTACAAGGCTTGGCCTAGGCGACTATCCTCTAAGAGCAAGTAGTCGGGTAAAAGAAAAAGCCCCTTTCGGGGCTTGCTAGTTTATAAACTAGCTCCGTAGGTATCAAGTTTTATAATCATGCGTAGCGACCCTCCTTTGTGCTTAGCTGTTAATCACTGAAAGTATCTAAGCACTATTAATATAATAGCACCCAGGAGCAATGGATAAAAGGCGTCTTTAAATGCTGTGTGGTGGGAGTTATATTGCTGTATATTATCTGCTCTAGTGTTTTCGTAATCATCCTTAAGTTTTACTAAATAGTCCTCTTCACTCATGTTCTCCACAAGCTTAGCGTCTTTTGACTCTACTGCTACTGTCCACACACCGTTAGGCCTTGAGCCGTGTATAAGCTTACCTAATGCGTATAAAACTAGAAACAGACCAAAGAAGTAGAAAATCTTCCCATAAAGCTCTTCGGGAATAAATAAACGCTGCAGGGTTGTTTTGTCGGTATTAAGAGCTCCTGCGTATAGAAATGCCAAAAGTGCTAATGTAGCCCCTATGTATGTAACAGTCTTATTACGAACAGCAATATTGGCCGATGTTAGTTCATTGTGGTAAAGTCGCTGCTCTTCTATATATAGCTTAATAGCTTTTTTATCTATGGCCATATAACCCTCACTACGTGATACCAAAAGTATACCCAACTAGCTTTATACAACCATGAGCAGGTTACTTGCTTTAAGGGTATACTCCCCTTGCTTAGTGTGATGCTCAATTTGAAGCAAATTCCCGACTTGTCCTGTAAACGCCTAATGAATTTTCATCGGCTTTATCAGTCAATGTTGTCCTTACTTCAAATAATACGCGCGGACTTCGGGGTTGATGAATTCCTGCTTGGCCTTGGGGTGCTTACGAATCTCGGCTGCCGAGATGGGTACGCGTTTGCGCTCAGGGTCGACCAACATATGCTTGGAGCCCATGCCTTTGACCACGGCTCGCCGTACTGTTCCGAGCTGAATACTATGTCCGGAGCATAGCCCAGCGCCTGGACTGTGAAGTCGGCCCAGGCCTGGTGGTCGCCGTCCTTATAAATATCGTCGACAAGTACGACTCTTGGCTTGCGGGTAAGCGTGCTTGAGCCATTTTTCACGCATCTTGCCCGGAGGGTTCCTGCTGGGCTGCTGGACAATCATGATTGTCAGGTGGTCGCAATGCTTCAGAGCGGTCCGTATCAGGTAATCGTGCCCTTTATGCAAAGGGTAGAATTTGCCGCAGACCAGGCCTTTTATTTTTTAGCTGGCATATCGGCGGCATAGTTAGTTTGGGAGCGGCGTTCTTGGTGAGCCGTGCGACCTTTTCGATGTCTGTCTTGGTAATTCCCGGCAGATCGATCCGGTCGAAGGGCGTGCCGTTGTCGTAATGCTCGTGAAGTATGCGGTCCAGCTTTTCGTAAGTTATGCCTATCTCCTTTTCGTCGGTCTGGCCTTCCCAGAGCCCGGCGCTGGGCGGCTGGGTGATGATAGGCTCTGGTACGCCCATATGCTTGTGCCAATTGCCGGACATGGGCCTTGTACAAGTCCCCGATGGGCAGGTAATCTACGCCGCCGTCGCCGTATTTTGTGAAGTAGCCGGTAAGCAGTTCCGACCTGTTGCCCGTGCCCATGACAACCAGGCCGTCAGCATTGGAGCGGCTATATAGCAGGTTCTTCCTTATGCGGGCCTTCAGGTTGCCGGCTACTGTCTTATCGTCAAAGATGCCGCCATGACGGGCGATAAGCGTCGAATATAGGCTTGATGGGTACGGTCTCGTGCTGGATTCCCAGGCTTTCAGCGTATTGCCTGATGCTGTCGGAAATGTCGTCTTCTGATTCCGGCATGAACATGCCAAAAACCTTGTCTTTGCCGATTGCTTCCACGCACAGGGCTAGCACCAGGGCTGGAGTCAATGCCGCCGCTAAGGCCTACTACGATGCCGCTCTGCCGGCGCGCGCTTACGGATGAACTCCGGTGATCTGTTTTTTAGCGCTGGTCTACGTCAAAGTTCCTGCATGTATTGATTCTATTATCGGCGTACGTCCAGGGCTAGGTCAACAGCCGGGCTTGAATGCGTGAGTGCACCCACGGATATATAATCCACGCCTGTTGCCGCCACTTGCCTGGCGGTTTCCAGCCGTAGGCCGCCGCTGGCCTCAAAGCGTGTCTCGGGGAAAGTCCTTGCCCAGGACAACCGCTTTCTTTATGTCGCCAAGGCTCATGTTGTCGAGCAGGATAAGCTTCACGTCCATGGCCAGGGCTTCCTTTACCTGATCCACGGTGTCGCATTCTACCTCCATGAAGATGTCGGGGTCAGCCTTGCGTATGGCGCTGATGGCGGACTTAACGCTTCCAGCCGCGAGCACGTGGTTATCCTTGATAAGTGCCTCGTCGCCCAGGCCCATGCGATGATTCTGGCCGCCACCGCAGCGGACGGCGTATTTCTCGAGCGCCCTAAGACCCGGCGTTGTCTTGCGCGTGTCCCGCACGATGCATCCGGTACCGTCTATGGCATCGACCCAGGCACGGGTATTGGTGGCTATGCCAGACAGGTGCGTCATGAAGTTCAGGATTGTCCGCTCGGCGCGCAGTATCTTGCGCAATGGCCCTTTGATGTTCATGACGATGGCGCCCTTGGCTAATCTTTCCCCGTCCTGACTCCTGATCTTTATACCTTCCAGCGGCACGCCTACGGCGGCCAGGACCGCGGCAGCCACTGGCAGTCCTGCTATCGTGCCAGCCTGTCTGGCTACTATGTCCGCTACGGCCGTGGCATTACCTTTGACCGTGGCTTCTGTGGTAACGTCCGGTCCGTAGCGTAGGTCTTCCTCGAGGGCGGTATCGACTACTTGCCGTACTTCAGTCGGGTCAAGGCGGGCCCGCTCAAGTAAATCACCCAGGTCTGTAAGATTGCTTGGTATGCCGGAAGTCTCCATTTCATGACATTATAACCCGGCCGGTCCTTGCCGGCCTTAAACTTTCAACGGGTTAAAATGCGGCACGGGAATTATTTGCCAAAGCGTCTTTTCAGCTCGCTATATTTATGCAAAGCGGCTTCTAAATCTTTTTCGGTATAATCGGGCCACAGTTTTTCATCAAACATCAGCTCGCTGTAGGCCGATTCCCACATCATAAAATTACTTAAGCGCTGCTCACCAGAAGTGCGGATAATAAGGTCTAGCGGCGGAACCTCCGGTGCGTAGAGGAATTTGCCGAGCATTTCGGGGGTAATGTCTTCGGGCTCAACACCTAGCTCGGCGATATGTTTAGTGGCTTCGACAATCTCCTGCTGGCCGCCGTAATCAAGGCATATCAGCAATGTGCACCGGCTATTGTCTTTAGTTTGCTCTTCGGCATGGTGGATGGCTCGTAACAGTCCGGTACCAAGTCTAAGCTTAGAACCTATAACTCGGATTTGAATATTTTCCTGATCCAGTTCTCGCAGCTCATGTTTTAACGCCCACCGCATAAGTTTCATGATGTCATGTACTTCCCGGCGGTCACGCTGCCAATTCTCGGCTGAAAAGACATACGCAGAAACATACCTAACACCGTACTTGACCGCTGTTTTAGTTATGGTTTTGAGGTTTAGGTAACCCTTCCGATGACCCTCGGCAACGCTATAGCCATGTTGATGCGCCCAACGGCGATTACCGTCTAAGATCAAACCTAAATGCATCGGTATCGCAACGTCTGAATCATCTCGGCCCATGCTGTTATTATACTGCCAATTGACATAAATATATGAGGATGGCCGCAAGGATTCTCACTGGATAAGATATTGAATTCATGCTCATGGCTCCGGTCTTGAACCTTTCCGGCTAATTAGCTCCATAATTTTATCAACCGTCTGGTCAAGATTTACTTATCTTTTAGCAGATTATTAGTGAATGCTATTGATTCCGCGGTGAATAGCTCTAGCGGCGCGTAATTTTCCTTGGTTTGAGCAAGCTCTAGATATTTGTAGTACGCGTACTTGCGTTCCTTAATTACCAATGGAGGAATCAGTCCGTGCCTTAGTGCCTGAGCCAGCATAATGAGCCGTCCCGCGCGGCCGTTGCCATCACTGAAGGGATGGATTTGTTCGAAGCGCGCGTGGGTACTAGCGAGTAGCTTAATAATATCCCCGGATGGTTTTTCTAAATCGCTGATTAGATCTTTGACCAGTTCGGGAACCTTTGCCCAGTTTGCCAGTAAAACGCGCGAACCCATAATCCTCACCGAATGTTTGCGGTACTGCCCCGCATCGCCAATTATACCGTTCATGAGACGTAGGTGGATGCCTAGGATTAGCGCCTGATCAATGACAAAGTCCTTGCCCTTTTCAGCCAACTCATCAAGTAGCCAATATAACGCGGCTTGGTGGTTGCGAGCTTCTGCCTGCTCAATAGCGGTACGATTAGTGAGCACCTTGTGCGCAAAAATGACTTCCTCGACATCAGACAGAGTCATAGTGCTGCCTTCAATCGTGTTGGTGTGATAGGTCAAATGTAGTGTCAGCTTGTCGAGCAAGTCCCTGTTATCTACAAGTTTTTTGGGCGACGTCCTGAACTGCCGTACTGATTGTTTTGCGGCAAGCAGCGTGTCCGCGTCAACTTCATCAGCACCAATGGTATCGAGATAAAGCTTGTCGATATCGCGCAGTGCCTTTGCCCGAGGCGTAGAGCGTTTGTTAACCCAGGAATTGAGCGTCGCGAAAGACACGTTGAGGGTGCGCGCTAGCTCTTCCTGCGACCAACCGGACGCCTCGAGGATGGACTGTAGCTGATAATGGTAACTCATAACTTTATAATACTAGCACAAACTATATAAAGTTTCAACCTAAAGGGACACACTCTACTATCATTTTTTTGCTCGAGCAGGTATGGGAATTAGCATGCGGGTTTTAGCCTTGTAGGCTCGATATTCGGGTAGTGTCCCCCACCGTTTATCGGCTGACTTTTCTAGTAGGGGCACACCGCTTACAAATAACAATAAAACCGCGATTAATCCCGGACTGCTCAGGCCTAAGATTTTTTCGGCCAAGTTGAGCGCCTCGAAGCAGTAGATATATATCCCCACCCAGATTAATATTTCACCCAGATAATTTGGGTGTCGGGCGTACTTCCACAGGCCGGTTTGGATCCACCGATGTTTTTTGGCCGGCGATAGCTTAAACGCGTACTTTTGATAATCGGCTGTAGCTTCGATTATTAACCCTAGCGCCCATACTGCTACGCCCGCGAGAGCCAGGGTCGTGACTTTACCACTATTGTTATCCTGGGCTAGCGCCACGGGCAGCATCAAAACCCAGGCAGTAAGCGCTTGGCCGACCCAAAATTTGCCAAACCGCGTAAAGCTGTCGCGCATGTCATCGAAACGCTTGTCTTTGCCCACATGAAGCACCCTTATGAGCAAAAAACCACCGATACGAACCGCCCAAAGCGCGACCATTAGAAATAGTACAAATCCGTAAGCGTCAAACCGCTTTGTATGAATAATGATGGCGACATCTAAAGCCAGGAAGCTTAAAGCGTAAGATATGTCAGTTAATTTATCGGACTTTAATCTGTAGGCAATCAAAAACAAAGCAATATTGATGCCTAACACTATCAGCAAGTAGAGTAAGATCGTGCTCATACGTAATCCTTACTGGCTAAAGGCCTTTTCTATCGGCCCGGGTTTGATATGCGGGAATAGTTCCCTCGCTCGATTATTAGTGACTACCATAGGGTTCATTAGGCTTTCGGCCATCGACCTTCCTACCTTAGCATGGTCGCGCGGGGTGAACAGGTTCAGCCACCAGGCACCCAGCCATAACGGCACGACCGGCACCAGAATTAGGATTGGCTTTTTACCCTTAAAAGCGGCGTAACGCGCCACCAGGTCTTTGTATGACATCTGTTCAGGGCCGCCGATTTCGACTATTTCGTGTTTCTGCAAAGGTATGGTTAGTCCCGCCGCCAGATACTGAAGGCCGTCTTGGAGCGCGATAGGCTGGGTCTTGGTAATTGCCCAAGCCGGCATTGTCTGCACCGGCAAGTTCTTAACAAGACTTTTCATAATATCGTAGGCGATACTGCCATCACCAACAATCATAGAAGCCCGGAATTCAATGACCAGCGGCACGTGTTGGCGCAGGATATCGCCGGTATGATGACGGCTTCTTAAATGCTTGGACAACTTGTCGGCGTCATTGCCTAGCCCGCTCATATAAACCACCCTTGGCAAGCCGGTTTGTTCGGCCGCCTTACCGAAGGTTTTAGCGGCCTTTGTTTCTAGATCGTAGTAATCACCTTTGCTGGCCATCATATGGATGAGGTAGACGGCGGCATCCGCGCCGCGCAAACTTTCAGCGAGCACCTTGCCGTCAAAAACATCGGTCTCAATAAGCCGTACTCTGCCGGCGTATTGATGGTCGAACTTGATTTCCTGAGGATGGCGGCACAGGGCACGTATGTTGTAATCGGTAGTTGCCAGCAAATGCCGCAGTAGGTTTTGACCGACAAAACCGCTGGCCCCCACAATGGCCACGGTGAATATCTTATTTGGCAAAATAACCCCCGCTACCGCGCGGTTAAACAGTAGGAGCAGCGCGGCCGCCCTGACCGAGTTTGGCTGCCAAAGCTATCACGGAGTAGATGGCCGCCAGCCCGACGAGCACATACACGACCCTGGATAAGCCCGAGTCCACACCGAATATCTTGTCTACCAAGTTGTATTTAAAAGCGCCGACCAAGCCCCAATTGAGGCCGCCCACGACAATTAATATCCATGCCAGGTAATCTATCGGATTCATTTTCATAAATTTTCCTTATATTACGTTTTTGCTTGTACCTGTCCAGCATGGGCTTAACTCAAACAATTAGCAATGATTAGCATCACGAGATTCGAGTATTGTGGTCATTCAGGTGAAGGTCGTGGCTCGACATACCGGGCTGGATCTATAGCGTGGTACGCTTAAGCAATGACAAGCAGGCATGCGCGGAGTCTTTCTGCGGGCGCGATATTGTGGGTGTTGAACGTACAGTATTTCATCGCACAGTTCTTGGTGGCGGGCGCTTGGGCTAGGGCTAGCGGCTACAGCTGGGCCGATAATACCATCAGTGATCTAGCTAACACGCATTGTGGTTCGTATGGTGCCCGGATCGTCTGCTCCCCCTTTCATATCGCTATGAATATTTCCTTCGTTGCGTTGGGCGTCACGATAATAGGCGGATCTGTCTTGTTGTATAAGGGGTTCGCACCAACCCTTATTGCCCGCCTTGGCTTCGGGTGTATGGCCTGCGCAGGCGTAGGCGCGATTTTAATCGGCTTGTTCCCGGAGAACACGCTGGGCGCACTCCATATTGCCGGCGCCACCTTGTCATTCCTTCTGGGCAATTTGGGTATGATCTTGCTAGGCGTCAATTTTAACCGGCTGCCAAAAACACTAAGGATCTACACGGTTCTTTCGGGTGTTATAGGACTTGCGGCGCTGCCGCTTTTTTTGAAGCATATTTATTTAGGCCTCGGCATTGGCGGGATGGAACGGATCGTGAGCTATCCGCAAACGATCTGGATGATCATATTCGGTGCGTATCTGCTAATAGATCGTCGTTCAGCCTAGCCTTAATAATGAGCCGTGCAAATACCTGCTGTCTAGCCGCTGTAGCTATTTTTTATTGAGAGTCGCTAGCTTGACGATTCCCCACGCGATTATTGTGTAAACGATTATCGCGACGACAGTTGAGGTTTCAAATACTGAGGTTGTAATGTTGCCCTGCGTGGTTGGCGTGGTGAATATTCCGCGGAAAGGCGCGTCTAGCGGTCCGCTAACGGAATAAACAAAGTTTACGAAACCGCTGTTAGGATTGGCGCCAAGCAGTTTTAGGACTAATCGAAAAGCCAGGAGCACTTCCACGACGCCTAATACCAGCCAGATACCGTTAATAACGGTGAGCCTATTTTCCTCACTTGATGTGGCTGATGTTTTCTCGCGGACAATTTTCGTGTCGCCCTTTTGGGATACTTCTGTCTCTTTTGTCTTTTCTTCTGATTCTTCTAATGCCATGACCGCCCCCTTGTGCTTATGTGGCACTTTTATTATACGCCTACTGTATATGCCCGTGATATGTGCAAATGGGGATTTAATGTCTAAGCAAAGCGAGATGTAATTGTTCTGCTTGGCTCCGGGGACTGGATTCGAACCAGCGACCTAGGCGTTAACAGCGCCCCGCTCTACCGCTGAGCTACCCCGGAATATTGGACTGGTTTATTCTAACGGCTTATTAACAGATTGTAAATGAGGCTGGTGCGCCCGCAGCTAAAATATTAAACATTAAAGAGGTGCTTGGTTTGACAGTCAGATGACGGCCCCCTATTATTAATGGGGTAAACATAAGCTTGATTTGATGGAAGAGCCGATCCCCGAAGACCGCAACGACCACGCGCCTGATACCGATAGCGGTGAAGGTCCTGCCGCGCCGCCTGAAGATAAGACTCCTGGCGACGCAGAGGAACAGGCGCCGGCCCCGAGCGGCCACATGCCCGAAGTAGTGGTTTCGCACCATAACGGCGGCGGCCGAGGCCGGCGAGGGCTGAAGATCGTAGCTTGGGCCGTGATATTGGTGCTGGTAGCCGGACTCTGCTGGTTCGCATATAAGTACACTCAGAAGAAACCTGCGGCGCCCGCGACCGCCAAGAGTAAGGATATATCCCTGCTTAAGATTGCCATGAACCGTGCTGATTATGGCAAGATTTACCCGGACATGTCGCTGAGCGAGTTCTCTTACCTGGTTAATGACCAGATGTTCGAGGGCCTGGTGCGCTACGAGGATAAGAGCAAGATCGTACCGGAACTGGCCAGCGATTGGACCAACCCCGACCGTAATACCTGGGTCTTCACCATCAAGAGCGGTATAAAGTTCCACGACGGCCATACGCTGACTGCCAAGGATGTCAAATACAGTTTGGACAGCATAAAGACCGGCGGCTCCGATCTGGCCCAGACCTTTGACGATACCATAGTGTCGGTAGAAGTTACCGGCAGTAACAAAGTTAAGATTACCACTACCAGACCCGACCCGGTACTGCTCAATAAACTGGCCTCGCTATTCATCATTGATGCCGATCTGCCGAAGGGCGACGAGCCGAGCCAGGCCGGTACCGGCCCGTACCGGATCAAGCCCGGTACCACGCCGACTAGCAACCATATTCAGATGGTAGCTTTCAACGCCTATCACGGCGGCAAACCGCAGACACATGCACTGGACTTTAGCACTGCTGACGGCACGAAGGCGCTAACCAAGGGTCTCAAGGACGGTAAATATAATATAATCGGCCCGGTGTCGCCCAGCATTGCCAAAGAGGCCAATGCCTCCGAATTCGTGGCCAGTGAAGCAAATGTCGAGTACGTGGGCCTAAACACCGTCAAAGCCGGCCCCCTGCAGAAGAAGCAGGTCCGCCAGGCTCTCCGCTATGCACTCGATCCGCTGGCCATAGCCATGGCCGCAGACAACACCGAACCGACGGCGCTAAGCCAGCTCATACCGCAGTCCATTCCGGGCTATAACCCCGCCATCAAGTCTTACGGCCAGGATGTCGCTAAGGCCAAGCAGTTGCTGAAGCAGGCCGGCTACCCGGATGGCATCACGCTTACCCTTTCGACTGCCAACGGTAAAAAGCAGACCGATGAGATAACCAACGAGCTTAAAAAAGCCGGGATTACGCTCAAGGTCGATCAATACACTGACTTCGATAAGTTCATCAACCACTTCGTCAATGGTAACGCCGAGACGTACATAGTCGATTACTCCAGCGACACGCTGGACGGCTTGGACATATACAATTCGACGATCCCTCCCTTTTACTACAGTAATCCTAAACTGGCAGATCTGCTGGACCAGGCCGGCACCGAGACCGACCCGGCCAAGCGGCTGAAGATACTGCAAGAGGTCGCTGTCATCGTCGACCAGGACGTGCCCGTAGTGCCGCTCTATAGCGAGAACGACATCTGGCTGATGGACCAGAATTACGTCCTACACCAGGATTTGCCCAGCGCATATATATCGGTGTACTTCTCGAAAGTGCATCGTCAGTAGCGCCAAACTGCCATGCGTTTTCCATTACGCGCCAAGGTAACTCTGACAATCAGCCTGTTCCTGGTAGTCATATTCGGACTCATAATGTACGTGACCCTTAACCGGGACGTAAGCCAACTGCATTCAAACCTGAACGAACAGTCCAAATCCTTCGCCTCGCTGGCCACGCCGCCTATCGGCAACACTTTCGCGCTCTATAAGGACTCCGGACATATAAAGATTACCCAGCAGGTCAATAAGTTTCTGGCGCTAGACCCGGACGTATCGGGCATAGGCATAGTGTCGGTCGACGGCAAACAGCTGTACACCAGCCACGAGAACGTCGATTTTAACGTGAGTCCTAAGCTGGCCTCTTCATTCAAGGCTCAGTATGTGAAGAACGACTCCGGCTACGTCAAAGAAGTCGTCCAGCCGTTCTTTGAGGATTCGGGGGCGCATCGCTACTCAGTGGTCTATAAGATTTCGACTGAGCGCATTGAAAAAAGCGTCGCGGACGCGATCCGCCTTATCCTTTACGTGGGCATAGCGATCATGCTCATTAGCATCGCCGCGGCCAGTTGGGCGCTGAACGTGTTGTTCATAAGGCCCTTGCGCCAGGTCAGCCGGTCGGCGGATATTATCAGCGGCGGCGACTACAACCAGCAGATAGTCTCCAATAACAAGGACGAGATCGGCCAGCTGGCCCGCGCCGTCAACCGAATGGCCGAGTCGCTGAAGTCCGATATCGTAAAACTGCGGGATCTGGACAGGATGAAGACCGAGTTCATGATGATAGCCTCCCATAACCTACGTACGCCGCTGACCATCATGAGGGGCTCCATAGAATCGGCCGAAGACGCCAAGACCGTGGAAGCGCTTAAGAACATAGTAGCCAACGTGCAGGACGGCGTCATACGACTACATCTGCTGGCCGAGGACCTGCTTACCATCTCGACGCTTGAATCCGAAGGCACCGAAAATCTTAAGAAGACCCATGTGGATGCCAAGGCGTTCGTTGAATCGACCGTTTCGGAGTTTGAGTTGCTGGCCGATAAAAAGGGCCTGCATTGGAGTTTCGTCAACCGTCTGCCAGATAACGCCAAACTAGAACTCAGCCAGGCTAACATGCGGAGCGCCCTGGGCAACATCATCGATAATGCCGTCAAATTCACCGACAAGGGCGGCCTGGTCCGGGTTTTGGCAAGCGCGACCGACGGCAGGTTCGTGTTCAAGGTCGAGGATACCGGGACCGGCATATCCAAGGAAGAGATGTCTAAGCTGTTCACCAAGTTCCACCGCGGTACCAGGACCGATAAATATGATTACGAAGGAGTCGGGATCGGACTTTATCTGACGAAACTACTAGTGGAACAGCACGACGGCAACGTGGAGGTCCAGAGCGAGCCCGGCAAGGGTTCGACCTTCACCGTTACGTTACCGCTGGCTAGTGCCGTTGACCCTTCATCTGGGACCGCGCCCGGCGCTCGTCCTCGCGGCGCTTGATGGTCTGGCGCTTGTCGTAGTGCTTCTTGCCCTTACCCGTGGACAGGCGGAGCTTAATATAGCGTCCGCCGGTCAGGATTTCCAGCGGTACTATGGTGCGGCCTTGCTGTTTGGCGGCCATGAGCGCGTTGATCTCGCGGCGCTTGGCCAGGACCTTGCGCGCCCTGGTCTGCTCGGATTCCTCTATGGGGATGCCGCTGGTGCCGGCGATGGTGGCGTTAATAAGAAATAGTTCACTACCCTTCACGGTCACATAGGCGCCGCGCAGATGCCCGTGGCCCATCCTTAGATTCTTAGTTTCTGCCCCAGTAAGTTCCAAACCCACCACTAAAGAATCACCGAGTTCGTAGTCGAAGCGCGCTCGGCGGTTCTTGATAGTCTTGGTCTGCCTGGTCTGGCGGGATTTCTTCTTAGCCATATCCGTTATTGTAACGGAGCTGGGCTAAACAGTCATCTTTAAAACTCTTGCCTGGCGACGTTCCAGAGCGAAGGGTCGTGGAGCTTGACCATGCGGTAGTACCAGTATTCGGCGCCCCATAGGTAGATTTCGCGCATGCCGGTGGCCCGGCCGTACTGGAAGCGGTCCTTCAGGCGTTGGGCATTGAGCGATTTGTTCTGCTCGGCCAGGCTGGTCTGCTGGATGGTCTTTCCGCCCGGCGGCCAGGCTTCGGCCTGGAGTTCGCCTATCATCATGTCCTTCTGGTTGAAGATTTTCTGTATGCCGGCCAGTAAGCCATAGAACCAGGCCGGCTGGGGGTATTCCAGATAGCGGTGGCTGAAGTTGCCGTCCCAAACGCGTTTGTAAACGGATATGCTGAACTCGTCCGGCTGGGGCTGGCCTACCGGGAAGCCTAGGGCGTTGTTGCTACGGCCGATATACCGGATGGTGCGGGTCGGCCCGTCTTGACCAGGTTATATTCGTCTACCAGGCGCTGGCGGCTGAAGTTCGTGCAGATGCCGAAGCCCTTTAGGAAGTATTCGTTCTCCAGCTGGTATTTCTGCAGGCTGGGCGAGTCTTTGTAGCGGTCTATCACCTTCTTCATGAAGGTTTCCAGCTGGGGTTGCCACTGGCTTTGCGGCTTGCTGATATCGACCCAGCCGGGATAGTGGCATTCTGGCCAGCGCGGCTGGCTTAGGCCCACCGTAAGGATGACCTTGGCGTGGGCCTTCTCGGCTTTTTTGAACTGCCAGTCCAGCTGGGAGAAGTCGTACTTACCGGGTGATTGCTCCATGTCGCTCCAGTAGCTGACCAGGCGGAAGTGTTTTACGCCTATGCCGGTAAGGGCGTCCATGGTCTCTTGCGGGTCTAGGCCCAGACTCTGGGCGTAGTCGGGAATGAAGCTGACGCCTTGCTGGAGGGGCTTGACTCTTTCGCTATGGATGTACCACTGGGCGATGCCGTACATAACGCCGGTCAGGCCGCCACCGTGATCATGATGGCAGCTATTACCAGGTTGCGCAGCCAACGCTTCTTCGGAAGAACGGCCTTTAAGCGGTTTCTAAGCTTGGTTTTGGTATGATTAGATGGCATGGTTCAAAGCAAAAGCTCGCGCATTAGTATCGTCATCCCAGTATACAACGAGGCCGAACGTCTGGAGGCCTGCCTGCAGGCGATTTCCAAGCAGACGGTAACGCCGCATGAGGTGATAGTGGTCGATAATAATTCCACGGACGACAGCGCGGACGTGGTCCGGCGCTTCGGCTTCGTGACCTTGCTGAGCGAAAGTCCGCCAGGGCGTGGTGCATGCGCGTAATAGGGGTTTTGAGCACGCTTCGGGCGACATCATAGCCCGCATAGACGCCGACACCGTATTGCCGCCCAAGTGGCTGGCCAGGGTACGACATATATTCCGCTCGCCGGATGTCAGCGCCGTGTCGGGCGCGCCGCATTATTATGACTTTCCCCTGGCCCGCCTGGCGGACGCCATAGACATGCCTCTGCGCTCCCACCTGGCCCGCAAGCTTAAGGACACCAACTTCCTGTGGGGTGCCAACATGGCGGTGCGCCGCAAGGACTGGCTGAAGCGTGCGCGGTTCTCTGTGTGCCGACAACAGGATGCACGAGGATTTTGACTTAGGGATCCACCTGCAGGAGGCCGGGTTCAAGGTGATTTATGATGAAAAACTGACGGCCTGGGTATCTTCGCGCCGCGTGGACACCCGGTTCATTCCTTTTGTGCGATACACTCTGGTGAGCCCGCGTACCTATGCTATGCATGGCCTGCGTAGTCGTTATCAATGTATCCTGCCCTGTTCGTCTGCTGGGCTTTCCACCTGCCAGCCCGGGTGATATACCGCGCCTAGATCCTGACACCGGATCTTATTCGTTAGGTCGTCTGGCCAGTGTGGTGGCCGGCCGCGCCGACCCGACCACGAATATCGCCTAAGTTACTCGCGGGTTCGATACATAGCCGCCGGCATCAGTAGGCTTGGGCTTGCATTTGCTCCATAACCCTTTGCGCGCGGCTATGGCCGCCTCTTCGTCAGCCTTGAAGGCCGCGGACTTGCCGAACGGGAAATAAGGGTAGTAGAACGCGTAGCCTTCTTTTACGAGCTGTTCGTTCACGAACGTGCCATCCGGCAGGTATATGTACCGTAGCAAGCGGCCGTAGCGGTCGCGGTCCGTACTCAGGCTGTCCGAAACCAGCCGCACCTTATTGCGGCCTATCAGGCGCTCTGTGTATGCAGAGGCTTCCGGGCCGTAACATTGCACGGGTGTGTCGGGCTTGTGCGTTTCCGGCGTGTCGATACCGACGAACCGCACGCTCTCCACGTGCCCGTTCATATCCACGGCCACGGTGTCGCCGTCTATGAAGTGGTCTATGGCATACAGTCCGGGCTGGTGCCGTTCCAGCACGGCTCCGGCCCTGGCGGCCAGGCCTAGGCGGCTTGCCAGCCACGCCTATCGATATGGCCGCAGTCAGGGCTAACCAGCACTTACGACTGCGATAATTGAGTGTCATCGTGCTGACTAATCAACGCCAGCACGGTGTCCCTGTCAAGTTTCAGTCCGTCTATTTTAATGACTTTTTCATCTTCTTCCGGTGCCTCCAGCTTAGAGACCAGCTCGTCGAAATGTTCTTCGGTCATGCGCGTGTGGTAGCCGTTGCGCCGCCGACCGGTGCCGACGGACCGTTTCTTGGCCTCGCCCAGCGGCATCGTCACCCACAGTACCACGGTTATAGCGCCTTGGCGGTCGGCTATCTCTTTTAGCTTGTGCCTGTCCGAGCGGAAGTTGAAGTTGGTGTCGAAGACCACGCTCTTGCCTTCGGCCAGCAATTCTTCCGTGCGCTTGTTCAGCTCATCGTATAGCTTGACGCTTTCCTTCTCGGAGTGCGTCGGCCGGCCGAACATCATATGCCGCTCGATGTCGGACCACAGATGCACGGCGCCGGTGGCCTCATGGATGATCTTGGCCGCCGTGGTCTTGCCCGCTCCGGGGTGGCCCATCATCAGGTATAGGGTCGGCTCTGCCCATCTTAAAAATCTATACCCTTGTTCGCCAGGAACTTGTCGTCGAAGTGGTGTTTGAGCTTGGTCATGTCGGTGACGATGTCGGCGTGCTTCATCAACGGTTTCGGGAAGTTGCGGCCGGTCAGGCACAGGCTGGTCTTCGGCGCGCGCTTTTTGATAATTTCTTCCAGCTGTTTTTTGCTGAGCAGGCCGTCGTGCACGGCGTTGTTTATCTCGTCGCAGATTACCAGGTCGAACTCGCCGCTTGTGAAACGCACTTTAGGGTTTCCTTGTACGTTTCATCGGCCGCCAGCTGATGCTGTTCTTCGGTTATGTGCTCCTCGCTCAGCTCGCCGGCCTGGTAAAAGCCCTTGCCGCCTTTGTAAAAATGCAATTGGTCTTTGAATAAGGGCTGGATGTCGCGGATGAAGACATGCTCGGACACGCCCCAGTACTTGATGTACTGGATGAATGCTACGCGCCAGCGGTTGCCCAGGGCGCGCACCAGCAGACCCAGGCTGGCCGTAGTCTTGCCCTTGCCTTCGCCGGTGTATACCAGCACCACCGAATCCTTGCTCTTATAATCCTTGGATAGCATATGCTTGCTCCTATGATACATATGTAGCGCGTATGACAGGTCATCCACATCCTAAAGGCCCGCGAACGCGGCCGGCGTATAGTCGACTCCGGAAGAAGCTTTGGCTTCCGGTGGATCCGCGGTATCATCGATGCCCCTGTGAAGACTACAGCGGAAACCTTGGAAGACCCCCGTGCAGCAGAACTTATGGCGTGCGGTTGAATCTGATGGCAGCCTTAGATGCAATGACGACTCGAAGCACGTATAACGAGCGATTCGGCCAACCCGGGGGTAGGCTTAGGCCAAGCTGTGCGCCTTGATGGCGTGGTCGATCTTGGGACGGTCAAAGCCGACTATGATGTCGCCGGCCATGTCTATGACGGGGATGCCGCGCTGGCCTGATTTGTTGATGGCCTCCAGGCCGCCCTTCGGATCCTTGTCGACGTCGACGTATTTGTATTTGACGCCCTTCTGGTCGAAGTAGTGCATGGCCGTGTGGCAGAAGCCGCACCACGGCGCTCCATACACTATTACTTTGCTGTCTTGCTTTTGTCTTATCTTCTTTGCTCATATTTCAATGATACCGCACGATACTATACTTTGTAAAGTAACGTTGCAGATATGACATTCCTGCCCTCTGTTACAACATGTCAACATGTAGCTCGACGTTTTTGACCTCCAGGCGTTATGTATGCATAGCCCCATGGGCGTAAGCCGGGTACCCATGTAATACCGTATGCCTAACCATAGGTATGCTAAGGATATGTTTAATGGATGATGAAAAGAGGGTCCTATAGATACCTGCTTAGTCCTACCTTAAGTGCCATTTGGCGCTAAGGCCCCAAAGCCAGCGCTTAAACCACCCAGACCCTGCGCTACCTTCCCCTTAAACAAAACCGCTAACAAGTCGCAAGGTACGCTTACTATGCACCTTGCTCCTAACCCTAAAAACGTCGAGCTACATGTTGACATGTTGTAACAGAGGGCGGGAATGTCATATCTGCAACGGGCAAGAATTCGCCCCAAGAGGTTGCGTGACATATATCACATCTGTTATACTTAACAGGAATGAGCAAGACGACTGCGCCTAAGAAGCCATCGCCGGGAAAAACAGGGGTCAAAAAGACTGCCAAGGCGGAAAGTTCCGCGAATTATCGGCGGGAATTCTTCATGGCTGCTATGAATATGAGCTGGCAGTTGGCCGTGGTGGTGCTCGTGCCCATCATTGGCGGCTTCGAGCTCGACCAGAAGTTAGATACCCTGCCGGCGCTGACCATCGCCGGTTTTTTTATAGCTATGGCCGGTATGGGCGCTGGTGGTCTGGCGGCAACTGCAGTTGTTCGGGCCTGACGCCCGTGACGGCAAAGGGGCGAAATCATGATGGGGTTGTTCGCGGCGCAGAGGCCGGTCCAGCGTACACATCGCGCCGGCGCCGGTCTTCAATATCGGCCCGTATGCCATCACCAACTCCATACTTTACGGCTGGGTATGCGCCGTTTTTCTGATAATACTGTTCTCGTGGCTGGCCCGCAAGGTCACCGTCAAGCCCAAGGCCGGCTTCATACAGCTCGTCGAGATTGGCGTGGACTTCATAGCCGGCACGGTGGAGGGCGCGTTCGACGATAAGAAGGTCGCCCGCAAATATACGCCGTTCTTCGTTACGCTGTTTTTCTTCATACTGTTCAATAACTGGCTGGGCCTTCTGCCCATAGTGGGCGAAGGCTTCCAGAACGGCGGCGGGGCGCCGCTCCTCAGGCCGTTCACGGCCGATCCGAACGGCACCTTCGCCATGGGCGCGCTTACCATGCTGTTGGTGTACGGGGCGTCCGTCAAGGAGTCCGGCGGCCTGCTCAAATATCCTGCGGCATTTCTTCGTGGGCAGTCCTAAGAACCCGCTGTTCTTCCTGATCGGCCTGCTCGAGATGCTCACCGACCTGTTCCGCGTCATAAGCCTGAGTCTCCGATTGTTCCTGAACATAGCCATCGGCGAAATCGTCATCGCCGTGTTCTCTTACCTGGGGCATATAGCCGCGCCCATCACCGCCCTGCCCTTCACCCTGCTGGAGGTCCTGGTGGCCGCCCTGCAGGCTTACATCTTCGTCATCCTGAGCATCATGTACCTGGCCATAGCCGTCAACCATAGCGCCGCCCACCCCGAGGAATCGGACGACTTGACCGAAGTTGGGGTTCCTGAAACAATGAAGGCAACCACGGAGGCGGCTTGGATGGGCGGGATTGGATTTTGGTTTAAAAGTAAGTTAATTAAGGAGTAAAAAGTAATGGCAGTACCAGTAGCAGACGCAGTCAACACAGCCATCATCGGCAAAGGCCTGATGATAGGCGGCGGCTTCATCGGCCCCGGCATCGGCATCGGACTGATCGGCGGTAATTATCTGCAGGCCGTCGGCCGCAATCCCGAGGCGGCGAAGTTCCTGGGCCAGGCCCTGATCTTCGTAGCTATCGTGGAGTTGTTCGGTCTTCTGGCCTTCGCTTCGATATTCATCGTCAAATAAGGAGTGTAACTTTAGCGTATGATACCAACCGTTTTCGCAGAAAGCTCATCCGGCCTCGGAGCCTTAGGTTTCGACGCGCAGGCCTTCGTGATCCAGCTAATCACGTTCATATTGGCGTATCTGGTCCTGAGGCGCTATGCGTTCGGTCCGATAACCAAGATGCTCAGGGAGCGGCGCGAGACCATCGAGAGCGGCGTGAAGCTTGGCGAACAGATGCAGAAGGAAAAGGCCGAGCTGGAGTCTAAGGTTGAAGATACATTGCACGAGGCCCGCAAGCAGGCCGACGAGATCATCGCCGGCGCCCAGGACAGCGGCCGCCAGGCCGTCCGCGAGGCCGAAGAAAAGGCCAAGGCCAAGGCCGAGGGCATAGTCGCCGAGGCCAACCAGCGCATCGTCCAGGACACGGCCCGCGCCCGCCAGGAGCTAGAGAAAGAGGTCGTAGACCTCGTTGCCGATGCTACCAAGACGATAATCGACGAGAAGGTCGACGCCAAGAAGGACGCCGAACTCATAGACCGCGCCGCTTAAAAGAAAGCAGGCCGCGTGATGAAAGCCCGACGCACCCGCATCGCCAGGCTGTTGGCCGATCGCACGCTTAAAGAGCGGCATGTCCAAGCGGCTTAGTCGCGAAGTAGCCGCTTACCTGCTTACCGAAGGCCGTACCGCCGAGCTCGATTCCATCGTTCGCGACGTGCAGGCCGACTGGGCCGAGGCCGGCATAGTCGAGGTCATAGCATCCAGCGCCCACCCGCTCACCGCGTCCATCAAAGCCGATATCAAAGCGCAGATGCGCGGACTGTACCCCAAGGCCAAGCAGATAATCGTTACCGAAGCCCATGACCCCGACGTCATAGGCGGCGTACGGCTCAACATGGCCGGCCAACAGCTGGACCTGAGCGTCCAGGCCAAACTTAACAAGTTCAAACAATTAACCGCTACCGGAAGCATGGAAAGGAAATAAGAGTGCCCGAATTATCAATCACCGATCTGTCAGATGACATCAGGAAAGCCATCTCCGAGCTGAAGACCCGGCCCGAAATCGAGAGCGTCGGCATAGTCACGCGCGTAGGCGACGGCATCGCCTGGATATACGGCCTGAGCAAGGCCGGCTACAGCGAGATGCTGGAGATAGAGGGTGTTTCCGGCAAGAACGTCACCGCCTTCGCCTTCAACCTGGGCGAAGACGAGATCGGCGCCGTACTGCTAGGCGAAGATACCGAAGTCGAAGCCGGCGCCAAGGTGCGTCTTGAGCGGCCAGGTGCTGGAAGTGCCGGTCGGTCCGGAGCTGGTCGGCCGCGTGGTGGATCCGCTGGGCAATCCCGCTGGACGGCGGCAAGCCTATCAAAACCAAGCAGACCTCCCGCGTGGAGCGCCGCGCTCCGGGCGTGCTGGACCGCAAGAGCGTGCACGAACCGCTGATGACAGGCGTGATGGCCGTGGACGCCACCGTGCCGATCGGCCGCGGCCAACGCGAACTTATAATCGGCGACCGCCAGACCGGCAAGACTGCCGTGGTGGTGGATACCATGGTCAACCAGGCCCGCCAGAAGACCGGCGTCATAAACGTCTATGTGGCCGTCGGCCAGAAACTGTCCAAGATAGCCGCTCTGCAGGAGCGCCTGAAGCGCGAAGGCGTCATGGATCAGACTATCATCGTGGCTACCAGCCCTTCCGACCCGGCCGCCATGCTTTACCTGGCGCCTTATGCCGGTTGCGCCATGGGCGAATACTTCCGCGACAACAAACAGCATGCGCTGATCATCTACGACGACCTGACCAAGCATGCCCAGGCTTATCGCCAGATGTCGCTGCTGCTCCGCCGTCCGCCCGGCCGCGAGGCCTACCCCGGCGACGTCTTCTATCTGCACTCGCGCCTGCTGGAGCGCGCCGCCAAGCTGAGCGACAAGCTCGGCGCCGGTTCGCTCACCGCTCTGCCGATAATCGAGACCCAGGCCGGCGACATCTCCGCCTACATCCCTACCAACGTCATTTCGATCACCGACGGCCAGATATTCCTGGAGACAAACCTGTTCTACCAGGGTATCCGCCCGGCCATATCCGTGGGCCTTCGCGTGTCGCGCGTGGGCGGCAACGCCCAGACCAAGGCCATCAAGGCGGCCGGCGGCGGTCTTAAGCTGGCCCTGGCCCAGTTCCGCGAGCTGGCTTCGTTCAGCCAATTCTCTACCGACCTGGACGAAGAGACCCGCCAGACCATCGAGCGCGGCCAGCGCCTGACAGAACTGCTCAAACAGCCCCAGTACAGCCCTTATGCCATCTGGGAGATGTACGTCAGCCTGTACGCGGCCACCCAGGGTGCGTTCGACCAGGTGCCGATCGAAAAGATCAAGCCGGCCGAGCAGGCCCTGCACCGCGAGCTCAAGAACAAGCACGCCAAGCTGGTCAAAGGAGCTTAACACCGGCGACAAGCCTACCGACGCCCAGAACAACACCGTCCTGAAGGTAGCCAAGTCCGTGGCCGCCGGCTACAAAGAGACGCCTAAGAAAGCCAAGAAGGCGGATAAGGAAGCTATATAGTGGCCAAGCACGATAACGCTAAAACGCCGGATCAACGTCCATCCGCGGCACGCGGCAGATAACCAAGGCCATGGAGCTGGTTTCCGCCAGCAAACTGCGCCGGGCCCAGGAATATGCCCAGCGCAGCCGCGATTACGGCGATATGGCCTACGCCCTGCTCCGACGCCTTAATACCATGACCGAAGTCGGCCGCCAGCCGCTGTTCGCCAAGCGCGCGGTCAAGAACCGGCTCTACATAGTGGTCACCAGCAATACCGGCCTGGCCGGCGCTTATAACGCCAACGTACTTAAGCTGTTGACGGAGTCGCTCCAGCGTGACCGCCGCGACAAGGTGAAGAGCCATGTGATAACCGTCGGCAGCAAGGGCGCCCAGTTCGTCCGCCGCGTGCACGATATAGACCTGGTGGCCGTCTACCCGCCCTTCGGCGACCGGCCTACGGCCAACGACGTCCGGCCCCTTGCTCAACAACGTCATGGACCACCACCGCGACCAGCTGGCCGACGAAGTCAGCATCATCTACACCAAGTTCAAATCCACGCTGAGCCAGGAGGCCAGGAGCAAGCAGCTGCTTCCCGCCCCTGCGCCCGAAGGCGAAGAGAAAGACGTGCCGATCAGCAACTTCGAGCCCGACGTAGAAACTGTCATCGAGCAGGTCACCACCCGGCTTATAGAGGCACAGATATGGCAGGCCGTACTGGAGAGTCTGGCGTCCGAGCACGCCATGCGCATGATGGCCACCAAGAACGCCACCGACAACGCCAACGACCTGATAGAGGATTACACCTTGGAACTTAACACTGCCCGGCAGGCCGCCATCACCCAGGAACTGGCCGAGATAACCGGCGGCGCGGAGGCATTAAACGGATAGATAAGGAGATATATGGCAACAGCAACCAAGAACAAACCTAAGAAGACTACAACCAAGAAGGCTAAGCCCGGCAAGATTACGCAGATCGTCGGCGTGGTGGTGGACGTGGAGTTCCCTGGCGGCAACCTGCCGCAGATTTATAACGCCCTTGAAGCTGACGCATGACGGCGAGGAGATGACTCTGGAAGTGGCACAGCACCTGAGCGAATCCAGCGTACGCGCCATCGCCCTTAGCTCCACCGACGGTCTGGAACGCGGCACCGAAGTCCGCGACACCGGCGCCGCCATCAGCGTGCCCGTAGGCAAGAAGACCCTGGGCCGTATGTTCAACGTCACCGGCCAGCCTATCGACGACAAAGGCGGCGATTTCACAGAGAACAGCGCCCATCCACAGGGCCCCGCCGCCGCTTATCGACCAGTCCAGCACCGTAGAAATCCTGGAAACCGGCATCAAGGTGATCGACCTGATCTGCCCCATGACCAAGGGCGGCAAGGCCGGCCTGTTCGGCGGTGCCGGCGTCGGCAAGACCGTGCTCATTCAGGAGCTGATTAACAACATCGCCAAGTTCCACAGCGGCTACTCCGTGTTCGCCGGCGTGGGCGAGCGTACCCGCGAAGGCAACGACCTGTACCACGAGATGCAGGATGCCGACGTACTCAAGAACACTTCCCTGGTCTTCGGCCAGATGAACGAGCCGCCCGGAGCCCGTCTGCGCGTGGCCCTGTCCGGCCTGGCTATCGCCGAAGGCTTCCGCGACCAAGGCAGTGACACCCTGCTGTTCATAGACAACATCTTCCGCTACACGCAGGCCGGTGCCGAGGTTTCGGCCTTGCTGGGCCGCTTGCCCAGCGCCGTGGGCTACCAGCCTAACCTACAGCAGGAGATGGGCGCTCTTCAGGAGCGGATCACTTCTACGCATAAAGGCTCGATTACGTCCGTGCAGGCCGTGTACGTGCCGGCCGACGACCTGACCGACCCTGCCCCGGCGACCACTTTCGCCCACCTGGACAGCACCATCACGCTTAGCCGCGCGCTTACCGAAATCGGCATCTACCCGGCCATCGATCCGCTGGATTCCAACTCCAACATCCTGGATCCGGAAATCGTCGGCGAGGAGCACTACAACGTGGCCCGCGAGGTCCAGCGCGTCCTACAGCGCTACAAGGACCTGCAGGACATCATCGCCATCCTGGGCATGGAAGAGCTTTCCGAAGAGGACAAACAGCTGGTGCTACCGCGCCCGCAAGATACAGCGCTTCCTGAGCCAGCCGTTCTTCGTGGCCGAACAGTTCACCGGCAATGCCGGCCAGTACGTCAAGCTGTCCGACACCATCCAGGGTTTCCGCGAGATCCTGGACGGCAAGCACGACGAGAAGCCCGAGAGCGCCTTCTACATGAAGGGCGGCATAAAAGACGTCAAGGCCTCCAAAGGAGCCAAGTAATGTTCCACTTCCAAGCTGGTCAGTCTTTAAGCGGTAAGAAGTTCGACGACGACGTATACGAAGTCGTCCTGCCCACGCTGGACGGCGAAATCGGCGTATTGCAGGACCACATGCCGCTGGTAAGCGTGGCTACCAACGGGCGCCATCATGATACGCCGCAATGCCAGGGACCCCGACCACAAACGTGAGTACTTCGCCGTGAACGGCGGCGTGATAGAAGTCGCGGATAATAATCTGCGTGTACTGGTAGACGAAGCCGACCACGCCGACGAGCTTAACGAAGCCGAGGCTCAGAAGGCCCTTCAGCGCGCCAAGAAGATGCAGGCCGAGGCCAAGGATCAGGTCAGCCTGGAGCACGCCCAAACCATGGTGGACCGCCAAACCGTGCGCTTGCAGGTAGCCGGATTAAAGCGCCGGCACCAGCGGCGCTAAATTAAAAAACAGCCCCATTTTCAGGCTGCGAGTGCGAATCCCTCAGGACGTCGCACGACAATTCTTTTTACGTCTAGTGCGCGCATGGTGCCAATTGTATCTATGAGCTCCGCTATCTGCTGTTGCACGGGATCGTGGGGGTGAAGGTGGCGTACGCGGTCGTTTGCTTCTGCGGCTGCCCAGCTGTCTTGACTGTAGGCGGGCAGACCGGCCTTCAAGGCCCTGTCGCTCTTTATGGAAGTGTTCGGTACCAGATTGATAATGCCATCTTCGCCGACATGATTGCCGTGCATTAGCATAAGCTTGGCGCCTTTAGCGGCCGCCGTTAACACGACTCGCCGGCCATGCGGCGCAAAGTCGTCACGTCCGGCTAGCCTGCCATGGGCGTCGACTACGGCGCTGGCAAAGCGGCCATACTCGGGGCCTTTAAAAAGTTCGGGCCTAAGACCCATGGCGTCAGCCACGATTTCGTCACCGCGTTCTGCGATTAGACCGCTGATAGGGCGACGCTTTAACGCGTAGCCGCAACCTACGTCGCCGTCCGAATCCAGGCGCATGTATTTGCCCTCTTCGGCGGCTAGATCGCTGTGTACGCCAGCCCTTACGCCGGCGCCTATAAACATGGGAACGGTTAATTCTGCGTGATCTTCGAAACTGCTGATACTGCCCGGCGCCGCTACTTCCTGCATAACAGCCAGGTTGTGGGAAGGTCCAAGTATGCCGCCTGCCAGGTGAATATAGTCCTCGGGCGTAACCATCGTGAATAATTGCTCTAGGCTGTCTTCATGGTCATGCCCTTCGACTTCGGCTATCTCGCGTTCGTCAAAGCAGAATATGTCGTGCGTATCGAGTGACACGGGGACGTAAAATTGTTCGCGACTAGTTACTATCTCGTTCATATCAGGTATAGCTTCCGCTTGAGCGGCTTCGTAACGCATAGGCCTTTCTTAAGCTCAATTTACGTTTTAGTGATAAAACTCACATTGATTATACCTCTCAGGCACCGCAGACTGTCAAGTGCTTGTGTTCTGAGTGTTTTATGCTGTGGATAAAGAACGGGCGCGCCCTTTACAAAGCTCACAGAGGAGAGTTACGATTATGACATCAATTAAGTGGAGGTTCCAAATGACATTTGGACGAAAAGAACTAGCTACGTTAGTAGCTGAATTCCTAGGTACCGGAGTGCTGACGCTCCTGGTGCTGAGCGTACAACGCTCAACTATTGGTGTGCCCTTTTTCGTGGCACTCGCCGCAGGCTTGGCCGTGGCGGTAATGAGCTTTGCCGTGGCAGGCACGTCGGGGGGACACTTCAACCCGGCCCTGACGCTCGGTATGTGGACGGCCCGCAAGATCGAGACCGTCACCGCCATACTGTACATCGCCGTACAGCTGTTGGCCGGTTTCGCCGTGTACTACCTGTACACTTACTACGTAAACAACACACTTCAGCCTGTCGGTGGTGACTTCACCTGGCGCATCTTTACGGCCGAGGCTGTCGGTACCGGCATCTTCGCCTTCGTATGGGCGTCTGCCGTATATCAGCGCTTCAGCCCTGCCGTGAAGGCTTCCGTAGCCGGTCTGGGCTATACCGTAGGTATAATAGCCGCTTCTTCGGCAGCTATCGGCCTGCTTAACCCGGCCGTAGCCCTTGGCGTCAAGTCCTGGGTATGGGGCACTTACGTGCTCGGCCCGGTAGTCGGCGCCCTGGTCGGTGTGAACCTGTACGCTTACCTGTTCGCCAACGGCGGCGGTACGCGCGCTAAGGCCGCGGTAGCCGCATCGGCTCCAGCCAAAAAGGCTTCTACGCGCAAGAAAAGCCGCGCTAAGAAGTAACCCAGCACCTTTACCTGCATCAATAACAACATTGTTATTAGCAGGATAAATGTGCGGACAATACGTCAGCAAGGACTGCCCGGCCAACCCCGGGCAGTTTTCTTTTTTGCGAAATTGTGTTATTGTTACGTTCAAATATGCTTGAGATACAGTCGCCGCGGAATATGCTCCGTGAAGTTGTAGGCCATATACCCGGAGATGTCCGACGGACCGTAGCAGATGCCATGTCCGATTTTCGTGCCGAGATAGGCGAGGATATGGCCGCCCTGCTGGAGCAAAGGCCGCCGGAAGAGCGTACGGTTATTGAAGGGCTTGTGTCGGCCGCCATAAGCTCAACGGATTACGGTGACGGACTGCTTACCGAGGATCTGCCGCCCAGCGAGGACGGCCGGGAGAAGGACCGCCGCGGCGACAGGGATTACGTGATGCCTCAGCAGAAACAGCTCGCCCGTAACGGCGAAGTCCCCAGCATACATTACAAGCTTAAGGTCGGGCGCGAATTCGGCATGAAGGGGCTTAGGTGGTGGGGCGAGCGCAACGGTAAGAACCTAAAATCATTGCAGTCAGGCCGGGCCAAGACCGTCTCCGAGATGGCGGGGCTGGCTGTCGCCCATTCCCCGCTTTCGCAGAATGAGGACCTTATGCGATGGAACGCGTCGGTAGGTACCGGATTGTCGCTTAACAGTTTCCTGGAAACGATCTTCCAGTATATGAAAGACGATGGCGACCAAGAAGTTACCACGGCGCGCAACAGCACCGCCAGGCAGATGTCAACCGGCCCAATGGGCCGCCTGGCCGAGCTGGTGGACGATAAATTCCCGGGTCTTACGCCCAGCCATGTGACGATGATGGGCAAGACCATGGTAGAGGGCGCGTCGGCCCTTCTGGTGGCCAAGCCGGACCGCGCGGCCATAGCCACCATGATTTACACATTGGGCAGTCTGTTCGATTCGTTTGACGGTTCCCTGGCCCGCAATAAGCGTATGGACGGCCCTGAGGGCATGATAGAAGACGTAAAGGCCGACCTGGAGCAACAGATCGCCATACTGGGGGCTCTGTCCATAGTGGCCATGAGGCGCGGCAATAAGGTGGCGGCCGCCAACTACGCCATGGCTACCATTTTGACACCTCTGTCTGCCTACACCAGGGCGCAGGTTGAGTCGCAGGGTCTTATAGTCGCCGAAGGT
>CAWDZT010000009.1:0-16632 GCA_963807025.1 uncultured Candidatus Saccharibacteria bacterium
CACCGTCATGCTCAAACGTGACTGACCACACGGCTACCTTTAAGCTATACTTGTTGTAGCCCGACCGTAATACCCGAAAGCCCCCATGAGCGATTATCATCAGATAACAAGTTTGAAGTTGCTAATCTTGCCATCATGGCTAAGCGGTCTGATATCTGTAACATGTGCTCTAGCTATAACCGCAGGAAGTATTGTTGTCTCTGCCTTTCACCACAGCGCTTTGTATGAGCAGCTATTCCAGCAAGTTGGCCCATCTGCTCCTGGCCTGTCCTCTAGCTACGAATCCGTAAGCGGCAACTTTTTAAACAGCAATCTGGTAGGCGACCTGACCTTGTTAATAATCTGGGGACTAGTAGGCCTAGTGGTCTATATGCTTGTTGACAGCCTGTGGCGGGCGTTCCGTAATGTGATGCACATTAGAGAAGAGCTTCACTATGTCCACGCTGACCGCAACCAGCTAATCAAGACCGCGCTGGTACACATATCTATACGTATAGCTATATTGTTGGTATGGATTCCATTTATAATATTCACTTTCCGAAGATTGTTACCATACAGTATCGCCGCTGGACATGTAGCAGAAACGTATTTCATAAGCCTAAGCAGTTTCTTATACGCAGGACTATCCTTGCTCACAGTCCTCTTATGTATACACGTATACGCCATCATGCTTCGCCTATTACTACTAAGGTCCCGTGTCTTTCCAGACAACTACTTAGCTTGACAACATAAGGGCCCGCCAATACAATGCAACGTGCAAGTCTAAACAACAACAATGCCCTCAAAATCCAAAAAAACAGCAAAGTCGAACAGAAACAAACAAATGCAATTTCTTAAAAACAAACCCCTTATATTTGCTCTGGCCTTTGCTATCATAGGCGCAGGCCTGATTCTTATTACTCACGCCAGTACCCCCTATTCAAACCCGGCCCACAATACTTATAAAGTCAAACTACCTCCACCGGATTGTATAAAGACCAAGTCCGGGACATGTAGCCCCATACAAGGTACAGAAGGCCTCAAGCTTTATGGTCCGTCAAATAAGAGCGCTAAGTACGTACTAAAGAACGTAGGACCTGGACGTTATAACCTGGATATTTCTTATTCAATCCCACAAGTAGTTGGCGTATATGATTACGGATATATAAAATACGGAGCTTCAGGGAGCCTGGTTAACATAGGACAGTCCTTAAGCGGCAGTAAGCACATAGCGTTGTATGGGAACGCTCCGGCTACTTCTACGGCGCCTTTGAACGCCACGGAAACTTTCACGTCATTAGGCGTTAAGTGGCCTAAGAGCGACGTAAAAATCACCATAGGATATAAGAACAAACATCCTACGACCCTCAGAGTAACTTCTATCATATTGCGACCGCAGAAATCACAGAGTGGGTGGACCTGCACCACTCCCGACGCCCCGTGCAAACCCTCGCCGGACTATAAATATTACTTTGCTTCGGGTAAGGCCCCATCAGCCAAAGCTGTGTCTTCCGCATCGAACACGTCAACCAACCAGTCTACCCAGGACTCTTCAGGGTCCTCGCAGTCGTCTAGCACCAGCGCACAATCCCGACGGCGATCGCCCAGTAAAACGTCAACGAACTCCGAATCCAGTAAACACCAGAAGACTACGTTTAAGGAGAATGGGTCAATACAGAGTAGCACTTCAAATTCCGCTGCCGCGGAGGAACTGGACACCTGTAGTCAGGGCGGTATATTGAGCCAGGCGTACTGTCATATACGATCCGGCCTGGACTCGCTGTTTTCTCATTTATAACAGGCAAGACAGCTTGATGTACCTGTACTGACTTTCTGAAGTCTGTTATAAATAAACAATGCACGCTTCTTTGGCCGGCAAACTGGCCGCCTATGAACCTGACGACTCAGCCAAGAAACTTATAAAGGAAACACGCATACTTCTGCTGGTCGGTCCGACAGGGGCCGGCAAGGACTCGCTTAAAGACAAACTACTCAAGACGGGCGAGTTCCACCACATCGTATCGCACACCACCCGCAAGCCGCGTATCAACCACGGCGTCATCGAGCAGGATGGCCGTGAGTACCATTTTATAGACAAAGCCCAGGCCGAAAAAATGCTCGATAACCACGAACTTATCGAGGCCAAGATGTATAGCGGAAACCTGTACGGCACCAGCGTTGCCGAGATCCAGGCCGCCCACGACGAAGGAAAGATCGCCATGACCGACATAGAAGTGCAGGGCGTGGCTGAATATAAGGTGCTGGATCCGGGTGTGATGGCAGTGTTCCTGCTTCCACCTGACTTCAAGACCTGGCAGGAACGCCTCCAGCGTCGTTACGGCGACGTGGTAGACGCCGAAGACTCCCGGCTCCGTCTTCAGACCGCGCTGGCCGAACTAAGCCAGCTCCTTAAGACCGACTACTATGTTGCGGTAATAAACGACGACATGGGAACGACATTCAACCACATCAAGACCGTCACCAGCTCAAAGACCCACACCACGCCGGACGAACCCAAGGCCCGCGCCACTGCCCAACAACTCGCCAAAGACATCCAAGCCCACCTGGACTGCACAACAGAAGCCTAATCACTTAAGCAGGGGTATCAACCAGCCGATCCAGAAGCGTTACCCCGACGCCAAGTACCCTTTTCTTAGGAGGGGTTATGTTCCGGAGCATGTTTTTTCGACGCATATTGCGCACAACATCTTCAGAAAATGCGGGCTCTGAAGCGCCGTCTGCATTTCCGGCCCACACCCAATCAACTAGCTTTCGCGATTTGCCTACGCGTTCGTCGTTCAAGGGATCCCTCACGTTTAGAAAAGCTCCAATTAAAAGTTCTTGGCTTTCCTGATATGCATCAACTATATATTCAACGACTTGATCGTCTTCCATAGTACGCAGGCTGACCGATGCACTGGGCCCCCAAGGCCAATCGATACCGGCGTACGCCTCTTTCACAGCCTGGGTTTCTACCCGGATGTGCCTTTCAGCGTCGGACTCACCGACCCGCAGCTTACCTTCTTTGGAAGTTCTAACGCCGGAAGGAGCGGTCACATACACGCCCACGAAAGGCGGTGTCAATGTTCTGTCGTCAGTAGGCAAGCCTTGATGCGTAAACACCCCTCTCATCAAGGACAGGTAAATATCCCGAACATCCATGGCTTCATAGGCGGTTAGGTCTGCGTCCGGTGCGAACATCTGTTCGACGTCAATTGCCGGTGCTTTGATAACATTTGGCATGGTATAGCAACTCCTATTTTCAACTTATAGTAATTATAAATACGACTTTTGTCAATAATATGTTTTAGCAGTAGCACTTTAATGAGAAGACTGGCACTCTTGACGCCGGAGTGCTAAAATTGTAAAATGCAAGGCATTATGACGGAGCGTCAGGAAAGTATTTTAAGCGCCATAGTCGAACAATATGCCGAGGTCGCCAGCCCGGTCGGCAGCAGCCTGCTGGCCAAGGCTTTTAACGTCAGCTCGGCAACAGTAAGGGCCGAAATGGCCGAACTGGAGCGCGAAGGGTTCATCATGCAGACACACACCAGCTCCGGCCGGGTACCTACGGACAAGGGATACCGCTTCTACGTAAATACCCTTAATGAGTTAAGCGACAAGAAACTGCCCGAGGGCCGCGCCGAAAAGGCTTTGGCCGCTCGCGTCCAACAGGCTGGCGCACCAGAACGTATGATTCGCAATGCCGTAGACACGCTGGTGGAACTGACACACAATCTTGGCCTAGCCACCATCGGAAACCAGCTGTACATGAGCGGGCTGAGCAACCTGTTCGCCCAGCCCGAATTCATCAGCGGCGTTCAAGCCCAGCAGGTCGCAAGACTGCTTGATAACCTGGAGCCGTGGCTAAGAGAAGCCGCGCCCAACAAGCCGCTCAGTGTCTACATTGGCCAGGAAAACCCGGTCGGCCGCAGTGCCGGCGCCAGCCTGGTCATAAGCCGCTTTCGTAGCCCATTCTCCGACCGCAGCTACATCGGCACCCTCGGTCCCACCCGTCAGAGTTACCGCGATGTCATGACGCTCGTGGAGCGCGCGGGCCACGAACTGGAGGACGTCCTTTATGCCTAGCGACCGCACGGAACGCAATCCGGGCGCTGAACCGATTCCTGGCGTGACCCGGGTGAACCACGTCATTTTTTGGGGTGCCGGCCAGCTTTGCGGACGTTCTTCGTCTACTCCGACAGCCACCCCTCAGATTGATCCCGCGTTCGGACAAGCCGCTTTAGTCGAACGGATGTCTTTGGAAGCGGAAGCGACCCAGCTGGAGGACTTCAGGGAAATGGCGGCGCTCATGGAGGAGGCGCCCGGTGCGTGAACCTGGTATCTCCGGAGAGGTTTCTCCTTTCCCTGAAGAGAGGGAAATTTTTGATGATTACCAGGCACTCCGAGATGTATTTTATCCCGAGTGGCTTGATATACACTCCAGATCCAGTACTGAGGCCAGCGATTATTGGGAGGAGATTAAGGAGCTGTACACCGGCGACATGGGCTACTCCCCTGAGGCCTTCAGCCAGTTGAGCGGCATGGCGTTCCAAGACCCCAACGACCTTGATCTGCTTGAAAGAAAGAACCTCAGATACATAGAAGTACAGCGCAGGCTCTTAAGCGCTACAAGAGAAGTAAGAGAATAGCGGTAATGACGAAATCAAAAAAACCGACTGCGAACGATGCAAAATCCATGGCTTTGCAGCAACGGCTTGAAGAACTGACGCAGGCTCTACAGCGCGAACGGGCGGACGCGGTCAATCTACGGCGGCGGCACGATGCAGAAATCACGGCCTTACGCGGGAGGGTGAAGGCTAACGTCATCGCAGATCTCCTGCCGGTAATCGACAACTTCGAACGCGCACTGAAGCACATACCCAAGGATCTGGAAGGCAACGACTATGTCAAAGGTGTCCAAGCCGTGGTCAAACAGTTCGAACAGACGCTGGAACAGATGAGCGTCCAGCGCATCAAGACCGTCGGCGAGCACTTCGATCCGCATCTGCACGAGGCCGTAGGCGTCGAAGAAGGCGAGGGCAAGCACCAGATCGTATCCGAAGAGCTTCAAGCCGGTTACAGACTAGGCGACGAAGTCATCCGCCACGCCATGGTCAAAGTAAGGCCCCAATAATGTCCAAGCCGTACCTGCTCGGGTTATCGTTATCAGAACGTAGGGAAAGTGTGCCGCGGCTGGATCAACGGGTCAGGATCGCTGCTAAAAGAGGCTGGCTCATATGGCAGAGTATAGTCGATGTAATAGGGGACAACATCCACCCCGGCGAGGATAGGCTCCCCGGTGAAACTAGAACGCAATATGTATACCGCAATGACGGGCCACGACAAAATGAAATCGGTTGGGAAATCGACAGCTACGTATTAGATAAGCAATTCGGGACCGAAGCAACGCGCAACTATATTGAAATACGGCGAGGGCTGGAAGATTGAACCAGACCTGGACTAAGTGTAAACAATACAACACTTGGCACTCTTGACACAGGAGTGCTAATTTACTACACTGGCACTACAGACTACACATCGCTAACCTAAGGAGGCACTATTCATGAGTAAGATAATCGGAATCGACCTTGGTACCACCAACTCGGCCATGGCCGCCATGCAGAGCGGCAAGGCGGAAATTATAGCTAACAGCGAGGGTTCGCGCACCACGCCTTCGGTGGTCGCGGTCAACAAGAACAAAGAGCGCTTGGTAGGCCAGGTCGCCCGACGCCAGCAGGTCACCAACGCCAAGAACACCGTTTATGAGGTAAAACGCCTAATTGGCCGCAACTTTAACGACAAAGAGGTCCAACGCGACATCAAGCTCATGGGCTACGAAATCGTTAAGAGTGGCAACGGCGTGAAGGTCAAGATGGCCGATAAAGAATACAGCCCCGAAGAAATCAGCGCCATGGTGCTCGGCAAGCTGAAGGCTGACGCCGAAAGCTTCCTGGGCGATAAGGTTACGGAAGCCGTGATTACTGTGCCGGCCTACTTCGACGATTCCCAGCGCCAGGCTACCAAAGACGCCGGCAAGATTGCCGGGCTGGAGGTTAAGCGCATCATCAACGAGCCTACGGCCGCGGCTCTGGCCTACGGCCTAGACAAAGGCAAGAAGAAAGACGAAAAGATTGCCGTCTACGACCTGGGCGGTGGTACGTTCGATATCTCCATATTGGAGCTGGGCGACGGCGTGTTTGAGGTCAAATCCACCAACGGCGATACCCACCTAGGCGGCGCCGACTTCGACCGCGTATTGGTCAATTATTTCGCCGATGAGTTCAAAAAAGACCAAGGCATAGATATCAAAGACGACAATGCCGCCATGCAGCGTTTGCGCGACGAGGCCGAAAAGGCCAAAATCGAGCTGTCCACGGCCCAGGAAGTCGACATCAACCTGCCATTCCTGACCGCTGACGCCGACGGCCCCAAGCACTTCGAGCACAAGCTAACCCGCGCCAAGCTGGAAAGCCTAGTCGCCGACCTGGTCGACAAGACGGCTGTTCCCTGCGAAAAGGCGCTCAAGGACTCCAAACTCAAAGCTAGCGATATCGACGCCGTGGTACTGGTAGGCGGCATGACCCGCATGCCTGCCGTCCAGGAAAAGGTCAAGAAAATCTTCGGCAAAGACCCGATGAAGGGCGTTAACCCGGACGAGGTCGTAGCCATCGGCGCCGCTATCCAGGCTGGCGTACTACAGGGCGACGTCAAGGACGTGCTCCTGCTGGATGTAACACCTCTAAGCCTTGGCATCGAGACCATGGGCGGTGTGATGACCAAGCTAATCGAGCGCAACACCACCATCCCTACCAGCAAGTCGGAAGTCTTCTCCACCGCCGCGGATAACCAGCCCCAGGTCGAGGTCCATGTAGGCCAGGGCGAGCGCGACATGATCGAGGGCAATAAATCACTCGGCCGTTTCATACTGGATGGCATCCCGCCTGCTCCCCGCGGCGTACCGCAGATTGAAGTCACCTTCAACATCGACGCCAACGGTATCCTAAACGTCAGCGCCAAAGACAAGGGCAGCGGCAAGGAACAGAGCATCACCATCAGCGGTTCAGGCAACCTGGATAAGACAGAGGTCGAGAAGATGGCCAAAGACGCCGAGACCCACGCCGACGAAGACAAGGCCAAGAAAGAAGCTGTAGAGGCCCGCAACATCCTGGACGGCGCGGTCTACCAGGCCGAGAAGCTTAAAAAAGACAGCGGCGACAAGATTAGCGACGATGACAAGAAGACCTTGGACGAAGCGGTGGAAGCCGCCAAGAAAGTCGTAGCCGACGACAAGGCCGACAAGGACGCGCTGGAATCCGCCGCCAAGGAACTGAACGACAAGCTTATGCCCATCGGTTCCAAGATGTACGAACAGGCCCAGCCCGACGAATCGAAATCTGACGAGGACGATGACTCCAAGGACGCCAAAGGCAAAAAGGCCGACACCGTCGAAGGCGAAGTCGTCGACGACGAAGACTCCAAGAAAGATTAAGCTCGCTAGAGGCCAGCAGGTACAATAGACATATGTCCGGTGAGAGAGGCTACATATTCAGTCAAATGGTCGAAGAGCGGCCGATAGATCCGACAGCTATGCTACGGATAGTGAAAGATCCATATATGCAGCATATGGCCCAGCTGATTGGTTCAGGCTTGTTCCCTGAGGCAAGAAAATCGCTCCAAGAAGAGTTCTTTGAGCACATGGGAGATTTGATTGCCGCAGAAGGACTGGACAATGTCGTCTAAACGCGACTACTACGAAGTTTTGGGAGTCAAGAAAGACGCTTCAGCTGACGAGCTAAAGAAAGCGTTCCGGCGGGCGGCGGTAGAGCATCACCCGGACCGTGGCGGCGACGAGGCCAAGTTCAAAGAACTCAACGAAGCCTACGAAGTCCTTAAGGATTCCGAGAAGCGCAAACGCTACGACCAGTTCGGTCACGCTGGCGTCGGTGGTGCGGCGGGCGGCAGCCCGTTCGGTGGCGGATTCAACGGTTACGGCGGACAAGGCCAGAATGTCAACTTCGACTTTGGCGACCTAGGTCTGGGCGACATCTTCAGCTCGTTCTTCGGCGGCGGCGCGCCAGGCGGCGGCAGGCCTCGCCAGGCCCGTGGCCGCGACGTCGAGGCCGGCGTGGAAATAGGTTTTGAAGAAGCTGTATTCGGCACTGAAGCCGACCTAAGACTGCAATTGGACGATACATGCGAACATTGCAAAGGTACCACCGCTGAACCGGGTTATGAATTGAAGACCTGCGACACCTGCAAAGGTTCCGGCCAGGTCATGAACGTTACCCGCACCGTCTTCGGCAACATCCAACAGGCCGGCATCTGCCCTAAGTGCAAAGGCGCCGGCAAGGTTCCCGAAAAGACTTGTACGGTGTGCAAAGGCAAGGGCACGCAGCAGAAGAAACAGACCATCCAGCTTAAGATTCCGGCCGGCATAGATGACGGCGCCGTCATACGTTTGCGCGAACACGGCGAGGCCATCGCTAACGGCCCCAAGGGCGACCTTTACGTCAACATCCGCGTCCGCTCGCACAAGAAATTCACCCGCGAAGGCGACCTTATCCTGAGCGAAGAACATGTCGACATGGTTAGCGCCGCTTTAGGCACCGAAATCGAAGTAGGCACCGTGGACGGCCCGGTCCGCATGAAGATCCCGGCCGGCACTCAGTCGGGCTCAGACTTCAAACTTTCTAGCCACGGCGTACCACACCTGAAAGGTGGCACTCGGGGTGCCCACATCGTGACCATAATCGTTGATACGCCCACCAGGCTCAGCAAACGCCAGAAGCAGCTTTTAGAGGAATTTGGCTACTAATCGGGCTGAGCGTGGTTTTCAAAGGCCTCATTGAGAGACAATGCGCCGAACAACTGTATATATTTGGGAACGTCCCTTGGCCGGACACCGGATTTCTGCAGATGTTCCACGGCAGTCATGAACTCTGATTGTTCCTCGGGTGAAAGAACGCGCAGTTGCTTAAGTTTATCTGCGTACATAGACTGGTCCGCAATGCGCAGGAAATCGGAGGCGTTCATGCCCGGCTCCCAGGTGACTACGCCTATGGATACGCCTGCGCCCATTTCGGCAAGTTCTTGATTACCGGGTTTGGCTAACTCCTCGTCCACGCCTTTGCGTATACGACTTGCTACCGTATTTGCGCCGTCTCTGTTTGTGAAAGGTAGAATAATCCCAAACTCATCGCCGCCTATACGTGCTCTCTGAGGTGAAGGCAACTCCGCGCCAGGTACCACTGATTCCAGCTGGGGCGGCTGTGAAGAGTGTGACATTACCAGATCGGCGGGACGGTCCGCCCGACCAGGAGAGCTATTACTACGTACCATGCCAGGTACTATGCTGGTTATGCGGTCCACGGTGTCAATCAACTGGGTTCCAGCCTGGTGGCCCAGTTCATCGTTGACAGCTTTAGTGGCGTCAATATCCACCAGCAAGGCTGATAAATCCTTATGGTCCATACGCGCTCTGTCGACATAGGCGTCGACCAGATCATGCCAGATCTTAGGGTGTAGAACTTCGGACTCCGACATCATATCTTCAGGTGCTAGGTCATGGCCTTGCGCAGATGTTTGTAACGGGTGATGATCGGGGCGAACCATTTCAATATTATAGCACAAAATTATCCGTAAAGCAATAACAGTATTGTGCCCAAGGCTTTTTTAGTTAATAATTATGTCTAACGATGAAACTACAAAAACTCAACCAACAGGGCTTCTTGCCGATGCTCATAGTAGTGCTGATAATAGTGCTGGCGGCCGTTTACTTTGTCTTCACGCGCGTGCTTCATGCCGAAGGAACCATTAGCCTATGACACCCGAAGCTGTCCTGGCCGTAATCGTGCTCGCGCCGGTTATCCTCCTGATGTTTTTCCGGGTAAACGCGGCCTTGGTATTCCTAAGCCTGTGTCTGGGCGACGTACTGGTGCGCTTTACGGCCAATGACGCCAGCTCATTCCTGACCACTTTTTCCGGCTCGCATACCGTCACTTCCGTGACCACCAGCAACAGCAACGTGAAGATTGTCCTGTTGTTACTGCCGGTGGTGCTGACTACGGTGTTTATGATACGGACGGTGCAAGGAAGCACGCGCCTTCTGCTGAACGTTCTGCCGGCGGCGGGTGTGGGCCTGTTGGGGGCGCTATTGGTGGTTCCGCTACTTCCGCCGGGTACGGCCCACAATATAATCGGCTCCGGCCTCTGGGACCAGGCCCAGAAAGCGCAGGTACTCATAGTGGGCGCCAGCGCCTTGGCGTGTCTGTTCGTGCTGTGGTTGCAAAGACCCAAGACCGGTGGCAAGCATCACCGCCGCAAGCTGTGGCGATAATTGACTTTTTACCCGGATAACGGATAATTGTAAGGTGTTAAATGCCCGCCCGCGGGCTTATTCGCGGGCCCATAGCTCAGCTGGTTAGAGCACCTGCCTTTTAAGCAGGGTGTCGTGGGTTCGAGTCCCACTGGGCCCTCCAAATATTTCGTACAACACATTGTCAGATAACAAAATCAAAGAGCTGGTTGCAGCTCCTTTTGCTATTATCAAGTAATGGCAGTTGAAATAAGTTATTTTGTACATGGTACCACCACAGATAACGAAAGAGATTTGGCGACCGGCTGGCTGCCCGGTGAGCTATCGGACACAGGAAAAGAGGAGGCGAAAAAACTCGGCGAACAAGTAAAGGATAGGCGCTTTGATGTTGTGTTCTGCTCAGATTTACGGCGAGCTGTTACTTCGGCTGAACTCGGTTTTGGCGATAAATACAAAATCATTCAAGATGAACGACTACGCGAATGCAATTATGGTGATATGAACGGTAAATCTGCATCTAGCTTCAAAGACAAATGGGCGAGTACATAGATGTGCCATTCCCGAATGGCGAAAGTTATAAAGACACAGAGGTTAGGCTTGTCAGCTTTATTGCATTTCTAAAGCGTAATTATGACGGTAAGCACGTAGCAATAGTTGCCCACCAGGCACCACAGCTAGCATTGGATGTGCTACTAAAAGGCAAGACTTGGCAGCAGGCCATTCGAGAAGATTGGCGTAAGATCAAAGCGTGGCAACCCGGCTGGGAATACATGATTGATTAGGCGCTTGAGTTAATTTGGTTGCAATAGCGTAGCACAAGGCCCTCCAGATTATCAGGTTCACACTGTAACGAACGGCATGTTAAAATTTAAATATCATGAAACTTAATCCTAAAAAATTAGCGATTGCCGGGGCATTGACCTGGGGTCTTTACGTACTGTTGTCGGGCTGGGTCGCATGGATTGGCTGGGGCAATCACGATCTGGTGAACGCTTTGGCCGGGCTTTACGTCGGTTATAAAGCTACCTTCTGGGGCGCCGTCATCGGCGGCCTGTGGGGTCTGTTGGACGGCCTGATCGGCGGCTACTTACTGGCCGTATTCTACAACTGGGCCTCTAAGTAGTTAACTATCTTAACACTGGCGCTTAAGCAGGGTGTCGTGGGTTTGAGCCCCACTGGCTCCTCCAGAAATCTAGACTTCACGGCTTGCAGTCATAAGTACGTAATCGATGGTCAATTCAGCGACGTTCATAAGATAGCCGCGAAGTCGGTCCAGGCTGTCTTCCAAGTATCGCCCCTTCGTAAGACTGCTTCATGCGCTTGGAGCTGTAAATCAGGCTTTCCAGCTCCTTGTTAGTGTCAAGTATGCGATGGGCCTGTTTCTTGTCCAGATGGCGCACCATGGATTCGGTGTCTTTTAACAGGCGCTCGGCCGCTTTCAGTATTACGGGGAAGGTACCGGACAATTTGGCCGGATCGGTACGCCCGGTACCGGCAAGCTCAGCTATCTTGACCGCATGGTCGCCTATGCGCTCAAGCTGTACGGCCACGCTCCGATAATAATTTACCTGGCCCAGGTTGCCGTCTACTTTGCCGATCGATATCTCCTGGAACTGCCGCTGGATGGCATGGAGGAACTTATTAACTTCGTAGTCGCGCTGTTTTATGTCCGTGGCCAGGTCTTTGTCGCCCGTTTGCGCCGCCTTGAGCGCATCCATGAACATGCTCCGGGCGATAGCGAAGGTCCGCAGGGTACTCTCGGACACGGGAAACATAGCGTCGTCGATTATGGTCTTAGCCACGATCTTCCGGGATGTTTCTTCTAGTATCTCGAAGCCGAAGAGCCGCTGGATGGCGTTCCTTACGGCCTGGTTCTGGCCCGGTGTTATACGCTGGCTGCGAAGGACTATCTTATCGGCGCCTGCTATATACGCGCCTATGATTTCCCGCAGGAACCACTCATCCGCCATCTGGTCTATGGTGATCTCGATGGTAATTTCCCGCCTGGACTGGCTGGCCGGTTTGATTATAAGCATAGGCCCCACGCCGCTGACCAGGACTTCATCCTTGCTCTTAAGGTCGAGGCCGTCGACCCATGCCTTAGGCAAGGTCAGCGTTAAACTGCTACCGCCTGTCGCCTGTAACTTTCGCTTCTCCATAACAATATATATATATCAAACTGTTAGTTTTGGCTAGAGTTTTGTGTTTTTTACATCTGTGGATAGAAATTGTTGACATATCAAATCCACATCTCTACATTAATATATATAAATACCACTTAATATATAGGCGTGAGCCTAGGAGGGTAAGGCGAAGTGAATAATAAAACAATAGGCGCAGGAATAGCAGTTCTCGTAGCAGTAGCCGTGGTGGTAGGTTTGGCCATTAAGAACGACGGTAATGGCGGCTCAACCAATAACGCTACAGGGTCCTACAAACAATATAACGGCACGATAACGGGGGCCGGGTCATCTTTCGCCGCTCCGTTGTACGGCCAGCTGGGCAGTGAATATAAGAACAAGACAGATACGACAATCAATTACCAGTCGGTAGGTTCTGGCGCTGGTGTGGCCCAGTTCATCGCCAACACAGTCAACTATGGCGCTACCGACGTCTTCTTACAAGACGACGAGATTTCGCAGGCTAAAGGCAACGGCGAACCGCTCAACGTACCGGTGGCGTTCGGCGCGGTCACCGTGTCTTACAACGTACCGGGTGTTAAGAGCGGACTTAAGCTGGACGGTCCGACGATAGCCAACATATACCTGGGCAAGATAACCAAATGGAACGATCCGGCTATAACCAAGCTCAACCCGGACGCTGAACTGCCCGATATGCACATAACACCCGTACATCGTTCCGACGAATCGGGTACGACCGCACAGTTCACCCAGTTCCTGTCGGCCGTCAACTCGGAGTGGTCAAATAACATCGGCGCCGACAAGACGGTCAAATGGCCGGCCGGTACGGGCTCCAAAGGCAACGAGGGGGTCGCCGCGACTACCAGCCAGACCAAGGGCGCCATAGGTTACGTAGAGCTGGCTTACGCCCTGCAGAACGACTTCACGACCGCGGCGGTCAAAGATAAAGCCGGACAGTACGTGACTCCGTCACTTGATAGCACGTCCAAAGCCGGCGACAATCTGCCTGACTTACCGGCCGACCTGCGGTTCAGTGCGATAAATTCGCCGAGCGACGGGGCCTATCCCATAGCTTCCGCGACTTTCATAGTAGTCTACAAAGACACTTGCAAGGCTGGCGAAGTCAAGGATTCGGCCCAGGCCGAAGCGCTCAAGGGCTGGTTGAACTACATACTGGGTCCGGGCCAGGACAGCATGAAGAAACTGGAATACGCACCACTGTCCTCCACGTTGCAGGACAAGGCCAAGGCGATGGTGGACGGAATGACCTGTAACGGCAAGGCCATAGCTGACGTCGCGAACGGTTAGGAATGAGAGCCAGAAACATAGACTCGGCATCGGCAATTCACAGCACGCGCCCGCAGACAGATAGGGGGCGCGTGCTGGCGGTTGATAACGTAGTACGCCGCGGCCTGCAGGCCGCGGCCATCATAGTCCTTCTCATTATCACGTACTTCTTCTTGCATCTGGTTACGGCCGCGGAGCCGGCGCTGTCGCATTTTGGGATACCCGGCTTCATATTCACTGATAACTGGGACGTATCGCATGATATATTCGGTGCCTGGCCGCTGGTAGCCGGGACTCTTATCACCTCGGCGGTGGCACTCATGCTAGGCGTACCGGTGGCAGTAGCCGCGGCACTCTATGTCACGGAACTTGCTCCGGCGCGGTTGCGTGACATATTCGCGTTGCTGCTGGATCTTCTGGCTGCCGTACCTTCGGTCATATACGGCCTGTGGGGCGTATTCGTACTCATTCCCGCGCTCAAACCTGCTGAGCAATGGTTCTCTACGACGTTTTCGTTCCTGCCGTTCGTCGGCGGCAATGTCAGCGGGCCCAACTATTTCATAGCGGGGCTGATACTGGCGATAATGATCATACCGATAGTCTCCGCGGTTTCGCGCGATGTTATAGACACCGTGCCCATGCAAGAGAAAGAAGGCGCACTGGCGCTAGGTGCAACCCGCTGGGAGATGATACGAATGGCAGTACTGCCTCATTCCAAAGCCGGTATCACCAGCGCGGCCATGCTAGGCCTGGGCCGTGCGATAGGCGAGACCATAGCGGTGACGCTGGTAATCGGCAATGCGCCGGTCATAGGGCAGCATATCTTTGATCAGGGCTATACGTTGGCGGCCGTAATCGCTAATGAGTTCGGAGAAGCCAGTCCGGGCAGCCTGCACATATCCGCATTGATAGCCGCCGGTCTGGTATTGTTCGTCCTTACGTTATTGGTCAATGGGCTGGCACGTATCGTAGTGATGCGCGCCGGACATATCAAAGGGTCCATAGAAGACAGGGTGGTGGCATGAGCGCTCTCGTAGCTACCTCCGCACGTAGACGCCGGACCGATATTATAGCGCGCGGTCTTCTATTAGCAGGGCTATTATTAGCGTTGGTACCGCTGGCTCTGGTATTGCTTTTCGTAGTAGTACGCGGCATCGGAGCATTGACCCCGCATTTCTTCCTGAGTGATCCGACGGGTGCATTCTTTGGCGACCAGGGCGGCGTCAGGAGCGCCATATTAGGTACGATCGAAATCGTAGCCCTGGCAGCGCTAATAGCCGTTCCTATCGGAATCGCCGTGGCCATCTATCTGAACGAGATCGGACGGCAATCACGACTTGCAACAACGGTACGCTACTTTACCGACGTGCTCACAGGCGTGCCATCAATCGTCTTCGGGTTGTTCATCTACACTATATTCATAATCGGAGGAGGGCTTACGGGCGGTTTCGCCGCATGGAAAGGCTCCGTGGCGCTGGCACTGCTCATGTTTCCTGTCGTTACACGGGCTTCCGAAGTCAGCCTGTCGGTGGTTCCCGACAGCTTGCGCGAGGCCGCGCTAGCGTTAGGATCGCCCCGCTGGCGCATGATTACGCGCGTGGTATTGCCTACGGCTCTGCCGGGTATGATAACCGGCGTCCTGCTGGCCGTAGCCAGGGCCGCAGGCGAAACAGCCCCATTATTGTTCACCGTGCTGGGCGCGCAGGCTACTACTTTCGCCCTGAATGCCCAGATGAATTCACTGCCGCTTCAGATTTTTAACGATGTCCGCGCACCGAATCCGCAACTGGTAGAACGGGCATGGGGCTCCGCATTGACGCTTATTCTGATAATATTATTAATTAATGTGGCCGCACGACTGGCCGCACGGAAGAGTACCCTGAGATGAGTCCCTATATCTGCCCCCACCAAAGTTGCGAAGTCCGTTTCCAACCGCCGTCCATCCGGTGTCCGGCACTCGTCCGGTAAGGCCCGCGAACAAAAGGACGCAGGCGAGAGCGGCGTTTCCGTACATGTACGCGGACTGAGAGCCTATTACGGCGATACCAAAGCGGTCAAAGGCATTAGCATAGATTTTCCGGCCAACCGCATCACCGCTATCATCGGGCCTTCAGGATGCGGCAAGTCCACGCTTGTACGTTGTATAAACCGTATGCACGAAGAAGTATCAGGCGCGAGAGCTGAGGGCAAGGTCTTACTTGGGGACCAGGACATCTACGACCCTAAGATCGATCCCGTGGCAGTCCGGCGCACCATAGGCATGGTCTTCCAGAAACCGAATCCGTTCCCTACCATGTCAATCATAGATAACGTCACTGCCGGTCTGCGGCTGTCCGGCACGAAGACCAAGGACCTTAAGAAACGCGCCCAGCAGGCACTGCGCGATGCCAGCCTGTGGGAAGAGGTCAAGGACAGGCTTGACGAACCTGCGAAAGGGCTTTCCGGAGGGCAACAACAGCGCCTGTGTATAGCGCGGACCATAGCACTGGAGCCCGAAGTACTGCTTATGGATGAACCATGCTCAGCCCTGGATCCGCACTCCACCCAGCGCATAGAAGAGCTCATCAGCAAGCTTAAGAAGCGCTTTACCGTAGTACTGGTAACGCACAATCTCCAGCAGGCCGCGAGGGTAGCCGACAGGACGGCATTCATGCTGGACGGGGAGCTTGTGGAAGCCGGCCCGACCAAGCGCATCTTCATGAGACCGGATGATGATCGTACCGAACAGTACGTCACCGGCAAATTCGGCTAAAAAATTTAATTAACAAACTTTTAAATCCTGGCCGTCTAACTGGCTTTATCGGTTAAAATCCGCCCTGTCATGAGGTGGATAGCATCACATAGGTTCCAGCGGACCACGCTGTTAGCGACCCTGTACCTGGGAATCGTATGCGGCATAGGCTTGGC
>CAWDZT010000010.1:0-93881 GCA_963807025.1 uncultured Candidatus Saccharibacteria bacterium
AGCGCAAAGGCAATACTATAACGGTTCCGTTGGTAGTATTGGAGATCCCGCCGACCACTTTTATGCCCACTACCTTGGGCAGTTTGGGCAGTGCGTAAGCGCTGATGGTAGTAGGCGCATCGGGATTCTGGAGCTGATCTTTGAAACCGCGCGCGGCCTCGGAGTAGGATTGGTCCACCAGCTTTACATGCAAGGCGAAGGTTGAGTTGTCATCGCTGATCGAAGGCACTACGCCGGGATTGAAATAGGCGTCGAGCTTGGCGGCGCCGTTACCGGTGGCGTCGACATAGCCGCCCCAAGTCTTCGGGTATTTTATGACCAGGCTTCCCAGCGCCTCCGGACCGTTATAGGTCTTGAGCGGATTCTTCCTTTCTTCGGTGAACAGCTTATCTTTCTTGATGTCTTCCTTGGCCACGGCTTCTTTGACGGCGGCGGCCGACTTGGCGTCGCTGTTGTTCTTATAATCCTGCCGGCTGGAATAGGCCCAGAATCCGAAACCGATGACGCTTAGCAGGAGTACTATGCTCAGGATGAGGGATATCGCCAAGCCGCTGATCGCACCATCCTGATTAAGCTTATTCATAAATTTAATGTTAGCGGAGTTCGGGCCGGCTGGCAACTACCCATATAGTGTATAAGTACACACCGCGCCTCTCGGCGGCAGGCTTCTTGCCGGGGATCTTAAAGGCGAAGCTGACCAGGCGGAACGGTCTATGGGGATACCGCGCGCACTTTCGGTCCAGTTTTTTCATGTAGCGCGACAGAAGGAACGTGAACGCCGCGTCTGCCGGCGGCCACTCGGCCCGCCAGAAGTCCCCCCATATCACCTTCACCTGTTTGCGGTAGCGGCGGGTACGAGCCCAGGCGACGAAAGCCAGCAAGGGATTGAGTTCATAACCTACGACGTTCAGACCGGCGCGGGCGGCCGCGGCCAGCACCCTGCCGTCGCCGCAACCCAGCTCCAGCATGGTCTGTCCCGGCTTAAGGTCCGCCAGTTCCAGCGCCGCTTTCACCTGGGGCGTAAGCGTCGGCAGGTACGGCGCGCCGAACAATAATACACTGCCGAAGCAGACTATAAGGATGGCCGCGGCCGCTCCCAGCCAAATCATTTGCCCTGCTTATCGAACCTGGCCTTGAGTTCGCGTACGGTGTTCTCGGCCGTGTCCAGGTATTTCTCCAACTGTTTGACCAGTTCCAGGCCGCGTTTATACTTCTCCAAAGCCTGATCGATGTCTAAAGAGCCTGATTGCAGGTCGTCCAAGATGGTATCAAGTTCGCGCCTGAGTTCCTCGTAACCGGGTTTTTTTGTGCTCACTTCGCGTCTACCTCCGTAATGCCAGCGCGGAAACGGCCGTCGGCCAGCTGTATCTCCACTATAGCACCCGTGGTCAGGCGCTTGGTGGTGCGCAGGCTCTTTCCTTCACGCCTGACTATGGCGTAGCCGCGCCGCAATATGGCCTCCGGGTTCAGGGCCTGCAGTAGTTCGCGTCGGGCCTCCAGCCCGGTCCGGCCGCGGTCCAACGAAGCGTCCAGCCTGTCGGCCAGCCGTGCGCCGCTATCTGCCAAGCCGGTGCGCGCGGTCTGCAAGTTAAATTCCGCGAAGCGCCCCAGGCGGGCGGCATCGTCCTTCAGCTCCTTCATGATATGCCTGCGGTCGGGCACCAACAGTTCGGCGGCATTGCTTGGCGTGCTGGCGCGGCGGTCGGCTGCCAGTTCCGCAAGCGACAGGTCCACCTCGTGCCCGATGGCCGCCAGCGTCGGCGCCCGGCTGGCCGCCACCGCCCTTGCCACCTGCTCGGTATTGAAAGCAGCCAGGTCTTCGGCACTCCCCCCGCCTCTTATCAATACGATGGCATCCGGCGGATTGGCCTCCGCGTTGAATTGCTCCAGTGCGGCCGTGATTTGTTCCGGTGCCATCTCGCCCTGCACCTGCACATCTATCAGGTCCACCGACACGCCGTGCCAGCGCTGGTTTAAAATTTTGATGAAGTCGGCGTAGGCGGCCGACTGTTTGGACGCTACCAACCCCACACGGCGCGGCGGATACGGCAAAGGTGCGCTTGCGGGCTTCATCGAACAGACCTTCCTTGGCCAGCTTGGCTTTTAGCAAGGCCGCGGCCCGCTTGATAGTCCCCTCGCCCGCCGGCCGTATATTCATCACGTTCACGCTGAAACCGTACAGGTTATGCAGGCGGGGCTGGCCGCTGACCTTCAGCATCATGCCGTCTTCCAGCGGCCCCGGCAGGTGGTAAACGGTGCCGAAAAACTTCACGCTGGCCGTCTCGTCCTTCAGGTCGAAGTAAACCCAGCGGTTGCGGCTAACGCGCAAGGAGGCCAGTTCGCCGATAACCGTAACGTTGGGATAAGCATACTCGAGCGTCTGGTTCAGCAGAGCCACGAACTCGCTGACGCCGAGCTCGACTCCGGTATCCGGCGCCGGTCCGTCAGCCGCCGCCACGGACTTCCTCGGACGACAGTTCGCCGTCGCCTATGGCCTTGTGGTAGAAGTAGTAGCCCGGCGGAATCTGTAGGAGCGTATTCAGCACGCGGTACATGACCGTGACCGGCAGGCTGACGCTAGGCGGCACGCCGGTGGCGGCCAGCACGGCCGTCATCAGCGCTTCGTATATGCCTACCCCGCCCGGCAGATACCGATACCAGTCCAGCGAAATTGGCTATGCCGTAAGCCAGTATGACCGCGCCTATGTTCACCCATTCGCCGAAGGCTATGTAGACCACGTATAGAGGCCAGCGATCTCAGTGACATCGGCCAGCAAGGCGTACAGGAACGGCGCCTTGAGCTCGCGGTAGTGCTCTTTATGACCACGTAGCTTTCATGGAAGTCATCGAAGGTCTTCCTGGCCTTGGCTACGTTGATAGTCTCCGGATAACTGGGCCGCACGACTGGATGACGCTGGTTGAGCGCCTTGGTAAGCCCCAGTGAAGAAATTATTTATCCGCTCCTTGCTGTCGATTATGTACATGAAGGCCGCCGTGCCCACGACCAGCAAGGTCGACAGCGAACCGGCCACCAGCATGACCAGGTTGCTGATATGCCCCATGATGGCCAGACTGAACACGCCGAACAGCAGGATGAGCTCGAACGCCAGCAGATACAGGCGCTATCTTCATCACGTGGATGAACGTGGCCTTGCCGCCGCTTAGGGCCTTGCCCTGGCGCAGTCTGAGCGTAAAGTAAGACAACCCTGTGACGCCGCCGCTCGGGAAGACATGGTTCACGAAATTAAGCTCCAGCGACGTCTTTACAAGATATTTATACGAAAGCTTGTTGCCGACGATGGCGAACAGGCGCTGGTAAAGCCGCGCCTGGGCATGATAATTAACGACTTCGACCGGTATTATCAGCAGAAGTGCCCAGCCGCTCACATGCCCCAGGCTTGCGGAAAGTGTTCACCAGATCGTCGCGCACCAGGTATATCAGCACCGCCAGAGCGGTCAGAGTAATTAGATTGACCATCAGTTTCCAGCGCCGCCTGAGCCAATGCGTTTCGGACATACCAGTTATTATAGCGAACCGCGTATCGACACCCCCATGCAGGGCTAAAGACAAGTTATACTTAGGTAAGATGCAAAGCCTGATGATACTGGGGCGCCAGCCCGAGCTGGGCCTGGCCGAACTGGAGAGCCTGTACGGCGCCGGCAAGATACGGCCTGTGGGCGATAAGGCCGCCGTAGTCGATGTCGACCCTTGCCTGCTGGCCTTCGACCGGCTGGGCGGAAGCGTCAAATTCTGCAAGATCCTGACCGAGCTGGACACCACCGACTGGAAAGCAATCGAAAAATTCCTGGTCGAAGTCTCGCCCGGCCACAGCCAGAAGATGCCCGAGGGCAAGATGCGCCTGGGACTGAGCGCCATCGGCCTCAAGGTGAGCGCCGCAGCGAGCTTAACGCCACCGGTCTGACGCTCAAGAAAGCGATCAAAAAGACCGGGCGCAACGTCCGCGTCATACCCAACAAATCCAGCGAACTCAATGCCGCCCAGGTAATACACAACCAGCTGACCGGCGACCGACCGGCTGGGAGCTCTACCTCGATAGCGACGGCCAGAACCATCATCGCCCAGACCGTGAAAGTCCAGGATATCGAAGCTTATACCGAAGCGCGACCGCGGACGGCCCAAAGCGCGACGCCAAGGTCGGCATGCTGCCGCCCAAACTGGCGCAGATAATCATCAACCTGGCCGCCGGCGGACTGCCGGCCGAAAAACTGCAGGATATCTGCGACATCCCGGCCGGTCGAGCCTATTCCCCGCCCCATCCTCGGCAAGACCGTGCTGGACCCGTTCTGCGGCACCGGCGTCATCCTGCAGGAGGCGTTACTGATGGGCTACGGCGCTGGCGGCAGCGACATAGACCAAAGGATGGTGGACTACAGCGGCATCAGAACAAGACATGGCTGAACAGCAATTACGAGCTGGACGTCAGCGACGTGGAAATACCAGGGAGATGCCACCGACTGCCGCTGGCGGCGCCGGTTGACTTCGTAGCCAGCGAAACCTATCTGGGCCGGCCTTTCACTTCCCGCCCATCAGCCGAAATACTGGAACGGACCGCGGCCGACTGCAATCTCATCATCAAGAAATTCCTTAAAAACATCCACGGCCAGCTCAAGCCAGGCACCCGCCTGTGCCTGGCCGTACCCGCCTGGCAGAACCCGGCCCGGAGCAAGTTCAAACACCTACCCCTTATTGACCAGATAAGCGCTTTGGGCTATAATCGGGTAAGATTTGAGCATTCCGGGAACGAAGAACTGATCTATTACCGCAAGGATCAGGTAGTCGCCAGACAGCTCTTAGTAATCACAAGGAAGTAATATGTCGCATGTAAAAGCCGGCGGTACAGCCAAGAACGTCCATGACTCACCGGGCAGACGCCTGGGCGTCAAGCTGTTCGGCGGCAGCAAAGGTTAAAAAAGGCCAGGTAATCGTCCGCCAGGTCGGCATGTCCAAGCGCGCCGGCAAAGGCACCAAGCTCAGCCGCGACTTCACCATCCACGCCGGCAAAGACGGCATCGTACAGTTCAAAAAGCGGAAAGTCCGCCTGTTCAGCGGCAAATCCGTTTTCCGCACCGAAGTTACCGTAGAATAATCAGTCTCTCGCCCAAGTGGTGCTTGATGCGTTCCATCACATCAGATATTACTACTTGGGATTTGACCAGGTAATCGTCGACGCCCAGCGACTGGGCACGGTCTTGGTCGCTCTGCTGGCTCAGGGCCGTGAGCATTATAACTTTGAGATTGGCCGTCTCGGGCGTATTCCTAAGTATGTCCAGCACGTCGAAACCACTGACCTTGGGCATCATGACATCAAGCAGTACCAAATCCGGGTGATAAGCCTTGGCGCTGGCCAGGGCTTCTTCGCCGTCGGCAACATGGCGTACATCGTAACCTTCGGCCTGCAGGCGCGTAAGGTATACGTTGGCCAGGGACTCGTCATCCTCTACCAGCAATATGCGCTTGGGATGCTTGCCCGGCCCATCTGACTGTTTAGGCGGCTTTGGCGGCGGTGTTCCGGTTCCGGCAGGTTCCATACAGGTTATGTTAACCTACCCGCGGGCTTTAAGCAATGCCTGGATGAAGCCGTTGAACATGGGGTGCGGGCCGGCCCGGACGGCTCTTGAATTCAGGGTGAAACTGGCTGGCCAGGAAGAACGGGTGGTCCGTACCTTCTATGACTTCTACCAGGTCGTTATCCGGATTGATGCCGCTGGCGCGGATGCCCCATGACTCGAACCGGTCGCGGTAGCCGTTGTTGCACTCGCCGCGGTGGCGGTGGCGTTCGACTATCTTCGTTTCGCCGTAAACCTTGGCGGCCAGGCTGCCTTTGGCCAGTACGCAGTTGTAATCGCCCAGCCGCATGGTGCCGCCCGTCATCTGCTTGCCTTCCTGGCCGTCCATGGTAACGATTACCTGGTGCGCGGCTTCTGGGTCGAGCTCGAAAGTAGTGGCATCCTTGATGCCGTCATTGCGGGCGGCGGCTATCACGGCCATCTGCAAGCCCAGGCACAGTCCCAGGTACGGCAGTTTGCTCTTAAGCGCGTATTGTGCGGCGCTTGATCTTGCCTTCCAGACTGCGCTTGCCGAAACCGCCGGGCACTACTATGCCGTCGTAGCCTTCGAGCGTGCCAGCAATATCGGCGTCCGGGGCATCGAACTTCTCGGCGTCTATCCAGGTGATATCGACCTTGCACTTGTTGTTCCATGCGGCGATCTTAAGCGCTTCGAACACGGACATATAGGTGTCGGTGTTGTCCATGTACTTGGCCACGAAACCTATTTTGAGCGTCTTGTCGTAATCAGCCGTGGCCGTGGCGACCGTGGCCCGCCACTCCTTCAGGTTGGGCTTGGAAGCCTTGAGCGTCAGATGTCTGGTGATCACGTCGGCGATGCCGGAATCTTCCAGCGTCAGCGGTACCTGGTAGATGCTCTTGGCGTTCGGCAGGAGCGCGATCGCATCCTCGGGCACACCGCTAAACAGCGCCAGTTTGCGCTTGACGGCCGCGCCCGGCGCCTTCTCGCTACGCGCCACCAGTATATCCGGCGTCACGCCCAGTCCACGCAGTTCGCGAACGGAATTCTGGGCCGGCTTGGTCTTGGTCTCGTTGCTGGCGATCAAATACGGAAGATAAACCACGTGTACGTAGGTACAGTTCTCCAGCCCTACCTTCACGCCGAGTTCGCGGATGGCCTCTATGAACGAAAGCGATTCGTAGTCGCCCACGGTGCCGCCAATCTCTACTATGTGCACGTCGTAGCCTTCGCCGGCCTTGATTATCCAATCCTGTATAGCGCCCGTCAGATGCGGGATTATCTGTACGTCGTCGCCGCCAAACTTGCCGGCGCGCTCGTCCTGAATCAATTTCAATAAGACCCGGCCCGCCATGAGCGAGCTTTTCCCCGTCATCTCGTTATCGGTGAAACGTTCATAATGGCCCAGGTCCAGGTCGGTCTCGGCACCATCCTTGGTCACGAATACCTCGCCGTGCTCGCGCGGATTCAGCAGGCCGGCATCCACGTTAAGATAAGGGTCGCATTTTTGGAGATTCACGCGTAAGCCCCGCGCTTTGAGGAGGTTGCCGATCGAGGCGGCGGTGATACCCTTCCCGAGTCCGGAAAGCACGCCACCTGTCACAAACACATACTTGGTCGGCTTTTTCGCCACCTTGTACACTCCTCGCTTACCGGTCTATGCTACCCTACTTCTTATCTGTTGGCAACTCTTAGTAGATTCTCATCTGAAGAACCTACCATTAACTTCAAATTAGTTATATAATACCGGTGTAACGGAGAATTTCATGCGCTACGCATTCGTCTGTCTGACCATACTGGTAATATGGGTGGCAATAATCCTGATGGCGCTCAGCGTCAGGCATACCGGTAGTGTGCTCGCGCTTTACTACTCCGCTCTCATAATGACGGTCGGGCTGTTTTGGATAGGCTTCAGGACGAGGTAGGCCATGTTCAGCCCGAGGGTACGGATACTGGTCACACTAAGCTGGCAGCTCATACGCATACGCATAGCCGGCGGCATACGTAGCCAGGAGAAGAGCAGCCGCCTGATGTTCGAGACGTTCAAGCATCTGGGCGGCATCTACGTAAAGTTCCTGCAGATAATGGTGCTGGACCACGAATTCACCAAGGGTTGGGGCGGCCCCAAGGAGTTCGAGGTGTTCGAAGACGTGCCCTTCGAAGACATCGACCTGCCCGCCCTGCTCAAAGAAGAGATGCCGGATTACGAGAAGCATTTCATCACCATCAACCTCAAGCCTTTCGCCGCCGGTTCGTTCGCCCAGGTGTATTCCGGCCAATTGCGCGACAACACCAAGGTGGTACTCAAGGTCCTCAGGCCCAGCCTGGTGCAAGAACCTGGATTCCGACCTGCGCTTCATAGGCTGGATAGCCAAGGCTGACCGGCTTCAAGAACCGGCTGGGCGCCGTGAACATGAAGGGCTTCTACAAACAGTTCAAGGCCACCGTCAAATACGAGACGGATTACCGCCGCGAGGTCAAGAACGCCCATTGGTTCTACGACTACTTCAAGGACAAGCCGGAGGTCATGGTGCCCAAGACGTACGCCGAGACTTTCCGGCGACAAGATAATCGTCCAGGAGATGGTCGGCGGAATATCGCTGGCCGACGTATTGCAGGCCCAGGAGAACGGCCACGACCCGGCGCTTTACGTATATGAACGTACCGGCTCCAACGTCTGGACCCAGATGGAAACCTTCGGCACCGAACTGCTGATCGGCATACTCACGGCCGAGTTCGTCATCGGCGACCCGCATCCGGGCAACGTCAAACTCCTGCCCGGTAATCGGATCGGCCTGATAGACTTCGGCATCGCCGCCGCGGCGCCCGTGAACCGCCGCGCCTTCCTGAATATCATCAAGGAATACGAGAAGGTCTACGCCGGCAATTTTGACGCCGGCTCGTTTCACGCTGGCCGCCCTGTCGTTCTTCGACGAGGAGCTGACCCAGTCACTCAAGGTCGCCGGCCGCGTACTGACGCCCTGGGAGCCGCGCATGCTCCTGCAAAAGATCGGCGACGCGGCCAAGAAGGCCCTGGACGATGCCCTGCCAGCCCCCGGGCCTCCGGACTGTCTGGACGACAAGATAATGCTTAAATTGTTCAACGAATCCATCAACGAAAAGAATCGGTTCGGCCTGTCCATAAACCTGGACGCCTCCGACATGCTCAAGTCCGCCGGCACCTGCATAAACGTCATCCGGCGCGTCGGCACTTACGAACAGAACTTCCCCGTCGTATATAACGGCCTGCGGCGGGCCATCGCCTACGCCGAAGGCAACCTGCCGGAGAGCGAACCGCCGGAGGAGCCGCGGCCCGAATACGCCCTGGAATTCCTAAGCTCGTGGCTGGCCGGCATCGCCGATAGCGATCCCTTCCTATACCGTCAAATAACTGGTACTATAAGTTAAGATAGGAACCGCATATGAGCGACTTCACGAACCTGGTATTCCACGTACGCTATCCCTATACGGCCGGGGTCATAGCCATCGTATGGCTAGGCACGGCCACCCTGCTGGCCATATCCCCCACCATGCCCATAGAACAGCTGGTCATCATCAATAGCTTCGCCACCCTGGTCCTGGCGGCCCTGGGCTTTACCACGCCCGCGGCGCTAAACCCATAACTGTTTATTTGTTCAAGTAGGCTTCGGCGGCCTGTAGCTGTGTGTCGTCGGCATGCCGGCTTGACGTCGGCATCGCTTATCTTGACGGTCTTATCCGGCTTGATGCCCTTGTGGTTGATGTTCTGGCCGTCTGGGCGGTACCAGCTGGCCACCGTGACCTTAAGCTGTGAGCCGTCACCGAAGTTGATCAGCTGCTGGACCACGCCCTTGCCGTAGCTCTTCTCGCCTATAAGGTAAGCCGCGTGATTGTCGTGCAGGGCGCCGGCGGTGATTTCGGCCGCGCTGGCCGAACCGCCGTCTGATCAGTACTACCGTGGGGATGCCGCGCAAGGTGTCGCTGCCCTTGCGCATTGTAGCTGTTGGTCACTGTGTTGCCCCGCTTTTCCTGCAGGATATTCTTGCCTTCCGGCAGCCACAGGCTGGATACTTGTATGGCGGCGTCCAGCAGGCCGCCCGGGTCGCTGCGCAGATCCAGTATTATGCCCTTCACGTGTTTGGCTTTGAGCTTCTTCGCGGCCTTGTTGGTCAACGCCACGGTGTCGTTGCTGAAGTCGGATATCTGTATATAGCCTACGTTGCCTTTAATGATTTTGCTCTTCACGCTGGGAAGTTTGATGTCCGCCCGCGTGATAGTGAAGGTCAGCGCCTTCGACTTGTCACGCACCACCTTTAGCGTGACCTTGGTGCCGGCCTTGCCACGGATACGGTCGACAGCGTCATACACGGACATACCGTTCGTGCTGGTGCCGTTGATTTCCGTTATCAGGTCCTGGGCCTTCAGGCCGGCCTTGGCGGCCGGGTAACCGGCTATGGGCGCTATGACCTGCAGATTTTTGTCCTTATCCTGCCCCAGCTGGGCGCCGATGCCGCTGAAGGAATTGTTCAGCTGGTTGCTGAAGTCCTCAGCCTCCTTGGGCGTGAAATATACCGTGTAAGGATCGTTAGTGGACTCGGCCAGGCCGTGCTTCAGACCGTTTATAAGCTGGGCCTGGGTAAGGTTGCCGTCGTAGTTATCCTTCAGTGATTGATAGACCTGGTTGACGGAACTGTAATCGAGCTGGGCCGGCAGTTTGCCGGATACTCCGTGATGGAAGTCTATCCGGCCGGTGCCCACCGCCTGACCCGCTAAGAACGCCAGAGCCAGGACACCCACGCTCCCGGCACGCTTCAGCCAAACCCTCAATCGCCGGCGGGGGCGGCGGCCGGCCGCCAAATCATAATCCTCTGATTGCATTAGCAATATTATACACTACGTAAGCGCTAGCGGCTCACAATAGTGTATGTAGTACAGGCTGCTGACGGGGTATTCCCTGTTGTTGTAGTAGTGACCGCCGTAATCGTCATTCATACTGATAGTCTGGACCCAGCCGCCGCTGATACCCACTACGATACCAACATGACCGTAGTATCCAGCGGTATGAACGAAGATATCGCCTACATGCGGGGTCTGTGTTACCGGCCGGCTAGAAGTATATACCCAGTCTTTAGCGTTTCCTGAGACACTCAGCGATTTGCCTTCCATGCTTGTAAAGTACCAGTAGGCAAAGGAGGTGCACTCGCGGCTTGGGAAACCGCCCGACGTAAGCACGGCATCCAGTCCGGCATTGCACCACGCCAACGGGTAGCCGCCGTTACCCATGCCAATGTCGCAAGCACCTCCGTGGCCGCCGCTCGGTCCGACATAGCCCGATTCCGTACGCGAGCTGGCTGCGTTTATGCGTGCCTGCTCTGCCTCCAGAGCGGAAATCTTCTTGCTGTTGGACTTTATCTGCGCGTTGTACGTGTTCTGCTGACCCTCGTTATAGCTGAGCAACTGGTTTTTCTGCAGCCCTGTCAGAATCCAGCTTAGCCTGCTGCTGCTGCTGGGTAGCCACCAGCTGGTCCACTTCCTGTTTCTTGGCCTGGAGCCGTTTCTGCAGGGCGGCTATCTCTTTGATGGTGGCATCAACCTTGTTCTGGATAGTCGTGCGGTACTCTTCCTTGTCCACATAATCGTTCAGATTCTTACTGGTCGCCAGCTCCTCGATGGTACTAAGCTGACCGTCCACGTACATGGTACGGATGTCTTCGCTCAGGTATCCCTTCTGGATCTTTATCTTATGCTGATCATCGATTATCTGCTGTTTAAGCTTGGCCTGCTGGGCGGTACTGGCGGCCAGGGCGCCCTCTATGGCGCCTATCTGCTGTTCAAGCTTGTTGATGGCATCCTGATAACTGCTGGCCTGAAGCTGAAGGTCGTCGACGGACTGCTTTTTCTGGCTGTTCTGGGCGTTCAAGGGCATTAATCTGCTCCTGGAGGGTCTGGGCATGCACAATCGCGGCGCCGCTTACCAGCGCCACCAACAGCAAGGCCGCTACGACGGAGCGCACATTATAAAAACGTCTTATTATTTGTTTTTGTTTTAGCATAGTTTTTGTTTTGTTTATGCTAGTGGTAATTATATCATATAAAATCAAGTACCCACCCCCTTTTCTGCGACGATGTGATTTATCAGACTATCAGGTCTGGTTTCAAGTCTGTGTTAAATAATTTACTTGGTTTTGAATTTGAGATAACGGCGGGTCGCTATTACTGACGATACCGTGCCGATGATTACACCAATCGCCATCTGCAGTAGCAATAGCCGCCAGAAGTGGTCGTCGAAGTAGACGTTGGCGTAGTTTATGTCCAGCAAGCCTAGCGAGCTGGCCTGCAGGGCATTGCTGGACGCCAGGAACACGGAGTTCACTATGAGTATCGAGAATATGGCCGCCAGCAGGCCGTAGATGGCGCTCTCGACCACGAACGGGCCGCGGATGTAGCTGGTGCTGGCGCCTAAAAGCCGCATGATGGTTATCTCACTACGGCGGTTGAAGATGGCCATCTGGATGGTGTTGAAGATGATGAGCGCGCAGATGACGGCGAACACCACCACCGTGACTATGCCGATCTTGCGCAGGACGTTGGTGGCATGCGTAATGTTGTCTATAGCCTCTTTGCGATCGGACTGGTAGGACGGCGAGTCCGCAGTCTGGAGCTTCTTGTTGGCGGGCTTGTCCAGGAAATCCTTGATGGCCTGCACCTGGTTCAGATTCTTGGGCGTCACCACTATAGTAGCCGGCAAAGGATTCCCGGCCGTGATAGCAGCAGCTGACAGGTTTTTGTTGTTTGTGCTATCGTTCACAAAATCTTTCAAGACCTTATCTTTATCTTTATATTCGACTTTACTGACTTCCGGCTCGTGCTTCAGATCAGCCACGAGCTGTTTGGCCTGAGCCTTGGTGGTGCTGTCTTTAAGGTAGGCCGACACGCTGATTTTGCTGGTGATCTGGGCGATGGTATTTTCGAACGTTGCGTTGGTGATGAGCGAAAACAGCACGATGGTCAGTGTGACTACCATGACGGCTATGGCCGCCACGGCCAGCGTGACGTTGCGCATGAAATTGATAATGCCGGTATGGATTACCCGCCAGAGTGTTATGAGTCGCCGCTGCATACCTACCCTATGATTTCCCGCTGTTAAGTGGCGTTGGCGCGGTCGCTCACGACCTTGCCATCCTTGATGGTTACGACGCGGCGCCTCAGTTTGTTAACGATTTCCTGGTTGTGCGTGGTCAGCAGGACGGTGGTGCCGAAGCGGTTGATTTTCTCTAGCACCTTGATGACCTCCCAGGCGTGCTTTGGGTCCAGGTTGCCCGTGGGCTCGTCGGCTATAAGGATACGCGGCTGGCGTACCACTGCCCGAGCGATGGCCACGCGCTGGCGCTCGCCGCCGGACAGCTCTACCGGCATGTGCTTCTCCTTGCCTTTCAGATTGACGATGTCGAGAACCTTGGGCACAGTATGTTTTATTTCACGATTGCTTACGCCAACAATCTCGAGCGCGAAAGCCACGTTCTCGAACACGTTCTTGTTAGGCAGAAGTTTGAAGTCCTGGAACACGGTGCCGACCTTGCGCCTGAGCATGGGTATGTCCTTGTCCTTCAGCTTGTCGTAGTCTATGCCGCCCACGACTATCTTGCCGGAGGTGGGGCGCTCTTCGCGCGTCAGCAGTCTGAGCAACGTGGTCTTGCCGGCGCCGCTCTGGCCGATGACTATCACGAACTCCTTGGGATCGACGTGCAGGGTCACCCGTTCCAGCGCCGCGTCATCGCCGCCGCGCGGATACTTTTTCGTTACCCTATCGAGCAAAATCATTAGCGTTTATTATAGCAAATTTACGCGTTAAGGGTGTGCTCCAGGTAAGCGTCAATAAGCGGGTCGAGGCCGCCGTCGAGCACCTTGTCCGGGTCCGATGTTTCGTACTTGGTGCGCAGGTCCTTGACCTGTTTATAGGGGTGAAGAACGTAGGAGCGTATCTGGTTGCCCCACTCCGCCGACTGGTTGGGCCCTTTCAGTTCGCCGATTTTTTCGGCGTGCTGTTCCATCTGCAACTGGGCCAGGCGCGAGCGTAAAATCGTCAGCGCGGTTTCTTTGTTCTGTATCTGGGAACGTTCGTTCTGGATGGCCACGGTAATGCCGGTAGGTATGTGGGTGACGCGCACCGCCGAATCGGTGGTGTTGACCGATTGGCCGCCGTGGCCGCCACTGCGATAGACGTCAACCTTAAGGTCTTTCTCGTCGATTTCGAGCTCGTCGGGTTTGTCTATCATCGGCACGACCTCTACTTTGGCGAAGCTGGTCTGGCGCAGATTATCGGCATTGAACGGACTTAGACCTGACCAGGCGGTGTACGCCATGTTCCCCTTTTAATTTGCCGTAAGCGAAGCCGCCCTTCCACCTCCAGCGTGACGCTCTTGAGCCCGGCTTCTTCGCCGGGAGATTCGTCTACAACCTTGGTCTTCCATCTGTTATTTTCAAAATACCGGGTGTACATTCTGAGTAACATTTGTGTCCAATCCTGGGCGTCGGTGCCGCCGGCGCCGGCATAGATGCTTAATATGGCGTCGTGGTCGTCATACGGCCCGTTGAACTTCAGATCGCTTTTAAGCCCGTCGAATTTCTGGCCGGCTTTGTCTAACTGCTTCTTGAGTTCGGCTTCCAGGCTGGATCGCCGCTTTTGGCCAGCTCCACCACCTCGTCCACCGAGGCGGACAGTTCCTGCCACGGCTTGGTGCGGGTTTCCAGCTTGGCTATCTTTTGCATGATCTTCTGGGCGGCCGCAGAATCGTTCCAAAAGTCCGATTGCTGGCTCTTAGCCAGGAGTTTTTCGTGCTCCTTGGCCAAGGCGGCAATGTCCAGCCGCTTCATTGCGGCATTAATCTCGGTTTGTGTCCTACCGGCTTCTGTCTTCAAATCCATACGAACAGTATAGGTCCTTTTACCCCTTATATAAAATGTATATACAAAATATATGGGGGGTAGATGGGTGCAGGGTATGCAGGCCGGTTCAGGCACTCCAGAGGCTGGAGATATCTTCGCGAAGCTGTTCGGCAAACTCCTCGCCGCAGTTGCCCAGCGCACCGAAGCCCCAGACGTCGTCGGCGAACATGGTGCGGGCCACATCGACCATACGACTTTTGGTGACAGAGCGGATCCGTTCAGGAACACGGTAATAATCGTCTATCTCGCCGTCAAAGAAGTAGCGGCCGGCGTAGCCGGCAGCAGTGCCGCCTACGGTCTGCGCACTGCGCTGGAAACGGCCCAGGGCGTACTGCTTGGTGGCCTCCAGCTCCTTGGTGGTAATATCGCCAGCCAGAACCTTGCGCAGTTCGTCCACCGTTATCTTGAGCAGGGCGCGGGCGTTCTTGTCGGACACCTGAGCGCCGAACCACCAGTTGGTCGAGCCCCGGATATTGCTCAGGCCCGAATTCATGCCGTACACCAGGCCCCTTTCGCGGGCGGTGCCCAGTATCTTGGAATATAGCGTCTCTGTCAGCATGGTGTTGGCCAGCCTGAGCGCATCGGTCTCGCCCTCGCTAAGGCGCCGCAGGCTGAAGGTATCTATGTAGAAATAAAGATTCTCTACCGTGTCGTTCGGTATGTAGACCGGTCTTCTGAAGGAGTTTGGGATGTTCGTCCGGCAGGTCGAACCGCATGCCCTTGCCCGGCAGGTCGATGGATTCCAACAGTCTGACGATCTGGCGCCGGCGCGCCGCGTCCAGGTTGCCGGCGATTATGAAGCGCAGGTTCGGCGCCAAATGCGTACGCTTATAGTGCTCGCGCACGTCGCTGACGGTGACGTTGCTCATCAGCTCCAGGCGTTCGGCATCGGTCTTGGCAATGAGTCCCAGCGATTCCCTGAGCTCCAGGCTCAGACGGCGGAAATGGTTGTTGCTGCGGGCGGCCATCTCTTCCTGCACGTTGCCGAACTCGGCGGCGAATTCCTCGTCCAGGAACAGCGGTTTGGTGATCGCGATCAGCATCAGGCCCAGCACGCGGTCCCATTCCATGTCGGCGCACTCCGCTTCGTAGGTGATGTCGTATACGCCGGTGGTGGCATTGGAATAGGCGCCGTTCTTCTCCAGCTCGGCTTGGAAATCACGTGCCTTGGGTATGAGCTCATTGGCTCCCAGCAGGACGTGCTCCATCAGATGGGGTACCTCCCATTTGTCGGGCTCCACCAGATATTCGCCGGCTCTGAAGTTAAAATCGTACGTCATCACCGAAGCATGCGGTATATGCAGGAACAACCCCTTGGCACCGTTTTTTAGTACGACTTCGGATACGGTGTGCTTCAAGGCTACTTTTTCCTGCGTTTAGCGGCCTTTTTTCGCTGTCTTTCGGACTTCCTGGCCTTCTTGCGTTTGGCGACCTTCTGTTTGCGAACCGTGCTGGCCTCGCGCTTGTTCTCGAAGTCAGACTCGCTCAAACTCGTTCTCGTTCTCGACTATCTGGGAGGCGTTGTCCACCGAACCGCGGGCCGCCAGCGTCAGGTCGGTCTCGGTAGCGCGGTCCAGCTGTTCCTCGCTCACGGGTTCGGCGTGGAACAGCGTACGGACCACGTCGTGGCGCAAGGTGTTCTGCATGTCCTCGAACAACAGCTGGCCCCGGCGCCGGTATTCCACCAGCGGATCCTGCTGGCCGACGCTCATCCAGTGGATGCCCTCGCGCAGGTGGTCCATGTTCTCCAGGTGCTGCATCCAAAGGTTGTCCAGTATCTGAAGATATATGTCGCGCTCTATCTTATGCAGCACCTCCTCGGTGAAAGCTTTCTCGCGGGCGTCGTAAAGCTCGTGGGCTTCGGTCTTCAGGACTTTTTCGAACTTGGTGGCATCGGAATCGAACAGCCGGTCCAGTGCCGCCTCGTCGAACGGGAATACCTCGCGCACCACGTCTTCGAACTGGTCGGACGTGACCATCGGCGATACGGCCAGGCTGTGCATCTCGTCGTCTATGAGTATGCGTATGCGCTTGGAAATGGTCTTGGAGCGCAGTATCTCGCGGCGCATGGCGTAGATGGCCTTGCGGTGGCGGTTCATGACGTCGTCGTACTGGACCACGCTCTTACGCTGGTCGAAGTGGAAGCCTTCCACCTTCTTCTGCGCGCCTTCCAGCGAGCGGCTGATGATGCGGTTCTCTATGGGCGTCTCATCGTCCACGTTCAACCGCGCCATCACGCTGCGGATCTTGTCGCCGCCGAATATGCGCATCAGATCGTCTTCGGTGCTCACGAAGAACTGGGTGACACCGGGGTCGCCCTGGCGGCCGGAACGGCCGCGCAACTGGTTATCTATACGGCGCGATTCATGCCGTTCGCTACCAAGCACAAAAAGACCGCCCAATTCTTTGATGCCTTTGCCCAGCACGATGTCCGTACCACGGCCGGCAATGTTGGTGGCCAGCGTGACGGCGCCCTTATCGCCCGGCCTGGGCGACAATCTTGGCCTCGCGCTCGTTGTTCTTGGCGTTCAGTACCTGGTGCGGCACGCCGGCCTTGTCTCAGCAAGGCGCCCAGAGCCTCGTTCTTCTCGATTGATACTGTACCGATCAACACCGGCTGGCCTTTGGTGTGCAGAGCCTGGACCTCGCGGGCGATGGCCTTGAACTTGGCCTTCTCGGTCCGGTAGATGCGGTCGGAGCGGTCGATCCTGGCCAACCGCTTGTTCGACGGCACTTCCACCACGTCCAGCTTGTAGATCTGATGGAATTCCTCGGCCTCGGTGAGTGCCGTACCGGTCATGCCGGCCAGCTTGTCGTACAGGCGGAAGTAGTTCTGGAAAGATATGGTGGCCAGTGTCATGGATTCCTGCTGAACCTCCACGCCTTCCTTGGCCTCGATGGCCTGGTGCAGGCCTTCGTTATAGCGGCGGCCAGCCAGCAGGCGGCCGGTGAACTCGTCGACTATCACCACCTCACCCTCCTGGGTGACCACGTAGTCCTTGTCGCGCGTGAACAGCGCGTGGGCGCGCAGGGCCTGCTGAAGATGATAGATGGTACGGATGTTATCGGAACCGTAGAGGTTGTCGATGCCCAGTATCTTCTGTACCTTCTCTACCCCGGCATCGTTCAGTATGACCGTCTTGCGCTTTTCGTCGGTTTCGAAGTGCTTCTCCTTGACCAGCTGGCGCACGACCTTGGCGAACTGGGCGTAAGCGGTGCCGGAAGTGGCGCTGGGCGCGGATATGATAAGCGGCGTGCGGGCCTCGTCGATAAGGATGGAGTCGACCTCGTCCACTATGGCGTAGTGCAGGTCGCGCTGGCGAAGCTGGTCTTCTTCGCGCACCATGTTGTCGCGCAGATAATCGAACCCGAACTCGTTGTTCGTGCCGTAGGTTATGTCCGCCGCGTAAGCTTCTTGCCGCGTGCAGGGTTTAAGGTGGCGGAAGCGCTCGTCCTCATGGTCGTTGTTCTCGTACTTGGGATCGACGATGTAGCTGTGGTCGCCTACTATCACGCCCACCGTCATGCCCATGAAGCCGTATACCTGGCTCATCCAGCCGGCGTCGCGCTGGGCCAGATAATCGTTAACCGTGACCACGTGCACGCCCTTTTCGGTGAGCGCGTTAAGGTACACCGGCAAAGTGGCCACCAGCGTCTTTCCTTCGCCCGTCTTCATCTCGGCCACATTGCCCTCGTGCAGAACCATGCCGCCGACCAGCTGGACGTCGAAATGCCTTTGTTTAAGCGTCCTGCGTAGCGGCCTCGCGCACCACCGCGAAGGCGTCCGGCAATATGGCGTCCAGCGATTCCTTCTTGAGCCGCTTCTTGAGCACATCGGTCTGACCGCGCAACTGCTTGTCGGTCATCTTCTTGTACTTGTCCGCGAACCCGTCCACGGCCTTGGCTCGCTTACGCAGACGCTTGACCGTCTTGGCCTGCGGATCCCCCAGAATCTTCTTAAAGACAATATTCATTAAACCTTAGGTAACTCCCCTAATCTACGGATTAGAATGCTATGTGCCGATAGCAACGATTATAGACGTTTTCCGCCCCGAATGCGACCTCGATTTACCGGCCGCGGCGACGGAAACGCGCGAACATGTGGCGGTGCTGTTTACCGCTGCCGTGGAGCTCTTTGTACTTCTGCAGCTGCTGTTTGAGCTTGGCTTCCACGATGTCGACCGCCGCGTACAGATTGACGGCGTTCTCTTTGATGATGATGTTCTGGTGCGGCAGATGCAGGGTGACCTCGCACCGCGACCGAATGTTGCCCTTCTTGCCCGTTTCCTTAAGATGTACTTCCATATGCGCGCCCTCGCGGTTCTTGCGCGCGATGTAACGGTCCAGACCGCCGAGCTTCTTGTCGACGTGGGCCCTGAGCTTATCGTCTATCGCAGTGTGTATGCCTTGTACTTCGTATCTTTCGAGCATATGTCTCCTTCCTATAGCAACGTATTATGTCCATACCTACATTATACGACCCAAGGCCAGCCCTAAGATTCGGAGGTCCGGGATTCCGGCTTGTCGGCCCTGTCAGCGCCTGCTGATTCGTGCTTCCTTGCAGACAGCTTAAGGATCTTCTCGGCATCCGCTATTATCTCTTCTGCCGTAGGTATACGGTTCTTATGTGCTATGGCCTCGGCTTCGTCCACAGCCCGTTCGGGAGCACTTATATACGTGAGCCTCTTCGCTTCGCCGATTATGGTCTTTGGTAGTCGCACACCCTTGTCATAAGTAATGTCCTCGGCTTCGTCCACGGCTCGTTCGGGGGCGGTCAGGTATGTAAGCGTTTCGGCCTGGCCGATGACCTTTTCATCTGAAAGCTGGGCCATATCTTCGATTACTATGTCTGATACTTCAGCGAATAGTTCCAAAGCGCGTACGTAGTCGTCGTGTGATAAATCCTGCTGTTCCGGCAATAGATCAGGGCTTCGGCTCATAGGCAATCCTTCAGTATAATCATACCATATGGGGATACGTTAGTCAAAAGCGTTATATTTCGGTCTGGCCGCCCATGAACGGCTGTAGGGCCGCGGGAACCTTGACCTTACCGCCTTCGAACTGATGGTTCTCGATGAGCGCGATGCATACGCGGCTGAAAGCGGCCGCGGTACCGTTGAGCGAGTGGACGAATGCGCTTTTGCCGTCTTCGTTGCGGTAGCGGATATTCAGGCGCCGGGCCTGGTAATCGGTTACATTGGAACAACTTGTGAGTTCGCGGTAGTTCTTGTCGACAGGGCTCCAATACTCGATGTCGAATTTCTTGTATGCTGACTGCCCCAGGTCGCCAGCGGCTATGCGCACCAGACGGTACGGGATTTCCAGGGCTTGGCAGAGTTCTTCCTCGAGTTGGACCAGTTTCTGGTGCCATTCTTCGCTGTCTTCGGGCTTGCAAAAGACGTATAGCTCCAGTTTATTGAATTGGTGTACGCGGTACAGGCCTTTGCTGTGCTTGCCGTAGGCGCCGGCCTCCTTGCGATAAGCCGGGCTTAACCCCACATATAACAGGGGTAATTTATCGGCATCCAGGATTTCATCGGCATGATAGCCGGTAATCGGGATCTCGGCCGTGGCTATCAGGTGCAGATCTTCGCCTTCTACCTTATAAATCTGGTCCTCGTCGCCTTTGGCCATAAAACCGGTACCCTCTATGGCGCGCCGGTTGACCATGTGCGGCACCGTCATAGGCGTAAAGCCGTACTTGGCCGCCAGCTGAAGACCGAATTGGAAGACGGCCAGCTCCAGACGTACCAGATCGCCCTTAAGATAGTAGAACTTGTTGCCAGCAATCTTGGCGCCGCGCTCAAAATCTATCAGGCCGCGCTTCTTCGCCCCAGCTTAAGTGGTCTTCCACCTTGTCTTGGCGCGGCTCGCCCCATTTCTTTTCTTCGCGGTTGTTCTCTTCCCCGCCTTCGGGCGTATCGTCCGGGATGACATTGGGGACCTGTTTAAGAAGCTCCTGGTATTCCTTTTCGATGGCGGCCAGCTTGTGGTCCATGTCGGCCAGCTTGTCCTTGAGTTCGCGGCCCTTTTTTACCTGCTCCTCGGACGGCTTCTGGCCTTTCGTCTTGGCGGTAAGTTCGTTGCGCTGGCGACGCACTTCTTCCACCTGCTGTAATAATTCGCGGCGTTCCTTGTCGAAGCCTAGTAATTGGTCGACATCAACATCGTAGCCTTTTTGTTTGGATTTTTCCGCTACGAGATCGGCGTTCTCCCGGATGAACTGGATGTCTAGCATGGCTAAAGTATAACCCAAGTGCAGATGTGTGCCCACTGCCTCCAGGGTGTAAGTACATTGTCATTACAATGTACTTACACCCTGACCCTGCCCGTGCAACGAATAACCGTAAGTACGGTGCTTACGCGTATTTATTTAGCGCGCAGGTGGCCTACGGTAAGCTTGGTCCGGGCCTTGGCGTATTCGCAGAATTCGCAGGGGCCGCCCATGGCCGCGGTGCCGACCGGAGGCATGTCGGCATCTTCCAGGCATGCTTTCATGCTTTTAAGTGTAGGTTCGACCCAGGAATCACTGCCGGTATATGGAATGAGCTTGGTCTTGAATTCCAGATGGTCGGCGAAGCCGTTGATGTCCGTATCGAAACGGGCGTTCGTGTAAACGAAATAGCCGGTGTCACTCACCTTGAAGCCGTTGGCACGCAACAGCCATTGGTAGACTTCCATCTGGCGCTTGTAGCTGATCTGCCAGTCGCTGTTAATGGAGACATCGGCCTGCTTGGCCGTGGCCTTGTAATCGACCACTATCAGCTCATTGTCTTCGTTCACCCACACGTCGTCTATGGCACCGAAGACGTGCAGATTGGTCGGCTCGTGCAAGGTGGTCACGCCTGTGAAGTTATGCCGCCACTTGTCCAGCTCGGCATGCTGATAAGGCACAGCCTTGATCTGGTTGTCGCTCATTATCGGGATGCGGCGTGCCGGCCTTGCGGTGAACGTCGAATTCCTTCTTGAACAGCTCGTCAATCGCTTTGTTGATGTTGAACGGCGGGCTGGAAGGGCGTTTTATACGAAGGCGCGCATCAAGCCAAAAACAGCGCGGGCACTGTTTGAACAGCTCGATCTTGGACCGGCTGACCTTGAAAGTATCCTTCTGCCCCGGCCGGTAAGGCTGGGACCGTCTTGAGTATGCCATTGCCTATATTGTACCAGGCGGTTGCTGGCGCGGGGGCGGCGTCGGCGGGCTTGCAGGTGCGGAGGGCTGTGTTCCCTGACTCTGCCCAGAAGTCGTAGCCATGAAGACCGGCTGTGGGTTGGCGGCATCGGGTACGGACGTGCGGTACACACGGTGCATGGCGTGATGACGCATGACCGTGATGGCCGCGGCGGCCAGACCGATCATGCCTGCCGCCAGCCCTGCGGCCAACACCCATACCGGGAAATCCTTGACGTCCTTGCCTTCGGCTATGGCCTGCTTTGAGCTGGATATGTAGCTGGCAACAAGACGCTGAGCCGGGTAATCGGTCTGTACCCTCTCGAAGTCCTTGAGCGCCGCCGAGTAGTGATTCTTAGAATAGAGGCTAAGACCGTCTTCCCATCTTTCCTGGGTCTTGCTGGCGCTGTCTATCGCGACATTCTTGGCGTCAGCCAGTTTCTTGAAATCGTTTATGTCGCGGATATAGCTCTTGGCCGAGTCGCCATTCTTGGAACTGGAGTAACGGTACGTCATGAGGCCTATGGCCCGGCCGTCCTCGTCTATAGCCGGGCCGCCGCTGTTGCCATGCGAAGCGTCAGCGTCGGACTGATATAGCTTGCCATTGCCGCCTGCGGCCTGGCGGATGGAACTGACCACGCCGTCGGTGACCGTGACGTCGGCCGTCCGGTTGTCGGTCAGCGCGTTGTTGGCATCACCTGGGAATCCCATGATGACAATCTTCTCGTTCTGGACTACCCGCCCAGTCTCTATGGGGATGGCCGGAGCATTCACGACATTTACTTTTAATAGCGCTACGTCGCTGGACGAAAAGCCTTTCGCAGGATTGGCGACAGCAGTATAGCTGTCCCTGGCATTGTAATCATAACCGACCACCTGAGCCTGTTTGATAGTGTCGGTGTCATGAGAGAACTGGGCCAGCTGGGAGCGCTGTTTGATCTTGACCAGTTTTTTGATGTCGGGCAGGTCCGAGCCCAGGGCGGCCAAGGTCAGCTCGCCTTCGTGGGAAAAGCGTATGCCGGTATCCGGCAGATCGTAAATCTTGGCGATAAGGGCGGCCAGGGCGGCCGGATCGGATTTGGTAGCGTTTATCTGGGCCGCATTCAGGCCCAGGCCCTTCAGATAAGCCTCCAGTACGGCGGGGTTAGACACTATTATGTCGGCCATGGCGTCCTTGGCGGTATATACGACCACATGGCCGTTCGTAGCGATATAACCGTCCTGGCTGGCCAGAAACCCGCTGCCGCTGAACGATATGCAGTCGCTGGAGCTCAAGGCTTTTCCATTGATAGTCAGGACGCCGCAGACGGTATGGAATATCTGCACCACGGCCGGCGACAGTGCATCCGACAGGTATTTGGAGTCGAGCGTACCCTTACCGCCCGATGACGAACCGAACGTAGTGGCGCCGAGCACGGCTTGGCTGGCACCTATATCCAGGCTGGCCAGCACGTTGGCGAACTCCGCCGGTATTGCTGGCGAACCGGCCAGGCCATTCAGCTCCACGGCGAATGCCCTGCCCTTGACCGTCCCACTCCAAACCACCGCATAACTTTTGCCGCCGTGATTTCCGGTAAATTCGTAGACGGTCTTCCGCGCCGGCACATTGTTAAGCTTATCGGCGGCGCTGGAAACAGTGCGCATGCTGACCTCGCCGCTGGCGCTGACCGGAGACAGCGCGCCAGCCGGGTCGGGATTGACCTTGACTGTGAGCCGGGCGGCAGCCAGCCGGCCGTCCACGGCCCCGGGTATAGTCTTGACCACAGCTGAAGTAAGAGGACGCCCATCTTTAAGAGCATCACCCGTGACCGCTCCGGCCTGGCCGCCGCCCTCCGTGGCGCTAACCGTGAACGTATAGGCTGAGGCTGTGAACGAGAACCCGTAGCCCGAACGCACCACTGTCGGAGCCGCAACTTTTGCCGTAGCAGTAGGCGCCGGCGCCTCGGGCCGCTTCTCACTACCTACGGTATAGCCCAGGCCGAACACGCATACCAGGACCAAGGCCAGGGCAACCATGACCGATGCCAGATGATGCACCCTGTAAGGCTTACGGTGGTGCGGGTAAAGTACAAGGGCATCGTGCCGCTTAAGGTTAGCTTTGGACAAGGGGGAACCTCTTCAATTGATATAGCATAAGCATATCAATTTTAAATGAGCCGGAGCAAGTCGCGCGGCTTCCTAGCCAGACCGTCCGCGCCATCCGCTTTCAGGTCGGCCTCGCGGGCAAAGCCCCAGGTCACGGCGATGACACGCGCCCCCAGCGATTTCGCGGCCATAACGTCGCGCGTCTCGTCCCCTATGTATACGGCTTTCCCGGTCACTATGTTTTGTTCGCGCAGAAGCCGCCTTAGGGCCGGGGCCTTGCCGAACATCCCTACCCCGCCGTAAACATGTACGAAGTAACTCTCCAGGCCGTGGTGGCGCAGGAACTTGTTGATGTTCCGCGTGGTATTGGTGCTGAGTATGAATATCCTGTGGCGCTTGGAGCGAAGCTCTTTGATAACGTCCGCCATGCCGCTGAACGGCTCGATGTTCTTCATGGCCGGACTCATCTCGTGGCGACCTTTGAAGAACAGTTTGGGCAGACGATACCACGGTAGTCCCACCTTGCGGGCGATACGCGCCATGGGCAGGCCATGTAAAGCCGCTTTCTGGTCCGCGGTAAGTTTCACCCCCGCCTCACGGCTTAAGAAACCGACCGCGTAGTCGAAGGTGTTCGCGATCGTACCGTCAAAATCAAAAATTATATCAGCCATACGAATTATAAGTTTACATCATCCTAACGGCTCATAGGGAACGTGGCACATACCGCGGCCGGTCCGCTCCGCGTATTTCTGATGATAATCTTCGGCTTCATAAAATTCACCGGCGCGCTCTATCCGCGTCACTATAGGATCATCAAAACCAGCCTGGGATTCAGCTCTTGATCTTGCGTGCCGCCTTCATTTGCCCGTCGTCGAAACAGAATATAGCCGACCGGTAACTATCGCCTACGTCCGGCCCCTGTCTGTTCAGCTGGGTGGGATCATGCATGCGGAAGAAGTGCCGGCATAATGTCCCGTAGCTGACTTTCGCCGAATCGAACTCTATGAGCACGGCTTCGGCATGACCGGTGGTATGGGTGCAGACTTCTTCATAAGTAGGGTCCTGGGTATGGCCGCCCGTATAGCCCGCTACCGTGCTGACGACACCCGGGACTTGGTCAAAGTAATACTGCACTCCCCAGAAACAACCGGCGGCGAAAACCGCTTTCTGCAAAGTTTTATTCATAGCGAGTTGATCATGGAGGCGATGGTGTATATCAGCACCGCCAGCCCTAATACGCGGCGGAAATAATTTGCGCCCCGGAAAATCTCTAAGCATGACCAGACGACCAATGCGGCGGAACCTATCCAGAAGAATACGTCGCCTACAACGCCGCCGAAGAACAGCGACAAGGTAGTACTGACGGCCCATGCGATAAGCCAGGCGTTAGGCATCTGCCAAATCGCCAGATGACCCTGGTCATCCTTCCAGATCTTATCCCAAAGCGTGCGTTCTGCGTCGTCCTTGGGCTATGGGTATACGCGTATTGGTCCATGAATCTATGCCCTCCAAGTCTACCAGTATACTGCTTTTTATGCTAAATTATAGACATGAAGACATTGAAATCGTTAGAGACTAGCCTGGGCGACATATTCGTCAAGAGCGCGCCGTCCCTGCCAGCCAACGCCAAGAAGATAATCGTCGAGTATCTGCCATACATCAACCTTGTGCTCGGAGTGCTTACCTTGCTGACAGCCTGGGGACTTATACGATGCCGCGCGCACCGTCAATTTCCTTGTCGCCGGCTACGGTGTAGCCGTGAATCACCTTACTTTCGTGATCTGGCTGTCCATAGCCGTACTGGTCGTGGAAGCCCTGCTATACATAGCGGCTTTCAACCCCACCAAAGCCCGCAAAAAGTCCGGCTGGGATCTGCTGTTCTACGCCCTGCTGGTCAACGTGGCCTACGGCATAGTCGTTGCGTTCACCTATTACGGCGGTATAGGCCGTCTGCTAGGTTCACTTATAGGCTCAGCCATCGGCTTTTATTTCCTGTTCCAGATCCGCGCCAGTTACAAAAAATAACTTATTCCAGCTCGCGGATGCGTCCGTGGTCCAGACCGTAGTAATGGGCGATCTCGTGCCAGAGCGTGTGCTTGATTTCTTCTTTCAGCCCTGCCTCGGTATCAGCCTGGCTGGATAGCGGCAGTTTGAAAAGGGTTATCTTGTCTGGCAGGAGCCGGTCCATTCCCTGGCGCTTGCTCAGCGGCGTGCCTTCATACAGCCCCAGCAAGGTCTGGTTGCCCCGGAGTTTCAGTTTCTGGCGCTGTTCGGGCGTAGGCTCATCTTCATACAGAATCGCGACATTCTTAATATTTTTGACATGCTCGCCGGGCAACTCGCTCCAGAGCCTGGTCGATCAGCCGCTGGAACCCATCGTCGCTGACCTGGATCATGGCTAGGCCTCTAGCTGCAGGCGTTTGACGAGCCAGTCGCGCGGCAGGATGCTCAGGAACCAGCCGGCGCGCGGGCCGGATTCCTTGCCTATGAGCGCCTGGTAGAGCGTCGTGAATAATTCCTTGGGCGGCAGGCCGGAACTGTCTTTGAACTCGTAGATCGCTTTGTGGAACCAGTCGCCGCCAGCGTCCTTGGGAGCCTTTTCGACCTTGGCGGCCAAACCGGCTAGGAACTTCTTCTGAGTTTCGCTGAAACTACCCCGATCGACCTTATCCGCCAGTGAGAACTTGACATCTTCCGGAGCCTGCTTTTCCAGCCAGGCGTCTATGAATTTCAGCTCGGCCCTGATGGTGTCGGCGTCTTCGTCTACCGTCTTGGCGTGCTCTGTGCGGCGTATGATGTCGAGTGTCTTATCGACGTCCTTCAGTGCGGCCTGATAGCTGGCCACCAGGTGCGAGAACGGCACGCGGCTGACGGTCGGCTTCTCTATGCCGTGCAGGCATAGACCTATGAGCCGTTCGTCGGCATCTGTCTTGCCCGGCTTATCTAGCAATTCGCTGAATTCATCGACCAGCCTCATGAGCGTAGGGCCTTCATCAAAGAACAGCTGTTTGTCCGGCGGATAACGCAGTACGAAGAACCATACGACCTCTGCCGGCAGCATTTCCAGCAGGTCTGACGCAGTAATGGTATCGCCTGCGCTCTTGCTCATCTTCTTGGTATCGCCGGTGCGGTTAATGAAGTTATACGGCAGAGGTATAGGCGGTTCGGCGCCATAGACTTCCTTTATAAGGACCGCGCCCGTATCGTAGGAGCCGCCTTTGGTGGCATGGTCGCGTCCGAACGGTTCGGCGTCCACGCCGAGCAGCCACCAGCGCGCCGGCCAGTCTATGCGCCAATTAAGCTTAACTTCGCCGCTGGCATAGCCGGTGCTGCGCTCATCGCCATGCTTGTCTTTGAATACCAGCATCTTGTCGCCGGTATCGATGCTGACGAACGGCCGGTTCTTAAGATACCCGTCCTCTACCACCTGGATGGGCGACCAATGATCATCCACCTTATGTCCGGATATGTTTTCAAGGATTTCTTTGATTTTTCCCTTGTTATCCAGCGCCTTTTCTATAGCTTCGGTGAAGAAGCCTTCGCGGTACTTCCCATGGGCGCGAAGGATATCCAGCTCCATGTGCATCTTTTTGGCGGCCACGAACAGGTCCTTTACGTAATAATCGGCGTACGAGCCCTCGGAACCGTCGGGCGCCGGCACGTCGCATAGCGGCCGGCCCAGATATTGCTTGAAGTCATCCGGAATGCCGGCAGGTACCTTGCGGAACACGTCCAGGTCGTCCACCACGTGCACATGCCTGGCCTTGCGCCCGCGCCGGCGCGCTTCGTAAGCTATGGCCTCCGCGGTCAGTATCTCGCGGAGCGTGCCCAAGTGATACGTGCCGGACGGCGACACGCCGGACGAAACCGTGATCCCGCCCTCGGGCTGTCTTCTTCAAGTTCATCAACTACTTTGTTCAACCATTGCATGACTCCCCAAGTATAACCCAGGCCTACTCATCCATACCAAAGACTTCCAACCAGGCGTCTTTCAGCGCCTCATCCCAGACCATCTTCACATCATTATAAGATTGTTTGACAGTGTCGTCGTGTATGGCCTGTCCGGGCCGGCGAAGAACCAGCCGGCCGCGCCTGACCTCCAAGTCCAGCTTGTCGCCCGGTTTGATGCCGCTTAGCTCCAAGGCTGACTTGGGTAAACGGACGCCACTATTACCTATCTGAACCACCTTTATGTTAGGCGCATATGTAATTACATTGTAATTACAAAATTAGGTTCATGCAAGCGACCTCCAGCATGCATAGCCTAAGACAAGCATGTTGCGAATCGTTAGCTATGCTGGCGATCTTGTAGGCGTGGGTTTCGGTGGGGGTGTTGATTTCTACGGTTTCGCCGACCTTTTTGCCCAGCATCGCCTGCCCTATGGGTGATTCATCGGAAATCTTGCCGCTAAGAGGATCGGCCTCTACGGTGCCGACGACCTGGAATTCCTTGGCCTTGCCGCCGCCGCCCTTCAGTTTGACGGTGGAACCTATCTGAACCTTGCTGTCGCCGCGCGGCTTGCGGATAATCTCGGCGTTCTGGATGATGTTCTCGAGCTCGGAGATGCGGGCCTCGTTGCGCTCCTGGTCGGCGCGGGCGGACTGGTATTCGGCGTTCTCGGTAAGGTCGCCCTGTTCGCGGGCGCTTTTAATAGCGTCGGCAATACCGGCGCGCTTGGCCACCAGCGCGTCGAGTTCGGTCTGCAGTTCATCGACACCTGCGCGGGTCAATCGAAATAACTTCTTCATCGGTCTTCCCTCCTTCTTAGCGTCGCCCCTATTATAGCAAACGCTTTAGTCGCTAATACCTAGTGTTTTATTCAGTTTTTCTCTGGAAACCTGCTCGGCGTGTTCACCGGAACGGGGCTTAAGTTCAAACGTACCGGCGGCCTGCGTCTTTGTGCTGACGACCACGCGGTACGGTATGCCCAGAAGGTCGGCGTCGGCGAACTTCTCGCCGGGCCGGGCGTCCCGGTCATCATATAGTACCTGAACGCCTTTGGCTGTCAAGGATTCATACAGCTCGTCGGCCTCTTTCACGACTTTTGGGTCGTCGCCCAGCCGCGCCAGATACACCTTGAACGGCGCCACCGCTTCCGGCCAGACCAGTCCCTTATCGTCGGCGAACTTCTCGGCTATGACACCCATCAATCTGGATATGCCGATGCCGTATGAGCCCAGATGGACGTATTGACGCTCGCCGGATTCATCCGTGAACGCCAGCCCCAGCTTCTCGCTCTTATCGGTCCCGAAGTTGAATATGTTGCCGACTTCGCTGCTCTTAACTTCTTCTAGTTCGTCGCGCTTGACGCCCAGCTTCTTCAGGCTTTCTTCGTCCAGCACCTCTTCGTTGATAGCGATGTCCTTGCCCTTATGCAGATAGATGACGTCCTCACCAACGTCGCATAGCGTCTGGAATTCGTGGCTGAACTTTGTGAACGCTCCCCCGCTCGCGAATGTCACGTAGGTATCCTTGCCGATGCCAAGCCGGTCGTAGACCTTCTTATAGGCCTCGATGACCGAGTCATAGTATTTGTCGTGCTGTTTGGCGTCGGCACTCAGCGAGTACATATCCTTCATCAGGAATTCGCGGCCGCGCATGATGCCGCTCTTGGCCCTCAGCTCGTTGCGAAGCTTGTTCTGGAACTGATATACGCTTACGGGCAAATCTTTATAGCTGCTGATCTGCTGGCGCATCATCTGGACGATCGGTTCCTCGTGCGACCACGCCAAGCCAAGATCCTGGCCGTCCTTGAGCTTGGTCTTGAACCAGATATCGACGGTTTTGTCGTCCCAACGGCCGGTCTTTTCCCATAGCTCCTTGGACTGCAATGTAGTCATGGAAAGCTCCTGGCTGCCGACGGCATCCATCTCTTCGCGCACGACCCGCTTGATGTTCTCCAGAACACGCAGGCCCAGCGGCAGGTAGGCATATACGCCGGCCATTTCTTTGTGGATGTAGCCAGCCCGTATCAACAGCTGTGCGTTGCGCGCCGTCTCGTCGGCAGGCACGTTCTTACTGGTCTTGGTGAATAACTGGGATAGCCTCATAGACTACCCTATTCTACTATGTAATCAGCGAGGTACGAAAAGCGTGCCGGTATCGCCCGCGCGTATGGGTTCGAAATCATGTCCGGCATAGGCTATATGGGCTGTGCGACCCTTGCCGGCCGCTTCCCACGCGGCGTCCACTTTGGTACGCATACCGGCCCCGGGACCGGGCACGCCGGCTTCTCCCACCACATCAAGCACTTCTTCGATATTGTTCTCATCGACTACTTCTATGACGTTGCCGTCCCGCCCTATCACTCCCTCCCTTTCGGTCAGGAAATATATCCTATCGGCGCCTATCCGGTCCGCCACGTCTTCGGCCAGGCCATCGTTGTCGCCGCCATAGACCAGCTTCTTGGTTTCCTTATCGTCCGTACTGCCGTTCTCATTTATGAGAGGCACCCATCTCATGTCCATATAACCTTTGACCGTCTCATCGAACGATTCCAGCTCCGGCTTGTAACCGAGCTCATGGTGGGTGACCAGGAACCCGCCGGACCTTATGCCCGCCCTGTCGAACGCCGCTATCCAGGAGCCGAAGAATGCGTCACTACCACGCGTGGCCCGCATCTGCGGCGTGATACGTTCGTCGTCTCTCTCTTCCTCGCTGAGCAGTACGGCAGTCGCCATAGCTATGGCTCCGGAAAGCACCATGGCGATGCGGTCGCCTCCGCGGCGGCGTTCGAGCCACCTGGCCGACTATATGCCGTTGGCGGTCGGCGCGGACACCGTCGCCATTCATATTACTCTCAGTGCCCAGCTTGACCACTGACTTCTCTACATTGAAACTCATTGAGGGGTAACTATACCACTATTTGATGTGTAATACAAACAATAACAGGAACGCGATGCCGTTCTTGGAAGCATGCAGGGTTATGGAAGCCCACAGGCCGCCCGTCTTTTCGCGCAGATAGATCAGTACCAGGCTGAGTATGAAGGTATCGAGCGCGGCGATGTACAACGGGCCGGCCGCCCCGCCCTCCGGCAGGTGCGCCGCCGCGAACAGCGCGCTAGTAAGAATGACGGCGCCTATGGGACGCATGGCCTTCTTGAGCGTGCTGTAAAGGAAGCCGCGGACCATTATCTCTTCCGCCAGCGGCGGCAGAATCACCAGGCTGATGAAGGTCAGCGCCAGAGCCGCCTGGCCGTGCACGTCGTTGAACCCTATCTGCTGTTGTCTGGTCCACGTTCAGACCAGGCACGAAGTGGCTGACCACGCCGACCGTCAGCGCGTACAGCAGGAAATAAGCCGGTACGGCCAGAACGCCATAAGCCACGTCGCTCCAGCGCGGCCGCCTCAGGCCTATCAGCGAAAATCCGGCTCTTGTAGCGCTTAAGGAACAGGTAGATGGCGCCGATGACGAAAGTTTCGGCCAGCAGGACAAAGACGAACTGGGCCCAGACCGAGCTCGGAAACCCAGTTCTGAATCCGTAGAATGCGGCCAGTGCCTGACGGCCGGATAGATCGATACCAGCAACCCGGCCGCTAACTGGGAAGCATAGTAGACGACGCACGGTGAACAGGACGCCCAGCCACGGGTTCCAGGGCACGGGCGGCACTGCCGGCTGCCCGCGCCCGTTGCCGGCCGCTGCCGCGGCGGCCGCCGGAGCGTTAAAAGAATCGCTTAACATCCACCGATGGTGATGAGGATTATCAGCCCCAGCAGCAATGCGAAACCGGTGGCATTGATAGCTTCTTCGCGCCTGGCCGAGAGCGGCCTTTTAAGGCCGCGGAATATAAGCGTGAGCCACAGCCGGCCGCCGTCCAGCGCCGGTATCGGCAGGATGTTCATGATCGCCAGCATCAGCGATATGTAGGCGACGATGAACAGCATGAACTGGTAGCCTATAAGACTGCCGTTCTTAAGTATGACGATGATGCCCACCGGCCCCGCCACCTGGTCGCTGGCGGCGGTCTGCCCGTGCTCGCGGGCCGTATGGTTGCCGGTGACGGCACCGGCTATCAGACTGCCCAGGCCGCCCAGGGCATGACCCAGGCCCTGGAAGGTCAGGCCCGTCAGCTGGGCGCTAAGCCCCACCGCCACCACGGGCGCCGACCAGGTGGAGCGCTGAAAGCTGAAATCGGTCGGTATAACGCCCAGGTAACCGTTCGAGCCGGATGACCTTAAGGTGATGTGCGCCTCGTGGTTGTGCCCCGCCCTGGTGTAGTAGACGGTTACCGGCTTGCCGGCGAAATTCTTGGTAATCTTAGGCAGGTTCTTGGCACTGTCTATGCTGACGGGGCTGTGGCCGGCGATCGCTATGTCGTTTATCTCGTCCTGGGTCCGTAATCCGGCCTTATCCGCCGGCGAACCCGGCTCCACGTAGCTTATGAGCGTTTCGCGGGCCGCCAGCTCTGGTGTCCGATTTGACTGTGAACTGGTTATCAATCAGCTTGGGCATGCCTACCAGCGCGATTATAGTGAACAGTACCAGCGCCGCTATCAGGTTCATGGCCACGCCGGCCGCCATTATCTTGCTTTTGGCCCACAAGCCTGGCGGCGCCGAACGTACCGCGGCCGGTATCGCTGTCGTGCTCGCCCCTTAAGCCTGACGAAGCCGCCCAGCGGTATGGCGTTCACGGTGAATAACCAGCCGTCCTTCATCTTGCGCTTATACAGTCTGGGCGGAAAAAATATGCCGAATTCCTCTACCTCTACCCCATTACGCCTGGCCATGACAAAGTGGCCGAACTCATGGATGACCACCAGCCCTATAATCAGCAGAATCCCCGTTACGAATAAGATGACAGACATCTAATCATTGTAGCAAAGCTTTACACCAGCGGAATGTCGCATATAATAAAAACTGTTGCTGCTTAAGCAAAAAAGACAAAGAGACTTGAGGGATAGAGGGTATTAAGGTGAGCCGGACATTTCCTAACATATTGGCGAAGACCGCCGTACTTAAATCGGTAGATGAGCGCAAAGATAAGACGCCTCACGGGCTGTCTAAGTTCATAAGGCGCCACTCAGTCATAGTGGCCGCGCTGGTATTATTGTTGGTGGGCGCAGCCGCCATTCAGCTGGGCGGCGCTTACTGGCTCTCCAAGCATACGGTAGCGGCCAAGCCCGCCGCCGTAGCCAAACTGCCCGCCAGATCCATAGCCGGATTCAATACCACAGTCCCGGCGGATAAACTCCAGAGCAAACTCCAGGCCCTTACGCCACCAGCCTATGACACTTACGGTCGGCACCCTGCCGACGCAGGTCGACAGCGGCACCATCAAAAGCTGGCTGCAGATTACGGCCAACAAGCAGAAGACCGAATATTATATACATGTGAACGAAGCCGCCATGAGCAATTCGCTGGTCAAGCTGGCCGGGCAGTACGCCCAGGACCCGGTAAACCAGGTAACTGTCGACGAGGACGGCGCCAAGCGAGTGGTAGTGAACGGCCAGGACGGCATATACCTGAGCGATCCCGACACTCTCAAGACCCAGGCCAAGGAATCGGCCAAGAACGTCCTATCCGGCAAAGGTCTTAAGTTCACTACTCCGCTAGGCACTAAGAAATTCGAAGCCGTCACCCCGGCCGCCTTCGACAAAGTGATAGTGGTCAACCTTACCACCAAAAAGATGTGGCTGTTCCAGAACGGCAAGCAGGTCAAAAGCTATCTGGTCAGCGCTGGCGCACCCGCCACACCGACACCCCAGGGCCTGTTCCACGTTTACGCCAAATTCGCCTCCCAAGACATGCGCGGCCTGAATACCGACGGCTCACGCTACTTCCAGCCGCACGTCTATTGGGTGAATTACTTTACCGCCGGCAACGCCATCCACGGAGTATATTGGCATCCTTTGAGCTGGTTCGGCGCCATCAACAGTTCTCACGGCTGTGTCGGCATACCCGACGATGAGGCCGAGTGGGTCTACAACTGGACGCCCATCGGCACCACGGTCATCACCCACGCCTGACCAGCACCTTTATCAACGGATTTTACAACGTTAGGATATCGGCTTCTTTGGCCTTGGCGGCGGCTTCGGCGTCGCGCGCGGGCCTTGAACCCATGGCGTCTTCCACCTGCCCGACAGCCGTTTGGCGTCGTCCTCGCCTATATCTTTGTCTTTCTTGAGCTTGTTGATGGCGTCCATGGCTTCATGCCGGACGGCCCTTAGCTTAATCATGCATTCTTCCTGCTTGCCGCTGATATTCTTGGCCAGCTCGCGGCGGCGTTCTTCCGTCAGGGCCGGAATCTGTACGCGCACCACCTGGCCGTCGTCACTGGGGTTCAGACCCAGGCTCTGGTCGTCGCGAATGGCGTTGGATATGGCCTCCAGGTTGTTCGGATCGAAAGGCGTGATCTGGATCAGCTGGGCATCAGGCGCGGTTATGTTCGCGACCTGCTTGAGCGGCATGGGCGTACCATAAGCCTCGACGGTGACACCGTCGAGCATCCCGGCATTCGCCCTGCCGGTCCTGAGCGTCTTAAGCCCATCCTTAAAATGCTCAACCGTTTGGTTGAATTTCCCTTCCGCGTCTTTGACTATCTGATTCGGGTCCATGGGTCTAGTATAACCTAGCTTACTTCGCCGAGGGCCATGCGCTCAAAGCGGCGGACGACGACGTTCTCGTTCATGCGGGCGGCGTTCTCTTTGACGTGGTCGGCCACGGTGATGTCGGGATTCTTTACGAAGGGCTGGTCGAGCAGGCAGCGTTCAGCGAAATGCTTCTTTACCTGCCCTGCCACGATCTTGTCGACCATGTCCGCCGGCTTGCCTTCGGATTTGGCCTTGTCGGCGAATTCCTTTTCGGCCTTCTTGCGTTCGGCGGCCGGGACGTCATCCACAGAAACATACTGCGGCGCCGAAGCGGCTATATGCATGGCCAGATCTTTGACCAGTTCGCCGAAGGTCTCGCCGCGGGCGACAAAGTCGGTCTCGCAGTTGACTTCCACCAGGACGCCGATGCGGCCGTCGTGGTTATACGACCCTACCAGGCCGGCGCGGGCTTCGCGCTCGCCGCGCTTCTCGGCCTTGGTCAGGCCTTTCTTGCGCATGGCGGCCAGGGCTTTGTCGAAGTCGCCACCGGCTTCTTCCAGCGCTTTCTTGGCGTCGGTCAGACCGACGCCGGTCAGACTCTTAAGGCGCTTGACCTGTTCGATATCAACTTTCATCCCCAGCACCTTTCTTGTCCTTATTCACAACGTTACTCGTACTATTTGAAGGGTGCTGGTCGTCTTTCTTGTCGTCGTCTTGCTTGTCGTCGTTCGGCGGCGCTTGGTCTTAGCCTTTGCCTTGCCCGTCAGGATGGCGTCCTTCACGTAGCCGACCATGAGTTCGATGGTCTTCACGGCATCATCGTTCGACGGTATGGGGTAAGTAACCAAGGTGGGATCGGCGTTGGTGTCGACCAAAGCTACGATGGGAACCTTCAGCTTGGCGGCCTCGCGCAGGGCGTTGGCATCGTGGACGACATCCACGATAAATACCGCGCCCGGCTTGGCGTTCAGTTCCTTCACGCCGCCGTACATGTAGTTCATGTGGTCGATCTCTTCCTGGAAGCGCTGAACCTCGAGCTTGTTGTACTTGTTGGCGAGTTCGCCGCCGGCCATGCGGTTTTCCAGATCCTGCAGGTGCTTGACCCGGCCGCCCATGGTGTTCCAGTTGGTGAGCATGCCGCCCAGCCAGCGCTCGGTCACGTATGGCATGCCGGTTTCCTGAGCCGCCTTTTTAACAATGTCCTGGGCCTGGCGCTTGGTGCCAACCAGCAGGATCTGCTTGCCGTCTGCGGCCGCTCCCGTAAGGAAGTCCAGGGCCTCGCCCAGCTTCTCGACCGTCTTGGTCAGATCGATTATGTGCGTGCCGCCGCGCTTGCTGTGGATGTACGGCGCCATCTTGGGGTGCCAGCGCTCGGTCTTATGTCCGAAGTGCGCTCCGGCCTGCAATAATTCTTTTATATCTACCTGTACGGCAGCCATGTTTGCTCCTTCCTCTTCAGCCAGGGAGCTCCGTGAAGTCCTGCGCGGATCATTCGCGGAGAGGATCAAACCCCTAGCCTGCTTGATTGATAGTGCGGATAGTGTAACAGATAAGGCGCACGGGTTCAAGCCGCAACCAGATCGCCGCGCAGACTGCGTATATGTTCCTTGTAGGCAATTATGGAATTAGGCATTTCCGTGTAGCGTTCGGGCACCTGGCGAAGTTCGGCCAATTGGGCGCTGTTGTCCACCACTATGCCCGTACCCTCTTCTATAACTTCGGCAAATTTATCCGGCGAGGCAGTCGATACTATGACGTCGCCCGGCCCGCTGGCGGCCCAGCCTACCGCGGTGTGCGGATCTAGCACATATCCGGTCTCGGCATGCACCGCCTTGATGGTGCGGAAGGTTTCATCATCGCTGACGCTCTTAGCTCTGAGTACTGAGCGCATCAGCTCCATGTCACCGCCGAAAATCCATTGCAAACGCGGACCGTTCTTAGGATTTCCTATGTCCATGGCGTTTGACGGCGTAGGAACGCTGTCAGTAGGTTCATAAAGGCCGGTCTTCCAGTAACGAGTAAGCATGTCGTTCCTGTTGTTAGCCATAACGTATCCGCCCGATGGTATGCCCATGGCACGGCCCAGCAGGCCTGCCGTCAGGTTACCGCCATTACCGCTAGGTACTACGTTCCAGGTGTGTGCGGCTTCATCGCCGAGTTCGCTGAAGATCTTGGCATGATAAGTGATCTGTGGCAGAAGGCGGCCGATGTTGATGGTGTTGGCGGTGGTAAGATTGATGCCTTCTTGCAGCTCATCATCCTTGAAGGCTTCATCCACAAGCGACAGGCAGTCATCGAACGACCCGTCTATTTCAAGAGTGTGTACGTTGTCCGCGACCCGCCTTAGCTGTTCCTGCTGGAGCTGGCTGACACGGCCTTTGGGATACCCCATCAGCACGTCCACGCCGTCCATATCGCCCAGACCCGCGGCCACGGCACCGCCAGTATCGCCGCTGGTCATTACCAGCACCAAGGAACGACGGCCCGTCTGCTGGTAGAAATAGTTCAGGAACTGGCCGAGGTATTGCGCCGCCACGTCCTTGAACGCGCCGGTCGGACCGTGGAAGACCTCCAGCACCTTGCGATCGCCGACGTCTACCAGCGGCACATCGAACGTCGTGGACTCGCGCACTATGCGGTCCAGGTCATCCTCAGGTATCTCGTCGCCTATGTAAGGCCTCAGCACCGCCCTGCCTATCTCTATGGGATCTCCGCTACTTATTCGCTCGATATCGTGCGGGTCCAGCCTGGGTATGTGTTCAGGCACATAAACGCTGTGGCCGTCCTGCGGAGCGCCTTGTTCGATGGCACCTTGGAAAGAAACGGCATCTTCGGGATTAGCTAGACTGACAAACCTCATAAGGAACTACGCCACCCCTTTTCAAAAAAATAGACTGGGTGAACACTATCACCTTTCTACACAAATAGCAAATTTTGTGCTATAGTAGGCTTCAACGAAAAATTAGTTAGTTTAAGAGGCTCCGTAACCCTATGCCCTTAGTCACCGACCCAGTAATGTACCCGCAGTTCGCCAGACGCCTGGACGCCGAGGGCATTCCTCATATAGATGAGGCCACGGCGGAAGAACAGGAAATCCATACCCTAGACAGCGGTTTGGCCAACCTGATGCCAGCCGCTGCCATGAAGGCCACTGAGCTGCAATGGTACCGTTGGATTGGTGGCGACACCGTGGTCCAGATCCGGCCGCATTTTATTAAATTCGACGATGACCGCCGCGAGCGCGAAGGCGCCAGCCGCAGTGAAATACTTAGCCGCTACACACCTCTGTCAGCGATACGCGATAATGGCTTAGACACGCTGGTGATAACCGGCGACAACCTGGAGACGCGGGAGGTGGTAGGCATGTCGACCGGCCGAGAGCCGTTGGAGCTTCCGGAAATCAACTACAGAGATCAACTAGAGGAACTCATAGCTTTCTCGAAGGAAGTACCGGTAACTATCTTCTCCTGTCTGGCGGCCCACTTCGCCCTGAACCACCTGCACGGCTTGAATCGCAAGATACTGGACCGAAAAATCAGCGGCGTATTCCAGCATGACGTGTTTGATACCAGCGCACCCTTGATGCGAGGCATGGGAGACACGATGGTTTCGCCCCACTCACGCTGGGGAGACATCAGCGTTGAAGAGGTTGATGAGATAGACGATCTGAAAATTCTGGCAGCCAGCGAAAGAGCCGGGTGGCTTGTACTGCAGGAGGAACTGCCTAATGGCAACTTGAGGGTGTACCTGCAAGGACACCCTGAATACGACAAGCACGATCTGGACGCGGAGTATAAACGTGACCGCGAAAAGGATGGCGTAGGTCTTCCCTACGGTTATTACCCCGATGATGATTGTTCACAGTCACCGGATTGCAACTGGCCGCCTTATGCCAGGGTATTGCACGAAAACATATTGGGTGAGACCTACAGGATAGTAGAGGCTAGACGCCTAGAAAGACAGGGCCAGAATTAGCTAGACAAGGCTTGCTCGTAGCGGTCGATTAGCCAGGACGGGTCTTCGGTGCCCACAGAAACCCGTATCATATTCGGGGACAGACCGGTACGCCTACGCAGCATATCGCTGGAGAACTTATCTATTATGTCCTGCGGATATACTATTCCTACGAAATCGGTGTTGATAGTAAACCGCGTGCCGAAGCTGGGACCCTTGGAAAGGTCCAAAGCATCGTAGGTAGGCCGCGCACTGCGTTTTATGTCAACAGTTATGAGGCCGGGGGGTACCAGAGGATTACGCGCAATATCAGCATACCTTTCGTGTCGCGCCCTCGATTCCCCAGCCCAATGGGTATGCTTGACCTTAGGGTGGGACTCAAAGAAGTCCGCCAGCCACCGGGTGTTATGACCTATCCTTAATGCGCGCGCTTTCCAGTCCGAAAGCTCATGGGAAATCCTTTGTACATCGCGTGCGTAAGGATGCTCAACGGCGCCGGGCAGTACCCCGCTTAGCTCGGCAGCGTATCCACTATCCGGGTTTATAGCTACAGAGCCCATCATTATGTCCCCATGGCCCGACGCGAACTTGGTCAGACTTTCTATTACTACGTCAGCGTACGGCATGGCGTCTACTAGCATGGAGCCGGCCGATGAAACGTCAACTACCAGTGGTATATCGCCCAACGTCTCTTTCACCTGCTCCAATTCAGGGATATCAAGCAAAGGGTTCGCGGGCGCCTCGGTTATGACACCTATGACCTTGTCGCCCAATCCTTCGATTGCCTCTTTGAGGCCTTCTGTGTCGGTCGGGTCGCGCACTACACGTGTCCTGCCCTTATATTTTGACATGACCATATCCTCGGTATCGCGGTATAGGTTGCCCAAGAGAATCCATGTGTCCCGTCCGCTTTCACCATTAACGCGGCCTTCATTGCGGATAGCATCAAGCGCCTCGACCGTAGCCGTTACTGCGCTCATGCCGCTATTCGCTAAAATAATTTCCGGCCTTGAAGGCGCGTATACAGCCTGTAAATCACGTGCTACGGACGCTTCGTCGGCCTCTGGCACCGTAACTTCCTCAAAAGGCTCATCACGGACCCCATGCTCAATCAGGAAATCTTCGGCCCGCCTCGACGACGGTACGTCGCCCCTTACCTTCCTAGCGACCGTTAATATGTCCAAAGCCTGTTCCGTACCCGGTTCGAATGATAAGAAAGTCATGGGGCCATCAACCCCGATAGTCGGCTCCAATAGTTGCTCCGCCGGTACATCATCAAGCAACCTTTCGGCGGCGGCTGGTGAACTTACGACAGACTGTACGCGACCTTCCTGTGGCAGACGTAATGCTACGCTTTCCCTTATGAAGGGATGCTCTCCGAACCGCGGATAAGTAGTTTCCAGTTCCGACCAGGCCGCAGGATCGCGATCGCGGAACAAAAGTCGCACGTCCTGGCGGGTTGGCAGACTTACCGACACTGCGTGCGGATTACCCGACGGTATAGCTTCGCCGAACGGTGCGCTATGTGAAACGTAATTTTCTATTGCCATAGGTCTCAAATCCTGTTTATATAATACTCTTTAAGGTGTTAGAATTCAAGCTAATGTGCACACTAATTATAGACAAAATAATTTAATTGTGTTAATGTACTTAAATTAATTGCCAATAAATCCGGGAGATACATGGCGGCAGAGTTATTCGTGGGCAGTACCAATGTCCAACACGTCCAGCAACCTGAAAGACAGTGAGCAGTGCTACGCGGCCATGGTTTCTGCCGTCAGCGGTGTGCCCATACATGCAGCCCAGGCCGCCCTTTACGGGAGCGGCAGGGTCCAGGAAGACGGCTCCGTAGGCATCAGGTTGTCCAGTACCCGCCTGGAAATGCCCGACACCGTTTCTCCGGTTTCGGTGGTCGAGATAGATCCCCTGGAGCAAGTCGAGGATCCGCAGGAAATCTTGCGGCTGATGGATGTCGCTTTCAAGGCCGGGCGAGCGGTCACTTTCCTGCACCGGAAAGTATTGGATGAGCAAGAGATCCTCGAAGAAGCCTCCAGAGACCCTGAAGAAAATTCGGGCGTCAAATATCACTGGATGCTATTCACCGGATACCCCGTCATACACGGCAAGCCAGGACCCGTACATACCATCAATCCCCTGCGCGAAGAAGCGGGGTATACCAGCCGTTCCGCGATAATAGACATCATCAACCGCTCCAACGATTATGAAACCGGCGGCCAGGGCGTCTTCCTTGAGGCCATAAGCAACGGATTAGCTTCCGGTACCTAGAGACGCTCCAGCAGATTAGAGTCAAATTCCTCTAACGAACCCAGCACCGCGTCAGCGGTTTTGATGAACTTATTGTCATGATTGCCGCGTTCCGGCACGGCCACGCAGACCATGCGGGCCGCTTTGGCCGCTAACACTCCGTTCGGGGCGTCTTCAAACACCACGCAATCCTGCGGCTTGACCTTAAAATGTTTGGCCACGCTCAGGAACACGCCCGGGTGAGGCTTGGCGTGCTCTTCGTATTGAGCTGAATATATGTGGTCGAAGTGTTCGCGGATTTCTAGCGTATCGACCACGGCATCTATCATCGAGGCTCTCGCCGACGAAGCAATGGCCACCGGAAGACCGGCCTTTTTAAAAATTGATAGTACGTGGTGTACGCCGGGCTTCAGCGTTATTTCTTTTTTGATCAGCCTGGCGGCCTCTTTTTCGACGTCGCGGGCCACTTCGGGTACGGATCTGCCCTGCCACGGCTGGCCGCGATAAACAACCTCCACAGCTTGCTCGCTCCTAAGACCGGTGATAGCTAAGTGTTGCTGGCGCGAGAGTGTAACGCCCAGGGGCTTATAAACTTTGTTGTGGGCCTTCAGCCAAAGCGGTTCGCTGTCAATCAGCAGGCCGTCCATATCGAATATCGCCGCTTTTATCATGTATTCAATTGTACTACGTCTTGCCGCGCGCTAACAGATGTGATAAGATGAACCGACATGAAAAAAGGACTGCACCCGGATAACTACCAGCTGATGGTGTTCGAGGACCTGAACAACGGGTTCCGTTTCCTCACGCGTTCGACAGCCAAGGCCGAAGAGACCACCAAGTGGGAGGACGGCAAGGAATATCCTTTGGTAAAGGTCCACATAACCAGCGCCTCGCACCCCTTCTTCACCGGCGAGGAGCGCATACTCGACATCGAAGGCCGCGTAGACAAGTTCAAGGCCCGCGCCGCCGCAGGCGCCGCATCCAAAGACAAGCGCGCCAAAGCCGCCGCCAAAGCCTCCAAGCGCCAGGCCGCCAAGGTCGCCAAAGCCGAAGCCAAAGCCGAGAACACCAAGCCCCGCTCTAAATAGCTGATTATGAACGATAAGGAAAAGGCTCTCCGCGAAGAGCTCGCCGACCTGGAAGAAAAACTCCAGGATCCGGCTGTTTTTGGCGCCAAAAATTATCCGAAGCTGGCCAAGCGAAAAGCCGAGCTTGATGATATCGTTGCCCTGTTCGACACCAAGCTAAAGCTGTCCAAAGACAACTAGGCGAAGCCAGCGACCTGGCTAAGATCCTGATCCGGCGATGGCAGAGATGGCCGGGAAGAGCTGGAGGAGCTGGAAGGCAAATCGCAGCCGGCGAGACAGCAAACTCGCGGCGGCGCTAACGCCGCAGGATCCGAACGATGAGCGTGATGTAATAATAGAGGTAAGGGCCGCGGCCGGCGGCGACGAATCTTCCCTGTTTGCCGGCGAGCTGTACCGGATGTATTCGCGCTGGTCCGAAAAACACGATTACAAGTTGGAGCTCATCAGCGAAAGCCCGTCCGAGGCCGGCGGCTTCAAAGAAATCGTCTTCGCCGTTCGCGGCGGCGACGCCTATAAGAATCTTAAGTTCGAAGCCGGCGTACACCGCGTACAACGTATACCCGTCACCGAGAGCCAGGGACGCGTACACACCTCCACCGCCACCGTAGCCGTACTGCCGGAGGCCGAAGAGACGGACGTGGAGATCGACCCGAACGATCTTAGGGTAGACGTTTTCCGTAGCGGCGGCCACGGCGGCCAATCCGTCAACACTACCGACTCGGCGGTACGTATCACCCACCTGCCCACCGGTCTGGTCATAACCAACCAGGACGAGAAATCCCAGATCAAGAACAAGGCCAAGGCCATGAGCGTCCTGCGCTCGCGGCTCTTGCAGATGAAAATCGAAGAAGGGCAAAAGGAACTCTCCGACGCCCGCCGCAAACTTATCGGCTCCGGCGACCGTTCAGAAAAGATCCGCACTTATAATTTCCCGCAGGACCGAATCACCGACCACCGCATCGGTTACAGCCGCTCAAACATACCCGGAGCCCTAGACGGCGACATAGACGACCTGATAGAGAAACTCCAGGCCGCCGAGCACGACCTGATAACCAAGGATTAAGACCGTGAAGACCGGGCACTGGCTGGACTCGGCCACTCGCAAACTGGAGCAGGCTGGAGTTGGAACGGCGCGCCTGGACGCGTTAGTCCTGCTGGAAGACGTCACGGGCCGAGACCGGGCACGGTTGTTGGCTAACCCGGAGCATGGGCTATCGCGCGAAGAGCTAGCTAAACTCACAAAATTGCTCAATAATCGGGCCAAGCACACCCCCCTTGCCTACGTCCGCGGCAAGACCGAGTTCTATGGCAGAAATTTTGTGATCACACCTGCTGTTCTGGAGCCCAGGCCCGAATCCGAGACCATGATCGACCTTTTGGCCGGCTTGGCGGCGGACGGCGAATTGCCTCCGGATGACGGCAAAAACGGCATCCGCGGCCAAAAAACGCTGCAGATAGCGGACGTCGGCGCGGGTAGCGGCGCACTGGGAATCACAGCTAAATTAGAGCTTCCGCAGGACCGGGAAGCCGTCGTTGACCTGTTGGAGATCGATCCGAAAGCCGCAAAAATCGCCAAAATCAACGTAGAAAAACACACAACAAACATAAGCGTCATCGAGGGCGACCTGCTGGAAGCTTCCGACAAGGACTATGACGTCCTCCTCTGTAACCTTCCCTACGTGCCTGATAACCATACGGTTAACCAGGCGGCCATGCATGAACCTAAGATAGCCATCTTCGGCGGCCCGGACGGCCTTGATATATATAGAAGACTGTTCAGCCAAGTCAAGAAACTCAAGGCTAAGCCGTTGTATATTTTAACTGAGTCGTTGCCGCCCCAGCATGGCGCCCTGGAAGGTATAGCGGACGCCAGCGGCTACGTATTGGAGCACGAAGACGACTTTATCCAGGTTTTTAGACGCGACGGGAATTGAACCGGCAAACCGCCCGGCCGTACGCGCCAAACACCAATAAAACCGCGCCTGGCCAGTGACTTGGCCAATCCACGGAATCAGGGCTTAAAATGTCCGCTGAATAAAAAGTTGGTTTTTGCGCGTCGCGGACGTTGTGATAAAGGTCAAGAAAGGTGCTGGATCAGACGACCTTGTCGCCCCAGTCCGAGAACGCCAGCACTACCAGCACTATCGCCAGCATTACGAATATGAACTGGCGCCGCAGGCCCCTGTTGAGCTTGCCGGTGTGATCAAGGTAGTACAGGACCGCTATACCGTAGCCTAGCGTGCTGAGCAGAAGCGTAGGCAATGCCACGCCGCGGTAGAACAACAGCCAATGGCTTAACAGCCAGGCCAGCGCCGCGCCGAAATAACCCCATACATAGGACAGCATCTTGGCGTAAGGCTCGTCGAACGCGTCCAGGAAATGCCTGGCCGTCCAGAAGCAGAACAGGCCCGTCAACAGGGTCAGCGCCCATGTGGGGCCGTCGGCCCAGGCAAGGTAGAGCGCGCTCAGGGCCGCCAGCTGGCCGATGAAGGCCTGGACGGTGATCGTGAGCATATCCGTCCCGGGCTTGATAGCCGTAAGCCAGATACCATAAGCCACTACCAGCATTATCTGAAGAAGCAGGCCTTGGTAGTGGGTCATGAACAGAACTACCGACAGACCGACCATCAGGTCGATGGCATTGGCCCGGATATTGGCCGCCCAGAAACGCGGCCTGACGGCGAACATACGCCACTTGCTAAGAACTATGATCACGGCCGCCACTATGCTCAGATTCAGCCGTATCAGCACGAACACCGCGGCAGGCAGTACCAACAGCAATCCCGTATGCAGGAAGTGGGATACGCCGCTAGTGGGCTTGAGATTGCGCAGGAGTGGTCTCATCGCTGCCTACTATGATAACAAAGTCTGCGCCGTTCGTCTGGATGGTCTGGTCCGGCATCTTAGTGGCGGCCGTTACGCCTATGTTCTGCTCCAGGACATTCCTGGTATGTTTCTTGGTGCCATTGCTCAGGTCTATCAGCTTGGTCTCGTGCCAGCCGCCGCCAGGCGTATTGCCTACGCCCGATATGTTATAGCCGTACTTCTTCAGTTCCTTCGCCTTCTTTGGCCGCCAGATCCGATATCAGGGTGCCGTTCAGCACCAGTACCTTGGCCTTCTCGTGTACCAGGAACGGGTCCTTAAGCTTAAGTTTGACGAACTTATGAATGGCCTCGTATCTGAACAGGCCGGCCTTGGGCAATACCACCGACTGGCCGTCGATGTTGCCGGTGGTAACCAAGGGGTTATTGCCGCCGTCAAAGCCCACCGATTCCGGTAGCGGAGGATTTTATGTCCTTTATCAGCTCGTACAGCCTCTGTGCGTTCTTCACCGACAGGTCGGAATCCACGTTGTCGCCGAAACTGTTTATAAGATGCGACAGCTTGAGCGGGTTGCTGAGCGTACCCAGACTGACTATCTTGGACTTCAGCGCTACCAGCACGGCGCGCTGGCGTTCGGCCCGCGAGAAGTCGCTGGTGGTTTCGCGGGAACGCACGTAGCGCAGGGCTTGTGCGCCTCCGAACTTGTGCTCACCGGCCTTGGCTATGACGGCGCTGTTATTGTTCTCCCAGGCCATGGTCGGGTCCACAAGGGTCTTGGGCACGTTGACGTCAACGCCGCCTACGGCGTTGACGGCCTGATCGAAGGCCTGGAAGTTGACCATAAGATTGTAGTGCACGTCCACGCCCAGAACGTCTTCCACCGCCTGGTCTACCAGATCATAGCCGGCCTGTATGGCCTTAGGGTCGGTAGTACCGGGCTGCCTGTTTGCCCATATAGTTGAATTCGCCCGTCTCGAAGACAGCGTTAAGTTTCATCACGCCGGCGCCGGGCACGTTCACCCACATGTCGCGGGGCAGGCTTATAAGCGTGGAGTTATGGTTGACGACGTCCACGCTGGCCAGCATCATGGTATCGGTCAGGTCCGGGGCTTCGTGCCCGGCTCCGCCGCGGCCCATACAGCAATATGTTGACGCGGCCGGTATCCTCGCCCTTCAGCAGATCCGGGTTCTGATCAAGGGCCGCGGCGGAGCCCCGGAATGCCTTGTGCAGTTTGAAATAACCCTGGGTGAACAACAGTCCGCCCAGCGTTATCACCAGCACCATCATCACGGCCGCGCTCGCGGAAAGCCCGGCGCCGGACCCTTTCCCACTTCGTTTCCGCGAACAGCGCTTCCAGCCGCGACGGGCTTTCCTCGCCCGGCAGATCCATATCTATAGGAGTGTGCCGGGCCAGCTGTTCGGGCGGCAGTTCCGCGGAACAGGGACCAAAGGCTCGACTACCGCAGCTACCGCCAACGCCGGCAGGGTGCGCGCGGCCCGGACTGCGGCCGGAACCTTGGATGCTGGTACGTATGCGGCACGCGCAGCGCGTGGCCTGGGCCGTATATGCGGGAGACGGCATGGGCCGTGGCCCGGTCACCGACCGGCCGCAGGGCGTGCGGGCAGAGCCTTCGGCACAGGTCAGGATTTCCAAAGGTTTGTTTTGGTGTTTGGCGCGGTGTTTGTGTTCCCGGCCGTCTGTACCTTGACGGTTCCATCTCTTTTTTTGTATCGAGTCTTAGTTTATACCTATTATGCTTTCCTGTAAAGGCTTTTTGACCCGTACGGATCCGACACCGTAGCGTGTGGTATAGTAAGGCGTTGTATGGCAAACAAAACTGATTCGAAAAACCCCGGGCAGGTACGCCGCGTTTCCAGCCAAGCACCGGATCCAGACGCTGATAAATCAGGGACTGAGCACCGCCATTCCGGCTGGCGCGAGTTCTTCTCTACCGCCGCCATACTGATAGGCGCCTTGCTGGTGGCTCTGTTCATCATCACCTTCGTATTCCGCTCCTACCAGGTGGACGGACCGAGCATGGAAACCACCCTGCAGAACGACGACAAGCTCATCATCTGGAAGGTCCCGCGCACCTGGGCCCGGATAACCGGCCACGACTACATACCGGACCGCGGCGACATCATCGTCTTCACCGAGAACGGACTGGGCCAGTTCGGCCAGGAAGACAGCAAACAGCTTATAAAACGGGTCATCGGCCTGCCGGGAGACCGGGTGGTCGTGCAGCGACGGCAAGTACACCATATATAACAAGGCGCATCCCAAGGGCTTCAATCCCGACGCCACCCTGCCCTATGGCAACGACATACCGAACACACCCGGCAACGTGGACGTCACCCTGGGCCAACACCAGCTGTTCGTATCCGGCGACAACCGGCCGGATTCGCTGGATTCCCGCACATTCGGTCCGATCAACGCCGACCAGGTCATCGGCAAGCTGGTCGTGCGCGTCTTTCCGCTAGGCGGCTCCAAGATCTTTTAGCGAATCGTGGTATATTGAAGCCTATGAGCCAAACACCAAAGCGGGGGTTGGGCCGCGGTTTCGAATCGCTTCTGCCGGCCGACTTCGATGACAGCATCCTCCTGACGGCCGACGACCGTATAGAGAAGATTCCCGTCGGCAAGCTGGAGCCGAACCCTTACCAGCCGCGCAAACACTTCGACGACGCCGCGCTCAGGGAGTTATCGGCCTCCATCAAACGCCACGGCGTGCTTCAGCCGCTTGGTAGTCACCCCTGGAAAATCAAAAGGCGCGTACATACTGATAGCCGGCGAACGCCGCTGGCGCGCCTCCAAGCTGGCCGGCCTCAAAGAAGTCCCGGCCATCGTCCGCAGCCACAAGGAGCTGGAACAGCTGGAAGTCGCCCTGATCGAGAACGTCCAGCGCATCGACCTTTCGCCCCCTGGAACAGGCCGTCAGCATCGAACGCCTGCACGAGCAGTTCAACCTGGGGTACGAAGACATAGCCAAGCGCCTGGGCAAGGCCAGCTCCACCGTGCAGAACACCGTGCGCCTGCTGCGTCTGTCCGAGGCCGCGCAGCGACGCCCTGGCCAAGCGCAAGATAAGCGAAGGCCACGCCCGCGCCATCCTGGCGCTCAAAGGCGACGCCGAACGCCAAGCTTATCTGTTAAAGACCATCATTGAACAGGGGTGGAGCGTCCGTCAGGCCGAGCGCTTCGTCACCAGCGTGAAGGCCGGCACCAAGGACGTCAAAAAGACCCACGAACACGTTTCGACGGAGACGCCCGAAACCAAGACAGCTGAGCAAGAAGCTCGGCGCCCCCGTTAATATCCGCCGCACCGCCAAAGGCGGCAAGCTCGAAATCACCTTCACCTCCGACGAAGAACTTAGGCGCCTTATAGACTTTTTCTGAACCTGAATCTATCGGCTCTATCAGCCGGTTATGGTCACGGCCGTCCCGACCGACGCCCATCCATAAAGCCATGACATAGCCGCCGGTGGTACATGGACACAACCATGAGAACCCTGGGAGGCGTACTGGGCAGAGCCATAAGGGAACGTCTGCCAGGAAGAGTCATGGAATCCATAATCGGAATAAAAAGGCATCCAGTAGCTTACCGCGTAATTCCAAGAAGGGCCTACCAGCCGGGTATTAGCGGTTTTGCCATATATATACCAACTGCCAGTGGGCGTAGCGGTGCCTTGGGCATAGGCGCCGGTAGTAATGGCCGTATCATATACGGCAGACGGGCCGCTGCAGGCCCACAGGTGCTGGCTGCTTATGCTGACCAGTATCAGATTGCGCCCCCGGGGATTATCAGCGCAAGTCCGCGGGACCTGTACAGGCGCGGGGGCGCCGGTGTGCGGCGTCGCCAATGCGGCTTGCCGGGACTTAAGCTGATTCAGGCGCGGCTTAAGGCTTTTAGCCGTGACCTTCAGGGGCCACCCTTGTTACAGGAATGTTAATAACGGACTGGTTTGCCGCAAGAGCCGCGCGTACGGACCTGAAGGCCCGCGCCATATTTATATGGCGGCCCGGCCGCGCCGGGCTGATAGCATAACTTCCCTGCTTTTTGATAATCCGGGCATTGACCGGCGCCTTCTTCGTCTGTTCCGCAAGTTTAGACAGGCGCGCATGAAGCACGCGGTCGTTGAGTGTGCGTGTAAGCAGGGATTTCCTGTTTATCGAAAAAGCTGAGCTTACCGCAGATAACCGACCGTGCATCGGTCAAGGACAAGGCATTATCTACAGGCAAAGCCTTGCGCTCAGCGGCCTTGCTTATCTTTTCTCCGTCCAGTTCCCACCCCAGTTGAGCAGGCGTCAACGAAAAGGTGCGGCTATTTACCGTCAGCTTGACGTCAGATGGCAGTTCCGGCCTCTGGTTAGCCTGGTCTGCCAGGTTTGAGTAAGGAGTGGCCGGCCGGGCCTGCTATGATCGGTCGCCAGCCCTACTAGAGCTATCATACCGAGCCAACAGGCCTGCCGCCGACAATATAAATACTCGCTTTTTGAGTAAACCGTCCATTTGTATTATTCAAATATAAATATGATTTAAAAGCAAGTTTAATTTATAGTTTGGTATCTAGGCCAGGCGGTCTTGCACCTCTTTGGCCAGCGCCTTGTAGGCGCGGGCGCCCTTGCTCCAGCGGTCGTGCTCGTAGATGGTGCGCCCGTAACTGGGCGCCTCGGCCAGGCGCACGTTGCGCGGCACCATGGTCTTGAACAGCTTATCGCCGAAGTAGTTGGCAATTTCGGCCTGCACCTGTTCGCTCAAGGAGTTCCGCTTATCGAACATGGTCACGGCCACCCCTAACAGTTCCAGATGAGGATTGGTGCTGGAGCGCACCGCCTGAATGGTGTTAAGCAGCTGGCTCAGACCCTCCAGCGCATAATATTCGGCCTGCACCGGTATTATTACGCTGTCGGCGGCCGTCAGGCCGTTGATGGTCAGCAGACCCCAGCGACGGCGGGCAATCTATTATGACTACGTCGTGGCCGGCCGCCTTCCAACACCTTGCGCAGGGCGAATTCACGGTGTTCGCGCCCCACCAGCTCGACTTCGGCGCCGGCCAGGTCGGAATTGGCCGGCAGGACCGATAACTTCTTTATATGCGTCTTGTGCATGGCGTTTTTCAGGGGTGCGCCCTTGCACAGGACGTCATATGTGCCCTGTCCGCCATGCTCCTTGGAAAGCCCTAGGCCGCTGGTGGCATTGCCTTGCGGGTCCAGGTCGACAAGCAGTACCCGCATGCCTTCCGCGGCCAACTGGGCGCCGACGTTTATGGCCGTGGTGGTCTTGCCCACCCCGCCTTTCTGGTTCACCACCGCGATAGTTTTTGTCATAACCCTCCGGAACTCAGTCTTCGGCCTTAAGTATAGCACCGCCCGAGCGCCACCTCCTATAGCCTATCTATAGTACTAAATGGCTAGCCTTGTAGTACTAGTTACTAGATTACAGGGGTAGACTACCCGCTTATTGGCCTGTAATACCCTCGTTTTAGGCGCTTTCAGGGGTAATATAAGCACCTCCCGGTGTCTCCTACCGGTAGTATCTATAGTGTTTATGTATCGGAAACTCTACGACGCACAATATTGATGTACGGTGGCGTCATATGGTCTTGAAGAGCGGATCGCCTTGGATCATGCGGCGCAGCTGTTCCTGCTGCCGGCGCTCTTTGCGCGACAATCGTTTGAGCAAACGGTCGTCCTGTTGTTTCCTGACTTTTTGCGTTTGCATTTTAAAATTTCAAGGTTCAAGTTAATGATGGTTGGCCTGCCACCATGCCGCCTGGCTGTAGATCCGGAAGGCCGTAGCCGGCGTGCCGCGCCGCGTCTACGATCAACGACAAAAAACACCCGCTAAGGCAAAAGCCTCATGGGTGCCAGTTGGCTGCTTGCGCCGGTATGTCGGTAATGTCGGCATTGGTTTTAGGGTTTTTGTATTGGTTAAGTACCGAAACTCCAGTTTTGGTGGCTCCCGGGCCTTTCAGCCCGGAAGCCAGTTTGGCTTTTTGTTTGGTTTAACCAATTTTTGTTGGTTAAGGGCCGAAGCCTTTACGGGCACCAACCCTATGAATGCAGTATGAACCTTCGCCCAGAGGCATGCAAGGGTTTTTGAACAAAAAAGATATGCATTTTTTGGGCGCCTTTTTGCGGTTTATTTACGCCGAAAATCGTTGTTTATAAGTCTATGGTTCGGCAGATTTACCCTATAAACCAAGGTGTTATATGGGGTTGTGGCCGTTGTACCCTGCCTATAGCCCTTGTTGATTTAATTATAACGGGCCTGAAAATCAGGCTAAAGTTATCCACAACCGCTTTGGTTAGGCTGCTGCTTTGCTGATCTTGGATATCTTGATGACTGTCTGATGCTGGCGGTGGCCGCGGGTCTTGCGTACGCGCTTCTTGGCCTTATAGCGGATGGACGTGACCTTCTCGGCCCGGACGTCGGCCTCTACCACTTCCGCGGTAACCTTGGCCTTGGGCACGGTAGGCGTACCGACTCTGTTTTGTCGCCGTCCATGACCAGCAGGGCCTCGAAGCTCAAGCTTCTTACCGGCGTCCTTGATGCGCTCGACATTAAGCGTCTCGCCTTCGGACACGAGATACTGTTTGCCACCGGTCTTGATTACTGCTTTTTTCATACGTTCATAGGAGCATATCAGAAAGCCCCGCCCCTGTAAAGGATGCCGACCATTAACCGATTATCGCGGATATGACATTCCCATCCTCTGTTACAACATGTCAACATGTAGCTCGACGTTTTTGACCCCCAGAGGACATGTATGCCAACCTTCCCCTTAAACAAAACCACTAACACACCGCAAGGTACGCCTACTATTCACCTTACTCCTAACCCTAAAAACGTCGAGCTACATGTTGACATAGAACCGCCCCTGTTAGCGAATGTCATATCCGCAACGATCAAGAGGTCTGCGTGGTTCTAGCCAGACTGATGGTCAGCTCGGCGCTGTCGATCTTGACGGTGGCGCTATAGCCGTCCTTAACAGCCTCGTCCGAGGCTGGTAGCCAGGGTTTCCTGTTTGATAACATCAGCCAGGCCGGTATCTGTCAGGACGGCCTGCAGGTCTTTGTCGGAGGTTTCCAGCTGAAGATGGATGCGGTTGTCGACGTCCAGGCCGGCGTCTTTGCGGGCCTTCTGGACATGCCGCACCACTTCGCGCATCAGGCCTTCGCGTTTAAGAACAGGGGTAGCTTCGGTGTCCAGCTTGACCGCCTTGCCCCATTTGACCTCTTTGACATTGAGTTCCTCGGCGATGATATCGCGGTAGAGCGCCGGCAGTTCCGGTACGATTACGCCGGCAGAGGCTGGCGGACCTTGACCTTGGCTTCGGCGCGCTGGGCCAGGCCATCGACTATATAAGCGCGGGCGCGCTGGCCATCTCAGCGATCAGCTTCTTGTCGGCCTTGCCGGATTCCGGCCAGTCGCTTAGGTGGACGGACGCTGGCAGATCGGTACCTTCGGCCAGCTGTTGCCAGATGTGGTCCGGCAGGAACGGCGAGAACGGAGCCAATAGCTGACAAAGGCGCAGCAAGGTGTAATGCAGGGTGGCATAGGCCTGCTGTTTGTCGGCGTCGTCTTCGCTCTTCCAGAAACGGCGGCGGGAACGGCGGACGTACCAGTTGGAAGCGTCATCCAACAACTCTGCGATGGGCCTGGTGGCCTTGTCCAGCCGATAGGCGTCCATGGCCTCCGTCACGGCCGCCGTAGCCTCGTTCAGGCGCGAGAGCATCCACTGGTCCAGGATGTTATCGCTCTTGGGTTCTACGAGCGGCTCGGAGGGCTTGTAGTGGTCCACGTCGGCGTAGAGCTTGTAGAAGTTGAAGATGTTGTTGAGCGTCATGAAGATCTTACGCTGGACGTCGCGCAGGAAGTCGGTGCTGAAGCGGGTATCTTCCCCGTTGACCAGCGGGCTGGAAGCCATGAAGAAGCGCATGCTGTCCACGCCGTACTGGTCGAAGATGTCGTCCATGGGGGCGTAGTTCTTCTTGCGTTTGGACAGCTTTTCGCCGTCGGCGGCCACGATCCAGCCGGAACAGATGACGTTCTGGAAGGCCGGTTTGTCGAACAGCGCCGTGGCCAGCACGTGCAAGGTGTAGAACCAGCCGCGGGTCTGGTCCACCGCCTCGGCGATGAAGTCCGCCGGGAAGTTCTTCTCCCATTCGCCTTGTTCTCGAACGGATAGTGGTCCTGGGCGTAGGGCATGGCGCCGCTCTCGAACCAGCAGTCGAACACTTCCGGTATACGCTTGGCGATCTTGCCGGAATCAGTCTTGATCTCGACGTCGTCTATGGACGGCCGGTGCAGATCGCCCACCTTCTGAGGGGTCGACGGCCCGTTTCTTAAGCTCTTCCACGCTGCCGACGACGGTGACTTCGCCGTCGTCGGTCACCCAGACCGGCAGCGGCGCGCCCCAGAAACGGTTGCGGCTGACGGCCCAGTCGCGGGCGCCACCCAGCCAGTTGCCGAAGCGGCCCTCCCTTATGTGTTCAGGTATCCAGTTGATCTTGTCGTTATTCTTGACCAGGCGGTCGCGTACGTCGGTGACTTTGATCAGCCAGGAGTCGGTGGCGTAGTACAGAAGCGGCGTGTCACAGCGCCAGCAGAACGGATAGGTGTGCTTGATCGTCTCGGCGGCGTAAACCATGTCGCTTCTTGGTCAGGTGGGCGATTATCCGCTTATCGGCCGTTTTAAAAAATACACCGGCTATGTCTTCGGGCAGGCCTATATCCGTAGAAACCTTGCCGTTGTCATCAATACTCAGCACAACGGGTATGTTGTGCTCTTTACCTAGCGATAAATCGTCCTCACCGAAGGCCGGCGCCACGTGCAGTATACCGCTGCCGTCCTCAATGCTCACGAACTCCGCCGGCCAAACTTTGTAGAGATTACTACGGTTTGAATACGAATCGAGGCCTTTCAAATTGAACAAAGGTTCGTAACTGCGTCCGGCCAGCTCGCTGCCCCGCACTTCTTTGACGATGCTGTAAGTTTCGACATCCAGCGCCTCCAGCCGGTCGCGGGCCACGACCACGGTCTCTTTTTTGCCATCGTCGTCCTCCAGCTCCACGTATACGTATTTGGCGTCCGGCTTCACGGCGATGGCGGCGTTGCCCGGCAGGCTCCACGGCGTGGTGGTCCAGCCTAACAGATAGGCGTCTTCGTCGGCCAGCTTGAACTTCACGAACAGGCTGGGGTCTTCGACCCCGTCCTGGTAGCCCTGGTTAAGCTCGAAGTTGCTGAGCGGCGTGGCACAGCGCGGGCAGTACGGCGCACTGCGGAAGTCCTTGTACACCAGACCCTTGTCGTAGATGGTCTTGAACACATGCCAGACGCTCTCGATGTAGCTTTCGTCCAGCGTGGCGTAGGTCTTGTCGTAATCGGCCCAGCGGCCTACCCGGCGGAACATCGATCCTCCCAGAGGTCCTTGTACTTGAATACAGATTCGCGGCACTCGGCGTTGAACTTATCGATACCGTACTCGACGATGTCCTGTTTGCCCTTGAAACCGTGTTCCTTTTCGATGGCGTATTCCACCGGCAGGCCGTGCGTATCCCAGCCGATGCGCCGCGGCACGTAGTAGCCGCGCATGGTCTTGTACCGGGTGACGGTGTCTTTGATGGTAGTCTGTAACAGATGGCCGTAGTGCGGCGTGCCGTTGGCGAACGGCGGGCCGTCGTAGAAACTGAAGGTCTTGCCTTGTTCGCGCTGTTCTCAGGCTCTTTTCGAAGGTATGGTCGGCCTCCCACTCCTTGAGCAGGTCTTCCTCAATCTCGGCCAGGAAGTGTTTCTTACCTTTCACGACAGGTGTAAGTATATCACGCGACCAGGGTCGGATGGCACCTGCCCTTTAGAGCTGAAACGTATTAGGCGCTGGCGTAGGCGGCGACTTCGTCCATCAGGGGCAGGTGGCCGCCCTCCCAGACTTTCTGGGGGTAGCCGTCGGTCTGAAGCACCAGGATGGCCGGATATTGGACGACATCGTACAGGCTGGCCGTGGCCGAGCCGTCGCGGGTGTCTATATCGAGTACTTCCAGCCGCCAGTCCCTGTGGCGGGACTGGAAATCGTGTATGAACTCCTCGACTACGCGGCCGTGTTCGGATCTGGGCCGATAAAGCACAAGCACTTTCATAACGGCTTAAGTGTAGCACAAGTAGCACAAGATTTGATTAACTAATAAAAATATCATAACGACGTTAACTTATGCTAATATGGCGTTTATCATATTATTATTTAATGATTTATATCGTGACGCGCAAACATAGACCCCTAACTGCACCCGCACATTGTGCGTGCATACGGGCAAGCCAGGTTTGCATGCGCGACGAGGCTGTGGTATAAACTTACGCATGGCAAAAACCATGAAGCACATACAAGGACTTCTCCTCCTCGGCCTTACGGGGTTGTGCTTCAGCATGGTTGAAGCCTAGCCCGCCCTCGCCGACCGAGAGCGCGCCCAGCACGACCCGCAACTTAAATCAGGCTTCAACCGAAGCCTGATTTTTAATTTTGAGAGAATTGAGAGGAAACAAATGTCAGAAATACCAACACCTGAATATGTAAATCTGTTCGATACTACGCTTAGAGACGGCATCCAGTCGCCAGGCATCGCGCTCACGACCGAGCAAAGTCTGCATATAGCCCAGCAGCTGGACCGCATGGGCGTAGATATCATCGAGGCCGGGTTCCCGATTTCGTCGCCGGGCAACTTCGAGGCGGTGCAAACTATCGCTCAAGAGGTACCTGGGCCTGTCATCGCCGCGTTAGCCCGGGCCGAATCCGAAGATATCAAGGTAGCGGCTGAAGCGTTGCACGATGCTGAACGGCCGCGGATACATACCTTCATATCCACATCTGACATCCATATCGAGCACCAGATGCAGACCACGCGCGAGGACGTCAAAAGGCTGGCGCGGGCCGCAGTCGCCCAAGCTAAGGAGTATGTCGACGACGTACAGTTCTCGCCCATGGACGCCACCCGCGCCGACGAGGAGTTCACTGCCGAGGTCGTCAGATTGCCATAGACGAAGGGGCTACTACCATAAATTACCCCGACACAGTCGGCTATACTGAGCCGGATGATTCGGTGATTACCTTACCCGTCAACGCCAGTACGTGCCGGCTGCTGGGTACGGCCGGCGTGGTATGCCCGGTTCACCGCCTACTACGACCTGGGCATGGCGGTCGCCAACACGTTGTTCGGCGTGAAAGCCGGCGCCGGGCAGGTCAGGGAGCCGTTAACGGTCTTGGCGAACGGGCCGGTAACGCCTCATTGGAAGAAATCGGCATGGCGCTAAGGGTCAGGCCCGACGTATACGGAGTCGAAATCGGACTCAACAGCGAAGCCATAGCCCCGACCAGCCGGATGGTCGCCCGCTATACCGGCTATCCCGTGCCTAAAAACAAGGCTATCGTGGGTGAGAACGCCTTCGAACACGAGTGCCGGTATCCATCAGGGCGGCATATTGCGCGAGATCCGCAGTACGTTCGAAATCATGCGCGCCAAAGATGTCGGCAGGGACACCGACGGCATCGCCTTGGGCAGGCAGTCCGGCCGGTCCGCGCTTAAGCACGTATTGGAACAGGAAGGTACCTTCGATCCGGCCGTCATGAACCCGACCTTCGTGATGTTCAAGGAGCTGCCACCGGGTCGGCGGCGTTTCCCGGGAGCAGGCGGTCGAGATACACGAAGAAGCCGCGCGGCGGCAGAACAACCTACGCCCTGGACAAATATGAAGTTTCTGCCTCAGGCAACGGCAAAGAAGGTGAATATGAGCCACTGGTCACCATCAACGATGGCTCGGCCAGCAACGGAGATCGACGTGTTCTCGCTTGAGGAAGGCCATGAAGCAGGAGCCGGCGCCATCGCCGTAATTGAAGAGGACGGCCACCGCTTTACGGCTTACGGTAGGAGCGGCGGGAGTGAGAACGAAGCAAGTTTTGACGCCTACGTCAATGGCTACAATATGATCCAAAGGATCAAGGCCAGAGAGGCTGCACCTTCAAGACCTTACTTTGAACTGATTGACAGGCGGCCTGTCCGAAATCCTTAGCTACAGCCGGTGGTGGAGCCGCAGGCGGTGCAGACGTAGTCAGCTGCCTGAGCGCTGGGTCTGGTTGCCGCAGTTGTAACAGCTTCCGGCTGGGCCTATCTGGACGCCCTGCGACAGGGCTTAGAGGCCTAGCTGCAGCCGGTGGTGGAGCCGCAGGCGGTACAGACGTAGCAGCTGCCGGAGCGCTGGGTCTGGTTGCCGCAGTTGTAGCAGATGGGCGCGGTGTCGTCCTTCTTGGCGGCTTTAGGAGCCGCCTGGGCGGCCACAGGGGCGGTCTGGACGGGTTTCGGTGCCGAAGCTGCAACCAGGGCCGGTTCGGGCTTCGGCGCCCAGTAACGGCCGGTTGCGGGTTTGCTGCATGGCCGCGGTTTCTTCGGCGGCGCCGTCGTCTCAGCACGGTCTCTCTTCGCCCAGCAGGCTGGTCTGTTCGTCGGGCATGTCGTCGATGGAAGCCAGGCCCAGCTCCAGGCGGTCGTCGAAGCTCAGGTAGCTCATCGCCAAGCGGCGGAAGATGTAGTCTACCAGGCTGGAGGCCGTGCGGATCTCCGGGTCGTCGGTGATGCCGGCGGGCGCGAACGACATGTTGGTCAGGCCGTGGACGTAGCTCTTCAGCGGTACGCCGTACTGCAGGCCGTAGCTGACCGATACGGCCAGGGCGTCCATGACGCCGGCCAGGGTGGAGCCCTGCTTGGCGATCTTCATGAAGACCTCGCCGGGGGTGCCGTCTTCGAACTCGCCTACGGTGACGTAGCCCTTGGAACCGGCCACGCGGAAGCTGAAGGTCTTGGCGTTGCGGTGCTTGGGCATCTCGCGGCGCTGGGCGCCCTTGGGTATGATCGGCGGTCCGGCGGTGACGGCCAGCGGCGGGCGCAGCGGGAGCGGCAGGCGCGGTGGCGGCCGCGGCAGCGGCCACGGGCACCTCGACCTGCGCGGTAGCGGGAACGGCCTTGTGGACGCCCGGATACGGGACGGACTGCTTTTTCGGCGTCGCCGCCCTTCTTAGCCATGCACAGCGGCTGGGCGACCTTGCAGTTGTCGCGGTAGATGGCGATGGCCTTCAGGCCCATCTGCCAGGCGTCTATGTGCAGTTGTTCGACGTCTTCGACGGAAACGTCCTCGGGCATGTTGACCGTCTTGGATATGGCGCCGCTCAGGAAAGGCTGTACGGCGGACATCATCTTGACGTGGCCCAGGTAGTGGATGGCGTTGTCGCCCATAGAGCAGGCGAAGACCGGTTCGTGCTCCTTCTTGAGGCGCGGCGCGCCCAGGATGGTCTTTTCTTCGTCGATGTAAGCCACGATGTCGTCGATCTCCGGCTGTTTGTAGCCCAGGTTCTTCAGGGCGCGCGGTACCGTCTGGTTGACGATGTTCATGGTGCCGCCGCCGACCAGCTTCTTGTGCTTGACCAAGCCCAGGTCGGGCTCGATGCCGGTGGTGTCGCAGTCCATCATCAGGCCGATGGTGCCGGTGGGGGCCAGCACGCTGGCCTGGCTGTTGCGTACGCCGTAAAGCTCGCCCAGTTCGACGGCCTCGTCCCAGGCGCCGGCGGCCGCGCTGAGCAGGTCTTCCGGTACCAGCGAGGCGTCGATCTTGGAAACTTCGGCGCGGTGCATGCTTAAGCACGTTCAGCATGCCTTCGCTGTCTTTGGCAAAGCCGGCGAACGGACCGATGCGGTTGGCTATCTTGGCGCTCACGGCGTAGCTGTGGCCGGTAAGCAGCGCCGTTATGGTGGCGGCTATGGCGCGGCCTTCGTCGGAGTCGTACGGCAGGCCCAGGGCCATCAGCAGGGCGCCCAGGTTGGCGTAGCCTATACCCAGCTCGCGGTAGGCCTTGGCGTTCTTGGTGATGGGTTCCGTCGGGTACGAGCTGTAGCCTACCAGGATCTCCTGCGAGGTGAAGATCAGTTCCACGGTGTGCATGAAGGCCTTGATGTCGAAGGTGTCGTCGTCCTTCAGGAACTTGAGCAGGTTGATGCTGGCCAGGTTACAGGCCGAGTTGTCCAGGTGCATGTACTCGCTACAGGGGTTGGAGCCGTTGATGCGGCCGGCTACCGGGCAGGTGTGCCACCGGTTGATGGTGGAATCGTACTGCATGCCGGGGTCGGCGCACTCCCAGGCGGCCTCGGCGAACTGGCGGAACAGCTCGCGGGCCTTGACCTTCTTGACCGATTTGCCGGAGGTGACGGCGCGCAGGTCCCAATCGCTGTCGTTCTGGACCGCTTCCATGAATTCGTCGGTGACGCGCACAGAGATGTTGGCGTTCTGGTACTGGACGCTGAAGCTGTCCTTGCCGTCCAGGGTCATGTCCCAGCCCAGACGTTCCAGGTCGCGCGCCTTGCGCTCTTCTATAGCCTTGCTCCAGATGAATTCCTCGACGTCGGGGTGGTCGGAGTTCAGGATGACCATCTTGGCGGCCCGGCGGGTCTTGCCGCCGCTCTTGATGGCGCCGCGCCGAAGCGTCGGCGCCGCGCATGAAGCTAAGCGGACCGCTGGCCGTGCCGGCGCTCTTGCCGAGCGCTTCCACGCTGGAGCGTATCGGGCTGATATTGATCCCTGAACCGCTGCCGCCCTTGAAGATCATGCCCTCTTCGACGTACCAGTTAAGGATCGCGGGCATGGTGTCGTCTATGCCCAATATGAAACAGGCGCTGGCCTGCTGGGCGCGGTCGGCGGCGCCGATGTTGAACCACACCGGGCTGTTGAAGGCGGCGCGCTGGGTGGCCAGCACGTACTTGAGCTCTTCGCGGAAATCATCGGCCTCGGCCTCGTCCGCGAAATAGCCTTCCTGCAGACCCTGGCGGACGATGGTGTCGGCCACGCGGTCCACCAGATGCCTTAAGCGACTTCTCGCGGCCCCGGGTGCCCGGCGTGCCGGTAAAGTACTTCTGGGCCACGATGTTGATGGCATTGAGCGACCAGCTGTCCGGAAACTCGACGCCTTTCTGCTCGAACACGGCCTTGCCGGTCATAGGATTCTTGATGATCGAATCGCGCTTGACCCACTTAAGCTGGTCGTAAGCCTTGGATTTTTTGGGGGTAAAAAGTCGCTCCACCCCCAGACTGGTAGTTTGTGACATGGTTTGGTCCCTCACTTATTTTATTGATTTTGTAGTGTTGGTTTTAGGTATTTCCTAATGAATGCCTAAGTCGCTATATGCTTGCCTTTCTTGACGAGCGAAAGTTCCTGCTCGAAACTGGCAATGTCCTTGAAGCGCCGGTAGACGCTCGCGAACCGTACATAGGCTACTTCGTTAAGCCGGGCCAGATGATCCATCACCAATTCGCCGATGCGCGCGGATTTCACCTCCTGATCTCCGCAGGCGTACAGTTCCTGCTCTATGGCGTTCACCATCTTTTCCAGCTCCAGGCTGGTGACGGATGTCTTCTCGCAGGCCCTATAGAGGCCGGCAAGGAGTTTGGCGCGGTTGAAAAGTTCGCGCTTACCGTCTTTTTTGATGATGATCAACTGCGGCCGTTCCAGACGTTCATACGTGGTGAAACGGTAGCCGCAGGAGTTGCACATGCGTCGGCGGCGGATGGCCTGGCCCTCTGCTACGTCGCGAGACTCAATGACTTTGATGTCGTCGCTGGAGCATTGGGTGCATTTCACATTAGCCTCCTCTTCCCAGCACCTTTGTTGGCGGTTTTTACAACTGGCACTGTTGGTAAAAACTGGCAATAAAGGTGCTGGACTTACCATTAAATGTGCTCACAATATATGTTTGGATTTTTACTACATATAGTGCTGTCTTAGTCCACTATACCCCCACGGGTGGTGGTTTTCAAGGCATTTATCGCTGTAGAATTTAATACGGAGCTGTCCGATTAACAGGGGAAATCAGCTGTCTTCGTCATCGGAATCGTCATCTTCGGAACCGGATTTTTCCGTCCCGGTTCCGTCTTCAGAACTTTTCAGATCGGCTTTATCCGGTTCTTTGCCGGGCTTTCGGATCGGCGTCGTCGGCTTTGTCGTCGGCTTCGTCGTCGGGGCTATCTTCGGTATCGCTTCCTTTGGGCTTATCGTCTTCGATGATCTCGTGCTCGGGCAGTTCTTTGGATTTGCGGCGGCGGCCCAGACGGCGCAGGAAGGAGGGCTTCTCCAGGTCATCTTCTTCGGTGTCGCCGAATCGTCTTTGCTCTTCTTTGTCGGCATCTGCATCTTCTTCATCACCGTTGATGGACCAAATATTGGGCATGGGGCGGTCATCCGCGAAGTCATGAGGCTTAGGCTTATTGTCATCGTCCAGGTTCATGTCGATTTCGGACAGGGCCTTCTCATCCTGCTTGGTGGTGTTGGTGTTAGCCAGCACCGGACTGCCATCAGGCTTATTGGAGGATGCCGATGCCGGTTTTTGCGGGCGGTGTTTATGATACGACGCGTCGAAACCGGTAGCGACCACGGTGATTATGACCTCGCCTTCCAGCTCCGGATTGACGGTGGCACCGAAGATAATGTTGGCTTCCGGGTCCGCCGCGGCGGTGATGGCCTCGGCGGCGGCGTTGATCTCGTGCATAGCCAGGTCGTTGCCGCCGATGACGTTGAACAGGATGCCGCGGGCTCCGTCTATGGATACTTCTAACAGGGGTGATTCTATGGCCTGCTGGGCGGCCGTGACGGCCCGGTTCTCGCCGGTGGCGCGGCCGATGCCCATAAGGGCCGAGCCGGCCTTGGCCATGACGGTCTTGACGTCGGCGAAGTCCAGGTTGATCAGGCCGTGTACGGTTATAAGGTCGGATATGCCTTGGACGCCCTGCCTTAAGACGTCGTCCGCGACCTTGAAAGCCTCGGTAAGGGGGGTGTCGCGGTCGATGGTCTCTAGCAAGCGGTCGTTAGGTATGACTATGAGCGTATCGACGGCATCGCGGAGTTTTTCGATGGCAACCTCGGCATTGCGCCGACGCTTTTCTCCTTCGAACGCGAACGGCTTGGTTGCGAACCCGACAACCAGGGCCCCGGAATCCTCCGCTACCTTGGCCACTATGTGGCCGCCGCCGGAACCGGTGCCGCCGCCGGCGCCGATGGTCACGAAGACCATGTCGGCCCCCTGTATGGCTTTCGTAATCTCGTCGCGCGATTCCTCGGCGGCCTGCTGGCCGACCGTGGGATCGGCGCCGGCGCCTAAGCCGCGGGTAGCGTCCTTGCCGATGTGTATCTTCTTGCCGGCCTTGCTGTGATGGAGTGCCTGGGCATCGGTATTGACGGCTATGAACTCGACGTTCTCTATACCTGCGTCTATCATCCGATTGATAGCGGCGCCTCCAGCGCCACCCACGCCTACGACCTTTATGTTAGCGAACGTCTCTATAGCCGGCTCAACAACTTCTGCCATGATTTTCCCTCGCAAAAAGCTCAAATTGTATAGCTGTCAGTATACCCCAGCGCCTTCCCCAAGTCCAACAAATTTATACGGTAGTTTTCTGCAATTTCGCCGCCACGTCCGGGCAGACCGATTTTTTACGCGGCGCCTTGGCTGTGCGCATGAACCTTAAGCAATTTTGTGTTCGAGCACCGTACCGTTGCGGATATGACATTCCCTAACAGGGGTGATTTATGTCAATATGTAGCTCGGCGTTTTTAAGGTCCAAGGTAAGGTATGCGTCATTGCCGTGTGTCTTCGCTACGATGCTGATATAGGTGCAGGGCTGTTGAAGGTCAAATATGCCGAGCTACATATTGACATGTTGTAACAGAGGGCAGATATGTCATATCCGCGGGCAAAGCCGTTTAGCTTTTGAAACGGCGGAACATACCGTCCAATATGGCGCGGGCGTGCCGGCCGCCGGCCCCGCCCAGGCCTTTGGCGCCTCCCCTGCCGTGCGCAGGAGGTAACTGGGGCAGCAGAAGCATATCCAACAGCATCAGGCCCACCACGGTTACGTAATCCTGGCCTTCCACGGTGTCGGCCAGACCGCCGACGTTATGGAGCTTGCCGACGCGGGCCGGCAGTTCCAGATGATCGCGGGCGAATTCGTCTATGCCCGGCAAGGCGGACGTGCCGCCGGTGATGACCACGCCGCCAGGCAGTTTGCCGGCCCGCTTGATCTTCTGAAGTTCCTTGTTCACGTATTCCAGCAGTTCTTCGACCCGGGCGCCGGTTATCATGGATATCTCTTCGAAGTCATAGTGGTGCGTCTTGTGGCCGATCTTGACGCTGACGTTCTGCCGGTGCGGACCGCCCTCTTTTAGGCTGGCGTGCTGAAGTTTGACGGCTTCGGCTATGTCCAGGTCGGTGCGCAGGCCGATGGCCAAATCGTTGGTAATGTGCTGGCCGCCCATGGGTATGACAGCTACGTGCTGGACCTCGCCGTCCTCGAATACTATCAGGTTGGTCGTGCCGGCGCCGATGTCGATAAGGGCCGTGCCGGCTTCTTTTTGCTGGCGCGTGAGCACGGCCTCGGCGGCCGCCAGGCCGGATACGGTGTGGTGGTTGGGCGCGATGCCGGCCTTGTCGAGCGTCATGTCCAGATTGCGCAGGTTCGGCGATGACGCGGTGACAATATGGGCATCCACCTCCAGGCGCACGCCGTGCATACCTACCGGGTCCTTGATGTTCTTCTGGCCGTCCAGACTGTAATTCTTGGCGAAGAACTGGATGATCTCGCGATTGGGCGGCAGACTGACGATGGTGGCGGCCTCCTCTACCCTCAGGCGGTCCTCCGGGGTGATTTCCCGGTTGGCCGCGGATATGGCGATGACGCCTTCGGAGTCCTGGCCGCTGACGTGCGCACCGTTGACGTTGACGGTGGCATTCCTTATATGCACGCCGGAGATACGCTCGGCCTCGGTAACGGCCTTGGTTATGGCTTCGGCTACTTCGTCCACGTGCACCACGGCGCCGCGGCGCATACCCTGGTTGGGCGCCTGGCCATGGCCTATTACCGAAGGCAGATTACTGCCGTTAGGGTCGAAGCCGCCTACCACGCATCGTACCGTGGAGGTGCCTATATCAAGGCCTATGAAATGCTCTTGGTTTTGGTTGTTCATGTTGGTGTTGCAACCTTATGGCATAGTATAGCGCTTTTGCTTGGATATAAAAAATTGACTTTAAATCCGCTTTTCCGTATTGTAGTTAACAGAGGTTCCGAACAAAAAAGCAAAACCAAACAATGGGCAACGTTCCTCTACATAGCCGGCTGGTCCGGCGATTAACCAGAAACAGCAGCGGCACGGTGAGTGTGAGCATTCCTATTGAACACGCCATTCAACTGGGGTGGACCAAGGGCCAGCAAGTAATCGTAGAGCGGCGCGGCAAGAAAGTTGTCATAAAACCGTTCGACATTGCCGGCGGCAGAAGGCAGAAGCTATGATACGGGCTACCTGGCTGCCAATCGCTGAAGCCCGCCCGCGTTCCGAAGCGCCTGCGTGGCCACGCTTCTAGCGCTATTCGGCCGATGCCTTCTTGCTGGTTCTGCCCCACCAGGCCTACGCAGCATCGTATACCTGGGACGGCGGAGGCGCGACCAATAACTGGAGTGATTGCGACAACTGGAGCAGCAACATCTGTCCCGTTTCCGGCGATACGGTAACGTTCAACGGCACTTCTACAAAGAGCGCGACGGTCGATGCTTCATTCACCGGTACCATAACGACCATTAACATCAACTCCGGATATACGGGTACTATCAGCCTGAGCCGCAGTCTGACCGTCTCTTCCACGTTCTCTCAGGCGGCCGGCACGTTCAGCGCCGGCAGTCAAACGCTACATGTGGGCGGAGCCCTTACGCTGTCTGGCGGCACATTCAACGCCGGAACCGGGACAGTGGACTTCAATGGCACGACCTCGGCTACCATAAGTTGTAACAATGCAACTTTCAACAATGTAACCTTCTCCCACACCGGCGGGACTAAGACTGTCGGCAGTGATTGTAGTTTGCCGATGGGATCCGGCCCCAGCGCCAATAGCGGCGGATCGATAGCCTTGGAAGGTACTTTTAGCGGCAGCGGCACGTTGACGACCGGGGGGACTTTGACGCTGAGTAGGCGGATCATGTCCCGGTGCCGCAGGCGGTAATGCTATCGGGTTATGACTCCGGCCATGACGGCGGGAACGCATCCGGCTTCGGTTGCGGTGGCGGTGGTGGCGGTTGGTACGGCGGCAAAGGCGGAAACGGCTTGTACGGTGGAGGCGGCGGTGGTGCCGCCGGAGGCCAGTTAGCCCATGCCGGCGGTACGGGCGGCCAAGGCGTCGTAGCCATCAGCCCTGATAGCGGTTCAAACGTGGTAAAGACTTCTGGCACTTCCTGGACGGTGCCAGCCGGGGTTACAAGTATAAAAGTATGGGCTATCGGTGCAGGCGGCGGCGGGGCGGGAGTCAGTACATCAGACTCAAGTGCAGGCGGCGGCGGTGGGGCGGGCGGAGTCGTATATCAAACATTTTCTGTTACGCCAGGCGATACCGTCTCGTATAGTTTAGGGAGCCGGCGGGAGCCGGCGGATCCGGCGCCAGCAACGGCTCTAACGGCGGCAATACGACGGCTACGGTAGGCGCCACCACGATAACCGGCGGCGGCGGCACGGGCGGTAAGTATAATACCGCGCGCTACGGCCGCAGGAGGCAGTTATACCGGCGGAGACGGCGGGACCACCGGCGGGAGCGGTTCCGGCGCTTCAGCGGCGACAACGGCGGCGGCGGTGGCGGCGGTATCGGCGGCGGCAACGCCACTCAAACGCGGCAACACCGGCGATGACGGCGGCCAGAGCAGTGACGTCTCCGGGCTATTCGCTGTGCATCTCCGACCAAGGCTATCTTTCCACCGGTTCTTTGTCGGGTTTTTCCGGCTTGTCGGCAACAATTTGACCGTTAACAGCACCGCTAAGTTTCGGCTCATACAGCACGTTTACCGTCAGCGGCGCATTTTCGCTTGAGTGCCAGCCGGCAGTTTCACCGCGCCATCGGGAACGGCTTCAGTTCTGCCGGCACATTCACTCTAGATTCCAGCGCCACTTTCAGCGCTAACAGCGGGACGATAAACTTCAATGGCAGTACGGCCACGTTGTCGTGCGGTAGCCAGACGTTCAACCGTGTTACCTTCACGCACACCATCGGCACCAAGACCGTAAGTACTGACTGCACCTTGCCTATGGGGTCCAACCCTAGCGCCAACAGCGGTGGGTCGATCGACCTGCAAGGTACTCTGAGCGGTAGCGGCACGCTTACTACCAGCGGCCTTCTGACCCTGGGTACCTCCAGCAGTACGTCAAACAACATAAACGGCGAGGACGCTTCGGGCTTCGGCGACGGGGGTGGCGGAGCCGGTTATTATGGCGGTAACGGCGGAGCCGGCCTTTACGGTGGTGGTGGTGGTGGCGCAGCCGGCTATACAACCACGAACCGAGTCGGCGGTGATGGCGGCGGCGGCGTGGTAGTGCTCTCGCCCGATGTAGGCGCTGACTCGGTGAAGACTTCCGGCACTTCCTACACGGTGCCGGCCGGAGTTTCAAGCATCAAAGTCTGGGCCATCGGCGCAGGCGGCGGCGGCGCCGGATCCACCAATAATAACAGCGGGGCCGGTGGCGGAGGTGGGGCCGGGGGAACCGTTTATCAGACATTTTCGGTCACGCCGGGCGATACGATCACTTATAGCCTGGGTACAGCCGGTAGCGGGGGTACGGATACCAACGACGGCAGTGACGGCGGAAACACCACCGTCACGGTAGGCGCTACTACCATAACCGGCGACGGCGGCTCCGGAGGTACCTATAACGACGGCAGCAATGCCAACGGCGGCAGTTATTCCGGCGGAGACGGCGGCTATGACGGCGCGCCTGGCTTCGGCGCTTCCGGCAACACGGGCGGTGGCGGTGGCGGTGGTATCGGCTCGACCAACGTTCCGCCATCACTGGCGACAGATAGCGTAGGCAGTGCTGATGGCACACCGGTTAATAGCCCTGATACTACCGCTTCACCCGTCAAGCTAGGTAGTCATGCGGGCGATTTTACCGGCTCGAATGATTATCTCGCCATAGACAGCGATCTGATCGACCTGACAAGCGACTGGTCATTTGAAACATGGCTTTACCTGACTACGACCAGCGGCACGAACCCCCGTATTTTCGGGATGGTGGACAACACTCACAGCCTAAACCTACAGGTCGGCTATACCAGTTCGGGCATACCGTATATAAGAGTAGGCAACACGCTACATTCTTTTACTCCGACTTTCAGCACCGGCGGCTGGCAACACGTCGTCTATAAGTATGACAGCGGCTCGTACTACCTGTATATCAACGGTACAAAATACAGCGTTACCGGAAGTTCCGGGCCAAGCGCCAACACGTCTTTCGCTGGCATAGGGGCGGCCGGCAGTTCCACTTACCAGATAACCGGCTATCTTGACGATGCGGTGTTATACGACGGCGCTTTGACCGATGCCGAAGTGACAGACCGATACAATAGCGGTTCAGGAACGGAAGCCTTGTCCGGTGGCGGCTGGGATGTTTCAGACAGAGCCATATCGCAATGGCACATGAATGAAAGTGCCTGGGATACCTCAAGCAGTTACAGCGCCGGGCCTACGGAGGGCGGTACCGCCGGTGATACCGGCGGCCAGGGCCAGGACGTCTCAGGCCTGTTCGTACAGTGTCTCCGGACTGGGCTACGCCACGACGGGGCCTGGTGACGGCGGTGGCTCCAGCACCGGATCCTCCGGCTCTACCGGTGTATTGTCCGGCTTTTCCGGCTTGGCGGCCAGTTCGATTGACCGTCAACAGCACTCATAATTTCGGCTCGTACAGTCCGTTCACGGTCAGCGGCAACTTCTCGTTGAACTCCAGCGGCAGTTTCACCGCGCCATCGGGTACGGCCAGTTTCGGCAGCAATTTCACGCTTAAGAGCAATTCGACTTTCAGCGCCAATGGCGGCACGGTTAATTTTAACGGGGGAACAGCCGCGTTGTCGTGCGGTAATAAGACGTTCAACCGTGTCACTTTCACCAATGCTTCCGGCACGAAGACAGTAGGCACTAACTGCAGTCTGCCGCTAGGCAGTAACCCGAATGCCAACAGCGGCGGATCAATCAGCCTGAACGGTACCCTGTCGGGCAGCGGCACGCTGACGACCGCGGGGACTTTGACGCTGGGCGGAGCCGGCAGTCTATCCGGCCTTACCGGTTTGGCGACAAACGCATTGACTGTGAACGGATCCTATGACTTCGGCTCGTACAGCCCATTCACGGTCAACGGCAACTTCACTCTTGGCGGCAGTCTCACTGCTCCGTCAGGCAGTTCGACGTTCGCGGGCAACTTTACTAACAACGGTTCCTTTGCTGCCAATGGCGGCACCATGTCGGTGGCCGGTAACTTTGCCAACAGCGGTACCTTCAATCGCCAACGGCGGCACGGTGGTGCTGAACGGCTCCGGCCAGACCCTTTCCGGCAGTACGGCCTTCTATAACCTGACCAAGACGGTGTCTTCCGCCGATACCCTGACCTTCGCCGCCGGCAGTACCCAGACCGTCTCGGGCAAGCTGACACTCCAGGGAGCAGACGACAATCTGCTGAGCCTGGTCTCGGGTACGCCAGGCACACAATGGCTGGTCAACGCCGAGGGTACGATCGGACGTGTCTTATGTCGACGTGTCGGACAGTTCCAACACGGGCAATACCATCGACGCCTGCTTCAGCACCGACAGCGGCAACAACAGCGGCTGGAACTTCAACCCCACGTCATGCTACCCCGACAACGGTGGTAGCGCGACCTCCACGATAACCAATTTCCTGCTCGCACAATCCGCGCTAATCAACAATATCCGGGGTGGCAACAACGGGGCCTTCACCCTGCCCGACAACACCAGCAACGGTCTGCCCTCCCAGATCTTCAGCTTCCTTAAACAGCTGCCGGCTGGCCAGAGCCTACTGGCGGCTGCCAAGGAATTCTTAAAGGCCATGCTGTACGGCTTGGTGATAGGCATACTGCTGGGCATGCTTCTGGTCTGGCGGCACCGGCGTCTGGAGGCCCTGGCAGAAAGCGAAGGCCTGATTGATGTACCTAACAGCGTGATTCCTGATGAACCTATGGACGGCATATCCGTACGGAGCGCCGGCCGCAGCAGGCAGTACCGTCACTCCAACCAAGAAGAAACATGATGTATACTAACGGAAAGCGCTTATGGCAGAACAACCGATAATCGAGTTAAAAAAGGTCAGCCGCATGTATAACCTGGGCGGCGAGACCATATATGCGCTTAATAATGTCGACTTCAAGGTCAAGCAGGGAGAGTACGTATCCATCACGGGATCCAGCGGTTCCGGCAAATCTACCCTTGTCAACGTCATCAGCGGACTCGACACGCCCACAAAAGGCAGCGTCGTAGTCGGCGGCCGGGACCTATCCAATATGCGCGACGACGCCCTTTCGGTCTACCGCAACCAAACCATAGGCTTCGTGTTCCAGTCTTTCCATCTTCAGTCGGCCTACAACATACTGGATAACGTTATGCTGCCCTTGGTTCTGCAGGGCGTAAGCATCCACGAAAGAAAGAAACGCGCCATCGAATATCTGCAGATGGTGGGCCTGGCCAAACGGATGGACCACAAGCCCAGCGAGCTGTCGAGCGGCCAGCAACAGCTGGCGGCCATAGCCAGAGCCCTGGTAGTACATCCCAAGATCATAATCGCCGACGAGCCTACCGGAAACCTGGATTCCGCCCGTACTTTCGAGATCTTTCAGCTCCTGCAGAAAATCAACGACCAGGGCACGACCCTGGTGGTAATCACGCATGACCCCAACATGGCCCATCTGGCGGACCGGATAGCACAGATGAGCGACGGCAAGCTAACGGAGCTGAAGGTGTAGACCATGGGTGTGCGATCCACCGACTACGTACGGCTGGCTTTCAGGAACATGGTGAACCAGAAAGTCGCGCAGTGTGCTGGCCATCCTGGCCATAGTCATAGCCACCACCAGCGTGACCATACTGGTGGCACTGGTCATGGGCACCAAGGGTTTTTATTACGACCAGTTCAAGGCCACCGACAAGCTGTCGCAAGTGGTGGTCAACCCCCAACCCGGCCTTAGCTTCGAACAGGCCCAGCAGGGCTCGCCCGTGTCAGAGCTGTACCAAACTGACCAACGACCTGGCACAGCAGATCTCGTCGATCAGGCATGTCGTCGGCATAAGCCCGACGGCCAACGTGAACATCTTTGAATCGGCTACGTTGGACGGCCACAAACAGACCGACCACGGCACCAAGAGTTACGCGCCGAACGGGATTATCAAGCATATATTCGTGGCCGGCAATGATTTTGGGTCCGACAGTGGCGCCGGACAAGATCATCATCGGCCAGCATTACGCCGACAAATGGGGCTACAAGCAAAGATACGGGGACATAATCGGCAAACAGGTCGAACTTACTACCGGCAGCGACTTCACCGGCCAGGGCGCTACCCTGCCCAAACCGCTCATCCAGTTCAAGAAGTGCCAGAACGGCTGCCAGGCCGATGAGATAGCGGGCCAGCAGAAGCCCAGCACACTTAAAGCGACCATAGTAGGCGTAGAATCCGATGATAGCGACGCCTTGTTCGTACCCCTTAAATGGGCCCAGGGCCTGCTAAAGAACCAGTTCTACGAGATTACCAAAGCCCGACCAGGCGACCTACATACAGGCCTACACGACCTGGAAGTACGGCGACCAGCAAGGGGCGGAGAACCGACGCCGCACTTTACCCTGGCATCGGATAGTCTGCTGGCCAGAAACGGTTATTCTACCTTAGTAATCAAGGTCGATAACCCAGACAACGCCGAAGCCGTAGCCAAGCAGATACGCCGGTTAGGCATCGGCGCCGTCACCGCCAACAGCTACGTCAACGACCAATTGCAGGTCTTCAACGTGATCAGCTTCATCCTGGCCGGCATCGGCAGTATAGCGCTGGTAGTGGCCGCCATAGGCATCGTCAACACCATGGTGATGGCCGTGCTGGAGCGGACGCGCGAAATCGGCATCATCCGGGCGATTGGCGGCAAGCGTTCCACCGTGCGCCGCCTGTTCACCGTCGAAGCTTCCATGCTCGGCTTCCTGGGCGGCGCAATCGGTATAGGCCTGGGCTACGGGCTCATATTGCTAGCCAATATCTTCATAAATGAACAGCTGGCAACCAATGCCGTGATAGGCCGGAACATAATCCACTTGCCTATATGGCTCATCTTCACCGTGGTAGGGTCCACCACCCTTATAGGCATGTTGGCCGGCCTGTATCCGGCCAACAGGGCCGCCAAACTGAACCCAGTGGAGGCTCTGCGGCACGAGTAGGCCCTGTTAGCTGACTACGGTCAGGATTTCGGCGCCGTCTTCGGTAATGAGCACCGTGTGCTCGAAGTGGGCGGACCGTTTGCTGTCGTTGGTAAGCACCGTCCAGCCGTCGGGAGCCATGTGCACCTTCTCGGTTCCCAGCGTGACCATGGGTTCAATGGCGATGGTCATGCCCTTGGACAGCCACGGACCGGTGCCTTTGCTGACCATAATTGGGGATGTTAGGGTCTTCGTGTACCTGGTGGCCGACGCCGTGCCCGACCAGGTCGCGCACGATGCCGTAATGGCGGCCTTTGAGCTTGGTGAGCGAGTCCTGGATAGCGGCGCCGATGTCGCCGGTGCGCACCTGGTCGTGCACGGCGGCGATGCCGGCTTCCATGGCCTTCTTGGTGTCTTCCAGGAGCCTTATGTGCCCCCGGGTCTTAGGCTTGCCGGCTATGACGCTTATGGCCGAATCGGTAATCATGCCGTTATAGGTGACGCCGAAGTCCAGGCCGACGATGTCGCCGTCGGCAATCATACGGTTCGGGTGCGGTATGCCATGGACGACTTCGTCGTTAAGCGATATGCAGATGACGTCCGGGAAGCCCTGGTAGCCCTTGAAACTGGGGATGCCGCCGAGCTTCTCCAGTTCTTTCGCCGCGATCACGGCCAGGTCCTTGGTGGACATGCCCGGTTCCACCTTCTTCGTAAGCATGTCCAGTACCGTAGCCAGCATGCGTCCGCCTTCGCGCATGGCGGCGATCTCCGATTTGGTTTTTACGCGTGTGGTCATAGGTGCTTGATTATGTCGGTGTTGACCTCTTCAGGGGTGCGCTCGGCATTGATTTCGAGGACTTTGACGCCGTGCTTGGACAGCCATTCGATAAGCGGCGCGGTGGAGCGTTCATATTCGTTGAAACGCTCTTCTATGGCCGATTCGACGTCATCGATACGGGCGCGCTTCATCAGGCGGTTCTTCACGGCTTCGCGCGAGGCTACCAGATGGAAAGCGGCCTTAAGGTCGAACCGGCCGGCTTTGACCTGCTTAATCAGCCACTCGGCTTGGGCCACGGTCCGCGGGAAGCCGTCCATGAGCACTTCTTCCTCGTCGTCCAGCGATTCGAGTACCCCGTCGACTATCTTGATGATCTCCTGGTCGTCCAACAGGCCGCCAGCCAGCATCCTTTCGCGCTGTTTACCGGTGACGTACATGCGCAGGACCTCGCCCATGGATACCAGATGGTAGCCGCGCGTGTCGGCCAGCATCTTCCCCTGGGTGCCCTTGCCCGACCCGGCTATGCCCATCATCAGTATCACTGCAGTTTCTCCTTGGCTATGCGGGCTATCAGTGGCGCCGTCAGCTGCGGCGCCGGCCTTGCCTTTGACCTGGCCGATCACCTTGCCCATGTCCTGCGGCGCCGATGGCGGCGGTCTCTTTGATGGCTTCGTCCACCATTGCTGGCTATCTCGGCCTCGCCGAGCTGTTCGGGCAGATATGAATCGATGACGGTCTTTTCGGTCAGTTCGGCCTCGGCCTTGGCCTGGTTGCCGCCCTGCTTATAAAGATCGGCGCTTTCCTGGCGTTTCTTGGATTCCTTGGTCAGCACGGCCTGGACCTCTTCGTCGCTCAGACCCGATTCGCGCTTGCCTTTGGCCACCTTCTCGTTCAGCAATACGGCCTTGAGCGTGCGCAAGGTGGTGGCGCGCACCTTGTCGCCGGACAACAGGGCGTCCTTGATATCCTGTTCCAGCTTCTGCTCTAGCGTGAGGTCCGGCATGTTAATCCGCGGCTACCTCAAGCCTAGCGGATGCCGAGCTTGATCTTCTTTAGTTTGAGGCCTTCCTATGCTGGCGGATGATGGCCTTCTTGCGGCGCTCCGGCTTGCTGGGCGGCTTCTGAAAATGCTGGTTCTGCTTGACGATGGCGATGGCGCCGGATTGCTGGACCTTGCGGTTGAACCTCCGCAGGAGGTTCTCAGTCGATTCTTTGCCGTCTTTGCGGGTCACTTGTATCATAGGTTGGCTATTGTACTACAACAGAGGTTAAATTTGCAACTCTTTAGCTGGATATCCGCTTTTGCTGGTTAGCGCGTTGTGATTTCAACACTATACTTTGGAGCTCACGGAAGATCGGGAACTGTTTATTGGTGGAATATACTTTGGTGTTGCCCTGGCGTTCGCTGGTCAGGAATCCGACCTTCTCGAGCCGCTTAAGTTCACGCTGGATGTTGCCGGCGTCCTCTTTGATAAGCTTGGCCAGCCCCCGTACATGGGTCTTAAAATCAGGGTATTTGGCATAGATGACGATGATCTTGCGCCTCACCCGTGATGTTATGAATACGTCCAGCATTTAAAACTTGCCTCTAAGCATTATTGTTATCCAAACAACGTTGATAAGTAGTATAGCGTCCGAAATAAAATTTGGCAACAATCTTTTTGAATTACTTTTTTAATTAAGCCCGGTGGCTTTAATCGGCCACGAATGATCGATATGCGTCCTCAGGGGGTTTATGTCGAGTGTAACGTTACAATGGTACTGCTACATTGTACTTACACCTTCGGATTAAGAGCAGAGTGGCATGAGTCTAGCCGGCAGCAGGTGCCGGCCAACGGCTTCGGCAAGCGCGATTGAAGCGGTCCTGCATGACGAGCATGCCTATGCCCGGCGAGTACATCAACAGCAGGATATATGAGCGTGTTGTCTGCGCTCGGTGCCGGTCACGCGCTCGACGGCCTCGCAGTAAGGCACCAGCCACCTCAGGCTGAACCAATAGATAGCCGCCAGCACCGACAGGCAGACGAAGAATATCAGCAGACTTCTGAGCTGGTGGCCGCCTTCGTAGTAGCTGTCTACGGCCTGGCGGCAGGCCGGATCCGTATCGTACCGGCCTATGCAGGCAGCCGGCGGCTTCTCGACGGCGGGGCGAGGCTTCACGGCTATATACAGATTCCAGGCCGCCAGCAGGAAGACGGCCACGGCCAGGAGCCTGAGTAATACCAGCTTCCCCACGCCCGGTATACGGCGCCGGCTGAGCCGCAATCAGTTCCTTACGGTCGTGAGCGACAACCACCGGAACTCGTACAGTCCCAGGGTCAATAGATTAAATGCGACGATTTTCACCAGCGATCTTTGCTTCACGCCTACCAGTTTAGCCTATACTGAAAGCATGCACTACTATTCGGTACTGGTGAGGAGCAGCCGCTACCACGGCAAGGAGGCGCTGACATACGCCTCGGAGAAGCGTCTGGGGCGCGGCCGGATCGTGCGCGTCCAGCTCCAGCAACACACTGTCCTGGGCATCGTAGCGGATACCGCCGGCAAGCCCCGCTTCAAGACCAAGGCCATCACGGAAGCGTTGGATCTGCCGCCTCTGCCGGCGCATCTGCTCAAGCTAGCGGAATGGCTGTCCGCCTATTACCCGGCGCCCCTGGGACTGATTGCCCAGCAGTTACTGCCGGCGAACTTTCCCGCCAAACTGCCCGGGACCAAACCGCCCGGCGCCGGCCCGGCCAAGCCGGACCTGGGCGATCTGCCGTCGCCCACCAAGGAGCAGAAGGCCGCCCTCAAAGCCATGGAGGGACGCAATACCTACCTTCTGCACGGTGTGACCGGCAGCGGCAAGACCAGGCTTTATATAGAATTGGCCGCCAAAGCCGTGAGCGGCGGCAGATCCGCCATCATCCTGACCCCCGAGATCAGCCTGACCTCACAGCTGGCCGCTCGTTTCCGAGAAGTCTTCGGCGACAGGGTGGTCGTACTGCACTCCAAACAGACCCCGGCGGAGCGCCGAAACGCCTGGCTGGACATCTTAAGATCAGACGGGCCGTCGGTCGTCATTGGGCCGAGGTCGGCCCTGTTCAGTCCGGTCAAGGACCCCGGCCTCATAGTGCTCGATGAAGCCCACGAAGCCGCTTACAAGCAGGAACAGGCCCCTCAGTATCAGGCTGGCCGCGTAGCCGCCTACCTAGCAGGCGCTACCCGGGCGACGCTAGTGCTGGGTTCTGCCACACCTTCGGTCAGCGATTATTATCTGGCTGAGCAGAAAGGCCGACCGGTAATCAGGCTCACCGAACTGGCCCGCGAACACAGCCATGCCGCCACCAGAGTAAGCGTGGTGGACCGCAAGGACCATTCCCTGTTCAGCCGCTCGCCTTACCTGAGCCTGGAGCTAGTAAAGGCCGTGGAAGCCGCGCTGGCCAAGGGTGAGCAGAGCCTACTGTACCTGAACCGGCGCGGCACGGCCCGCCTGGTGCTGTGCGAGAACTGCGGCTGGCAGGCGGCCTGTCCGCACTGCGACGTGCCGCTCACCTACCACGGCGACCGCCACGAACTACGCTGCCACAGCTGTAATTACCACGCCAAGGCGCCTGCCAGCTGTCCTGAATGCGGCCATCCGGACATAATGTTCAAGACCGCCGGCACCAAGGCCATCGCCGACGAGGTCAAGCGTCTTTGGCCGCAGGCCCGCATAGGCCGTTTTGACACGGATAACCCGCAGCGCCGAACGCTTCGAACAGCAGTACGAAGCCGTTGCCAAAGGCGACGTGGACGTGCTGGTAGGCACCCAGATGCTGGCCAAGGGCCTGGACCTGCCGCGCCTTAGCACCCTGGGCGTCCTGCTGGCCGATACCAGCCTGTACATGCCCGACTTCTCGGCCGAGGAACGCACCTTCCAGCTCATAAGCCAAGTGCTGGGCCGAATCGGCCGCGGACATGTCGCCGGGCACGCCGTAATCCAGACCTACCACCCGGACCACCCCGTCATCAAGGCCGCCGTAAAAGGCAATTATGAGGGCTTTTATAAGACCGAGCTGGCCTCGCGCAAGCAATTCGTATTCCCGCCGTTCTGCTACCTGCTAAAACTGACCGTGCGCCGCGCCAGCATCGATGCCGCCCGTACGGCCGCCGAAACTCTTAAATCAGATATAGAGGAGTCCGGTGCACACGTGCGCATAGAAGGCCCCGCACCGTCGTTCTACGAGCGTCTTCAGAACAAATACCAATGGCAACTGGTGGTCAAATCCCGCCAGCGCCCCGAATTACTCAAGATAATCGAGGACCTGCCCTCCGGCTGGTCCTACGACATCGACCCCCTAGACCTGCTTTAAAAAAACAGGGTATACTTGACCAGAGTATGACCAAAGAAGACATCATCGCCCTGCCGAACCCCCACCTCAGGCAGAAATCCAAGCGTGTAGGCATCATAACCGGCGATATAAAGCGGATAGTCGAGGATATGCAGGAGGCTACGCTGGACTGGGACGCCAGCCGCGCCCACGAGACCGGGGTGGCACTGGCCGCCGTCCAGATCGACCGGCTTTATAAGATAGTGGTAGTGCGCGATGACTACGGCGACAAGGACAACCACGACTTCACGGTGTTCATCAATCCGGAGATAACCAAGCTGGAGGGCGAGATCAAGGCCGACTTCGAGGGGTGCCTGAGCGTACCCGACGTGTACGGCAAGGTGCCGCGGCACACCAAGGTCAAGGTGAAGGCGCTCGACCTGAACGGCAAACAGTTCCGCGTGACGGCCGAGGGCTTCCTGGCGCGCATCTTCCAGCACGAGATCGACCACTGCAACGGCACGGTGTTCGTCGACCGCATCAAGGGCGACCCGGAAGCTTTCTATCACCTTGGCAAGGACGGCAAACTGGAACCGCTGGATTATGAAAAAGATGTCAAAGACAATAGTATTCTTTGGTAGCGGCCCGGTAGCCGCCGCCAGCCTGCGCCTGCTGGCCCGCGACTTCGAGGTCGAAGCGGTGGTCACCAAGCCGCGCCCGCCCCATCATAAATACCCCTTCCCTGTGCTGGCGCTGGCCGAAGAGCTGGGCCTGAAGACCTTCACCGCCAGCAGCACCAAAGAGGCCTCCAAGCTGTTCGCGGACCAGTCCGTTCAAGAGCGAACTGGGCGTGATCATCGACCACGGCATCATCCTGGCGCCCGACGTCATCAATTACTTCCCTTTCGGTATCGTGAACAGCCACTTTTCCCTTCTGCCGCTTTGGAAAGGCCCCGACCCCATAAGTGCCGTCATCCTGAACGGCGACCGCGAAACAGGGGTCAGCCTGATGCTCATAGCCAAAAAGCTGGACCAGGGCCGGCTTATAGCCCAGGAACGGGTACCGGTTCCCGGCGACATCACGACCCCTGGGCTGACAGACCGGCTGATATCCGCCAGCCATGACCTTTTGGTAAAGACGCTGCCCGCGCTACGTCGCCGGCCAGGTACAGCCCTACCCCCAACCCGACATAAAGCCGACGTTCTCGCGCAAGCTTTCGAAGGCGGACGGCGCTGTTGACTGGTCGAAGCCGGCCCTGCGCTTGGAACGCGAAGTGCGAGCCTATGCCGACTGGCCGAAGAGCCACGCGAAGCTAGGTGCCACCGACGTGATAATCACCAAGGCACGCGCCGTTGACGAAGATTTTCAACCCGGCTCGATACACGCCGAGAATAAACGTCTAATGGTCGGTGCCGGTAAGGGCTCTTTGGAAATCATGGAGCTGAAACCGGCCGGCAAGCGCGAGATGACAGCCGCGGCCTTCCTGGCCGGCCACAAATTCTAACCATTCGTTGCAGATATGACATTCCCTAACAGGGGTGATTCTATGTCAACATGTAGCTCGACGTTTTTAGGGTTAGGAGTAAGGTATATGTTAAAGCGTACCTTGCGGCTTGTTAGCGGTTTTGTTTAAGGGGGAGGTTAGCAGAGTCCGAGTGGTTTTAGCGCTGGCCGGGTGGTTGCGCGGCAGGGTCTTAGCGCCAAGTAGCCCTGACTGTAAGTGTAAGTAGGACCATGCAGGAATCTAGTAGGATCCTCCTTTCATCATCCATTAAACATACCCTTAGCATACCTATGGTTAGGCATACGGTATTACATGGGTACCCGGCTTACGCCCATGGGGCTATGCATACATAACGCCTGGAGGTCAAAAACGTCGAGCTACATGTTGACATGTTGTAACAGAGGGCAGGAATGTCATATCTGCAACGATCACTAAACTAAATGGCTACTGACTGGGCTGGGGCCTGCCGGAGGCTGTTGCGGAGGGAGTGGCGGCTGCGGAGCAGGATCAGGTTGCGGGGGTAGCGGAGCCGGTTGGGCCGGCGATTGAGGATTAAAAGGTGGCTGTGTGGCCGGGCCAGGGGCCGGTGACGAACCAGGCAGGGGCTGGGTAGGAGGCGGCGCAAGGCCGGGACCTGGAGCAGGCGGCGGAGACGGAGCCGGTTGCGATTGTGGTTGAGGCGGTGCGGCTGGAGGACCCGCAGATGGTGTCTGCTCCGGCGCTTGTGGCGCTTGTGGCGCAGGAACGCCAGTGGTACCGACTGCGGGAGCACCCGAGGGAGCGCCCGGCATTCCGGCAGGAGCCTGGCCCTGGCCGGCTTGGCCGGCCGCCGCCTTATCTTGAGAAGCGGCCAATATCTGGGGCGCGGTCTGGGCGACTTCGGCCTTGAGCTTGTCGAATTCCTGCTGGACTATCTCTTTGTAGTTAGGGAAGTTGGCTTCCAGCCACTTGAAAGCGCCGGCATCGTCCTTGGCCTCGAAGTATTTCTCGAATTCGTCCAACTGCTGGTTGGTCATCTGATCGGCCAGGCGGATACCCACGCGCATCTCGAGTGTCTCGTAGATGTGCTTTAAGAAGCTGTTCTTCTCTGAAGCCGGCAATGATGCCAGTCCCACTTCTTCCAGCAAGCTATTATCAATCTTTAACATAAGCCCATTGTATCAAAGTTTACGTCTCCTACGGCCTCACGGGTGAAGACTTCTATGCGGTCGTCTTCCTGAAGCAGGATTTTCTTATCGGTCTTAAGGGCGATGCCGCACATCTCGCCTTCCACCACCTCTTTGGCGTCGGCCGGACCGCGCTTCAGGCCGATGACCTCGGCTTCGCCCAGCTCATCGCCGCCGCGGGTGACGCGGGCCAGCGCCGGTGCCGACAAGCTTGCCTTTGGTGACTTCGCCGCCGGCGATGATGTCGGTCTTGGTGGTCTTGAAGACGCGCCTTGACCTGCAGGCGGCCCAGTTCTTTCTCGACTATCTTGGGTTTGAGCAGTTTGGTAAGTTCTTCTTTGGCGTCGTCTATGAGTTCGTAGATGACCTTGTACATGCGTACGCTTATCTTGTCGCGCGAGGCCTGGCTGCGGCTGGACGCGGGCAAACCTGACGTTGAAGCCGTAGATGATGGCGCCTGAGGTGTGGGCCAGGTGCAGGTCGTTCTCGCCTACCGGGCCTACCCCTGAGCCGACCACGCGCACCGATACTTCATCGGTTTCCAGCGCCTTCAGGCTGTCAAGGACAGAGGTAAGCGAGCCCTGTACGTCGGCCTTGACGATGACTTTCAGCTCCGCGATCTCGTTGTTGCGGTTGATCATGCGGATGAGTTCGCCGGAACCGATGTCCATGCGGCCGGCGGCCGCTTTGGCGCCGGCGGCCTCCGCCTTCTGACGGGCCTCCTTCTCGCTGGCGACGGCCTCGAACTCGTTGCCGAACTCCGGCAGGGTCTTGAAGCCGGTGATAGCCACCGGCATGGACGGCGTGGCCTCTTGAAGAGGCTTGCCGTCGGTAGTTTCCAGATTGCGGACCTTGGCATAAGAGCCGCCGGCCACGACGAAATCGCCCTTCTTAAGGGTGCCGGTCTCTACCAGGGCCTGGCCTACCGGGCCGCGGCCCTGTTCCACATGGGCTTCGATTATCAAGCCGCGGGCCGGCGCGTCGACGTCGGCCTTGAGCTCCTCGACGTCGGTGACCAGGAAAAGCATATCAAGCAGTTCCGGTATGCCCTTCTTGGTCTTGGCGGATACCGGCACCACGATGGTGTCGCCGCCCCATTCTTCGGTCAGCAGGTCGTGTTCGGACAGCTGTTGTTTGAGCCGGTTGATGTCGGCGCCTTCTTTGTCGGTCTTGTTGGCGGCCACCACTATCTTCACGCCGGCCTTCTTGGCGAAGCGGATTGCCTCGACCGTCTGCGGCTTCACGCCATCGTCCGCGGCCACCACCAGCACCACGATGTCGGTCAGCATGGCGCCGTGCTCGCGGATAGCGGCGAAAGCCTCATGGCCGGGGGTATCCAGGAAGGTTATGGGGCGGTCCTTGTGTTTGATCTGATAAGCCGAGATATGCTGGGTGATGCCGCCAGCCTCGTCATTCACCAAATCGGTTTCGCGTATGGCGTCCAGCAGGCTGGTCTTGCCGTGGTCCACGTGACCCATAACCGCTATGACGGGCGGCCGCTCCTTGGCGCCCTTGCCTGCCACTGGTTTTTCGCGCTTCCCAGTACCTTTGCCATCACCGGTAACAACGTTGTTATTGCTACCAGCAAAGGTGCTGGGCTTCTTCTTAAGCTCTATGCCAAGTTCCAGTTCTTCGACGATTATCTGGGCAGTGTCGAAGTCGATGCGCTCGTTCACTGTAGCCATGACCCCGTTCTTCATCAGCTCGCCTATCAGGCGGGCGACGGGTATGGACAGCCGCTCGGCCAGGGTGCCGACGGTGACCATGTCTTCGATCTCTATGGTGGTCTGCGTGGTTGATTCTGCTGACTCTGCCATCGACACTCCTTTCCGCCCAGCACCTTTGTCCAAAGGTGCTGGGCCGATCCTTATTTACTCATCGGACTTCTTGCCTTGGCTTTGGCTTCTTTGAGGCTCAGGGCAATCTTGCGGTTGTCGGTATCTATGTCGAGCACCTTGAACTGCTTCTTCTCGTTGAGCTGGAACAGCTTTTCGGGGTCGACATCTTCGTCGTCGCTCATCTCGGAAACGTGGACCAGGGCTTCGACGCTGGGGCTGATCTGTACGAAGGCGCCGAACGGCGTTATGCGCGTGACCTTACCCTCTACGATGTCGCCCTTGCTGAAGGCCTTGACCTGCTCCAGCCACGGATCTTCGCTCATCTGTTTGAGACTGAGGCTCAGGCGGTCCTTGTCGATGGCGATAATCTTGGCCTTGCGGGTTTCGCCCACCTTGACGTAGTTGCGCGGGTTGTCCACGCGCTCCCAGGAAATCTCGGAGATGTGGATCAGGCCCTCTATACCGTCGACGTTGACGAACGCGCCGAAGTCTATGACCCCAGTTACGATCCCCTCTACCTCGTCGCCGACCTTAAGCTTGGCGAAGCGCTCGTGCATCTCGTCTTTGACAGCTTCCTTCTCGGACAGGATGAGTTTGTTGTCCTTGCGGCTGACGTCCAGCACGCGGACCTTGAGCGGCTTGTCGGTAAGGGCGTGGAGCTTCTGCAGTATCTCGTCCTTGTCGGCGCCGGATACGCGCGGGTAATGCCCTGCGGCCAGCTGTGATACGGGCAGGAAGCCGCGTATGCCTTCCAGCTCGACCAGCAGGCCTCCCCTGTTGGCGTCGTAAGGCGCGACCTCTACTATCTCGTTGGCCTCTTGTATACGCTGAATTTCGTCCCAGCCGCGGTCCTTGGCGGCCCGCTTCATGCTAAGAAGGGCGTAGCCTTCTTCCATTTCCGGATCGATGACACTGACGGTGACCGTCTGGTCTTGCTCTAGCTTCTGGCCGTAGCCGATCTCGCGCCTAAGAACCACGCCTACGCCCCGCGCGCCCAGGTCTATCCAGACCTCGTTCTTCTTTACGTCCGTGACCTTGCCTTCGACGACCTCGCCGGCGGCCAGACCTTTGATGTCACTGCTTTCAAGCAGTTCATCCATAGTGATTGCTTTTGACATGCTCTACATGCCTCCTTCGAATGTATTTCCCAGAAGCTACCCCGGGCGGTGTCCCGTAAGCGCCGCCGCTTAAATTGCTCCAAGATTACCACTATTGTATCTGATAATCCCCTGGCACGCAACGCCACCGGGTGTACCGGCGCATAGCGGCGGTTGTGATAAACTCATAACATGTATTTGGGGATTGATATCGGGGGTACGAAGACGCTGGTGGCCACCCTGTCGGACGACGGCAAGATAACCGACAGCCGCCGTTTCCCCACCGATAAGGATTACGAGCGGTTCTTGCATGATCTGGCAGACAACCTGTCACAACTGAAGCTGGAGGATGATTACAAGATATGCGCCGGTATACCGGGATTGCTGGACCGCACCGCCGGCATCGTCCATTCGCTTGGCAACCTGCCCTGGCGCGACAAACCCATAAGGGGCGATATCTCCAAGCTCGTGAACGATAAGCCTGTGACCATAGAAAACGACTCCAGGCTAGCCGGCCTGTATGAGGCCCTGCTTATCAAAGACCGGTATAGCGACCGCGTACTGTTTCTGACCATAAGCACAGGCATAGGTGGCGCCCTCGTGCATGACGGCCGCCTGGTCACGGCCCTGCAGGACACCGAGATGGGCAAAATGCCCCTGGAACACAATGGCAAGGTAATCCACTGGGAAGATTTTGCAGGCGGGCGGGGAGTAGTAGACAACTTGCACAAACGAGCCGAACAGATTACCGATCCGGAGGAATGGCGCAAGGTAGGCGAACCTATAGCCTACGGATTAGGCGCTGTATGTTCGGTGCTTCAGCCGGAAGTCATAATCCTGGGCGGCAGCGTCGGCGCTTACGCCGACCGGTACAAAGACGTTATCACGGATTACCTGGCGGAACATCTGCATTCCAACGTCCGCCAGCCCAAAGATGTACTGGCGGCAAAGGATCCGGACGAAGCCGTTCTCCACGGTTGTTACGAATTGCTTAAACAGGCCGGCGATGGAAAAGACAATAGTTGAACTGCGGGCGAAGTTCCCTGAACTCAAGTTTAAGGCCGGCAACCAGTTCTATTGGTCTCCGGAGACCGGCGAGATCGTCTACGAAGCCGCCGCCAAAGGCAGGAAGGCCAAGTGGTCGGTATTGCACGAGACCGGCCACGCGCTGGCGGGCCACAAGTCGTACAGGGCCGACTTTGAACTGTTAAGGCTAGAGATTGACGCCTGGGAACGGGCCCGGCGCGTGGCCGGCGAACTCGGCCTCTCCATAGACGAAGACCACATCCAGAACAGCCTGGACACTTACCGCGACTGGCTGCATAAACGTAGCATCTGCCCTTCATGCGGAAATAAATCACTCCAACAGGGGGATTTTGTCCACTACCGTTGTTTTAATTGCCACGCAATATGGCGAGTGACGGCCAGCCGTTTCTGTCGCGCTTACCGCCGGAGCAAAGGGATACCCCAGTCGGAAGATTCAGCCCAGGCGGTTAATCGCTGATCGGCTCAAAGCCGGTATCGGGATCAAGCTCCCCCAGCAGGGTTATGTTGGGTAGCAGAGGTCCGTCCGCTCTTTCCCGCTCGTCACCCAGCATACGTTTAAACTTCAGCAGGAGCTGGAATTGCTCTTCGCTGTCCGAAGACGCCACAGTGATCGGCGCTATCCTTTTGGACCGGCTGAACCAGCCTTTTGGTATTTGGCCAGGGTCCAGATTCAGGTAACCCAGGATGGTACTCTGGACTATCCGGCGTTCGGCTGCAATCTCGGGGCTGTATGCCACGTCCAGCTTGAACCGCGGCCTTTTCCCCCAACGCCCTAACTCGGCCGGCAGTGTCGGAACCCGCAGTGATCCCGGCCGGTCTAATAGCGCTTCGGCCAGCCTGTCCTCCAGCGTCTCGATGTCGGCCTCGTTCATCCTGTCGTCACCAAGCCTGCGCTGTACCCTTAGGAACTCTCCCTTGCTCAGTACCAGTGCCTTAAGCTGGTCGGCGTGCTTGAACAGGCCGTCTACGGCTATCTCCTCTTCACTGCCGCTGATCTTGGCCCTCGTAGCCCAGCAGACGACCCCGGGCCAAGTCAATGCAGTCCTGGCTTACGTTCTGCACGTGCCGGTGGACGGTCATATAAGGTACGGTCTCGGACATTATGCTCCTATCTTAATAATTCCTATGGAAAATCTCCGCCCTTAAAGCGGAGATTTTCCTGCGAGATTAACCCTTAAGGTTAGGCTGCCTTCTTGGTGCGCCGGCTGATGCGGCCGCCCATGGCGCCGGCCTTGCGGGCCAGTTCGCGGTTGGCGTAGAAGCCGCCGGTGCGGCCAATCTTGCCACCCTTGGCACCGATCTTGGCGTAGAAGTCCTTGCCGTACTTCGTCTTGTTGGTTGTGGCGGCGGCTTGGCCGCCAGCTTTGGTTCCTGCCATTGCGTAAGCTCTCCCTTATTATTTATAAGTCTGCTCCCGAGAGGTATAAAAAAAGGCTCTCCCTTGCGGGAAAACCCTCTGATTTCTCTCGAAACTATGCTTATGATATCACGCTACTGGTTACCTGTCAATAGAAAAGGGCCCTCTTTCGAGGACCCTTTTCAAAATTTGGCACCGTGCTATCTTCCCAGGGGTGAACCCCAAGTATTGTAACCGCTTCGAGACTTAACTGCTGTGTTCGGCATGGGAACAGGTGTTGCCCTCGGGCTATGGGCACCAACCCGGCCACCTTTCCGTAGAAAGGTGCTGGGCCGGCACCCAAGCGGGCGGCGGCACGGTTCTTAAGAAGCTAATGAACGTACTGGTGCTACGATGCTTCGTAAGCACCGACGACCGGTCAATTGCGCGTAAAAAGTCAATGCCTCTATTAGTACGCTTCGGCTACACATGTCGCCATGCTTCTACCTTGCGCCTATCAACCTGATGGTCTTTCAGGGAGGTCATAGGGAAATCTTATCTTAAGGGAGGCTTCGCGCTTAATATGCTTTCAGCGCTTATCCCGTCCGCACGATAGCTACTGGACAATGCTCCTGGTGGAACAATCCATACACCAGAGGTGCGTTCGACCCGGTCCTCTCGTACTAGGGCCAACTCCTCTCAAATTTCCTTGCGTCCACAGCGGGTATAAACCGAACTGTCTCACGACGTTCTGAACCCAGCTCACGTACCACTTTAATCGGCGAACAGCCGAACCCTTGGAAGGTGCTCCCCCTCCAGGATGTGATGAGCCGACATCGAGGTGCCAAACAGCGCCGTCTATGTGAACTATTGGGCGCTATAAGCCTGTTATCCCCGGCGTAACTTTTATCCGAAAGCGCTGCCGATACCACTCTCATGTACATGAAATGTACGGACAGCGGAAAACTTACTCCTACTTTCGTACCTGCTCGGCTTGTAGGCCTCACAGTCAAGCTGGCTTATGCGTATACACTATCACTACGATTTCCATCCGTAGTTAGCCAACCTTTGAACGCCTCCGATACTCTTTAGGAGGCAACCGCCCCAGTTAAACTACCCACCAGACACGGTCCCAGAACCAGAAACATCCACGAATCCGTTTAGGCGATATCAGATACATTCGCGCCGAGACCTAATTTACGGTCTCTTGCGAACGTACCTGAATCGCTTTACTAGCGACTCGCGCATATTTCTGAGACACCGTAATTTAGGTGTCGGGGAAATATGCGACGATGTCGCTAGAAGCGGTTCATGGGCAGTTTGTGGTCCTGGTAAGAACAAGATCATGACAAGGGTGGTATTTCACTGATGGCTCCACCGCCGACTAGCGCGGCGGCTTCAAAGCCTCCCACCTATGCTACACATGTCATAACCCGGCTCAATGCCAAGCTGTAGTAAAGCTGCACGGGGTCTTTTCGTCCTGCTGCGGACAGACGGCATCTTTACCGCCAATGCACTTTCACCGAGCTCTTCGTCGAGACAGTACCCATATCATTGCGCCATTCGTGCAGGTCAGAACTTACCTGACAAGGAATTTCGCTACCTTAGGACGGTTATAGTTACCGCCGCCGTTCACCGGGGCTTCAGTTTGCTGCTAAACACAGCTCACCTTAACCTTCCGGCACCGGGCAGGCGTCAGCCCGTATACATCCACTTTCGTGTTAGCACAGACCTATGTTTTTGGTAAACAGTTGCATGGGTTCCTTAGCTGCGGCCCAGCACCTTGCTAACCACGAATTACATCGTTGTAAATCATGACCAGAAAGGTGCTGGGCAGGCCTTATTCCGAAGTTACGGCCGCTGTTTTGCCGAGTTCCTTGACGAAGAATCACTCGTACACCTTGGTCTTCTCGACCTGAGCACCTGTGTCGGTTTGCGGTACGGATAGCATAGTCCACGCGCCGGAATGCTTTTCTAGTCAGCACTTTTACTGGAATCCGACCATAAGGTCGTCTCATTCGCAGGCGTTCCTCCTGCTTAGACGGGTATAACCGTGAACCCGCTCCAACTAATATGCCGCGCACATCCGGCAAGACTACGCTAGTACGGGAATATTAACCCGTTGTCCATCGCCTACGCTACGCGCCTCGGCTTAGGACCGACTAACCCTGGGACGATTATCGTGGCCCAGGAAACCTTGCTCTTTCGGTGGGCAGGATTCTCACCTGCCTTATCGTTACTCGTTCCAGCATTCTCACTTCCTAACGCTCCACGGAATCTCGCGATTTCGCTTCGGCGCGATAGGAACGCTCCTCTACCGCCCCCAGCACCTTACTTAGCATTTTTTACATACATACGCGATGTTGTAAACAATGCTAAGTAAGGTGCTGGAGACCCATATCTTCGGTACTACGCTTGAGCCCCGTTACATTTTCCGCGCGGGATCTCTTGACGAGTGAGCTGTTACGCACTCTTTAAATGAATGGCTGCTTCTAAGCCAACATCCTCGTTGTCGAAGAAATCCCACCTCGTTTCCCACTTAGCGTAAATTTAGGGACCTTAGATGATGGTCTGGGCTGTTTCCCTTTTGAGCGACGAGCTTAGCCCCGCCGTTCTAACTGCCGTAGTTCCACTGACCGTATTCGTAGTTTGTCAAGGGTGGGTATCCGTAAGGACCCCATTCCGAAACAGAGCTCTACCCCAGTCAGCTACCGTACGACGCTAGCCCTAAAGCTATTTCGAGGAGAACCAGCTATCTCCAGGTTCGATTGGCATTTCACCTCTAACCACAGGTCATCCGGGCATTTTGAAACATGCTGCGGTTCGGTCCTCCACGCAGTTTTACCTGCGCTTCAACCTGCCCATGGTTAGGTCACCTGGTTTCGGGTCTAATCCATACAACTAATTCGCCCTATTCAGGCTCGCTTTCACTATGCCTACGACAAATGTCTTAAGCTTGCTGCATGAATTAACTCGCTGGATCGTTCTACAAAAAGCACGCCGTCACCCAGCACCTTTACCATCAACATTTACAACGGTCCGGTTCAATCGAATGAACGATTAAACTGGTCTATGGCCTTCGGGAAACCAAGCTGTTTCTTAAGCTTAGTTCTCGCTTGGCCGTAATGTTTTAGCTGCTTCTCTCTTGCTAACGCTAATCTTCGTGAGGTATATGCCTCATAATAAACGATTTTCCAGGGGCGCAAACGTCTCGTTGAAACGTTTTCGCCGGCATTATGCTGACCTAATCTTCTCTTTAGATTGTTGGTCTGACCATAGTAGATATGTCGCTTATTCCGAAGACTCTGCAGAATATAGACGTAAAGCACAGCTCCACTGTATATTCCACCCATCTCCGTTCAAAGAAATTTAACATTAGTTTAAGAAGCAACCAGCCGTTGTCAAATTTGATGACAAAGGTGCTGGGCTCCGACTCCTTGTACGCACACAATTTCAGGATCTATTTCACTCCCCTTCCGGGGTTCTTTTAACCTTTCCCTCACGGTACTTGTACACTATCGATCGTAAGATATATTTAGCCTTGGGAGGTGGACCTCCCGGATTCAGTCAGGGTTTCACGTGTCCCGACTTACTCGACTCTGCAAGTGATAAAGTTCGTAAAACTTGGTATACCAGGCTTTCACTGTCTGTGGCCCCACTTTCCAGAGGGTTCTACTCGCATTACGTATTTATGACTTTATGCCGATTGATGGTAGCATCGGCGCCTTTTGCAACCCTTCATAAAAAGGGTAACAAAAGGTTACTTGCAGGTCACAACCCCTTAATAACATTCGTCTACCAACTTATCCATCCGGCAAATTGCCAGATGAAAGTCATTAAGGTTTGGGCTGATCCGCGTTCGCTCGCCACTACTAGCGGAATCATTGGTTATTTTCTCTTCCTCAGGGTACTAAGATGTTTCAGTTCCCCTGCTTACCACTACCCGACCCTATATATTCAGGCCAGTGTGACCAGGTATGACCCTGGCCGGGTTTCCCCATTCGGACACCTCCGGATCAAAGCATATTTGGCTGCTCCCCGGAGCTTTTCGCAGCTCATCGCGTCCTTCGTCGGTATCTTACGTCAAGGCATCCGTTATGTGCGCTTGAGTAACTTTTTACGATTTGACTTGGCTACCGTTCGGTGAAGATCGGCACCAAGCCTAAAGTGCAATTGACCGGTCATCGGTGATTACCTAAGTAACTCCGACTCCGTCGTCCATTGCTTCTCTTTGAATCACCCTGTTAAAGGGGTGATCCGTCGACCTAATTGTTAAATTGCTAAACTCGGAAACTTGCTGATACGCGGTGGTGCCTAAAAGCACCCTCCCTATCATTCAAGCTTGAGTTTACGTTCAACTTTTCTGCCTAATTGCCCGGCTGACTAGCCTGGACCTAAACTCAAGCGTTCATATAATTATACGCTTCTTAACAGGGGCGGTCAAGCCCCTTGTGCTGTCTGATTTGCAACAGTCTGGTATCTAGAAACGGTTCTCTGACGTGGGGTTTTAGCGCAGGGTAAGCCTCCTGTACGTACAGGCTTGGCCCCCTTGTGTGCCTGCTGCATCCGCATTGCCTTACTGGGCGATGAAGTAGTCGAACTTGTAGGTGGTGTTCGCCTGTGGCGCATCCAGGGCGTTGAACATGAAGTCAGTGGCAGAGGTCGAGCCCTTGAAGAACTTAAGGCCGGCGGCCTTGCCGTTGGACGCGCTCAGGACGATGTGCGGCGCCTGGCCGTAGGTCTTGCTGAACAGTATCTTGGCCAGGTCGCCCGCCGAAGGCGCGTAGCCGGTGGTTATGGTAATCGTACCGGTGGTGTCGGTACCGTCCACGGATACGTCGGCGCCCGTGCCGCCCGCCGCAGTCTGGGCCTGGGCCGTCGGCTGGCCGCCGGCGGTGATGATATGCCCGCCCACGGTGATGTTGCCGGCGAACTCGGCCGAACCGGTGACGCTCAGCGTGCCGATGGTGGCCGTACCGGCATTGAAGGTGGTAACCGTCAGGTCGTTGATGGTGGCCGTGCCGGAAGCGTTCAGGTCGGCAAAGTCGGCCGAACCGCTGACGGTCAGGCCCGCCAGAGTGGCATTGCCGCCGTTCTGGATGTAGCTGGTCTGGCTGGGACCGGGCCAGTAGCCCGGCTCGACGAAGACCATCACCTGGGTCTTGCCAGAGCCCGGATCCCAGGCCTCCAGCGCCTTACCTATGACATAGCCGGCGCCGGTGGCCTTCATGGCCTTACCGCTATCGCCGGAGGTCGTCAGGTAGTCGCCCGGCGCTATCGCATCGGAGCCGGGCGAGACGTTGACCGGTACGCGGCCGTTCAGGGCCACGGGCATGGGGTTATCCGCACGGCTTGATGTTGTTACCGGCCGAGGTGAAGTTATTGTAGTTCTTGGAAACGATACCGACGGTGCTGGACTGGTACGGAGCGGACGACTTGACCAGCTGGGTGACCTGGCCGTTCACGTCATTCCAGTCTACCCTGCCCTCGGAGTCTTCGCCGTAGGTGTTGACCGTATTGGTGCCGGTAGCCACGATATCGCCATAGCTCGCGCCGCTGGCTACCGGGTATTTCTCGGCATAGTCGGCGACGATACTGCCCGTACAGGCGACCAGCTGGACGTTTTCCGCCACCCCGGAACCGCCGGAGTGACAGACGGCGTTGCTGGTGGCCGTGCCGGCGATATCAGTAGTCAACGTCCCGCCGGTCACGCCGCCGAACAGCGTGATGGCATTGCTGGAAGTATCTACGTTGAAGATACTGTTGCTGCTGGCATCCTGAACCTGGAAGGCGGTGGTGGAATCATTACCGCTGAGTGGGTTTCACCGCCAGGGAGCCGGCGCCCGAGCGGAATAGTTGTACGTCTGGAGAATTAGTGCCATCGCCCCATTCTATGGTTCCACCGGCCTGTATGTTGATGCGGTTAGCAGTATCGCTAAGTCCGCGCGCTGCATAAGCGCTGGTCGCTGGTCCTGTCCCAGTGCGGCGCGACAATATGCCGCCCGAAGAACCTACGGCAACATATGATGTGCCGTCAGAAGCTTCAACTCTTAGTATGTCAGCTGACTGTGTAGATTTCGCCCTGACAGAGAGGGTCATATTGGAAGTATCGGCTACTAACAAGGGGTCAGAGTTTGCATTCTGGATCTGGAAGGCGGTGGTGGAGTCAGAGGAATTCTGGAACAGGGCTGAGCCGTCAGCGCCGGAAAGCTGGCGACCGTCATCGCAGTACCGGCGGCCGCACTGCCGCCAAGATTGGTCCGGCCGATGGTATCGTTGCCGCTGTTTGACCAATAGAAATAGTTACCATCAACCGTGACACCAACCGGGGTATCTATACCAGTACCTGTCAGAAAGCTGTTGTCCACGCTAGTGCCGTCCAGGTTGGCACGGCCGATGGTATCGTCACCATTGTTCGCCCAGTAGATATAGGTACCATCGACGTGTACGCCTTGTGGAGAATTAGCCCCTGTAATGAAACTATTGTTCTTATTCGTAGAGCCGTCCAGCTCAACCCGGCCGATGGTATTGGGGGTGCTATTGGTGTAATAGATGTAGGTGCCGTCTATCGCTATCCCCCGGAGAGCGCCGCCGCCAGAGAAGAGGTGGTCGGGCTAGTACCGTCCAAGTTGGCTCGGCCAACGGTGTTACCACTGCCGTTAGCCCAATAAATATAGTTGCTGTCAACCGCCACGCTGTACGGAAGACCAACGCCTGTGGTGATGAAGCTTTGGTCTACGCCGGTGCCGTCCAGGTTGGCGCGGCCGATACTGCAGGGCTATTGGGCTGGGTCCAGTAGATATAATTGCTATCGACCGTCAGGCCGCTCGGACCGCTACCACCCAGTCCAGTGACAAAGCTATTGTCCACGCCGGTGCCGTCCAGGTTGGCACGGCCTATATTACCGTCGCCGGGATCCGACCAGTAGATATAATTATCGTCAATCGCTATTCTTCTTGGCGTACTACCGGTAGAAATAAAGTCCGATACGAAGTCCGACTTAGCCGTCTGGAAGCTGATATTGCCGCCTGAGCCTGAGCCAGTACCAGTGCCACCGGCAAGAGTGATGGAGGCGCCCGTTATGTTGCTGCCCGAGCCGCCAGTGCCTTGTAGGGTGAAGCCGGATGGCGACGAATTGGTCACGCCGTTGCCGATGTAGGCGTTCTGGATAGCGGCACTGTCGGAGCCGATGACCAGCTGGTTAGCGGCCGTGGTGGTGGCACCGTAGCCCAGAGCGATACCGCCGTTCCCTGCTACTGTAGCGCCGTTGCCCAACGCAGTAGCGTAGTTGTAACTCCCCACGCTTGAGCTGGCGCCGAAGTGTTCACTGGCGGTGCCGCTACCCGGGCTGGTGATACCGCCGTTGGCGGTGATCTGGCCGGCGGCGGTAACGGTACCGATGTTAACCAGATTGGGCTGGTATCCACTACCCGGGTACCGTTCAGGAAGAAGCCGGTGCCTGGCGTTTACCTCGCCGCGACATCCAGCGTATAGCTTGGCGTGGCGTTATCTATGCCGACCTTGGTATTAGTCGTACAGCCGTTGGTGCCGCTGGCGCAACCGAGTACCAGGCTATTACTCTGGCTGACCACCGAGTTAACGCCGATAGCGGTAGCGTTCTGCAGCTGCGTGGTACTGCCCGGTCCGGAGTTGTAGCCCAGGAAGGTGTTATATGAGCCAGTAACATTGGCATTGGCAGTGGTAGTGGTATAACCGGCCTGGTAGCCCAGGGCGGTGTTGTACTGTCCGGCTGTGACGCTGGCGACTGGTACGCTGAAGCCGGAACCGGTGCCGCCGATGTCGGCGGCCGCCGCAGAAAGCACCGTAGTAGAATCAACGCCCGTGCCATACGTAACCAGCGTCACAGAGGTAACGGCGCCGCCGGAGACCGTTATGTTGGCCGTGGGCGCGGTTGCCATCGGCCCCGAAACGTCAGTCAGAGTAACGTTGTTGTACGTGCCGTTGGTGTACCCGCTGCCGCCGGTAATGCTGCCCAGGCTGGCAACTACCGAAGTAGTTCCTTGCAGGGTGTTGCCGCCAACGGCAACGTTATAGTTGCCCGATGTGTTGTAGTAAAGGGCCAGGTCGCCCAGACCGGTGTTGGAGCCGGTTGTGTTGTTCTTAAGGCTCCAGTACCCGACTGCCGTACTGAAACCACCGGTGGTATTTTGACGGAGCGCATAATGGCCTACAGCAACGTTATAGCCGCCGGATGTGTTGGAGTTGAGAGCCTGGTAGCCAATACCGATGTTGGAGCTACCTGTATTATTGCTCAACAATGCCCCGTAACCAACGGCGGTGTTGTTAGTACCTGTTGTATCGCCGCTAAGTGCGCTGTATCCGACAGCAGTATTATAGTTACCGGTGGCAAGATGTAAGGCGTTTTGGCCAAAGGCTTCGTTTTTGCTTGCGCCGACCGGGCTTGGTATCCGCCATTGGCGGTGATGGCCGGTGAAGGTGCTGGTGCCGGCTACGCTCAGGGTGCCTGTGCCGGTGGTAGATATGTCGCCGCTAGTAGTGATGCTGTCACCGCTGGTGGCCGGCTGTATGGTGGTGCCGCTGCTGCTCCAGTAGCCTACGGTGCCGGTGGAAGCAGCCGGTGATGTCGCCTGAGCAGGCCAGGTCTCCGGTGGAGCCGTCTATGGTACAGCCGGTGGAGCCGGAGCCGCCGGCCAGGTTGATGCCGCCTGCCCCGACGGCTCCGCCTATGTTCAGGGTGGTAGCGGTAGTGTTGAGCAGGTTGAAGGTGGTCTGGTTGGTGGTCAGGTCGCCGCCTTGGATGGCCAGGTCATTGGTGATGGTGGCGTTGCCGTCAGAGCCGGACAGGCTGAAGACGGTGGCCAGGGAGTTCGGGAGCTGACCGGTGCTACCGGCTTCGGCGATCTGGAAGTTGATGTCCCCGCCATCACCGGTGCCGGTAGCCCTGGCCGCCGGCCAGTGTCAGAGCTGGCGCCCGCTATGTCCGTGCCGGAACCGCCGGTGGCGTGGAAAGATACTATCCTGCGGCGATGCGGCTACCCCACCTTACCGATGAATACGTATTGTATATATTTGGCATGCCCTCGGCCCCTATAACAAGCTGGTGGGGTGCCGTAGTAGAGGAACTTTCCCCTATTGCTATAGCCATAATAACCGCCGGAGTTGGCAGCATTGCCGCCGATGGCTCCCCCGGTGTTGCCAGCTGTAGCCTGGTAGCCAAGCGCGACCATTGGTACGTCTGCCGGTGCTTGTACCTACACCGACAGCCACGCTGGAGCCCCCGCCGGTAGATGTACCGCTGCCTAGGCTGTAGAATAAGTGTGTTAGCGGTGGCGCCATACCCAAACGCGGTAGTGTTTGACCCCGCCGAAGCGCCATACCCTACAGCCAGAGTTATTGCCCGAAGCTAAAGCACCACTACCGAATTGTTCGCTGGAAGCACCTGCTCCCGGACTGGTTATCCCGCCGTTGGCGGTGATGAGGCCGGTGAAGGTGCTAGTGCCGGCCACGCTGAGGGTACCACTCCGGTAGTGGATATATTGCCGGAAGTGGTGATGTTGTCGCCTGCGGTGGCAGGTTGTATGGTGGTGCCGCTTCTGCTCCAGTAGCCTACGGTGCCGGTGGCAGCGCCAGTGATGTTACCTGAGCAGGTCAGGTCTCCGGTGCCGCCATCTATGGTACAGCCGGTGGACCTCCGCTGCCTCCGGCTAGGTTGATGCCGCCTGCCCCGACGGCTCCGCCTATGTTCAGGGTGGTAGCGGTAGTGTTAAGCAGGTTGGCTGTTGTTTGATTGGTCAGCAGACTGCCGCCTTGGAGGACCAGATTGCCGTCGGTAGTAAGTTCCCCGCTACCGGAGCGGTACAGATTGGTGTCGCCGGCAGAACCGAAGGTGAAGCCGTCTAGGTCGCTTGGCACGCTGACTCGAGTCGTCAGGCTGTTCAAGCTGGAGCCAGTAGTACCGGCCGCGGCAGTCTGGAAGTTAATAGCACCCCCGGCTCCGGTACCGGTACCCCGGCCACCAGCCAGGCTGAGGGACGCACCAGCGATGTCCGTGCCGGAGCCGCCTGTGGCGTTGAGAGTGAATCCTGTAGGTGTGGCATTGGTAACGCCATTGCCGATGTAGGCGGATTGGATTGAGGCAGTACTGGAGCCTATGACTAGTTG